>QYZZ01000109.1 GCA_003838145.1 Tindallia sp. MSAO_Bac2
CAACTGCTCCTACCAATACTTTTCGGCGGTATCTTGGGCAAAATACAAAATGATAATTAATCAGCGATACAGTTGTTTGGGTTCTTCTATATGCTTGGCTCATAAATACAGTGTATCACTGCGCCATTAATCCCACGGCTAAAGCCGGGCAAGCTTGGTTTGGGCTTTCTGGCGCAATTTCTGTAAGATGAAATTCCGACTCAATCCTTCAGTTTCGTTTTGCAACGCTTCTACTTCTTCCACCCTGTATTGCATTTTAACCCAGTTTCTAACACTTGCCTCTAAACCATAGTAAACCAGAGGGACTGTCCCTCTGGTTTACTATGGTTTAGAAATGGTGCCAAACCTTCTTCATCGCACGTACTGGTCTATATGCTTCATATACTTTCCAAAGTTATCGATGGTTTTAGGTATTGACCGGTAGATTATTTCCGAGTCGATGGATTCATACTGATGAACCAGCCGGTTTCGCATCCCGGTACAAGGCGCCATCGAAACAGCAAATTCTACCGGCAACACATCCGCCTCACCCAGCTCGATGAAGCTGTTAAAATAATCTTTAGACGCTGGTTGCTTCAGATGTGCTAAAATCAAATTATTAATATCAACGGCCAAGTCAACGATAAGCTGAATGAGTCGTTCTATCGCATATCGTTTCAAAGAATCTTTCTGGTACTCTTCATAAGATAATTGACCAACCACTTCCAGTTCATTTATATATTTCTTCATTATATACAGTTTTTCCATTACCAGATATAACTGATCACCCATTTTCGACCTCCTTGTAATGCTTACATATCCCGGATTTGCCTGGAAATTTCCGCTGCCCGGCGATCCAACATTGGCTTCATTTCTTGAAAGAGCTTAAATGCTTTGCTTTGAAAACGCACAAAAGCATACGGCTTTTGGTAAAGAACCTTTCCGTCGGAAGCCACTTCTTTTTTCAAAAGAATCGGTGCTTTTTGTAGATTTATCAGGTCAATCTTATCCCGTCGAAAATACTGAATAATTTCGATCAACAGAGCTTCTTCTGTTGCATAATCCATTTTTCTTTTTGCATAAAAGGCAACGTCAATATCACTTTCTTCCGTGAATCGTTTCGTTCCATAAGAACCAAAAGTTACAATAAATTCCAGATCGTAACGCTCCCCAATTTCTTTTATATTTTTTGTCATTTTCATCATATATCATCACCCAACATTAGTATAGCATAGTTTCTGGCACTACATCACTTTCGCCTCTCCTCGTCCATAAACCAGAGGGACTGTCCCTCTGGTTTGAACGTAATACTGGCATACTGCTTCGGCCGATGCATTCTCTTTATCATTTCCAGCTGCGCCTTTGTCAGGTCCTGGCTCTCATCGATGATAATATGCGTATAGGTTTCTTCCTTTTTCACCGGAGCTTTCAGCGCTTCCCGGTTCATCTGCCGGAAGTCGGCCAGCCCTTCCTTTTCCAATAGTTGCTGGTACAACTCTTTCAGCTCATAAATAGCCCTTCTCACTTCCGAATTCTTCAACAGTTTCTGAGGGGTTTTTTCCATCATATTAGAAGCCCGACCAATCCGGTCCACCTGTTGATAGTCCTCCAGCGTGTCAATGAGACAGGCATCAATCCATTCCACTTCATCCAGCAAAAAACGGGTATTTTTCTGATGAATTACTTTGGGCGTATTCTCACGTTCTCCCAGCAGGTGAATGGCCTTGGACATAAGCCGGTATTTTTCCGTATTGGAAGCAATCTTAATTTCATCCCGGGAACAGATACGCCTGTAGTATTTAAACACAATGCTATCGATGGTCCTGATGTCCACCTTTACCTCCTGGTTCATAATCTCCGCCATGCCCAACTGGCTCTCCGGATTTTCCACTTTATCATAGAGATATTTTATGTAGTTCAACAAGGTTTTGTTAAAGGTCACCAACAGGATCTGATCCTCTTTTTCATAGCAGTAGTGATCCATCAAATACGGAATTCGATGCACCGCCACCGTGGTTTTGCCGCTGCCAGCCACTCCCTTGATCAGGCAGTGCCCTGCCGGCTCCATCTGAATCAACTTTTTCTGTTCCAGGTTTAGCTGCATAAGATCCCCCTCCTGAGTCCGGTTAATCGTCAATTTTATCAAATGCGAGTGCGGAAGTATTTTGGACTGAAGCCATTGCATTCGTTTCATATTCTTTAAAACCAGTTTAGCATAAACATTTATTCAATTCATGGTAAACGTGTAGATTTTTCATGAAAATTATGAATTCAAGCCAAATCGCCTTCAGTTTTATCGACTATACATCTTTAAACGGGAACTCAAGCGGGATTTACATTGAAATACTTATTTTTAAGTGCGAAAAGAAGAGTCGCTTCCATCCCGGTCCACCTAATAAGAATGATTGACCGCCGTCATACAATGTAATACAATCATTGTAGGAGGGAGGGCATTAAAATGCTATCAGTTCGGTGTAACTCAGAAGATGAAAAACTTATAAAACATTATGCTGCTTCAAAAAATAAAAGTGTTTCAGAATTTTTGCGGGAACTCGCTTTAGAAAGAATTGAAGAAGAATATGATCTTAAAATTGTTCAGGAGTACCTTGAGAAGAAAGAAAAAGGACTGAAAACCTATAGTGCTGACGAAGTTGAAAAGGAACTTGGTTTATGAGTTATCGCCTTGTTTACACAGAGGACGGCCTTCGACAGCTGAAAAAAATGGACCAATCAACCAAAAGACTTATCACAAGCTATCTGAGAAAACTAGAGCAACTGCAAGAACCAAGATCAAAAGGCAAAGCCTTATCTTCAAACCTTAAAGGATTTTGGCGATATTGCGTTGGAGACTATCGAGTGATTTGTGAAATTGATGATGGCAATATCATTATTATTGTGGTGGATATAGGACACAGAAAAAACATATATAAATAGGACGAGATAAGCGTGCCCTGAAGGCGAGTGACCTCGAAGGCGAGTGACCTCCGTCCCGACTCTTCCTCCTACTCATCCTCCAGCAAAAAATCCACAATGTTTTTGTGAATAATACCGTTTCTGGAACGATTGACGCGATCCATGGAAATGACCATTTTCGGATGATTGTCATCAATTGCCTCCAGTACAGAGAACTCTCTTTCAATGGTTGTTTCTTCTGCCAGCAGGTACGTAACCTGAATATAGGTTTTTGATTCTCCATCGATGACGATAAAGTCCACTTCCCGATCATCCAGTTTTCCGATGTAGATTTCATAACCTCTTCTTCTTAACTCCAGGTAAACAATATTTTCCAGGACTTGCCCAATATCCTTCTCATTATCAAAAAACAGATTTCGGATACCAACATCGTTGATAAAGTATTTCTCATTGGTTTTCATCAATTCTTTACCCCTTATATTGTATCGGGGAACCCCATAAATCAAATATGCATTTTTGGCCGCTTCAATGTATTGATAAATCGTCTCCCTGGATAACTTCCGCCCTTCGTTTTTTAAGTACCGGGTAATGGTTCCAGCAGAAAAAATCTGCGAGACATTATTCATCAGATAAAGCATAAACTGTTTAAACAGGTTGACATCACGAATTCTGTTTCTTTCCACAATGTCACGGAATAAAATAGATTGATACATATCCAGCAGGTAGTTTTTGGCAGTCCTTTCAGAATCAAACTGAAAAGTTCCCGGAAGCCCACCCATGGTGATATAATCCAAAAACCCTTTATCCAATGATTCTCTCTGATGATAAAGCTCTCCAAAGGAAAAAGGATATACCTCGATGGTATAAAACCTTCCTGTCAGATACGTAGCCAATTCTCCTGAAAGCAGTTTAGAGTTCGATCCGGTGATAAATATTTCAGCCTGTCCCTTTGCATTTAAGGAATTTACCACTTTTTCAAACCCATCTACTTCCTGGACTTCATCTAAAAAAACATAATACTTCTTATCCTCCGTCATTTTATCCTCAATGTATTTATTAAGTGCCTTATAATCTTTAAGTGCCTCAAATTCCATCCATTCGAAATTAACGCTGATCATTTGATCAGGCATAATCCCTTCAGAAATCAGTTCTTCCTGAATCTGCAAAAGTAACGTCGATTTACCAACACGACGCATGCCCAGCAAAACTTTTATGACCTGCTTTCCCAGTACGGATCTGATTTCTTTCATGTACTTTTCCCGTTTTAAGATCATTAGTACCACCCCAACACCACAATATCCCAAATTTGTCTTTTGTGCAAGTCTTATAATTTATATTTTGGTTTTTTGTCTTTCGAAATAGACTTATTTCTATTTGCCCTGGGGTGAGTCACCACCCTTCCCGGTACTCGTCCTGCGGAATTTCGGAGAAATCACACCACTTCAACTTCCAACATATTCACCAGTTGCTTGCAAGC
>QYZZ01000110.1 GCA_003838145.1 Tindallia sp. MSAO_Bac2
GTCAAGAGGCTTTCGCGGCATAAATCGCTCATGGTTGTGCTGCTGAAAAAGTGAGCCACTCGAATTAAAAGATTAAACATTGTTACCGAGGAAATTACACACTATTTTGGACTTGACTCATTTCGAAAATTGTTTATCTATTTTTGCATTATTTCATTTTTTCTTGCGTTTTATACAAGTAATTCTCGTTATATACTTTTAATCATTAAAAATAATTGATATACTATTGATGAATCAGTTTATGTTAAATTTTTAACTTATCAATTTGATTACACAGGAGGTATATCTTTGGAAAAGTCGATCCACGTCAAGTCACCTTCCAAAAAGAGCGTTTTCGAAAAAGAACAGGTTTATGTGGTTGAAACAGAAGAAAAAGTTAAATATGCCATTATGACTGGATTCGCTGTTTTGCTTTTAATATCTTCATTATTTTTTAACAGCCCCAGCGAAATAATCCGTGGAATGGGGAGCATTATGGTGGCTCCCAGTATACTCGTCACCGATTATATGGTTGTTGGTAACATAGGCGCTTCCTTCTTTAATGCAGGAATACTAATGCTTATTTCCATTTATCTTGCTCATAAAAATGGTGTAAATATGAATGGCCCTGTTATGGCTGCTGCATTTACAGTAGCAGGATTTGCACTTTTCGGAAAAAACATTTTCAACATATGGCCAGTTATCATCGGTGTTTATTTTCGTTCCCTTTACCAAAAGGAAAAATTTAGTAAATTTATTTTGCCTGCTCTTTTTGGTACCGCTTTGGGCCCACTGATCAGTCAGGTATCCTTTGGTTATGGAATAGACCAGGCGCCGGCTCTTATCGCAGGCTGTGCGATCGGTATATTGGCCGGATTCATGCTGCCTCCACTGGCAAACCATTTTGTAAAGTTTCATCAAGGATTCAATTTATATAACATTGGTTTTACCTGCGGTATTACCGGTATGGTTTTTATGGCTCTTTTCAGGTCTTTTGATTTCGAAAACCCTTCCACCTTAATTGTAGCCGAAGGGTTTAACCGGTCTTTCACAATATACTTCAGTGTATTTTTTGGAATAATGCTCATCACAGGCTTCTTCTGCAATAATAGATCTTTGAAAGGGTATTCATGGGTTCTGAAGCACTCAGGGCGACTGGTTTCTGATTTTGTTTCTCTGAACGGCTTTGGGCTCTCGCTTGTTAATATGGCGTTATTAGGGTACGTTTCCATGGCCTATGTACTTGCAGTCGGAGGAGAGCTAAATGGACCTATTATAGGAGGTATTTTCACAATCGTCGGATTTGGTGCCTTTGGTAAGCATCTTAAGAATGTTTGGCCTCTTTTTGCAGGTGTCTATCTGGCTTCTATGTTTCAGATTTGGGATGTAAACTCTACCGGTGCGCTTTTGGCAGCTTTGTTCGGCACCACCCTGGCACCCATTGCCGGCGCCTATGGCTGGTCCTTTGGTATCCTGGCCGGTATTGTACATATGTCAATGGTTATGAACGTAGGCTTTCTTCATGGGGGAATGAACTTATATAACAACGGTTTTTCCGGCGGCTTCGTTGCTGCCGTATTAACACCTCTTTTCGATTCATTAAAACTCTTTAAAGGAGATGTTGAATCTTGACAAAAGAACGTATGAAAACAATCAAAGTTATTGACGAGTTAATTGCTTATTTTTTTTCACACCAAATCGATAATATCTCAGTGGACATTCACTATGGCCAAAAACAGGTGAAAATTATGTTGCAGGGCACATGCGAAAGAAAACCAGATGATTTAGAGCAACTGGATGAAGTTCTAAATGCTCCAAGACAGGATGAGCTAGAAGATTATTACTGGTCTTTACTTGGCGAAAGTAGAAGCTATCAGGAACTTAACCTTTTAGGATCCTTAGTAGATTGTGCCGATGTTTTATTTGAAAATGAAAAGTTGTTTGTCACAGTTTTTAGAAAAAAATAATCTGTTATGCTTAGAGCCGCAGGAAAATTATCCCTGCGGCTCTTATATAATTCTCATTTCTAGCGGACAAACAGTTTTTAACCTTGTGACTCTTCAGTAATCAGATCTCTTATGGCGGCTCCCGGCGGTACCATTGGAAATACCTTGTCATCCGGATCGATTGGGCAATGAATAACCACTGGTACCTTTTGTTCTAATGCTTCTTTTAATATCGGCTCTACGTCCGCAACCTTCTCCATCCGGTATCCTTTTGCTCCATAAGCTTCAGCCAGCTTAACAAAATCAGTGCATCGGTTTCGATCCGTTTGGGAAAAACGTTTGTCAAAAAATAAGTCCTGCCATTGTCGAACCATCCCAAGAACCTGATTGTCAAGCACTAAAACAATAATCGGCAGATTGTAATGAACAGCTGTGGCCAGTTCATTGTTGTTCATGCAAAAACTGCCATCCCCTGCAATATTGACAACAATTTTATCCGGATTACCAAGTTTTGCACCCAGGCTGGCACCAAGACCATAGCCCATAGTCCCCAATCCACCTGATGATAAAAAGGTTCTTGGAAGAACATAATCATAATATTGAGCAGACCACATCTGACTTTGGCCTACTTCCGTTGTTATGATAGCTTTTCCGGAAGTAAGTTCACTCAATTTTCGAATTACATAGTGAGGTTTTATTGAGCCATTTTGATTAAAATCAAGTGGATACTCTTGCTTCCAATGTATAATTTGTTCTTTCCATTCGTATCTCTCGACACTGACTTTATCCACCAGTTTCTCATTCAGGCGTTTTAAGGATGCTTTTACATCACCTGCCACATGGTAGAATGTTCGTACGTTCTTATTAATTTCAGCCGGATCAACGTCTATGTGCACTATATTAGCTTCCGAAGCAAATAATTTTGTGTTGCTGGTAATACGATCACTAAACCTGGAGCCAATGGCAATGAACAAATCACATTCTGAAGAAGCCAGGTTTGATGTTTTGCTTCCGTGCATTCCTATCATACCTGTAAACAATTCGTGATTTGTTGGTACTCCACCAAGCCCCATCAGAGATGAAGATACCGGCGATTGCATCTTTTCAACCAGTTCAAGGGCTTCGCCAGCAGCATTTGCTCTGATGACTCCACCACCAGTTAATATAAAAGGTTTTTTAGATTGATTAATTAGCTCTACCACTGCATCTAAGGTTTCTTCACAAATTGCATCGGTATGTTCACTGACTGGTTCAATTTCTTCTTTGGAATATTCCGTCAAAGCAACTGTAACATCTTTGGGAATATCTATCAAGACTGGACCAGGTCTGCCATCCTGAGCTATATGAAAAGCTTTTCTGACAGTTTTCGCCAGGTCATTAACATCTTTGACAATGTAATTGTGTTTAGTAATCGGCATCGTTATTCCTGTAATATCTACTTCCTGAAAACTATCTTTTCCCAGTAGTGACACAGGAACATTTCCTGTGATTGCCACCATTGGAACTGAATCCATATAGGCAGTAGCAATCCCAGTAACCAGGTTTGTCGCTCCGGGGCCGGATGTAGCAATGCAAACTCCCACTTTCCCTGTTGATCTTGCATAACCATCAGCGGCATGAGAAGCCCCCTGTTCATGCGATGTTAATATATGACGTATGCGATCCTGGTACTCATATATTGCGTCGTATATATTGATAACTGCGCCGCCAGGATAGCCGAACACGGTATCAACATTATGTTCAAGCAAACATTCCATTAAAATTTGAGACCCATTTAAGCGCATTTTGTGACACACCTTTCTTTTTTACATGCTATTGACTGCATCAAGAACTCTTTCTCCCATAGACTCCGTACTGACAAGAGTTGTCCCTTCACTATATATATCTTCCGTTCGATATCCACTATTCAAAACATGCTCTACTGCTTTTTCAATTCGATCAGCTTCTTCGGACAGATCAAAAGAGGCTTTGAGCATCATTGCAGTGGAAAGAATCATCGCCAGCGGATTCGCTTTACCTTGTCCGGCTATATCCGGTGCAGACCCATGAATTGGTTCAAACATCCCTTTTTGATTTGCATCAAGACTGGCAGATGGCAATAATCCTATAGACCCTGTAATCATGCTGGCCTCATCAGAAAGTATATCGCCAAACATATTCCCCGTCGCTATAACATCAAATTGATTGGGATCGCGTATTAATTGCATTGCCGCATTATCAATATACATATGTTCCAGGGTAACACCTGGATAATCAGCGGCCACTTCAATCATGATTTTTCGCCATAACCTTGAGCTTTCCAGAACATTTGCCTTGTCTACGCTTAATACTTTCTTTTTACGCTTTAAAGCCATTTCAAAAGCTATTTTAGCAATTCTGCGTATTTCATCTTCATGATAATACATGGTATCATAAGCAGCTTCTTTTCCATTACTATCTTTCAGTTTTTCCTGATCTCCAAAATAGATTCCACCTGTCAGTTCTCTAACCACCATAAGATTCATTCCATTTTCCACCAGACTTGGTTTAAGTGGACAGGCATCCTTCAATGCAGGAAATAAAATAGCCGGTCTCAGATTCGCAAATAGTTCCAATTCTTTTCTCAAAATAAGTAATGCCCGTTCTGGCCGATTTTTACCATCAAGATGATCCCACTTTGGACCTCCAAGTGCACCGAGTAAAACTGCATCAGCATTTTTACATATCTCCAGTGTTTCAGAAGGAAGTGGAATGCCATCCCTGTCTATCGCTGCACCACCCGCCAGACATTCAGATAGATTGAACTGGTGATTGAAGGTGTTGCCAATATGTTTTAAAACTTTGAGGGCCTGCTTCATGACCTCCGGACCGATACCGTCACCAGGAATAACAGCAATATTCTTATGCATTTTAACCCACTCCCTCAATATTATTTCGTTTAAAATCAAAAGTCCTGCTTTTCCTCATTGCTCAACATACGGTTTATTGCATTGATATAAGCTTTAATACTAGCTTCTATAACATCTGTACTAATACCACTTCCATGGTACAGTTCGTCACCTTTTCGTATTTGAACAAAAGCCTCACCCTGGGCATCTTCTCCTTCTGTAACTGCCTGCAAAGAATAGTCATCCAGTTTGTACTCTTTACCCACTAGCTGATCTATCGCACCAAAAGCGGCATAAATTGGCCCCGATCCGGTGGATACAGCTTCTAACTCTTTATCAAAGTTTCGTAGCTTCAGCGTAGCGGTCGATGTCATGAAATTACCACAGTTAATGACAAATTGCTGTAACTGGAAGTACTCTTCCATTTTAAGTGTCTTATCTTTGATCAACGCTTCCAGGTCTTTATTGTACACTACTTTTTTCTTGTCAGCCAATTCCTTAAAAGATTGGAAAACTTTATCCAGTGTAGGTCTATCCAGATCATATCCCATGGATTTCATTCGATCTTCAAAGGCATGCCGCCCAGAATGCTTTCCAAGTACCAGCTGGTTCTGATGCAATCCAACGGATTCTGGTGTCATGATTTCATAGGTGCTTTTGTTAGCAAGGACACCATGCTGATGAATTCCAGATTCATGAGCAAATGCATTTTCACCAACAATGGCTTTATTTCTCTGAACTTTCATTCCAGTTACCTGGCTAAGTAAACGGCTTGCCGGATAAAGCTGTTGTGTCACAACATTGGTCTTGTTCTGATAAAAGTCATATCTTGTTTGCAGCGCCATCACAATTTCTTCCATAGCAGCATTCCCTGCACGTTCGCCAATTCCATTCACAGTACACTCCAATTGTGTCGCTCCTGCCTTTGCTGCAGCTAAAGTGTTGGCAACGGCCATCCCCAAATCATTATGACAGTGGACAGCAATAGTTGCTTTATCAATGCTTGGAACATTCTCTTTGATACCTTTAATTAATGCTGCGAATTCATCAGGCGTTGTATATCCAACGGTGTCCGGTACATTTATTACCTTTGCGCCCGCTTGTATGACAGCTTCGAAAATTCTGTACAGAAACTCCGGCTGACTACGGGTAGCATCCTCTGCCGAAAACTGAACATCCTCCAGATATGATTTAGCATGTCGGACCATTTCCACAGCCCGTTCCAGTACCTGATCCGGTGTTGATTTAAGCTTATACTGCATATGAATATCCGAAGTGGCTATAAAAGTGTGAATTATTGGAGCTTCAGCGTTTTTTACAGCCTCGTAGGCTCTGTCAATATCTTGTGGTAATGTCCGAGCCAAACTGGCAACTCTGACCTCTTTTACAGTTTCCGCTACTGCTTTCACAGCTTCAAAATCACCAGGCGAAGCAATGGCAAAGCCTGCTTCTATAACATCTACTCTCAGTTTTTCCAGTTGCTTTGCCATCTCGAGTTTTTCCTTAAGGTTCATACTGCAACCAGGGGACTGCTCGCCATCCCGCAAAGTAGTATCAAATATTTTAATATGACTTTCGCTCATTATTCCTCATCCCTTCGCCATTACTTTTTCAACCAACTCATCATTTTTCTCAAATCTTTTCCTACTATCTCTACAGGATGTTCAGCTTCAAGTTTTCTTTTAGCTGTGAAGCTTGGGCGATTTGCCTGATTTTCTAAAATCCAGTTCTTTGCAAATGTTCCATCCTGAACTTCTTTCAGAACTTTTCGCATTTCATCTTTTGTTTCATTAGTGATGATCCTCTCACCTACACTATAATCACCATATTCTGCAGTATCACTTACTGAGTAACGCATGTAGCTTAATCCACCCTCGTTAATCAGATCAATAATTAGTTTCATTTCATGAAGGCACTCAAAATATGCACTTTCAGGTTGATATCCAGCTTCAACAAGCACTTCAAAACCAGCTTTCATCAGAGCTGTAACACCACCACATAATACAGCTTGCTCACCAAATAAATCCGTTTCAGTTTCTTCTTGGAAAGTAGTTTCAAGCACACCAGCTCTGGCTCCACCAATACCAGCTGCATAAGCCAGTCCAACTTCCAGGGTGTCTCCAGTCACATCCTGATGAACCGCAACAAGACAGGGAACACCTTTTCCTTCCTGATACTGGCTTCTGACAGTATGTCCCGGCCCTTTTGGTGCTACCATGAATACATTAACATCTTCCGGAGGAACAACCTGCCCATACTGAATGTTGAAACCATGTGCAAACACAAGGTAGTTACCCGCATCCAAATTCGGTTCGATGCTTTCTTTGTATAGTTGGGGCTGCTTTTCGTCATTAATAAGCATAATTACTACATCTGCCTGTGCTGCTGCTTTACCTGCAATATCAACTTTTAAACCTGCTTCTTCGGCCTTAGCCCAGGACTTGCTGCCTTCATACAAACCAACAATTACATCTATCCCTGATTCATGCAGGTTCAGTGCATGCGCATGACCCTGACTTCCATATCCAATTACCGCTACCTTCTTGCCTTGCAGTGCATCCATTTTACATTCACTTTCATAATACATTTTAGCCATTTTATTGTTCCTCCTTTTATTTTAGCGATCTCTGCGTCCCAGCGCAGTCAGACCTGTTCTGACAATTTCCCGTATACCGTAAGGCTCCATTAGTTCAATAAATGCCTGGATTTTGTTATGGTCTCCAGTCACCTCCAAAATGACACAGTCTGTTGCGACATCAATGACCTTTCCTCTAAATATTTCGACTACTTCCAGAATAGACGCACGCGTCTTTTCATCTGTGTCAACTTTAATCAAGGCCAGCTCTCTGTAAACAGACAATTCTGGTTTTAGTTCTTTTATACTTACTACATCCACCAATTTGTTCAGTTGTTTCTGAATTTGTTCCAACACTTCTTTGTCACCTTTGACAACAAGAGTGATGCGTGTCATTCCCGGTAATTCAGTGCTACCGGAAGAAAAGCTTTCAATGTTATAGCCTCTTCGTGTAAAAAGCCCAGAAATACGGCTAGTTACGCCCGGCTGGTCCTCGACCAACAATGACAACACATATTTATCCATTCTTACGCCTCCTTTTAGTCATTAAAAAAGCCCTCGTCGCTGCTTATATGCAGGGACGAGGACATTCCACGCGTTACCACCCTAATTGTTTTTACTATCAGTAAAAACCACTCGATTCAGGTTCAATCAAACCTTAAGTCTATAACGGGACCTCCCGTTTACCCTTACTTCATTTCAGGGTAACTGCTCCGGAGCGAGTCGCATTTTACCGCAGTACCAGTTTGCAGCAACCACTGGCTCTCTATAACTGCTCTAAGCAAAACACTAACTCCATCTAAACGCATTTATCGTTCTTCATCACGAAGAACCATTGTGTCAGGTTCAATCAAACCTTAAGCCTTTAACGGGGCTCTCCGTCTACCCTTACTTATCATTTCTGGATAACTGCTCGGGAGGGATTCAAATAATACAACAGTATCGGCTCGCAGCGTACACCGACTCTCTTTAACTGTTCAAAGTATCATTACTGTCTCCGTCTTCGCATTTGATTGTTTATAATAATTAAAACGTATTCTAACAGGGTTTTCATTCATTGTCAACAGAATTATCTAAACTTTTTACAAAATTCTTATTGTTATTCACCCAAGGCCTCAATGTTTAGTTTTCGAAGTTCCATTTTATTAAACTGGTATGCTTCGAGACAAAAATGACATTTGATTTCTGCATGTCCATCTTCTTCAATTATTGAGCTGAGCTCTTTTGCACCAAGACTTATAAGTGCTTCTTCCATTCTTTCCCGGGAGCAGTCGCAATGGAACACTACTTTTTTTTCTTCTGAAACAATGGGGTTTAGTCCATCCAATACAGTATGCATTACTGTTTCCGGATCTCTTAGGGTCTCATATAATTCACTCAAAGGCGGAAGGTTTAAAAGCCTTGATTCTAACAAGCGAAGCTCTTTTTCGCTAATGTCTGGCAATACCTGAATAATAAACCCGCCAGATGTTAAAATGCTATAGTCCACATTTACTTTTACACTTAATCCCACAGAAGATGGCTGCTGTTCCGAGTGAAGAAAGTAAGCTGTCAGGTCTTCTGCAATTTCTCCATTTGTTAGCGGATACGTCCCAATGTAGGGTGTTTTCATCCCCAGGTCCTTAATAACTGTAATTTCTCCATCTTTACCAATCGCTGCTCCAACATTTAGCTTCTCTGGTGATATGTTTTCTGTTTCTGCCTGAGGATAATCTACAAGGCCCTTTACGTTACCATCGTAATCCGCCACACACAGTACCGTTCCCAGAGGTCCACCACCATTTATACGGATGGTTATTTTCTGCCCGGAAGCCTTCAACATCTGAGCCATCATGGCTGTTGCCGCCATGGTTCTACCAAGAGCTGCGGCAGCAACCGGTGATAATTGATGTATTTCCCTTGTCCTTTCAAGCATGTCAGAATTCCGGACAAAAAAGGCACGTATTTGACCATTTCCTGCTGATACACGAATCATTTTATCCACTGACTGTCATCCTCTCTAAATTAAATTATTAAATCTAAAAAACAGGCTGGAATTTGCCAGCCTGTTTCGTCCCGTTATATAAGGAATCCGTTACCGGAGTTTCCAGCTAGATTTTGGGCCCTTGATAAATCAAACAATAAATTTATCAAACTTTACTAACATTTGTAGCTTGCGGTCCTTTTTCACCTTCTACAATCTCAAACTCCACTTCCTGACCTTCATCGAGTGTTTTGAATCCATCCATTGTAATGGCAGAGAAATGAACGAAAACGTCTTCACCATTTTCTCTGGAAATGAATCCATAACCTTTTTCTGCGTTGAACCACTTAACTGTACCTTTTTCCATTCGCAAATTCCTCCTAATGCATAAAATAAATTAATGAAAACCCATTGTTCCCATCGTTCACGATTTTATCATATCAAAAGCTCGATTGTCAATGAAACGAGTCCATTTTAAGCAGACGCCAATACTGATGTGATTTGCCAGACAATGATATAAATAAATAACGGTATTGCTCCTGTTAATGGGATATATTCCATAATAGATACTTTTTTATCCAATGCTTCCTGATTTCCATCATCTTTTTCATTTTTTAAAAGATCTTTTTCCACTGGCAAGTCAGATATTGTTTTAAGACGTTTCCACAGAAAGATCGATATCATAAGTCCAGCCAGAGCAAGAACACCAAAAAAAATCAAACTGGCAAAAAGTGACTCCTGTATTGTTACTTCGGCAATTTCCATTTCATCACTTGGTATGTAATCTTCCATTAAAAAGAAAAAGTAGCCAATGGATATTGCTAAAAAATTATTAACAACATGTCCAATAATCCCTGCCCATAATGATTTAGTCACAACAACCAACGAACCAAAAACCAAACCTAATACAATCGGTCCCAATAGATTGTATATATTGTAGTGAAATATTCCAAACAATACAGAAGTGATTAAAACCGCTTTAAAGTTACCAAGTCTCTCATAGCCTTTTAATATCACACCTCTAAACAAAACTTCTTCACAAACACCTGCCACCAGTGCAACTATGGCTACCAATCGGATATATTCAAAAAAACTGGTTGCTGCCGGTATTTGAGGAATATTGACTTGTCCAAATTGACTTAGAATATTCATGATAATCAGGTTGGCAAAAACAGCTGAAGGATACATAAATAAAGTAATTAAAACAGTTAGTATTATTTGTTTGAAAGATAATGGATGCAGCTGTAGAGTTGCTTTTATATCCATTTTTTTTACTTCCATTATTACTACTGCCGGCAGCAAAACAACCGCTAACTGCGTTATTAGAAGACCTGTAAAAATTTCCCGGGTCTGTGCATAGAAACCAAGGGTGAAAAACAAAATAGAACCTGCCAGAAATAAAATATTCACGTCGATAACGCGCAGCTTATTATTCTGGATCATTTATGCACGCTCGCTTTCCGGATTAATTTCCACAGAAGATTGATGCAGCAGTATATTAAGAAATGCTTGGACTCCTACCGCCAAAACGGTTTCATTATAATTGAAACGACCATGGTGCAGTGGATGTATCAAATTTTCATCCGAGCTTCGTGTGCCCAGAAAAAAGAATAAGCTGGGATATTTACGTTGATAAAATGAAAAATCCTCTGCAAGCATAATGGGTTCTGTAATTTCAACCAGGTCTTCTTCCTGAGCTGACATCCACTCCTGAACCATTTCCGGAGGGTTAATCACCGGTGGATAAAGTTCACGAAGATCAATATCTATCTGACATTCGTAGGTTATTTCCAGCCCTCTTACAATTGCCAGCAATCTATTTTTCAGTATTTCGTAAGATTCTTCGCTAAAAGTCCTGATTGTACCCTCCATTGTCGCTTTTCTTGCAATCATATTTCGCACTTCCCCGCCATTCATCCTACCAAAGGTAATGACAGCAGGTTCCAGGGGGTTTATATTCCTGCTAATGATTGTTTGAAAAGTAGCAAGCAGCTGGCTTGCAACGATCAATGCGTCGTTTCCTGAATGCGGTAATCCTCCGTGTGCATTTTCACCCCAAATGGTAATATCAATTTCACTATTTTGCGCCATCATGGGTCCAGAAGCAATCCCCAACATACCTTCTTCAATCCCGGGAAACAAATGCAATCCATATATTTTCCGTACATCATATTGATCAAGAATCCCGGATTGAACAATAATATCCGCACCACCAGTACCTTCTTCTCCGGGTTGAAACAGCAGGACAACATTATCTCTTAGTTTAACCCCTTCAGAAACAAGAATATTGGCTAGTCCTAACAATACAGTCATATGTCCGTCATGACCACACGCATGCATACAGCCGGATTTCCGGGATTTATACTCAACATCGTTCTGCTCATCCACTTCCAGTGCATCCATATCTGCACGAAAGCAGTATGTGTCAGTTCCGGGATTTCCTGGAATAAAAGCCAGTATACCTGTTCCGGCAACACCGCTTTCATATTGAATGCCCAGCTGGTCTAATCGCTTCTGTATGTAGGCAGCCGTCTCATTTTCCTGAAACGCCAATTCAGGAATCTGGTGTAAATCCCGCCGATATTCTGTTAGCTTTTTTGTTAATGCATCTACATCAAAAGACCAGTTCATACTAATTCTCCTGTCTATCCCTATCTTCTTCCGTCACGATAAAAACATATGGTATGTTTCTGTAATGATCACCATAGTTTAATCCATAACCAACTACAAAGGCATCCGGTATTGTAAAACCGCAGTAGTCAGGCTCAAGGTCCGTCAGACGACGTGACGGCTTGTTCAGCAAAACACAGGATTTTAAACTCTTTGGATTTTTAGTTTTCAAATGCTCCATTACATGTTTTAACGTAAGACCAGAATCGGCTATATCATCCACCAGCAAAACATCGTAATCTGTCAAATCTTCTTCAACATCTTTGTTTATCGTTACTTTACCGCTGGTTTGTAGGCCATCCCCATAGGATGAACTGATCATAAAGTTTATATTTAACTTCAGGTCAATGGCCCTGACCAGATCAGCACAAAAGATAAAACTACCCCTCAACAAAGAAATGACATAAAGATTTTTGTCTTGATAGTCTTCTGTTATCAGGTTTCCCAGTTCATTCGTCTTTTGTTTGATATCTTCTTCGGAGCATAGTATTTCCCACTTTTTATCATCAATATTCATAAGTTACCCCCTGGTTTATCTTAGTTGAAATCTTTTCAATACAGGCATCATTCTATAAAAAAATGGCTGTGCTGTCAATTTTGTTAAAAGTAGGGAGGTTGATTTTTGTCGTTATTTAGTATTTCTTTTATTTCCTTTAATAGATGAATGATTCGGTTCAACGAATACTGAATGGATATTAAAATAATAAATACAATAACCGCAGGTACAATCCAGAAATGGTTTATATCCATCGTTCCACCCCTTTAAACTAATATATGTTTATGTTTTCATCAGGAATATCAGCGTTTATCCGGTCAGCAAATTCTTCCGGAACTGTCACAGTATCAGGATTGCCGTCACTAATGTATCTGGTTCTGCTTCCCCGGTCAAAGGAATCCATCCAATCATACATACCAACACCATCTACTTTTGTTTCACTGGCACGTACTCGACGGATGGTCGCCCCATCAAAATCCTTATGGTGGGGCGAATGATAAGGATCCCAGCCTACTTCAAGCACCGCAACATGTTCATAGTTAACATCTTCGTATTCGCCTCTTACCAGGTATGACCACAAGCTATTTTCCTTCGGTCTTGATCCAAAAGGTAGTGCAAAAGTATTGACCTCATAGCCAGGGACATATTTTTTAACTAACTGGACAATTCTTCCAAGCTCCTGCTGAATTGTTTCTGCATCGGCATCACCTAAGTGCAAGTGAGTAGCTGTGTGATTTCCAATATCCATTCCGTTTTCAACCAAAAAATTCAACTTATATTCAACCCAGTCAGACTGACCAAAGGGTGTACCACCATTTATAAAGAATGTTGCATGAGGATCAAAGTCAGGGTGTTTTTCATGAAAATCCATTAAAATTCCAACAGCAGATTCAGGATCAATAATCCACTCACCCGAGTCATCTTCAATCATGTTAAAATTGTTTTGATTTCCGTCATCAAAGGTTAGTACTACAGGCGTTTTTCCAGGCTCCGTATTGATATTCCCGGTTGCATAGTCCTCAAGACGGATGGGTCTGTAACCTTGTTCATATAGGTTTTTCAAATCTTTTCTGAAATTATCAGGCGTTCTGGACCATTCGGCTTCAGGTTCACGTATATGGTGATACATCAAAACCATCACCTGACCCATTTCATTAACACCAAACTCTTCCGGGTCAATTTCCTGTATTTCCTCTATTTCTTCTTCACTCTCTTCTTCATCAATTGATGCATCCAAATCCTGACTATCCTTCGATACACTTTCATCATACGTTTTGTTATCCTGGTCAGATACAAGATCTTCCGTATCGCTACAACCAGCAACAGTCATTATCAATGCTACGCCAAGCAGAAGAAACAAATACTTGCTCAATTTCATTTTTAAATCTCCTTTATAATACTTTATTTTCACCATAAGGACAGACTACAATACAAATTCCACATACTGCACCCCGTCCAATATGCTGATATTTATTTTTCATGTGCTGGCTGCAACGAACCGGATCAACGATTAATTCCCTTTCCATACCAGGAGCCCAATGATGCAGGCCTGAAAGTGCATAAGCAGGACATGCCTTTACACATTCGGAGCACTCTCCGCACTTACCTTCTTCAATTGGTTTTTCCGGCTTCAGCGGCATTGAAGTAAGGACCGTTCCCAGCCTTACTTCAGGTCCAAATGCTTCGGTTATTAAATTACCACTTTTTCCAATCCATCCTACTCCAGACCTGGTAGCCGTCATCCGGTGGGAGACTCTTCCTCTGTACTGAGGATTTTCTTCGTTCAGGCTCTGTGATGCTGGTATGGCGTAGGCTTTATATCCGATACGCTGTATTTCAAGCATTACTTTAAGGCTGATATGATCAATCAGTGAATTGACTGATCGGTAATGATGAAAGTATGTTTGGCTGGGACCATCCACGGGGCAAATTTCTCCCATTATACGGTGAGATAATCCCACAGCAAATGATACGGCGATCGGCATATCTCTCAGGGATTTTGGTAAGTGCTGCACTACGTCTCCAATACCCGAAACATCGGCACCAAGATTTTCCAACATTTCTTTTATCCTTTTGTTTTCATTACTCATTCTTATCATCTCCGTCATTATCATGCATAAAGTATGATCGGATTTGACCTAACATATAGAGTGATCCAGCACAAAGTACAGCTCCAGATGCAGGTGTGACTTCCAAAGCCTTATGAATCGCATTCTTCATTGAGGGTTCAACCCAGACATTTGGATGTCTGTTATACAGTCTTTCTCCCAAAGATTCTGCTTTCATTGCTCGGTGGTATTCCGGTTGCGTTACTACAATTCGGTCCATATGGGGTACGAGGGTATTTAAAACCTCGTCAATCTCCTTGTCTTCAAGCATTCCAATTAACCAGGTGACAGATACGTTCTGCAAAAGCAAATCCAAACTTCTTGACAAGGATTTAGCACCCTGTACATTATGTGCTCCATCAATAATCACCAAGGGGCTGTCATGAACAATTTCCAGTCTTCCCATCCAACGAACATTGCTCAGCCCTTCTTCAAGAGCTTCCGGACTTACTTGCAGGTATCCTGCTTCTTCCAGTATTTGTAATGAAGTAAGAGCCAGCATACAGTTCTCAGCCTGATGTGGGCCGGGCAAAGATACTGAAATATGATCATATTTTTTACCACGAAGCGTTACAGAAAAAGTTTGACCATGAAGATTTGTATCGTGCATTTGAAACGCTTCCGGCACCACCTGGTAAAAAGGAGCGTTTAGAGAACTCGCTTTATCCTGCAGTACCTTTAATGCCACCTGGTGTTGAAATCCAGTTACAACGGGCACAGCTTCTTTAATGATTCCGGCTTTTTCACTGGCAATGGCTGTCAACGTGTCTCCCAGATATGCCATATGGTCGTAATCTACTGGTGTAATAATCGATAACAAAGGTTTATCGATAGCATTGGTTGCATCCAGTCGTCCGCCCAGTCCAACTTCCAAAATCACAAAGTCAACATCCTGTTGGTGGTAATATAGCATGGCAATTGCTGTAACCACTTCAAATTCTGTGGGGTGCGAATATCCTTCATCCAGCATTTTTTCAATACACTGTTTTACCTGATCAGTAATATAGGCTAGTTCATCGTCTTTTATATTGTTTTCATCAATCCTTATCCGTTCATTAAAACGTTGAATATATGGTGATGTATATAAACCTACCCGGAAACCTGCCGCCGTTAACACTGACTGTATCATGGAACAGGTTGAGCCTTTTCCATTTGTACCAGCTACATGGATAAATTTTAGTTTTTTTTCCGGGTTATTTAAAAGCGCTAACAGCCTTTTTATATTGGTCAGTCCAAGCTTGCTTCCAAATTTATAAGTTCCATGAATATAGGTTAGTGCCTCTTGATAATTCAAAGCCTGAACCTCCTTATAGGCAGTGACGTTTAACGATTAAGTTCAGCAATTCTTTTTTCAACATTTTTAAGCATCTCTTCAAACTTTGTTTGTTTCTGCTTTTCTTCCTCCACCAGGTGTTCAGGTGCTTTTTCTACAAATCCTTTATTACTGAGCTTACCCTTTACGCGTTTAATTTCTCCATGGAGTTTTTGTTTTTCTTTTTCCAGCCGTTGAAGTTCCTTTTCAATATCAACCAGTTCCTCCAGAGGAATAAATAATTCAGCTCCTGCAAATGGAATTGATACAGCCTGATCCGGAATCATATTTTTTGTTTCCGGAAAAGACACACCTGAAACAGATGCAAGACTCATAAGATAGGGGGTTCCTCTTTCCATCAGGTCTTTCAATTCATGACGTGCATTCAGAATCATAAGTGCAGCCTTCCTTGATGCCGGCACATTCATATCGGATCGTATGTTTCTAATACTCTTTATAGCTTGTACAAGCTGGTCCATCTCTTCCTCTGCCTTAGTATTTATCCATTCATTTTTTGTTTCCGGCCAGGATGCAACCATAATATTTCCGTTTTCACCAGGCAGGCTTTGCCATATTTCTTCTGTTATAAAAGGCATAAAAGGATGTAAAAGCTTCAGAATATTTTTTAGCACTTCCATTAGCACTGCCTGAGCAGTATATCTGGCGTTCTCATCATCACTATATAAGCGAGTTTTACTCATTTCAATATACCAGTCACAGTATTCATTCCATGTAAAATCAACAATTTTCTGTTGTGCAAGTCCAAGCTCAAATTTATCCAAGTTTAATGTTATCTCCTGCTCAACCCGTTGCAGTCTTGATAAGATCCATTTATCTTCAAAGGTCAGGTCATGTTCTTCTTCGTTAATACACGGCATTTCCCCGTCAAGATTCATTAGCAGGAAACGCGTAGCATTCCATAGTTTGTTGGCGAAATTGCGACTTGCCTCCAGTCTTTCATCGTGAAAACGGAGATCATTCCCCGGACTGTTTCCCTGTATTAATGTAAAGCGCAACGCATCGGCACCGTATTCGTCGATTACTTGTAACGGATCAACCCCATTACCCAGGGATTTACTCATTTTTCTGCCCTCAGCATCGCGCACCAACCCATGTACAAGTACATGCCTGAAAGGAACATCATCGCATACTTCAAGGCCGCTGAAAGCCATTCGCACAACCCAGAAAAAAATAATATCATAGCCTGTTACTAATACACTGGTAGGATAAAAGTACTCTAATTCTGGTGTTTTCTCCGGCCAACCTAAAGTTGAAAAAGGCCAAAGAGCCGAACTAAACCAGGTATCAAGAACGTCCTCATCCTGAAAAATGTTCGATCCTTTGCATTGGGCGCACATGTCAGGCTCATCTCTAAGCACCATCATTTCACCACAGTCCTGACAATAGTATGCAGGAATGCGATGCCCCCACCATAATTGACGGGAAATGCACCAGTCCCTGATATTTTCCAGCCAGTGAAAATAGATTTTGCTAAATCTCTCCGGCACAAATTTTGTATCGCCATTTTTTACGGCATCAATTGCTGGTTTAGCCAGTGGATCCATGTGCAAAAACCATTGTTCGGAGGTAATAGGTTCAACAGCTGTATTGCATCGATAGCACTGACCAACGTTATGAACCCGTTCTTTGACACTAACCAGCAACCCCATTTTCTCCAAATCTTCTACCATCTTTTTCCTTGCTTCGTAACGACCCATTCCCTGATAGGGCCCACCATTCTCGTTAATACTTGCATCATCATTCATTACCCGGATCTGTGGCAAGTTATGACGTACTCCTACCTCAAAATCATTGGGATCATGGGATGGCGTAATTTTAACGGCTCCGGTACCAAAGTCCGGATCTACATACTCATCGGATATAATAGGAATTTCTCTGTTTAGTAGTGGTAACACTACCGTTTTTCCAATTAAATGTTTATACCTTTCATCTTCCGGATGTACAGCAACAGCTGTGTCTCCCAAAATTGTTTCAGGTCTTGTTGTTGCAATTTCAATATAGATATCTTCATCTTTAATCGGGTAATTAACATGCCAAAACTTCCCGGTCTTTTCTTCATGCTCCACCTCAATGTCAGAAAGAGATGTTTTGCAGTCCGGACACCAATTAATTATCCGGTTACCACGGTAGATCAAGCCTTTTTCGTACAGCCTGACAAAAAATTCCTTGACTGCCTTATTACACCCTTCATCCATTGTAAATCTTTCCCGCGACCAGTCACATGAATTGCCCAGCTGTTTCATTTGCTCTACAATTCTGCGTCCATAATTATCTCGCCAGGCCCATGCTTCATCAAGAAATTTTTCGCGTCCAATTTCTTTTTTGCTTAGTCCCTGCTCCTGTTTGATTTTATCAACAACTTTCACTTCCGTCGCAATGCTGGCATGGTCTGTACCCGGCAACCAAAGCGCTTCATAACCTCTCATTCTCTTGTATCTGGTCAAAATGTCCTGAAGCGTCTGGTCCAGGGCATGTCCAAGATGTAACTGTCCAGTAATGTTTGGTGGTGGTAATACTATACAAAATGGTTCTTTGCCTGAATTTGGTATAGCTTTGAATAAATCTTTGTCCATCCAGTCCTTATAAACTTTTTGTTCAAATGATTTGGGATCATAATTTTTTTGCAATGTTGTTTCCATTGTTTCAACCTCCCTATAATGATAATTACAGAAAACAAAAAAGCCTTCTCCTCCTTAATTATAAGGACGAAAAGACTTCGCGGTACCACCCTATTTCCCCAATGCAATTATTTTCGGGGCGCTCTAACCAAGGATATAACGTTCCTTTACACCGTCTGAACGTACACACATTTGCTTCCGTTCAAAAGCTCTGAAGCTACTTCAGCAATAATTAAACGCAAAACCTCTCAGCCAAGGGTTTTGTTCTCTGTAGATCCTTAAATTGCTTACTCCTCTTCATCAACGCCAGAATCAGTTATCACTAATTTATCTCATTATACCACAAGATCGCATTTTGGGGGACAGAATTAATATCCTTTATCCAAATCCACCAAATTCATCATGCTGCCTTTTCCGCCCTGGAATACTTTTATATTATTCTGTAGGATTGGTTTTAATTTTTCCATATATTTGACGGATTCGCCACACATATGTGGCGTTATAACCACATTGTCCATTTTCCACAAGGGACTTTCTTCAGATAAAGGTTCTTCATCAAAAACATCAGATACCAACCCGCGAATTTTTCCTTCTTCAAGTACCTTGATTAAAGCTTCTTCATCAACAGTACCTCCACGTCCCATATTAATAAGACAGGCTTCTTTTTTCATCTTGGACAGCAAGTTAAAGCCTATTATTTTTTTAGTCATTTTTGTTTCAGGTAACAAATTAATAATATAATCACTTTCTTTGAATACGGATTCTATTTCGTCAATACCAGCTACCTTCTCCACATAAGGAATATCAGTCGGCGTGTTCTTTATGCCGATAACGCGCATGCCCATCAACGAAGCTTTTTTCGCTACTTCCTGACCAATACTTCCAAGACCCAGGATACCCACAGTGGCTCCAAAAATTTCGTTTTGTGGTACCTTTCTGTTCCAGCTGTGGCTGATTTTATTTTCCATCATTACATGAAAGTTTCTTGCCATGATAATCATGCTTGCAATGGCATACTCAGCCATGTGAATCCGATGAACACCTTTTCCGTTAGTTATAATAACGCCTTTCTCGTGTAGTTCTTGCAACGGAAATGCATCTACTCCAACGCTGATTGCCTGAAGCCATTTCAGCTTTTTGCCTTTTTTTATAATGGAAGCATCACAGGGAAAAGTTACCACCACATCCGCATCTTCTATAACCTTCTCCAGCTGATCTGGTTTATTGACAAAAACCACATCACTGAATTTTTCAGGATCCAACAATTTTTCAAGATCAGTTTTTGAATGAGGAATATAAGACGGTATATTAAATACAATTTTGTACATACTGAATCTCCTTTCAAACTTTGCATACATCAACCACTTCGCCACCTGTAACTTCTTTCAGCTGTTCCAGCGTCACTGGTACCGCTGTGTTAGCTGTACCTGCCGCTGCATATACAACATCAAACCGGTTCATGCTGACATCCAGGAGCACTTTTACATCCTCCAACCCAAAGGGACAAACTCCACCCGGCGGAAATCCTGTTTTTTCAATACATTCTTCAGCCGATGCCATTTTGGGCTTTGTACCGAGTATTTTTTTGATTTTGCTGTTATTGATTTTGGCGTCACCAGTGGTGACAACCAAAACCGGATCACCATTGGCCAAAAATAAGATTGATTTTGCAATCTGCCCCACACTCACTCCAAGTTGATCTGCAGCCATTTGTGCTGTTTTAGTTGTACCAGGCTCAAAAACGATCACTTTGGTATTAATGGGTAAGGATTCAATGTATTCTATCATGTTTTCCAGTCGTTCTACTTCTGTCATCTGATTACCTCCTATATACGAAATACTTTTCTATCGAATGATAACTTCACCAAAAAGATGTTGGATTTCAGCCTGAATCGTACTTAATGAGTCGCTATCATATGGCCGGAGCTTATTTTTTCCACACAATACGTTTTCACTATCACTGAAATTTTGAATAACAAACTTCCTGGCACCCTTTAACCAGTATGCTATTTCAATAATATCCTCTTTTGTTAATAGGTCAAGTGAAACCGTTGTGCGAAATTCATATTTATCCATTTGATTCATAATTAAATTAACGCTGTTTTTAATTTTATTCAAGTTTATAGGAACTCCGGCTACCTGTTCATATTTTCCCAACGGAGCTTTAATATCCATAGCTATGTAATCCAGAAGGTTATGATCAATCAATTCTTTTATCCGTCCTGGCATGGTTCCATTTGTATCCAGCTTAACATTGTATCCAATAGAACGGATTTCGCTGATAATCTCCATTAATTTATCTGAAAGGGTACATTCTCCTCCGGAAATCACAACGCTATCAATATACCGTATTCTTTTTGATAATTCCTGCAGGACTTCTTTTTCACTGATCGTTTTTCCATCGAAAGAAATAAGCTCTGCATTGTGACAATATGGGCACTTGAAGTTGCATCCCCTAAAAAACAGTACAGTTGATAGTTTATCCGGATAATCAATAAAGGATGTTTTTTGAATTCCGCCAATCGACATTATATCTACCTCATTCATTTTATTAATACCTTCAATTATATTATGCCAGTACTTCTGAAAACGAAAACAAAAAGTGTCATTGTAATTACTGAAAGAAGTGTGCTGATCATAATAATATTTGAAGCTAAATCTTTATCCGCCTCCATTGCAGCAGCCATAATAAAAGAAACCGTAGCTGTCGGCACTCCTGTTAATACATATATCAAAACAATATCCTCACCTGTGTATCCAATAGCAACAGCTGCAGCGACAGCTATCGATGGCAGAATCACCAGCTTGATAGCACTGGCCATTAAAGCCGGAGGAAGGTTCTCAATTGTATGACTAAAATTAAAAGAGGCTCCAATTGCTATCAAAGCCAACGGTGTTGCGATGGAAGCAAAATATTCCATGGTTCTTGCCATCACAAGGGGTACTTCCACCGGAAGCAAAGATGTAAAAATACCTGCCGTTATGGCAATTATAAGAGGGTTGCGCATGATATCTTTTAGTGTACTGATTAAATTAATACTCTTATCCTTACTATTCCCCGCATAAGTTAGAATAATTACAGACATTATATTATAAAGTGGTACAATAATCGCAACAGCCAAAGGACCTTTTAAAGCAATTCTCCCTATGATATTCTCCATTAAAGAAAACCCTATATACAAAAAATTCCCTCTGAAAGCACCCTGAGCAAAAGCACCTATCTGATGCGAGTCACGAATAAGCAGATTTCCTGTAAACCAGGAAATCAAAGCACCTCCCACAGTAATAACAGTTACAAAAAAGATAAATTTCAGATCAAAATATTCCTGAAAAGAAGTCATCGAAACATCATGAAATAGCTTTATTGGCAATGCGACATAAAACACCATGTAATTTGCTTTTTTTATAAATCCATTATCAATCAACTTTTTATATTTCATCACGTAGCCAGAGCACATTACCAGAAAAATTGGCAAAGCAGTACCCAGACTAAAGAGTAAATTATCTACCATTAGCTGTCTCCCCATATGACTAATCTTCAATCCTTATTTATTCTATCACATGATGTCTAAGCTTAAAACATAGAACCATCTTTATTTAACCTAACACTGCTAAGCATATATTAATAACCTCCCTGCCCATTTAGAGCGAGGGAGGTTATTATATTATCCGACCTTATCTTCTTTGGAGCTTTCCTGTTCAAAAGCATCAACCTGTTTTCCGGTGCTGACCTCCGGCTCAAATTCAAGCCTGTCTTTGAACTCTTCTTTTTTTCCTTTATTCCACGATTGAACCGGTCGATGAAAGCCAACAACCCTTGTCCAGACCTCAGTGTCTTCTCCACATTCAGGACACTGGAACTGTTCTCCCTTTATATAACCATGTTCCTGACAAATACTGTAAGTTGGTGTGATTGTCATATATGGCATATGTGAGTTTTCAAAACTTCTTTTTAACAAAAGCTTCGTTGTTGCGACATCCTGTATTTCTTCTCCGATAAACCCATGAAAAACTGTTCCGCCTGTATATTGTGTTTGAAGGTTTTCCTGGGCTTCAATTGCTTCAAATATATCTTTTGTATGTCCAACAGGAAGCTGGGTAGAGTTGGTATAATAAGGTTCTTCCTTTCCCTGTGAAATTATTCTGGGATACATGGCTTTGTCTATTCTTGCAAATCGATAAGAAGTTCCTTCTGCCGGAGAAGCTTCCAGGTTCCAAAGGCTTCCGGTTTCCTCCTGGAAAATCTGAATGACCCGGTTCATAAATTCCATTATCTCCACAGCAAATGCCTGTCCATCCTCTGTTGTAATATCTTCACCCAAAAGGTTCAGACAAGCCTCGTTCATCCCATTAAGACCAACTGTGGAAAAGTGATTTTTGAAATATTCGCCCGTAGAATCCTTTACGCTTTGCAAATAAAACCTCGAATATGGATAAAGACCAGCTTCCATATAATTTTCCAGGACAATCCGCTTTTCTTCACAAATTTCTTTAGCCAGTTCCATCAGCTTCCTTACCTGACGCTTGAAGTCTTCCATGTTTTGGGATGTATACCCAATTCTCGCCATATTCAGCGTAACGACATTAATGGATCCTGTCATTGGGTTTGCTCCAAACAAACCACCACCACGTTTCCTCAGTTCACGGTTATCCAGACGTAACCGGCAACACATACTGCGAATATCCTCTGGTGCCATATCAGAGTTTAGGAAGTTGGCAAAATATGGAGTCCCAAACTTTCTTGTCATTTCCATAATAGCATCGGCAACTTCTGACTCCCAGGGAAAATCAGGTGTTATATTGATGGTAGGAATGGGGAAACTAAAAGCTCTTTGAGCACCATCCCCTTCCATCATCACCTCACAGAATGCCTTATTAAACATATCCATCTCTTTTTGAAAGTCACCGTAGGTTTTGTCAACGGTCACTCCTCCAATTATAGCCGGTTGACTTTTCAACAATGGATGAGGGGCAATATCCAGGGTTATATTTGTAAAAGGCGTTTGAAACCCGACGCGTGTCGGTATATTCAGGTTAAAAACAAATCGCTGCAATGCTTTTTTGACCTGGTTCATTGAAAGCCCATCATAATGAATAAACGGAGCCAGATATGTATCAATGCTCGATACTGCCTGTGCACCTGCCGACTCTCCCTGCAATGTGTATAATAGGTTTACCAGTTGTCCCAGTGCGGTTTCTAAATGCTTAGGGGGTCTGGATTCCACTTTTCCTTTAGCTCCTTTAAAACCCCGCCTTAAAAAGTCTTCCATATCCCATCCACAGCAGTATGGTGCCAGAAGTCCCAAATCGTGAATATGCAAATCACCTCGTATGTGTGCATCCCTGAGTTCCTTGCGATATATTTTGTTGAGCCAGTATTTTGAACTGATGGATTCTACAATGTGATTATTCAGGCCCTGAAGCGAAAAGCCCATGTTAGCATTTTCGTTTACTCTCCAGTCTTGGAGACTGACATACTCTTCTACCATTTCCTCCGCATCCATAAAAAGGTTTTTAACTTCTCGGATTTCTTCCCTTTTTTTACGGTAAAGAATAAATGCTTTTGCCGTTTTCGCATGGCCTTCTTCTATCAGGACTTTTTCCACCAGATCCTGGATATCTTCAACTGAAGGTATACTTGCTCTGTATGTTTCGTTGACGATATCCACCACTTTTTTTGCCAGTACACTGGCTCTCATTTCATCGTCTCCACCGACTGACTTCACAGCTGAAAAAATAGCATCTTTTATTTTTGTCATTTGAAAGTCAACGATTTCACCATTTCTTTTTTGTATTTTCGTAATAGCCAATTCATAGCGCCCCCTTTATTTAGTGCAATCCCATAAATAAAATACCATATATGGTATACTGTAGCGGATATTCTCTGTTTTTCAAAACTTGAAATACAGGCAAATTATGGTTTTTTAAAACTCATTCTTCATTTTTCGCCTAAAGCCTCCTGATTAATGGTATTTACATAATGATTCTTATTTCCATATTGACATGTTATGCTTTTTTAAGAAACAGTTGAAACCACCACATGAGAAAGGCCCCAGATCCTTTAATACCAGGGGCCTAATTTTCTTTGTTGTCGGGCAAACTACATTCAGCTATTCAGCTTCTTGGATTTTTCTCCAGCTGGAGGTTTTCCAGTTTGTCAGTTAGCTCCGCCCAGCGATCAACCTTTTTTTCCAAAGTCATCTCAAGTTCCTCTTTTTCGTTAATGCTTTTTTGTAAAGCCTCAAAGTCCGATAGCTGTTGCTCAATATTCTGATTGATGTTTTCTATTTTTTTCTCTAAATCCTGAATATCTGACTCTAAATGATTATATTCTCTTTGTTCGTGAAAACTCAAACCTGATGATTTTCGATTTCTACCGTGCTGTTTTTTGTCTTTTACAGGGTCATGCTTTTTATACTCGCTTTCTTTCCCGCTAACATTTTCGTGCATTTCCTCTTCCATCCAGGCACTACAACTGCCATGATATTCCTGGACCACTCCATTTCCATTAACTATCAGCAAACGATCAGCCAGTCGATCCAGTAAATACCGGTCATGGGAAGAAATAACAACCGTTCCTTCAAAGGAAAGTAAAAAGTCTTCCAGTAATGCTAACGTATACAGGTCCAGATCATTTGTAGGTTCATCTAATAACAAAAAATTCGGTTCATCCATTAATTTGCGCATCAGGTAAAGTCTTCTCTTTTCTCCCCCAGATAAGCTTCCCACTTTCGTCCATTGCTTATCCGGTGTAAACAAAAAGCGCTCAAGCAACTGTGCAGCAGAAATGTGTCTATTAGCCTCTACGGTCATGTACTCCCGACCTTCTCTGGCATACTCCAATACTCTTAACTCCGGATCTAACTCCTGGCTTTCCTGATCCAAATAAGCAGTTTTGACAGTTTTTCCCCATTTAATAATTCCGTCAGACGGAATCAGTTTGCCAGCCATTAGATGTAACAGTGTGCTTTTTCCCGTACCATTTGGCCCAACAAGACCTACTATTTCTCCAGGCTTGAGTAGTATGTCCACTTTGTTAAAAATTGGAGCTTCTTCGTTATAGCTAAAGGAAACTTCTTTCATTTCAAACACTTGTTTCCCCAATCGTTTTTGTAATATCGGAATATCTATTTGTCTTTCTTCCTGATGATTTCTTTTATCTTTAAGTTCATCAAACCGCTGTATTCTTGCTTTTTGCTTGGTAGTTCGAGCTCTGGCTCCACGGCTAATCCATGCCAGTTCTTTTTTAAAAAGAGTATTAATTCGTTCTTTTTCTTTCTGATGCGAATGAACTATTTCCTGTTTTTTTTCAAGGTAAAACTGATAAGATCCTGGAAATATGGTGAGTTTTCCATTATCAAGTTCTCCGATGCTATTTGTTACGCGATCAAGAAAATAACGGTCATGGGTGACCATGACAAGTGCACCTTTTCGCTGTATTAACCATTCTTCCAGCCATAGAATCATGGATAAATCCAAGTGGTTGGTCGGTTCATCCAATATTAACAATTCTGAAGGCTGAATTAGAGAACGCGCAAGAGAAATGCGTCGCCGCTGTCCACCGGAAAGCTGATTTACTTTTTGATTATAGTTTGTCAGCCCCAACTTTGTTAGAATCATTTTGGCCTGGGTCTCCAGCTGCCATAAGTTCTTATCTTCGATTACCTGGTGCAACTCCTGCCACTTTTTTGTATATGGCTGATGATCTGGGTCAACTTCCATTTTCGTTAACAACTCATTGTAATCTGCGAGAAGTCGCATGTTTGGGTCATCGCTTTTCATTACCAGTTCCAGAACACTGCAATTTGTTTTTTCTATCGTGTCCTGTGATACCATTTGAATTCTGCATTTTGGATGAAATCTAATGTTTCCTGAATCCGGCTTTAATCTTCCAGCCAGCATTTTCAGCAAAGTTGTTTTTCCAGTTCCATTAGCTCCTACAATACCTAGTTTGGTTGTAGGTTCGATGTATAAAGTCGTATCCTCCAGAACCGGGTGAGCTCCATATTGATGTGTCACCTGCTCAAAACTTACATAGTTCATCGGTTTTCCTCAATTCTATATGCAATTGATCCATGGAGATCTTCCTGTTTACTTCCAGTTGATTCATTAGTAATTTTTTGCATTGTGCCAAGCGGTCGTCGTTTTGGCTGGAGTCCATTATACATACTCTGGCAGGGGGACAGTTTGATATGACTTGTTTATAGTATTTCAACATTCGAATTGTCTGCCGCACAGTACCTTCGTTACCATCATAGAAAACTGTATCTGATGGAAATTTTGATCGCCATTTATCTTTTACTAAAACATAATGCGTACAACCCAATACAACCCCATCAAAGTTCAAAGACATGTATGGTTCCAGTAATTCGTCAATTTTTTGATCAACTTCTGGTGATTCAGGACCATGTTCTTCTATTTTATCTACAAGGCCAATACATGGCAGGGTAATTATTTCGTTCTGATGGTCAATGCTCTCAATTAAAGACGCAAACTTTTTCTCTTTCAGTGTGAGATCTGTTGCAGCCACTAAAACTCTACCGGATCCGGTTTTATTTACAGCTGGTTTAACAGCCGGCTCCATTCCGATAATCGGAAACAAATACTTACTTCTCAATGTTTGTACAGCTGCACTTGTAGCTGTATTACAGGCTATAACCACAGCATTGACTGCCTGACTGTTTAGTATTTCTACATTAGTTACGGTATGGTTTAATACTTCTTCCGGTTCTAATTCGCCATAGGGAGCATTCTTTGAATCACTCAGAAAAACAAAGGATTCTCCCGGCATCGATTCAATTAAGTTGGCTAAAACACTGATGCCGCCATACCCTGAATCAAAAACACCAATAGGCCCATGTTTTATTTCTTCCATTTAGCTTCCAGCTCCCGCCGCGTACTTTCAGATCCAGGTTTTTCCAGTAAAGCAAACATATTCCGCTTATAGTCTTCAACTCCAGGTTGATCAAAGGGGTTCACGCCCAACATATAGCCACTGATCGCACAAGATTTTTGAAAAAAATATAATACATACCCTATCCAGTAAGGAGTTTTTTCAGGAATAGTGAGTATTCCTATTGGAACTCCTCCATCAATATGAGCCATTACTGTACCTTCAAGTGCTTTTTGATTGATGGTAGCCAGATCCTTGTTCTTTAAATAGTCGAGTCCATCCTCATTCTCACCGGTGTCCGGCACCAGGACTTCCGAATGACTTTTTTCGATATTTAGCACCGTTTCAAAGAGTATTCGGCGCCCGTCCTGAACATACTGACCCATTGAATGCAGGTCTGTTGTGAACTGTAGAGATGCAGGAAATATCCCTCTTCCGTCTTTTCCTTCACTTTCACCAAACAGTTGTTTCCACCATTCGCAGAGATAATGAAAAGAAGGGTCATAACTTGCCAGTACTTCTATTGTCCTCCCCTGTTGGTATAGAAAGTTTCGATAAGCAGCATACTGATATGATGCATTATTATCCATAAGAGAATTCCGAAAATCTTCACATGCTTTTCGGGCACCTTCCAGCATTTCTTCAATATCAATGCCTGCCGATGCAATCGGTAACAACCCTACAGGCGTGAGTACAGAATATCTTCCTCCTATGTCATCCGGTATGACAAAGGATTTATATCCTTTCTCATTTGCTAAATTTTTTAGTGCGCCCTTTTTTTCATCTGTTGTTACATAAATGCGCCTTTTACTTTCTTCCTGACCATACTTAGACTCCATTAACTGTCTGAGAATTCTAAAAGCAATGGCAGGTTCAGTTGTGGTTCCGGACTTAGAAATGACATTAATTGTAAAATCCTTCTTTTCCAACCATTTTGTAAGCGCTTTCAAATAATCGCTATCCATGTGTTGACCTGCAAAAATAACCTGTACTCCATTGTTGGTAAGTGATTCAGATTGAAACATACTGTTTGCTTTAAGCAGTTCCAATACAGCTCTCGCTCCAAGGTATGATCCTCCGATGCCAATCACCACCAGCACCTCAGATTTTTGCCTTATGGAATCAGCTGCTTCTTTTATCCGATTAATTTCTTTTGTGCTGATGTTATCAGGGAGATTCAACCAACCCAGAAATTCGTTGCCCGGACCAGTATTTTCATGCAATTGTTTATGCGCTAAGCTTATTTGTGGTTGCAACTGTTGTAAACAGTGAGACTTGAAGATATGGGCCGATTTGCTTATATCAAATTTAATACTATTCATAATGGCCTCCTATTCACCCAGCCGGTTTCTTAACTCACCAAGACCTTGAACTTTGCAAATCACCTCATCACCTTTATGCAGATATTTAGGTGGATCGTAAGCCATCCCTACTCCCGACGGTGTTCCTGTGGCAATCATATCCCCCGGCTCTAAAGTAAATCCTTTAGAAAAGTCGCTGATAACATAAGGAAGGTCAAAAATAAAGTTTCGGGTGTTAGAATTCTGCCTTGTTTCGTTATTCACCCGGCAACTTAAATCCAATTCCAGTGGATGCTCAATTAATTCTCTGTGTACAATAGAAGGCCCCATGGCAGTAAAAGTATCCAGACTCTTTCCACGCAACCATTGTGTATGTGCCGCCTGAAGGTCGCGAGCGCTTAAATCATTCATAATAGTATATCCAAATATATGCTGATATGCTTCTTCAGCCGGTATATTTTTGCCTTTTTTCCCAATGACTGCTACCACTTCAACTTCATAATCGATAGCATTCGTCACCTGGCCCTGCAAATCAATTATTGCTCCTGGTCCAATTATTTCCGTTGCCATTTTGCCAAAATATATTGGCGCTTTTGGTGTCGGGTTATCCTTTGCAAATGATTTCTCCAGCTCATCTGCATGGTCCTGGTAGTTTAAACCAAGGCAAATAATATTTCTAAAGGGTTTTGTGATTGGAGCCAGTAATTGTACTTGATCTAATAAATATGGATCCTGAGCCGGATTATCCAGGTAATCTTTTATTGTTTCTATCAATTCCGCATCTTCTTTTCGAATTAAATCCAAAACGCTTACAGGAGCCTTATCCCCCAGTATCTGACGAAATAGAAATACGCCATGATCATCCTTTGTTAATACACCTGGTGCTTCTTGTTCCTGATAACGCACAGTAACAAATTTCATTTTAAATTCCTCCTTATTTAACTATAAGCTTCTCGGAAACCCGAGAGCATTGATCACTCAACATTTGTTTGTTGGGTGATTTTTCTTTTTCCTCCCATTTTCGCCTTTTTAAAGCAGATCGAAAATTGGGACTTGACATCGTA
>QYZZ01000111.1 GCA_003838145.1 Tindallia sp. MSAO_Bac2
GCCGCTATACGTAGCTTTTCGACATCCATCCATAAATAACGCTTAGTTGCTTCTGAACTGCTATGTCCAAGGATACCAGTAATAACAGGTAGGGGAGTTCCTTTAGCCAAAAGGTTTGAAGAGAGGCTATGGCGCATAGAGTGCATGCCATGGCGTTTTCCCTCTGTGATAATACATGCTTTTTTCATATATTTGTTCAGAATATGGTAAAAACTGCTGCTACTAGAAAGGGCTTCATATGGAGCGTTTGTCCTTACGAATATGGTATCTCCTTTGGCATCGGGTCTGCTGTTTTTGAGATAGTCAGCTAAGGCATATTTGATTTCATCTGTTACAGGAAGTTTCTGATAGATGCCGGTTTTCTGCTGGTAAAACTCAATTAAATTCTCATTCCAGCGAAGGCTCTGGATGGTAAGATGACGGATATCGGAGGAACGAATCCCAAGCCTTATGGCCAGGAGAAGAACAGCGTAATCCCGTTTCCCAATAACTGTAGCCCGATCAACTGAAAGAAGAATGCTGTTTAGTTCTTCCTGACTATAAGTTGAGGGTAATCGTTCATCTTTATTGCTGTAAATAGTTTGAATGTAAGCTGAAAAACCGGGGCCAATTATCTTCCTTTCTTCTGCATAGCGAAGAAAATCCCTCAAGGTAAACTGGATATTGCTTTTGGCATTCGGGGCATAATTTTCTTTCAAAATGCTAAAAAATGCTGTTATATTTTGAAACTCCAAAGATGCCAGATCTTGAATGCCACAGCTGTCCAGGTATTCAAAAAACACTTTAATCCGTGATGCCTTAGCTGTTACTGTCGATTTCTTCTGTCCTTTCTGGATAAGGTATGATTGATAATCAGTATAAACCTTGTGAAATTTTTGCGGGAACTCCTTTGGGAATACATGGTAATATTGGGATGGTTTTTTGCCATGTAAGATATCATGAAGCACTTTAATAACCCTTACTTTTTGTTTCTCAAACTTACTCAGTTTTTTGTGGCATTGAATGTTTTCCACCGCTTTTAGATATTCCATACCAAAATCCATTGAAAAACAATTAACATTGTTATCTGAGGCATATTTCAGCAGATGCCTCCAGATACGGCTGTAGAGATAGATGCTAACTGCTGAGTGCCCTTGTTCAGAAATAACCTGTGTTGCTTTGCAGATGAGCTCCTTGATTGTTAAAGTTTGTTCTTGTTGGTCCATACGGTTTCCCTCCTGTTAATGTTTTATTGATATTTACATTAACAGGATAAAAAAATTATGGAAAGCTAGAACAGGAGAAATTATACTGCTACAGCCTATTTCTGCTTCTAACTTTCCATAGTTAAACACTTTCCATATGACTGCTTATGGAAAGCTTTCCATAA
>QYZZ01000112.1 GCA_003838145.1 Tindallia sp. MSAO_Bac2
CAACTCGCCCCCATGAAGTTGGAGTTGCTAGTAATCGCGAATCAGCATGTCGCGGTGAATGCGTTCCCGGGTCTTGTACACACCGCCCGTCACACCACGGAAGTCGGAAGCACCCGAAGCCCGTTACCGAACCATTTGGAAGGAGCGGTCGAAGGTGAAGCCGATAACTGGGGTGAAGTCGTAACAAGGTAGCCGTATCGGAAGGTGCGGCTGGATCACCTCCTTTCTAAGGAGTAAAACACTCTGCTGTTCAGTTTTGAGAGAACCAGACTCTCAGCCGTTAAAAGAGAAAAAAGCGCAATGGGGGCGTAGCTCAGTTGGGAGAGCACCTGCCTTGCAAGCAGGGGGTCAGGAGTTCAAATCTCCTCGTCTCCACCACTAAGCACCAACACCGTGCTTCTTTTTTAACACCAATTGTTCCTTGAAAACTACATGAAACGAGAAAAGCACAGAAAAGCAGTAACAGGTCAAGAAAGAAAGAGCAAAGGGCGAATGCCTTGGCACTGGGCGCCGACGAAGGACGCGGTAAGCGGCGAAACGCTACGGGGAGCTGCAAGCAAGCCTTGATCCGTAGATATCCGAATGGGGCAACCCACGTCAGGAGAACCTGACGTATCCATGAGTGAATTCATAGCTGATGGAAGGGAGACCGGGGGAACTGAAACATCTAAGTACCCCGAGGAAGAGAAAGAAACATCGATTCCCCGAGTAGCGGCGAGCGAAACGGGAAGAGCCCAAACCATATGGTTTCGGCCATATGGGGTTAGGACATTTTCATGAGGCGTTGAGTACCGATAGTCGAATCGTCTGGGAAGGCGAGTCAAAGAGGGTAAGAACCCCGTAGACGAAATTGGGAAAGACGTTGAGAATGCTCCAGAGTACCACCGGACACGAGAAACCCGGTGGGAATGCGGGGGGACCACCCCCCAAGGCTAAATACGACCCAGTGACCGATAGCGAATAGTACCGTGAGGGAAAGGTGAAAAGAACCCCGGGAGGGGAGTGAAAGAGAACCTGAAACCCTTTGCTTACAAGCTGTGGGAGCCCAGCACTCAATTTTGTTGATTAGGAGGTAGACACATGCATTATGTCTATGTACTAAAGAATGAAAAAGAGGAAATCTATGTCGGACAAAGCAAAGACATTAAAGAAAGAGTTCGACAACACAACGCTGGAACCAACAAAAGCACAACAAATCAACAATGGACACTAGTATATTACGAAGCATATAGAAGTAGAGACGATGCCTTGATTCGAGAAAAGAGACTAAAACAACATGGGCAGGCCAAAAGACAACTCAAAGAAAGAATCAAAAGCAGTCTCAACCCTAGTGAACAAAATTGAGTGCTGGGTGACCGCGTACTTTTTGTAGAACGGGCCAACGAGTTGCGATTGGTAGCCAGGTTAAGTTCTTAAGGAACGGAGCCGCAGCGAAAGCGAGTCTTAAGAGGGCGACATAGTTACCGGTTGCAGACCCGAAACCGTGCGATCTACCCATGGCCAGGTTGAAGCGAGAGTAAAATCTCGTGGAGGACCGAACCAGGTGACGTTGAAAAGTCATTGGATGAGCTGTGGGTAG
>QYZZ01000113.1 GCA_003838145.1 Tindallia sp. MSAO_Bac2
CCATGCTCTTTTTGAGGGCTGACGTTAGATGTTTTTGGGTTGCTTCCTTTTCTTTCCTTTTTCGAGGTGTTACGGGCCTATGGACCCATGGTTTTTGGGTTTGATTTCCGAGAGGCTACTGAATTCGAATTTATATTATGAATGATATTATAGCAGCACTTCATTTTTCTGTCAACTATATTTTGAAACTTTTTTTATTTTTGTTTCATTTTTTCGTTTCCGGGCTTTTGTTGGCATTGTTGCAAATGCATACGTTTTCCTAAATTTATCATGAATTTCTTTCATCTTCCAATATCGATTATTGCAAGTTTTATTTCAATTTATTCATTTTGACATAGTATTAACATCATTGTACAATGATTATTATTCAAACTGTTAAGAGAGGAGACAAGCCATGTTCGATTATCACATCCATACTCATCATTCCTTTGATGGTTTTCATTCAATGGAAGAGTTAACCAAAAGAGCAATTTCATTAGGCCTGCAGAAAATATGCTTTACGGATCACAAAGACTATGATTATGATGGGGAGGGTAATGACTTTACTTTTTCCTATGAAAGCTTTTTTGAAGAAATCAATGAAATAGCTCATAAGTACAGAAAAGAAATCACTGTACTATCAGGGGTTGAATTCGGACTTCAACCGTTTGTAAACGAAAAATATATTCAGGATGCTGCATCACATCCCTTTGACTTTATTATCGGCTCTTTGCATAGCGTTCATAAAACCGATATTTTTACAGGCGACTATTTTGAGAGCAGGAGCCAACAGGAAGCCTATCATGATTATTTTAACGATATGCTGCAGGTTATACAAAACGACACTCCTTTTTCTGTCCTGGGGCACATGGACATGATCAAGCGTTATGGCGGCTATTCTGAAACATTGCCTCTTAATGACTATCAGGAAGTGGCAACAGTGATTTTCAAAGAGCTGATCGAACGTGGTAAAGGGATTGAGGTAAACACTTCCGGCTTTCGTTACGGCCTGGAGGATACGCACCCCTCTTTCGACTTATTAAAACTGTATTATGAGGTGGGTGGAGAAATTATTGTACCAGGCTCAGATACACACAGGATTGATGAACTTGCCTTTCGATTCAGGGAAACTTTCAAAGTTCTTCATTCCATAGGTTATCGATTTATCGCATCCTATAGTAATATGGAACCAGCTTTTCATAGAATCGAAAAGTATCTATAGTGCCGACAGCTAAACCGCACAAAAAAACAGGTATCTCTGCCGGATACCTGTTTTATTATTCCTTTTAATATGACTTATTCAGTTTCGTATTTACTCAGCAAATCCTCTAATGCTTCCCGTAAAAGCCCTGCTTCGGTTTTGTTTTGTTTGGAAGCTATTTGCGAAAGCCCTGAAGCCATCTCTTTTGTGACAGAAAAATTTTTCTCCATCCAGACATCGCTCATTGCAACACAAGTACGATTTTTACCCATTGTTTTAGCTTTTTTCAATACATCATCCACAGCTTTTATCAGACCTTCCTTTGTTTTCCCATTATGAGGAAAAGAAGCAAGCCCAGCACTAAATCGAATTTTTAACTCTTTATCTCCAACAGATAATGTGTAATGATCACGAAATGTTCTGATTTCCTCAATTAATATGTGCCCTGTCTCTCTGGAGGTATCCGGCATCATTACCAAAAATTCATCCTTGTGCGTCCGACAAACTAAATCATCTTGCCTCAGGTTTTCTACCAGCATTTTTGCTACACTTTTAATTACCTGATCACCTACATATTCACCATAAAATCGATTCACCGTTTCAAAATCGTCAATATTTAATTTAACCAATACTATTTCCTTTGAGAAAGACTGAATTTCTTTATTTAAGTGCTGACAAAACTCTTCTTCATTCATAAATCCATCAATGGTTTTGATCATATTCGCATCACCTTCCTGCAATAGTAAGTCATTATGAATCAAGACAACCTAAAGCTAATCCCTTAACGCAGCTTTGCTGTTTTCGACATTTCGTTATTGACTACTCCGAAGGAATTATTTCGATTGAATCTCCCTTTTTGACCATTCCACCTTTAAGAACTTTTGTAAAGATTCCTTCTCTAGGCATAACACAATCACCGACTTTTTGAAATATTTCGCAACCATGGTGACATTTTTTTCCTATTTGCGTCACTTCCTGTAATGTTTCTCCGATTTTCAATTTTGTTCCAACGGGCAGCTCATATAAAACAATGCCTTCAGTCAAAATATTTTCTGCAAAAATTCCAGCTTCTAAATGATCGATGGTTCCTAAAGCACGAATTTTATCAACACTTTCCTGACCCAATAAGCTTACTTGTCTATGCCAGTCACCAGCATGGGCATCATCTTTGAGGCCAAAGTTTTCAATAAAATCACCTTTATCGACAGGTTTTTTTACAACGCCTTTTTTATCGCTAATGTTTATCGCCAGCACTCTCGCCATAATAACATACTTCCTTTCATTTTTAATTTACTCCACAGCTAGAATATTACCCGTTTCAGAGCAGTCATATCCACTCATTTTCATCACCTGATCCTGGAACCTAGGACCTTTTATTACATTCAGCAGTTTAATTATTTCTTCTGTTTCTATCATTTCAGCCCGAATCAAAAGATCATAGTCTTCCCATGCCACAGGTATAAAATCCAGTTCCATGGCTTTGGCTGCAGATTCCACACCCATACCGCAATCCGCAGTGCCTGTTTTAACTGCTGCTGCCACCGACATATGGGTCGTCATTTCTCTTTCATATCCCTGTAAAAGTTCCGGATTAATATCTAATTTTTTCAGCAGATGATCCAGCAATATTCTCGTGCCTGCACCTTTTTGCCGATTCACCATCATGACGTCCTTTTTGTTCAGATCTGTTAATGCTGAAATGTTTTTAGGGTTTCCACGCCGCACCATAAGTCCTTGACTGCGTTTCACCAACTTAATCAGGCACATTTTTTCTCCGGGAAAATACTTGCGCACATAGTCTAAATTATACACCCCGGTTTTTTCTTCCAGCAAATGGACAGGAGCTAAATGGCATTCTTTCTGTTTCATCGAAATAATCCCACCCATGCTGCCAACGTGGGCCGAGGAAAGCGTAAGATTATTATCATATTTATGCAAATCATTAGCCAATAAATCCATGACCAAATCATGACTGCCAATCGACACAAGAGTGTTTGACAGCGTCTCTAAAGGCCGGGAAAGCTCCACTTCAACTTCAGCACCTTTATCATAGCCCTCTGACGCCTGCGGAATTCTGAGGATACCATCCGCTCTGACCAGTGACATAGTTACACCTGCACCTCTATTCAAAGGCGTTACAATCCAACGGTTATCCACTTTTCCCAGTTTAACGCGTATAAATTCTTCATGCTTCAGTGATGAAACAATCCTTCTTACCAGTTTTGCCTTCAACGTTTCAATCCCCGGAAGGTTTTCTTCCCTAAAAGCGTAGACTAATGGCCGGATAATTTGTTCAAATACCACATACGCAGACACAGGATACCCGGGAATGCCAACAACAGGTTTTCCATTTATTTCTGCGAGAATAACCGGTTTACCTGGTTTTATAGCAACTCCATGAGTATGTACAGTGCCCATTTCCCGTAGCACATCCACTGTGTAGTCTTTAGTACCTGCAGATGAACCTGCGTTAACAACCACCATATCGTTCTCATTCACTGCTTTAGCTATTGCTTTTCCAATCTGTTCAGGGTCGTCGATAACAATTGGGTATGGTTTTCCCAAAGCTCCATAAGTGTTTAGTAATGCACGGAACATTTTACTGTTTGATTCAATTATTTTTCCATCAGGAAGAGGCCGCATCAGTTCGGTAATTTCGGAACCCGTTGGTATAATGCCTACCGTCATTTGTTTTACCACCTCGACTTGATGCACTCCACCTGATAGCAGGGCACCAATATCCTGTGGGCGAATGATGTGACTTTCAGATAAAATAAGTTCTCCTTTTACAATATCTTCCCCGACAGGCCTCACATGCTGCCAGGGACTGGCAGCATGCCGAATCTCCAGTGTTTCTTCGTCTATTTCCACAACATCCTCGATCATGATCACCGCGTTATGTTCCGGTTTTAACGGAGTTCCTGTATTGATAATCTGATAGTCCTTTTCTTCCTTCAATAAAACAGGCGTTGTTTCCGTCGCCCCGTAGGACACTTCTGAATGGATGGCAATACCATCCATGGCTGCAGCATTATAGTGCGGAGCTGATATCTCAGCAAAAACTGGTTGAGCAGTTTTTCTTCCAAAAGATTCAGACACTGGCACTATTTCGGTTTCAAAGCCTTTAAAATTTGGCATCACACCATCAATGTAGCTTTCAATTGCTTCTTTAAGCGGCACATTCGTTAAATATAGATTCCGTTCCTTCTTTGACATATTGCGATCCCCTCCGGGTGTGAAATTTTTCCATTAAAACAAGTGAACATTAACCTCAGATCCTTTTGACAGACCTTCCTGGTCTTTCTCTATTTTTATATACCCCTGAGCACGACTCATCATTGACATCATGCCAGATTTTCCATGCACAGGATAAATATGATTATTATCACTATATTCATCAATACTTACCATAACATAGTGTTCACGTCCAGGAGCAGATGGCACATTGACAGTCAACCTGCCTCTTATAGTTGGCGAGAATCTTCTGTTTCCTAAAACTGCATCCAGCATCGGACGAACCAGAATGCGGTATACCACCAATGCTGATACCGGCTGTCCTGGCAGTCCAATCATTAAGGTGCTTTCCGCTTTACCAATTATCGTTGGTTTTCCCGGCTTAACCGCTATACCATGAACAACAACACCCGGTTTCCCCAAACTGTCAATGGCTTCTTTTGTCACATCCCTGTGTCCCATTGAACTACCGCCTGAAACCAGAATCAAATGGCAGGTTTCCATCATTTCAGCCATTTTATCTTTTAATAAATCCAATTCATCAGGTACAACTGCCATAGCATATACATCACAACCATCTTCTATTACAGCAGATGAAAGACTGTATGTGTTCATGTCAATTATTTTACCGGGTTCGAGTTTTCCTCCCGGACTGATTATTTCATCACCTGTAGAAATAATTCCTACTTTTAGTCGTTGAAAGACAGTAACATTCTGATAGCCCATGCCAGCTAATAGGCCCAGGTCCTGCGGTCTTAGTTTATGTCCCCTGTCTAAAATAACCATCCCCTGATGAATATCTTCTCCTTTTTTAAGTGTATTTGCTCCTACGGTAATCGGCTGATGAATCAAAATTGTTTCATCATCCATTTTTTCTACATGTTCAACCATAACCACTGCATCACTGCCTTCAGGAAGCATCCCTCCCGTTGGAACATAAGCGCACTCGCCTGCGCCAATGGATATATATGCCGGTTTGCCCATGAGTACTTCTCCTGCATACGTAAGCATCGAAGGCATCGATTCACTGGCTCCATACGTGTCTGAGGCCTTCACCGCATAGCCATCAACAGTTGATCGATCAAAACCCGGAACATCATGAGGACTCTCTATCGGTTTGGATAATACCCGATGCAGAGAATCCATCAAGGCACACTTTTCTTCTTTGATATAAACATCATCTGACAATCTTTTTAGTATTTCCTGAGCTTCCTCTACGCTTCTGGTATTAAACAGATCCATATAAACTCTCCCTCTTATTTTATTCATTTCACACAGTTTATTTTACCTTATTTATACTCCCGAAGCTACAACTGAAAAAAACATCAACATTATTGCATGTTTTTTAACTTGCATCTCGGTAATTCATATGCTATAATTCATTTTGTTGCGGGGGCGTAGCTCAGCTGGGAGAGCGCATGACTGGCAGTCATGAGGTCAGGGGTTCGAACCCCCTCGTCTCCACCATAAACGAAACCAAAAAGGATTCCTTTGACAGGGATCCTTTTTGCTTGCTATTCTTGTAGTAATCTTTCCCTAAGACATCTCAAGTCCTCCGGCATATCTGCCCTGCAAGTTATTTCTTCTTTGGTTCTGGGCTGAATAAAAGTTACAGCTTCCGCGTGTAACGCCTGTCTTTCAATCCGATTTGTCTGCTCTGGTTCATAGAAGGTATCTCCAATAACAGGATGACCCAGATAGTTCATATGAACCCGGATCTGATGGGTCCTCCCGGTGTCAATTTTCACACTTAGCAAACTGGCTTTAGAATAAACTTCCTGCCTCTTCAAATGACTCACAGCCATTTTCCCTCTTTTGTCAACCACTCTCCTTGGCGGTTTCCCATCCGGTATATTCTCCGGTCTGTAAATGGCGGCTTCAATTTTTCTATATGGTTCTTTAAACTGACCAACTACAAATACGAGATATTCTTTTATCATTGATGATTGTAGTTGTTCCGCCAACTGCTGATGTGCAAATGCATTTTTCGCCAGAATCATAGCTCCTGAAGTATCCATATCTAACCGATTCACAAACCTGATTTTATAGCGTTCCTGATTATCTGACATATATTGCATCACGGCGTTGGCTAATGTTCCCTCACGTATTTTCATTGTTGGATGCGTCAACATGCCCGGCTGTTTGTTAACTACCAAAACGTCAAAATCTTCGTATATGACTTCAACAGGTAAGTTTTCTGCCTCAAATTCACAGCCATTTTCTTCCATGTTAAGTATTAACCTGTCTTTTTCTTTTACCTTTTGATGAAACGGTGCCCAGTGCCCGTTTATTTCAACTCCTTTTTCTTTTTTAAACCTCGTCATTAAACGTCCGGATATTCCCCAGCGCTTTTGTAAAACCGTCTTCAGGGTAAGCCCGTCTTCCTCCTTCTCTATATGATAAACAATCCGATTGTATTTTTGCTCCTCTTTTAATAACATTGATTCACATACCTTTCTAATTTATAATATATTTAATACTTGATGTATGGGATTACACTGCAAAAAACACGTTTGACTTTTATTTCCTTAATGTGTATGGTTATGATAAGAATTCGAATATTTAGTATTTGCTCAAAACTGGGAGGAACAATAAATGTCATCAATTAAACGCATCTCTGTAATCAGTAATTCTATGCCTCTCTCTCGAGAAACAGAAACTATGTTAAAGGACAGATTGGAATATTATGGCTTTAAATGGAACAATCAACTGGACCTCAACACAGACTTAATTATATGTATAGGTGGCGACGGATCCTTTTTAAAAACCATGCATGATTTATCTTTTCCAACTGTACCTGTTGTTTCTATCAATACGGGACACCTTGGCTTTTTTTCAGAAATTAATCCCGACCAAATTGATCTGCTACTGGAGAGACTGGAAAAAGAAGATTTCAGCACTGAGACAATAAGTCCTCTCCAGGCTGACATCTTTTCAGAAAAAGGGTCTTATACACTCCATGCAATTAATGAAGTCGTTGTAAAAAGCAGCCGTTGCAAACCCATCCACTTAAAAATAACGGTTAATGATCAGCTAATTCAAACTTTCAGTGGTGATGGCATTCTGGTTTCCACTTCTACAGGGAGTACAGCTTACAGCTATTCTGCAGGTGGCAGCATTGTGGATCCCAGCCTGGAAGTGATCCAAATCACTCCTTTGGCACCTATTAACACAAATGCATATCGTTGTTTCACTTCAAGTGTCATCTTCCCACCCAGTGCCAGCATTCGTATTACTCCGGAAAGAGAACCCGAAAGCTACGTATTAATTTCTGCAGATGGTATAGAACAACCACAAACCTGGTTTAAACAAATTAACATATCTTTGGGTCATAAAACAATTCGTATGCTCCGACTTAATCAACATGATTTCTGGAACAAAGTAATCACAAAGTTTCTTTAAATCTTTCATATATAAAGGGGGTAAACAAATGCCTTCCAAGTATCATCCTATTAACCTTGACCCAGATAAATGCATTGGATGTACAAATTGTATTAAGCGCTGTCCGACAGAAGCAATTCGGGTAAGTAACGAAAAAGCCAGTATTATGCAAGAAAAATGCATCAATTGTGGTACCTGTATTTCGGTATGTCCATATAATGCTTTTCACGGTGTCACTAAGGGCTATCGCGGTGTTTCAGAATATGCCATTAAGATTGCACTTGTCGACCCGATTGTTTACAGCCAGTTCGCTACAGAAGTGGCTCCTGAAGCAATTCTGTCTGCCATAAAAAGCTCCGGGTGCGCAGAAGTTTTTGAAGTTTCAAAAGGTGCCGACGTTGTAACAAAATTTACGAAAAAATATCTGAACCTGCAGAAAAAGACTCCAATTATCTCGTCTTCCTGTCCGGCCATTATCAGGTTAATTCAGTTAAGATTCCCGGAACTTATTCATCATATCCTTCCGATTGACTCGCCGGTGGAAATTGCCGCATTTATGGCAAGGGAAGAAGCAATGAGAAAGTACGGGCTTAAGGCTGAAGAAATCGGTGTTTACTACTCCACACCTTGTCCGGCCAGGACAGCCAGTTTTATGAATCCCCTTGGCACTGACAGCACTAATATAAGTATGTCCCTGCCAATTCATAAAGTATTTGGATTAGTAAGTAAAATGTTAAAAGGTACCCCCGCAAAAGCACAGCAACGAGTCCATCCGTCATCTTCCGGCATTGACTGGTCAAGAGTGGGAGGTCAGGCAGCAGCACTAGGTATTGATGAGTATATGCCGGTTGACGGCATTGAAAATGTAATTAGTGTGTTAGAAGAAATCGAATATGGTAAAATGCGTCACTTAAAATTTCTTGAGTGTCAGGCCTGCGTAAACGGATGTGTTGGCGGTAGTCTGAATGTGGAAAATCCATATATTGCACAGAGCCGTATCCGAATTATATCCAACCGATATAAGGATAAACCAGTTGAGACATCAAATATAAAGGCAGAAAAATTTCTATTTACCCGGCCTATCCATCCACTTCACGCAACCAAGCTTGACCAGGATTTATCAAAAGCTCTCTTAAAGCTTGAGCAGGTTGAAGAAACACTAAAAGAATTACCGGATATTGACTGCGGAGCCTGTGGCGCTCCTTCCTGCCGGGCATTTGCAGAAGATATTGTTCAGGGCAGAGCAACTATCGATGATTGTGTTGTACTAACAAGAAAATCTCACCTGAAAAAATAGGTTAAATCCGGTTGATGCCGATGAAAATGATACATTTCCATTGCAAGGGATGAAAGGCGAATACTTTCATCATTTCTTAGATATCTTTCGTCTAAATCATTTATTCTCACCCGGTCAAGATTATCTGCATCCTTAAACAATGGAAACAACAACTGAAGCTGACTAAGAGCTCCGGAACTCCAATGGTTCCGGAGTTTTTTATGTTCGTTTATTGCATAGGAATCTTCAACCGAATGATGTTTTATAATCAAAGAAGCGATATTGATTTCTTCCGAGCCAGCAAGATCCATCTTTTTTTCGAGCTGTCTCAGCTTATTTGCGCTTGCGGCTCCATGAAAAGGGTCCACCCCATCATGATTTCTTCCGATATCATGGTAGAGACTGCAAAAAATGAGAATTCTTTCTTCTTCTTCATTCAGTTCATGAAGTTGGCTCAAAATAATTGACAGCATCATAACCCGTTGAATATGAGCAGGTCCGTGTAATCCTTCAGGATTAAAAAACAAACCTGAATCTACCCATTCCTTATAGGATACATACCGTTCCAGAACGGTTTCAAAATCCTTTAACCTATCCATTAATTCAATCTTTGAATAGTAAAATTCAGAAGCTCTCTTTTCTCTAAAATTCATCAACAACACTTCCTCCAAATTTTTGCTCAATAATAAAACCCGTTTTTCTGCAATGTGTGAAGTATACTATATATTTTAACATAAAGAATTTACCGCTTCACCCTATAGATTCTCCGTAGATATATTAACAGAAAGCAACTTCAGTTATTGCAGAATTTTTCATCCTTCAGCAATACTTAATATATTTATGTCAATAGTCTGAGAAAATGTCACCTAAAAAGGACGAAATTATTCTGAGAAAATGTCACTTTTTAGAATGTCAATAGAAAAATCAAGACCTTGGGGACGCTGTCCCCAACACCCCTGTCC
>QYZZ01000011.1 GCA_003838145.1 Tindallia sp. MSAO_Bac2
AAGATATGTTAAGCAATCATATATTAAGCAATAACACAATAAAATTAGCTCTTGCCCGAATACTTCTGTTTGGCTGTCAGGATTCAACTCCCTTAGATATTCTTCTGCAGTAGAAAGCATGCCTCCTGTGCCGCAAGCAGGGTCAAATATAGTTACAACAAGTCCTTTTTGGGTTAGTTCGATATTTGCACTTAACAAATAATTCTAGTCAAATTTTATTATATTTAATTTATAGTAAGAGTATTATTTTTTATTGCCACAAAATCGAACCACCTACTTATTCTTATCCAACAACTTTTTCAACTTATCCCCTCTTTCTCTTTCTTTGTCACATAAAATCTAGTTCAAGGTTTAAATTTAACCAAATACCTTCCTTGGCTCCTTTAGTAAGAAGTTCTTTAAGAATATCTACTTTTTGATTCTTCCATAGATAAGACAGCAAAACCTTCAAATATCCTATTAGCTGTATACCTTTCCAAGTAAATTTCTTTAAAATCACTGATAGGGGAACCAGGGCTCCCCTAATGAACTTGTAAAATTATTCTACATACGCTATCCCTTCATCCTTTATATCCTGTAACCTTGCTGGACCTATCCCGGATACTTGAGTCAATTGGTCCAATGAAGTAAAGGGGCGAAGCTCAATAATCTCCTGAGCCCGGGCTTCTCCAATATGAACAATCTCCTGCAGCTCTTCAAGGCTTGCTGTATTGATATTTACTCTAGTTGGTTCGGGTTCGGGCTCAGGTTCTTCAGGATCATAAACATAAGGATCCGTATCCACCTGGTAGCCTACACCATCGCTGGTAATTACAATAGTTCCTGAAATATCGTTTCTGTAAATGTCCACATCTGCCAGAGCTAACCTATTTAAGGTTTCCTCATGGGGATGGCCATAGCGGTTGTCCTCACCTACCTGGATAATCGCTGTGCTGGGGGAAACCACTTCTAAAAAGTCCTGGCTGCTGCTGGTCCTGGAGCCGTGGTGGCCAACTTTTAAAATATCACTGGAAAGATACTCAGAAGCATTATCAATCATGGCATTTTCTGATTCTTTTTCAGCATCGCCAGTAATGAGGGCAGAAAATTCATTAAATTCCACATTGAGTACCAGATTCATATAGTGAATATCCCCTGCTGCTCCCTCATAGGGGTGAATGAAGCTCATTTCCGTATATTCACAGTTTAGATTAAGGGTATCAAAGGCAGTGGCAGTTTCATAAACACTGTGCTCCTCCGCCAGGCTCCTAAAATTTTCAGCCGTAATGGTATCATGTTCATATTGACTTCCGTAAGTAGTGCCAACTTCTATGGGACTTTCATAGACAGAGACCAGCCCCCCAACATGGTCCGCATGTTCATGGGTAGCTATTACCTTGTCCAGCCTGTCAATTTCTAAATTATTTAAATATACCACCAGATCGTCTCCTGCACCGCTCGGACCACCATCAATAAGGACATAGGAATCACACGCAGTTTCTATAAGTATGGAATCTCCCTGCCCTACATCAATAAAATGCAGGATCATTTCCCCTGGCTCAATTACTACTTCTTCATCTTTTAGCTGCAGCTCAACCGTATCTGAAACTGCTCCGGTACCGCCCAGGATAATGAAATTGATAATCCCCTTCTCTTCAATTATATCCTTAGTAGAGCTTGGTACTGCATTTTGTCTTACCAGGAGCATGGAAGCATTATCTTTAGCAGCTAAAGCTGAACCAGTGAGGGCATCGGCAAAGTTCATACCGGTGGATACATAAGCCTTATCTACAGGAAGATCCAGCTGGCTTACTATTTTTGAAGCAGTGTCGAACCTATCTTCACCAGCTATTCTTGTTG
>QYZZ01000114.1 GCA_003838145.1 Tindallia sp. MSAO_Bac2
CCAATAGACCTATTCTGCAGTGGATTAGATTGGCTAAAGGGGCTATAGCAGCCCAAAGAAGTGGTTAATAACAGGTGAATGGAGGGATAGAGATGGAAAATTTAGCCGTAGAAAGAAAATTCGTTATATCTTCCTCACCCCACGTCAGGTCTCCTGAAACAGTACAAAAGATTATGATAGACGTTTTAATAGCACTGGTTCCAGCTGTAGTTGCAGCAGCAGTGTTTTTCCGTGAAGAGGCAATTATTCCTATTATTATTTGTCTTGTAGCGGCTATGGGAACGGAATTTGTACTGGTTCGCAAGGGAGGTTTTTTCAGTGACGGGAGCGCAGCTGTAACAGGTGTCCTTTTGGCCCTGACCCTGCCTCCTGGTGTGGCCTGGTGGATATGCGTCATCGGTTCGGCAACGGCTATTATTTTAGGTAAGTATATTTTTGGCGGTCTGGGAAGTAATACCTTTAACCCGGCCCTGGTGGGACGGGCTATACTTCTGGCCTCCTGGGGAGGCAGGATGACGGAATGGCTTGGTCCCATAGATTTAAGGTCCACAGCAACTCCTTTAGCCGACCCCGGTTACGGTACTCCCTTAATGGATCTTTTTACCGGTAATGTGGCAGGTTGCTTAGGGGAAACTTCTGCTATTGCTCTCCTTCTCGGAGGAGCTTATTTAATGTATAAAAAACATATAAATTGGAGAATTCCAGGCACCTATATTGTTTCTGCATTTATCATAGGTACTTTATTGTCTCCCATGGGTACCCAGTTTGATGTAACCAGCGGTTTATTCCATGTTCTGGCCGGTGGTTTATTGCTGGGAGCCATATTTATGGCTACGGATATGGTTACTTCACCCGTAACTACCAAGGGACAGCTTATTTTTGGTGCAGGGTGTGGTATTTTAACTGTTCTCATCAGAATCTATGGCATGTATCCTGAAGGAGTAACTTTTGCCATTCTTATCATGAACGCCCTGACTCCCTTGATTGATGGTGCAACTAAACCGAGAATTTATGGGGAGGTGAGTAAATAAATGGCTTATATTGCAAGGTTGACCTTGGTTCTGGCCTTGATCTGCGTGGTAGCAGCAGCAGCTCTGGCCCTGACGGAAGGAGCAACTACCCCCGTTATTGAACAAAGGATACAGGAAGAGCTTTTTGAGGCCATGGCCGATTATGTTCCCGAGGCCGATAACTTTGAAGAAAAGGTAG
>QYZZ01000115.1 GCA_003838145.1 Tindallia sp. MSAO_Bac2
AATTTGTACTTGGCTTTGCTGTTGTTTTTCATACTCTCAGTTTATCGTTCCTCTTGAAGTTTTCCAATAACTTATTCACAGCTTATCCACATTTCTTTTGCGCATGCTATTTCCTTATCCAAAACAAAACCGTTATCACGGCAGCTGTTGATGAACAATTAAAAGAACAAGCGTTTACGAATATCGATGGAGCTGTTATTGTTTAAAAGAAAAGTAAGATCAAGCCGGACCACTCTGTGGAGGCTTGTCACTTCCGACTGACAGACGAAGTGAACCAAAATACAGGAGGTCAAATATTATGATGCGATCAATGTTTTCAGCTGTTTCGGGCTTAAGCGCTCACCAGCTGCGAATGGACGGCATTGGTAATAACATTGCCAATGTCAACACCGTTGGATTCAAAGCAAACAGAACCACTTTTCAGGATGTATTTAATCAAACCCTAGCCGGAGCCGGATCACCTCAGGCAGGCCGTGGCGGTACCAACCCTCAACAGGTAGGCCTTGGGATGACGGTAAACTCCATGGACACGCTTCACGTTCGTGGTGCAGTAGAAACCACCGGTGTTAACACAGATATGATGATTAATGGAGACGGATTCTTTATGGTTTCCTCGGATCCAAACTTTCAGGATAGAAGCTATACCCGCGCCGGAGACTTTGCCCTGGACCGTTCCGGAAATCTGGTAACACCAGGCGGTATGCGGGTGCTGGGATATATGGCGGATGAGCAGGGTGTTCTGGGAACAAACCTGGAAGGCCTTGTGATTTCCAGAGCCCAGACTTTTGATGCTGAGCAAACTGAGAACGTTGGGTTTGAAGGGAATCTAGATAGCACAACAGATGTTTTTGATGGAGATATAATTGGAAACGTTTTAAATGAAGATGATAATTTTCGAATATTTTCGGGCATGGAAAATTATGTGGCGAGAGAAACAACCTTTGAAATTTTTGATAATCTAGGAGGCGAACATCGAATTAAACAGGTCTTTGTAAAATCGGAGCTGGGTGATAATGCTCCAGATACTGCTGCGAGCGCTTTTGATGTATTATCTTTTTATGTTGGAGATGATGGAACGCTGTATCCATTTGAAGATCCGGAAGTAAATCCAGTTGATCCACCTGATAATCCTGACATTGGACAACATAAGATATATTTCAATGAAGACGGAAAGATGGTAACCCCAGACACAATTGATTCAGATGGACCGATCAAGAGCCTATTAATTAATGCGGAAGCTACTAACGGTGCTGGTGAACTGAATTTCGACATCGACTTCTCCAAACTCACCATGTTTGCCAACGAATCCACAGCCGCAGCCCTTGACGTCGACGGTTACAAGCAGGGAAGTCTGGTAGACTTCAGTGTAGCCTCCAGTGGAGAAATTACCGGAGTATTTGATAATGGTCAATCACGTGTCATCGGTCAGGTAGCATTGGCAAACTTTAGAAATCCGGCAGGACTGGAAAAAGACGGCAGTAATATGTACCGATCTACCAACAACTCCGGTCAGGCAATGGTGGGAACGCCGGGGTCCGGCGGACTCGGTGCGCTGAATCCCTCGGCACTGGAAATGTCCAATACAGATCTTTCCAGAGAATTCACTAACATGATTACCACTCAGCGAGGTTTTCAGGCTAACTCCAGAATTATCACCACCAGTGATGAAATGCTGCAGGAAGTTGTTAACATGAAACGATAATTAAAATTCTATGAAAAGATTTCAGAGATTCAGCATAGCTGCTGAATCTCTGAAATATAACAGGTGAATCTATGATAAAATTAACAAGATTAAACAAAAGTGAAATCGTAGTTAATGCAGAGCTAATCCAATTTCTTGAGGAAACCCCGGATACAGTAATAACGTTGACCACCGGAAATAAAATTGTGGTTTTAGAGAGTGCTTCTGATATAATAGAAAAAGTTATAGAATATAAAGGTAAAATTAATAAGCAACAACTATATAAAGAAGACTAAAGCATTGAAGGAAAAGAGGTGCTGTTTTGGATTTAGCAACTATTGCCGGTATTATTGTCGGACTCATTTTTATCATCATGGGAATCATGCAAGATGGAGAGATTATTACATATCTAAATTTACCTTCCATACTAATTGTTATTGGAGGTACTATTTCTGCAACCTTTGTTGCATATCCGCTTTTTAAGGTTGTTGAAGCTATTAAGGTTGTTAAAAAAGCATTCTCATCACACGTACTTGAAGCTGGAGTCATTATAGAAAAGATTATTGAATTAGCGAATACAGCGAGAAAAGAAGGTCTTCTGGCTTTAGAGGAAGCTTCAGAAGAAATAGACGACGCTTTTTTGCAAAAAGGTGTAATGCTTGTTGTCGATGGCACTGACCCTGAACTTGTTCGTAATTTGCTGGAAACAGAGTTGTCCTTCGTAGAGGAGAGACATAAAGAAGGTCAGGGGATATTTGAAACCCTTGGAGCTTTCTCTCCGGCTTTTGGTATGATAGGTACTTTAATTGGGCTTATCAATATGTTAAGAAGACTGGACGATCCTTCCACCATTGGACCAGCAATGGCGGTTGCATTGATAACAACTTTTTACGGTTCTTTAATGGCAAACCTCTTATTCCTCCCTATTGCAAATAAACTAAAAATCAGAAGTCGTGAAGAGGTTTTATTAAAGGAGATTATGCTGGAAGGTATGTTATCAATTCAGGCTGGCGAAAACCCGAGAATTATTGAAGAAAAGCTTAAAGCCTTCTTGCCACCAAAGATAAGAGAGGAAATAAATCAGCAAAAAGAGAAAGGTGAGGAAGAGTAATGGCTCGCAAAAAACCTCAGGAAGAACAAAAACCAGGCGCGCCTTTATGGATGACTACCTATGGCGACATGGTCACATTGCTCCTTTGTTTTTTTGTGCTGCTATTTGCTTTTTCTGAAATAGACGTTGCAAAGCTGGATGCTTTTATACGGTCATTTCAAGGTGCTGTAGGTGTATTAGATGCCGGGAGAACAATCGAACCAAGCGAAGTCCTTTCAGAAGCTGCTATGGATGATTTGACAATGCAGGAGCTTCAGGAGCTGGAGGACTTTAGACATTTGCAGGAAAGACTTGAAGAGTTTCTTGAGGAAAGAGAGATGCAGGCTGATGTTTTAGTAACGCTCCAAACCAGAGGGTTAGTGCTTCGCTTTCAGGACAACGTTCTATTTGACTCAGGAAGAGCGGAAATTAAATCAGAATCAGAAGAAATTCTGGAATTTATTGGTGAAGTTTTGGATGAACCTGAATTTATAGATAAAAATGTAAGTGTTGAAGGTCACACGGATTCAGATCCTCTAAGACCCGGCGCACCATTTCCAACAAACTGGGAATTATCAGTTGCACGATCAGCAACAGTGGTTCGATATATGATAGAAGATGTAGGTTTGTCCCCTGTTCGATTCCGTGCCTCAGGTTATGGAGAATACCACCCGGTTGCACCTAACGACACACCTGAAAATAAAGCTCAGAACAGAAGGGTTGATCTGGTGGTCCTGCGTTCGGAATACGCTGAATCTTCGCTATGATAATTAGTTACGTCAAGGAGTTGAACTTATGGAATTAAAAAAAATAATTATGATTGCTTTAGTAGCTTTCCTAATAACTGCTATTATAGTTGGTGGAATTTTATACATTTTTGTATTCAGAAGTGTTGATGATGATCAGCCCCTTCCAACTTATGAGCATAATCTTGGTGAATTTTCAACCAATTTGGGGAATCAAAGAAGTTTTTTTAATGGAGAAATCGTTGTTGAAACTACTAACCGTGACTTAATTCAGGACTTTGAAGAAAAAAATGTTGTGCTTCGTGACCGTGTTATCAAGACATTAATCAGCAAAACTCCGGAAGACGTCCTGACTCCTGATGGACAGCAAGATCTAAGACAGGAATTAATTGATATTGTTTCGGAAGCGGTCGGATCTGATGAAGTAACCAACGTTTACTTTATTGACTATATAGTTCAGTAGGAGGTGGCAACGTTGGCAGACGTTCTGTCCCAAAATGAAATAGATGCGTTGCTGGCTCAGTTAAGCAGTGGTGAAGTTGACGCAAATGAAATGAAAGAAGATCCGGAAGAAACAAAAGTTAAGCTTTATGATTTTAGAAGCCCGAAAAAACTGGCCAAAGATCAGTTAAGAACTTTACAGATCATACACGAAAACTTTGCGCGTGCCCTTAATACTTTCTTATCCGGATATCTCCGCACGTACATTCATGCTGAGGTTATTAATGTTGAAGAATTAACTTATTATGAGTTCAGCAACTCTGTGGTAAATCCAGCTGTTTTATCCATTGTAAATTTCGAACCATTATCTGGTCAGGTTATTATTGACCTGTCGCCCACTATTGCATTTAATATTATTGACCGTATTCTTGGTGGAAGCGGAAAACCCTTTAACGAAAGCAGGACATTTACTGAGATAGAATTGACGCTCTTAAAACGACTAAAACGACAGGTAACTGATTTGATGATAGATCCGTGGGAAAATGTTATCGAATTAAACCCGAAGTTGGAAAAAATTGAGACAAACTCACAATTTGCTCAGATTGTATCACCAAATGAAACCATTGCGTTGGTAACACTAAGCCTGAAAATTGGTGATGTGGAGGGAATGCTTAATATATGCCTGCCGCATATTGTACTTGAACCAATCATAGATAAGCTTAGTACAAAATTCTGGTTTGCCAGTGTCAGCAAAACAGTCACTGAAGATGACAGAAAGAAGCTCCAAAACAGAATTGAAAAAACAAATATAGATATTATTGCAGAAATTGCTTCCACTCATATAACGGTAAAAGATTTTTTGCAGTTGCAGGTTGGTGATGTTATTGAGCTGGACACATCTTTAGAAAGTGAAGTATTGCTATATGTTGGCGATAAAGTAAAGTATAGCGCCATACCTGGCACCAGCAGCAATAAACTGGCGGTTAAAATTGTTGGCAAGGAAATGAAAGGGGAGGATGACGATGAGTGATATGTTATCTCAGGAAGAAATAGATGCTTTATTAAGTGGAGGCAGTAATGATACCAAAACTGAAGAAGCTGAAGAAAAGGCTCCCAAAAAAGAGACCTTTACTGAACAGGAAAAAGACACTATTGGAGAAATAGGTAACATTAGTATGGGGACCGCAGCCACAACCCTTTCAACCCTGCTGAATCACAAGGTGGTAATTACAACTCCCAGAGTCTCGATGATGTCTTTGAAGGAAATATCAGAAGAATACCCGCTGCCATTTGTCGCTGTGGAAGTTAGGTACAAGGAAGGTATTGAAGGCACAAATCTAATGGTTTTGAAGGAAAATGATGTAAAGATAATAACCAACTTGATGATGGGTCAGGAACCTGAAATAACAGAAGATCCAATTTCTGACTTACATTTAAGTGCCATTGCGGAAGCGATGAATCAAATGGTAGGTTCAGCAGCTACTTCATTATCAGAAATGTTTATGAAAAAAATAGACATTAATCCACCCAAACCTTTTCGTCTTGATATGAAAACTCCTGACCTAAATGAATACTTTTCTGATTTAGATGAAAACATCATTCGGATTTCATTTAAAATGGAAATTGAAAACCTCATAGACAGCGAGATTATGCAACTTATTCCACTGGATTTTGCTAAGGAAATGGTTAGAACGCTAATGCCTGAAAGTGCAGAAGAAGAGGCACCCCAGACATCGGCTACCAAACCGGAAGAACCAAAAGCTCCGACACCGGAACCGACTCCGGAGCCAGCCTATGAAGAACCTGCTGAACCGCAGTCTGCTTCCGCTGATGATGGCGGATATGACTTTGATCTGAGCTTTGATAACGAGCCGGAGCCAGCAAACCAGATTAAAAAGAACGTTAATGTTCAGCCTGCACAATTCCAGTCCTTTGATGAACAACCGGCTGAAAGGGGTATACCTGAAAACATATCTCTTATTCAGGATGTTCCGTTAAAAGTAACAGTTGAACTGGGCAGGACAGTTAAAAAAATAAACGAAGTGCTGGAGTTTGGACCTGGAACCATTGTCGAGCTTGACCGTATCGTTGGTGAGCCTTTAGACATTATGGTAAATGGCCAATATGTTGCCAAAGGGGAAGTAGTGGTGATAGACGAAAATTATGGAATTAGAATTACGGATATTGTTAATCCCAACAAACGATTTTCTAAAATCTGATATATTATTTCTGAAACAATTTGTGATATAATGATTCACTGAGACTGATTACAGTTTTTTTTAACTGAGAAAGCCTTAATAACGAAACATAAGGAGGAAATAGAATGGCCAATGGAATTTTAATTGTTGATGATGCTGCATTTATGCGAATGATGATTAAAGATGTTTTAACAAAAAATGGTATGGAAGTAGTGGGTGAAGCCGAAAATGGTGCAATAGCAATTGAAAAATTCAAGGAACTGGGTCCGGAGCTTACCATTATGGACATTACAATGCCGGAAGTTGATGGTATTGAAGCAGTTAAAAAGATAAAGGAAATTGACCCGAATGCAAAAATAATTATGTGTTCAGCGATGGGTCAGCAGAGCATGGTTATAGAAGCAATACAGGCAGGAGCAAAGGATTTTATTGTAAAACCTTTTCAGGCTGAACGCGTTCTGGAAGCTGTGAAAAAGGTTATTGGATAAAACGGGGACGGGTGTTTTTTATTGAGTGATAACTTTATGGGATCTATGATACTTTACCTCATTACTACTATAGGGATTATTATAGCTGCTTATTATACTACGATATGGATCGCAAAAAAAAGCAAGCACATAGCCAGAGGACGACATATAAGTCTTCTGGAAAAAGTCCTTCTTCCCGGAGGAACTTCAATATCAGTAATTAAAGTAGGTGCTTTCGTGTATATTGTTGCCACTAATGGAAAAAATATGGAGCAGCTTGATCGGATGACTCTCGAAGAATGGAAGGAGTCAATACAACGGGATGAGTTCGACAGTTTTGATAACTATCAGGAAAAATATAACCATAATCCCTTCTCCATAACAGACTATATAAAAAAGTATCAGACTGGAAGAAAGGATGGCAAACAACGGAATGATGGGAACTAAAGGCTTAAGTAATTTGTACATAAACATACTGCCTTCAAATATGCGACCACTTTTACTGGTTGCACTTATAATATTTGTATCCCTATTTTCTTTCTTCTCTCCCATGGAAGCTGAAGCTGCCCAAATTCCTATTCCGGGAATGGAAATTAACTTCAATGAGGCTGAAAGTCCTGAAGATGTAGCTGTTACCGTTCAAATACTCTTACTGTTGACGGTGCTATCTCTCGCACCTGCTATCTTGATTATGTTAACAAGTTTCACGAGAATTGTTATTGTTCTTGGATTTATTCGAAGAGCTCTTGCTACTCAAACAACCCCGCCAAATCAGGTTATTATTGGATTGGCAATTTTTCTAACCTTATTCACGATGCGAACCGTTATCGCAGATATTAATGAAAATGCGTTCCAACCATACTTAAACGAGGAAATCAATCAAATTGAAGCATTTGAAAACGCCATGGATCCTATCAGGGAGTTTATGTTCAGGCAAACCAGAGAACGTGATCTTGCCATGTTTATGGAAATTGCCGATGAACCACCTACGGAGGACCTTGATTCCATATCAAATACGGTTTTAATACCATCCTTCATAATAAGCGAACTTAAAACTGCTTTTCAGATGGGGTTTGTCCTCTTTATTCCGTTTATTGTACTGGATATGGTTATTGCCAGTACATTACTCTCGATGGGTATGATGATGCTTCCGCCGGCAATGATATCCCTTCCTTTTAAACTGTTGCTCTTCATTATGGTTGATGGATGGAATATCATCATCAGGTCACTGGTTGGAAGCTTTAATTAGAGGAGGTTTTTTATGAATGAGGGGCTAATTATTGAACTTGGCCAACAAACCATGTTAACCATATTGCTGATGTCTGCCCCTATGCTTGGCTTTGGTTTAATTGTGGGCCTGACGGTCAGTATATTCCAAACGATAACCTCCATTCAGGAACAAACCCTCACCTTCGTTCCCAAGATCGTTGCCGTATTTGCATCCGTCATTATTTTTGCCCCTTGGCTTTTGTCTTTAATCATTAACTTTACGAATGATTTATTTGGAGACCTTAGCAGGTTTATTCAATAGTTTAGAAGGGTTCTGATGACGATTATTGAATTTCTATTAACACAAGTTGATGTGTACTTACTTATTTTAGTGCGTGTTACAGGTTTGTTTGCTGTCGTGCCTGTATTGGGCAATGAAAATATTCCAATGATGGCACGTATTGGAACTTCAGTAATGACATCTTTTATTCTTTTGCCACTGGTAGGAGAAACAACTGTTGTTGCAATGGATAGCTTTGCACTATTTGCATATTATATTATTCAGGAACTGTTAATTGGGCTGGCTATTGGATTTGTAGGGACAGTTTATTTTGCAATGTTTTTTCTTGCTGGGACAATTATGGACCGTCAAACCGGGTTTGCACTGGCAAATGTTATAGACCCTTTAACAGATATGGAAGTACCCATTTTTGGAAACTTCTACAACATTTTATTCATATTGCTTTTTCTGGGAATCAACGGACATCATATGTTTATTCGAGCCATTTATGACAGCTACGATTTTCTACCCATCGGTCATGCGCTAACAATTGATCTGAATTTAGTGGAACTAATGATTGGTTTTTTTAGAGATATAACAGTTCTGGCTTTCATTTTAAGTGCCCCTGTAATGATGACAGCTTTTTTGGCAAATGTGGTGCTGGGAATCTTTGCTAAAACAATGCCTCAGATAAATGTTTTTGTCGTTGGGATGCCGTTAAGAATTATTGTTGGCTTACTTACAATATGGATAACACTTCAAACAATCCTGCCTTTTTCAGAAGGGTTCTTTGAACGAATATTCCATGGAATTTATAATTTCATGAGAATTCTTGCTTGAGGATGATTTTATGAACCTGATAATTAATCTGCAACTTTTTGCTGATCAGGAAAAAACTGAAAAAGCAACGCCAAGGAAGAGAAAGAAGTCCCGAGAAGAAGGACAGGTGCTGTTTAGCAAGGAAGTAAACACTGCATTTACCCTGCTTGCTGCGTTTGTCCTGCTTTTTTTGCTTTCCGGCTACTATGGCAATATGATGAGTACTATTACTGTCAATGTTTACGAAGACTTAATGCTAAACCATAACTTATATACGATTTCAAACATTCATCAGCTAACGGTCAGTCTTGTTGTTAATCTTTTTATGATCGTCCTTCCTCTTGCGTTAACAGTTTTGATTATTGGGTTAATATGCAGCTATTTACAAGTCGGCTTTCTGCTCACCACCAAACCATTGCAGCCGAAACTCAACAAACTTAGTCCCATCAAAGGGTTAAAAAAACTATTTTCCATGGAAAAAGTTGTTGAATTAATTAAATCATTAATTAAAATTGGGTTTATTACTTACGTTGTGTTTATATATCTAGCAGGGCAATTGGAAACGATATTTAGTCTTACATCCCTCGAAGTTGAGCAGACTGTCGCAATTATAACCCAGATAACTTTTAATATTGGTATCCGTGCAGGAATTATTCTGATACTCCTTGGTATTTTGGATTATTTTTATCAACGATACGAATATGAAAAGAAGCTAAAAATGAGTAAGCAGGAAGTCAAAGATGAACAAAAGCAAATTGAGGGAGATCCCAAAATCAAATCAAAAATACGACAAAAACAAATGCAGATTTCTATGCGACGTATGATGGATGAGGTTCCAAAAGCCGACGTTGTTGTTACGAATCCAACTCATTACGCCATAGCTTTGAAATATTCACCCGGTGAACATACAGCACCTTTTGTTTTGGCAAAAGGACAAAACCTTGTAGCGCAAAACATTAAAAAAGTAGCTGCGGAAAAAGGAGTACCAATGGTAGAAAACCGATATCTTGCAAAAACCTTATATCATACAGTTGAGATAGGCGAAGCTATTCCTCCTGAATTATATGAGTCTGTAGCTGAAGTACTGGCATATGTATATCAGCTGGACGAGTCTTATAAAAAGGGGGCTATTAGATGAACAAAGGAGATATATTTGTAGTACTCGCAGTTATTGCCATCGTAGTTATCATCGTTATTCCAATACCCCTTGGTGCTGTGGATGTCTTGTTGAGTTTTAACATATCCCTGGCTTTACTAATTCTTATTTTATCTATGTATATTAAAGAAGCTTTGGATTTTTCTATTTTTCCATCGATTCTACTGGTAACAACACTGATACGTTTATCACTAAATATTACAACCACACGCTATATTCTTTCACAGGGTGACGCAGGCAGCGTCATAGATACCTTCGGAAACTTTGTTATGCAGGGGAACGCCATCGTTGGGTTTATTGTATTTGTAATCATTGTTTTGGTGCAGTTTTTAGTTATCACGAAAGGATCCGAACGAGTTGCAGAAGTTGCTGCACGATTTACTCTGGATGCAATGCCCGGTAAGCAGATGGCTATCGATGCGGATTTAAATACAGGTTTAATCGATGATGCCGAGGCACGAGACCGAAGAAAAAAAATTCAGCAGGAGGCTGATTTTTATGGTGCCATGGACGGGGCAAGTAAATTTGTAAAAGGAGATGCTATTGCGGGCATACTCATCACCTTAATAAATATCATTGCAGGATTTGTGATTGGAGTGGCAATTGGTGGATTGTCTTTTGCCGAAGCAATACAAAAGTATACCTTACTCACTGTAGGTGATGGACTTGTTACTCAAATTCCTGCACTTTTAATTTCTACTGGTACTGGTATTGTCGTTACCAGAGCAGCTTCCGAAGGAAATCTGGGTGGAGATGTTCTTAAACAGTTATTTCAACAACCAACTGTCATGTTGATTATATCTGGAGTTTTGTTCTTTTTTGGAATAACTCCACTCCCCACTTTTCCGTTTTTTTCTTTATCCATCGCATTCCTTATTCTGGGGCTAAGCCTCCGTAGAGAAATGCAACAGGCTTCCGAAGAAGCTCCCCCTGATGTAGTGGAAGAAGAATTGGAAGAAAAACGAAAACCCGAGAATGTTATGCCGCTATTAAATGTTGACCCCATTGAGCTGGAATTTGGATATGGTATTTTACCCCTGGCAGATGCAAGTCAGGGTGGAGACTTATTTGATCGTCTGGTTATGATAAGGCGACAGTGTGCTTTAGAGCTTGGAATTATTGTTCCCATGATACGTCTTCGTGATAATATTCAATTGGAACCCAATCAATATGTTATTAAGATAAAAGGAATTGAAATAACCTCGGGTGAAATTATGTTTGATCACTATATGGCTATGAATCCCGGGATGGCAGAGGGTGATATTGAAGGAATTGAAACAGTGGAGCCAGCTTTTGGCCTTCCGGCAAAATGGATTACAGAGCAGGAACGCGAAAAAGCTGAAACAGCAGGATACACTGTAGTTGATCCACCTTCTATTATAGCAACACACCTGACAGAAATTATAAAAAAACATGCTTTTGAATTAATGGGTCGGCAAGATGTGAAAAAACTGATTGATAATGTGAAAGAAGAAAACGCTGCTCTTGTGGATGAATTAATTCCTAATCAGATGTCCTTAGGTGATATACAAAAGGTTTTAATTAACTTGCTCAAAGAGGGCATTTCCATTAGAGATATGGTGACTATTCTTGAAACACTGGCTGACTACTCTACAATTACAAGAGATACAGACATGCTGACAGAATACGTCAGACAGTCTTTGGGAAGGGCAATTACTAAACAGTTTATTACTTCTCATCCTTCCAGAGTAATAATACTGGATAAAAACCTTGAACAAACGATTATGGATTCCCTTAAAAAAACTGAGAGCGGAACCTATGTTGCACTTGAACCGGATTTAATCCAACAAATGCTTAACAATTTGTCAAAACAAGTACAGAAGCTGATCTCTATGGGTGAACAACCAATAGTTGTTACAGCACCGATTGTCAGACTATACTTTAAGCGGATATCTGAACAACTTTCAAATGATTTAATAATTTTATCCTATAACGAAATCGATCCGACAGTTGAAATCGAATCAGTTGGGGTGGTGAGTCTTTAATGAAAATAAAACGTTTTACCGCTAAAGACAACCAGGAAGCTCTAATGAAAGTTAGGCTGGAGCTTGGGTCTGATGCGGTTATTATTCACCAGCGCAAAATAAAACCTAAAGGAATCTTGGGGTTTTTCAAGAAACCGATTATTGAAGTGGTTGCGGCTCGTGAAGAACAAAGTGAGACTGCACAAATCGAGCCAAAACCAAAAAAGGTAAATTCTGTCATATCTAGTCAACAATCAGCAAACAGCACTGGTCGGCCTACGGAAGAATTGGAATCAGAACTTCAGGGAATAAAACAAATGCTTTCCCAGTTAATGGAACAAAACGAACCATCAATAGAGCAAAAAAAAGCTTTGATTGAAAAGAAAGAAGAAATTGAAGAAAATATTCTTGATGTTCTCTTAAAAGAGCAAGAAATTGATCCGGAAATTGCATCTCGAATTCGCGCGGAAATTGGTTCATCTCACTTTGTCCCTCATGGGAAAAATTCTAATGAGCAACTTTCAGCAGGAATACGTCGGTTTCTGCAGGAAAACATACACATTAAGCCCTACGACCCACAGAAAAAAATCATTGTTTTTGTAGGTCCGACGGGAGTAGGTAAAACCACAACCATTGCTAAGCTGGCAGCGCGAGCCACTTTGAATGAAGGTAAGAAAGTAGGTATGATAAGCGCAGATACCTATCGAATTGCAGCGGTAGAACAGCTTAAAACCTATAGTGATATTCTTAATATTCCCTTAGAAGTTATCTATAACGCAAGTGAAATCCATGAAGCCCTCAACCGGTTGAAAGACAAAGATATAATAATGATTGATACAGCAGGAAGAAACCACAAAGAAGAGGCACAACTAAATGAACTGAAAACACTGTTAGATACGATACCAAAGAAGGAAGTTTATTTGTTACTAAGTTGCACAACCAGAAATCATGACATACAATCAATATTAAAGCATTATGAATTCTTGGAAGATTATAAGATTATAATAACTAAAATCGATGAGGCCTCTGCGTTTGGACCGGTGCTTAATGTTCCTGCCATAACGCAAAAACCCATTTCATTTTTGACTACTGGTCAAAGTGTGCCGGACGATATTGAAGTAGTCACGATCGATAAAGTAATTACATTACTTATCAAGGAGTCTTTGAAATGACAGATCAAGCGGGAAAACTAAGAACATTGGTTAAAAACAGAATAAGTACAGAAAAAACCGGCACGGAAAATGGTGCACTCGACACTAATCCGCCTACTAAACCTCACTTCATCTGTATTACCAGTGGAAAAGGCGGGGTAGGTAAAACGAATTTTTCGATTAATTTAGGTATCGCCTTAACCCGTCAGGGCATGAGAACTCTCGTAATCGATGCGGATTTTGGCTTGGCTAATGTTGATGTTGTCCTTGGAACCATTACAAAATATACATTCATGAATCTTATGGATGAAAATTTATCTGTTGAAAATATTTTAGGCGAAGGTCCTGAAGGGCTGAAAATAATTTCCGGAGGCTCAGGGCTGTTAAATGTATTGGACATGTCAGAAGAAAAGCTGCAACGAATTATTCAAAGATTTAATGAGTTAAACACCTTATTCGATATTGTAATAATTGATACCGGTGCCGGACTCACAAAAAATATTTTATCCTTTGTGAATGCCAGTGATGAAACAATACTGGTGACAACTCCTGAACCAACTTCATTAACGGATGCATATGCTATGATTAAAGCTATTTCCAGAGAACCTGAGCGGACTAAGGTATCCGTGGTTGTAAACAGAGCAGAAACTCATGAGGAAGCTGACCAGAACTTCGAAAAACTATTGAACGCAAGCATGAAATTTTTGAATTTTCCCATACACTCATTGGGAATTATTTTAGATGATTACCGCGTAAAAAAATCTGTTCAGTTACAAGTGCCGTTTTTGATCAAATATCCAAACTCCATAGCATCACGTAATGTTGAATTGATATCGAGAAAAGTATTAAATCATAATATTGATGACGCACCTCATGAAGTCAAGGAAAGTAACTTCGTGAAAAGATTTATAAATATTTTCAAATAAGGTGGTGGCACTTAATGAATCATTTACTCTCAGCAGGCGATAAAGTAGATATTGAAATAGAAAACAAAAACAATCCGGTTGATTCAAAAGTGCTTTACTCACAGGTTCTGGAACTAGCTGAAGATTCTTTTTACATTTCAGTTCCCATGACAAAAGGCTTTGAATACCCTTTAAGAACAAATCAAAAACTAAATATTATTTTTTTTAATGATAAAGGAGTTTACACCTTTCGCGGCGAATGTAGAGGTAAGGTGAAAATAGAAAACTTAGATGCTTATGAAATTGTCCGCCTTTCAGAACCAAAAAAAAAGCAGCGAAGAGAGTTTTTCAGGCTTAAATATATGATTAAAGTATCCCTTAAGAGTCTTGAAAAAGATACAATAGCAAATGCTTTAACCCTTGACCTTAGTGGTGGTGGTTTAAAAGTTTTAACAGATCGGTCATTTTATGTTGGTGAAAAAATTGAAGCCACTCTATTTTTAGAGGAAGGTGATGTTACAGTTGCATCCGTTGTTGTTCGAGCCCACAAAAGATCTGAAGATAAACGGTTTGAATTGGGTATAAAATTCCATGATATTGGAGAGCAAAATCGAAACAAAATTGTAGCTTTTATCTTTCAAAAACAAGGTGAACTGAGAAAAAAAGGACTGATCTAATTTGAAAATTTCACAGAAATCGATAAAAGTACTTGTGGTGGATGACTCATCCTTTATGAGGAAACTTGTTTCTGATTTACTTGACGGAAATCCGTTATTTGAAGTTATTGGTCGTGCCCGAAACGGTAAAGAAGCTATCGAGAAAGCCGAGTTATTAAAACCTGATGTCATTACCATGGATATAGAAATGCCTGTAATGAATGGACTGGAAGCTCTTGAAATTATTGTTGAACAGTATGGGACTTCCGTTGTCATGATTAGCAGCCTGACCAAAGAAGGTGCATTTGAAACCCTAAAAGCACTTGAAAATGGTGCCGTTGATTTTATTGAAAAACCCACTGTATCTTTTATCATAAACGGGCAGGAGTTCAAAGATGAACTTTACCGTAAATTAAAAATTGCAGCAGAAGCTAACTTAAAACCTTTACTGGACACGAAAACAAAAAAAGAAACGTTACATCCAAGAAAAACTGAAGCTGAAATTTATGCCGAAAAAAATGGAATTGTGGCTATTGCTGTTTCAACAGGTGGACCAAAAGCGTTACAGTCGGTTGTTCCGGAATTCCCTGAAGATTTTCCCTTGCCAATTCTTATAACCCAACATATGCCACCCGGCTTTACGCGATCACTTGCAGAACGCCTCAACCAAACCTCATTCATACACGTGAAAGAAGCAGTCGACGGTGAAATGATTAAGCCCGGTACCGCATATATCGCACCGGGAGATTATCATTTGGAGGCTAAGTTACAAAAAGATTCACATATAATAAAACTTCACCAGGAAAAACCGGTTAATGGTCATAGGCCTTCGGCTGATCCAATGTTCAGATCTTTAATCAATTGTAACTATAATGTGGCAATTTGTGTTATCATGACAGGTATGGGATCTGATGGAACAGAAGGAATCAGGGACCTTAAGAATAACCTTAAAACAATTACCATAGTACAGGATGAAAGCAGCTGCGTAGTATTTGGAATGCCTAAAAGTGCAATTTTGTCCGGTTTATCTGATGAAATTGTCACTTTAAACAGTATCACACAATCGATTATTAACAGAACAGGAGGCTTAAAAGATGGAAACTAGTCAGTATTTTGACGTGTTTATTGATGAAGCAAAAGAACATCTCCAAAAAATGAATGATATTCTTCTTATTTTGGAAAAAAACCCAAAGGATAAACAGCACTTGCATGAACTATTTAGAATTGCACACACGCTAAAAGGTATGTCCGGTACGATGGGCTTTAATTATGTGCTCCAACTGACACATGAAATGGAAAACCTGATGGATCAAGTACGAAACGATATTTTTTCTATTGATGAATCCGTAGTAGATCTATTATTTGAATGCCTAGATAAGTTAGAACAATACGTAATGAATATCGAATCAGATCAAACTGAAGGTGATAACATTTCAGATAATCTTATTCAGGAGCTGAAGACACGTGTAAACGGCAGTGAAAATAGCAACCCAATTGCAAATGAAACTACACAGCAAGATACAAATGAAGGAGGTTTTCCATCAGCATTTAACGCAGATGAATACGTTAGAAGCATGATTAAAAAAGCGGAGGATAAAGACTACAATATTTTTCGTTTATATATCTGCCTTAATGAAAAGTGCATGCTTAAATCCGCAAGAGCCTACATAGTGTTCAGCACCTTAGAGCAAAACTGCGAAATAATATATTCAGATCCAAGTATTGAAGACATAGAAGATGAAAAGTTTGATCTGTGCTTCGAGCTTGCTGTCATAACCCAACACTCAGAGGTAGAAATCAGCCAACAGCTTAATAGTATTTCAGAACTTGATGCCGTCGAAATAGAATCAATTAACTCCAAAAACGTTATAACTAAAGACGAGGGAGAGAAGGATGGTTTTAGCACGCCTGCTTTACTCGAAATGGACAGCAATGAAACAAGCAATTCTGCTAAAGATGAAGACCAACCCAAAAAAGCACGGGCCGGTAAAACTGTTCGTGTAGATATTGAGCGACTGGACAATTTAATGAATTTGGTGAGCGAGTTAATAATTATCAAAACAAGACTGGAAGATGCTCATCAAATGACTCAGGAGAAATCTATCAGCGATACTACTGAACAGTTAGAAAGAATCACAACCAGTCTTCATGACGCAGTCATGAAAGTCCGGATGGTTCCTATTGAAAGGGTTTTCAATCGTTTTCCAAGAATGGTTCGCGATCTTTCCAAGGAACTAGGAAAAGAAATTAATCTGATCATGACTGGTGAGGATACGGAAGTTGACCGAACCGTTATTGACGAAATTGGAGATCCGCTGATACACCTGATTCGTAATGCGCTTGATCATGGTATCGAAGAACCTGACACCAGAATAAGAAATCACAAGGATAAAGCCGGTAAATTGAAATTAACTGCCTTTCCTGATGGAAACAACGTAGTTATTGAAGTGGAAGATGATGGCAAAGGAATTGACACCGAAAAGGTTAAAGCTAAAGCAATTGCCAACGGTTTAATATCAGAGTCTCAAAGTCAGTTAATGGAAGACAAAGAGTTGATTCAGTTTTTATTCCATCCCGGTTTCAGCACTGCAGACAAAATTTCTGATGTTTCCGGTCGTGGTGTTGGTCTTGATGTAGTACAAACAAAAATTGAACATTTAGGAGGCGAAGTTGAGATTGAGTCCCAGCCTGATAAGGGGAGCAGATTTATTATAAGATTACCACTGACCCTTGCAATTATACAGGCCTTGCTGGTAAATGTGGAAAGTGAAAAGTATGCTATCCCACTTAATAATATCCGGGAAATATCTACTATTAAAGAAGAACAAATCCGAAAGGTTCAAGGAAAAGAAGTGGTACTCTTCCGACAGTCAACATTACCCATTTTAAGGCTATCAGGTATTTTGAATGTTCCTCCTCTTGAAGAGAAAACTCAGACTGATGAATACACTGTTGTTATTATAAGTCATGGAGACCGCACTTTTGGGCTTGTTGTAGATGAACTGATCGGCCAGCAGGAGATTGTTATTAAATCACTTGGTAAGTACCTGAATGGAATTCGTGGCATTGCTGGCGCAACCATTCTTGGAAATGGAACAGTATCATTAATTGTAGATACAAACTCTTTGTTTTAGGAGGAATGAGTATGAGCATTCAGGAACAGAAAATAAATGCAGACATGGATCAATTTGTTATTTTTAGATTGGATCAGGAGTCTTATGGGGTACCTATTAACTATGTAGAGATAATTGAAAAGGTAACAGCAATCACAAGAGTACCAAACTCAAGTGATTACGTGCTTGGCGTTATAAACCTTCGTGGAGAGATAGTTCCTGTTATTGACTTGCGTAAACGATTTAATTTGCCAGACTCATCGATCACAGACGAATCACGCATTATTATTTTAACTGTCGATTATATGACAGTAGGAATACTGACAGATAGTTCATCGGAAGTGTTGAATATTCCAAAGTCACAAATTGAAAATACAGGAACAGTTTTGAGTATTGTAGACGAAGCTAGTATTGAAGGCATTGGGAAAGTGGATGACCGAATGATCATTCTTTTAGATATCCATGCCATACTGGACATTAATAATGCTGAAAGCTAGGAAAGGAGTTTGCGTCTTTGAATCGATCAGTTGATGATTTAAATAGCATTCATTTAGATGTCTTGAAAGAAATTGGCAACATAGGTGCAGGAAATGCAGCTACTTCATTGGCAATTATGATTCAAAAAAAAGTTGATATGCAAGTTCCTGTTGTTAAAATACTTGATATTCAGGAAGTTCCGATGGTGCTTGGTGGGGAAGAAAACATTGTTGCTGGCATATACTTTGGCATGACCGGTGAAATCAAAGGAAATATAATGGTGTTGCTGGATATCGTTTCTGCCCGAAAACTTACTAATTTTATGATGGGCGGTACAAATGATACTCAAGAAAACGAAGATCATTTACAGCTTAATGAAATGGAACGCTCAGCACTTCAGGAAATAGGAAATATTTTATCAGGTTCATATATATCATCGCTGGCTTCACTGACGAACCTTAGAGTTGAATTAACCACTCCGTCGTTATGCATTGATATGGCCGGTGCAATACTAAGTGTTCCAGCTATACAATTCGGTAGTATTAGTGACCGTGTTTTAATGATTGAAAATACGCTGTTTGATGGCCATCAGGAGATGAAGGCAAACTTCTTTTTGATACCCGATGAAAATTCTTTTGATGTCTTACTACAGAGTCTGGGAGTGAGTGGATGAATGCAAGACATAATTAAAGTAGGTATGGCCGATCTTAGGGTAGCAAAGGCGCCTCAGATTCTGACAACTCTTGGTTTAGGCTCGTGTGTCGGCATCGCCTTATATGACAATGCAAATAAAATTGCTGGCCTGGCTCACATTATGCTCCCGGACAGTACGCAAATAAAAAACAATTCTAACAAGGCTAAATTTGCTGACACTGCCATGGAAGTCTTGATACAGGAGCTTGAAAAATCAGGAGCAAATGTAAATAAGCTAACTTCTAAAATTGCTGGTGGAGCTCAAATGTTTTCGCTTGATACTCAGTCAGACATGATGAAAATCGGCGCCAGAAATGTACAGGCAACGAAGGCGTTGTTAAACTCTTACAAAATTCCGCTAATTGCTGAGGATACCGGCGGTAACTTCGGTCGTACAATCGAAATTTATCCTGATTCAGGTGTTTTACTAGTTAAAGCAATTGGAAAAGGAAAAACAGAGCTTTAATATCTTCGTGCCAGGGGGAGTCGTAAATGGATCGGAATATCCTATGGCAACAATATCAAAAAAGCAAAAATTCAGAAATTAAAAACCAATTGATCGAAACATACATAGAACTTGTGAAAATTGTTGCTGGTAGACTGTATGCTACCTATGGTAAACACCTTGAGTTCGATGATCTGGTCAGTTATGGTATTTTCGGATTGATTGACGCTATTGAAAAATTCGACCCAAATAAGAATGTCAAATTTGAAACTTATGCTCAAATTCGAATAAGAGGAGCGATAATAGATCAAATTCGAAACCTGGATTGGATACCAAGATCGATCAGGCAAAAAGCAAAACTAATAGATGATGCTATATCGAAATTGGAAAATATGTCAGGAAGTGAACCAGTCACTGACAGCCGGATTGCAGAAGAAACCGGCATGAATGTTCAGGAACTTCAATCTGTACTGCAGCAAACAAGTGCATACCATGTAGTTTCCCTGGAAGAAAAAATGCTGGATACAGCTGAAGAAAGTAAAATTGTAGACAACAAAGATGAATTACCGGAAGAAAAGTTAGTCAACGAAGAAATGCGGGAGGTACTGGTTAAGAGTATTAAAAACCTTCCGGAAAGAGAAAAACAGGTAATCACACTTTACTATTATGAAGAATTAACATATAAGGAAATTGGTGCGGTAATGGGTGTTTCAGAGTCAAGAGTGTCTCAGCTACATTCAAAAGCTGTATCAAGAATAAGGTTGCAATTACAGTAATCATTGAAGTGCCTATCAGCAAAGGAGGGAAGACATGAACAACGGTGACAACTCCAATCAGAAGGAAATTGAAAATAATGATGGGACTGTATTGATTGAAACAGATGGTCATAAGTTAAAGGCGACAATGAAAATAGTTGCTCCGGAAGGTGATGGAAAACCCATCGACACCGAGACAGCACTTAATGAATTAAGAAAACAAGGAATCATATTTGGGGTTGACCAGTCGATTATTGAAGATAAGGTCAGCAGTCAGTATACAGAGGAGCCGTTTGTTGTTGCAAAAGCTAAACTACCTGAAGATGGAACAGACGGAAAGGTTAATTACTTCTTTAACATTGAAGGGTCAAAAAAAATATCAATTAAAGAAGATGGAACAGTAGACTTCAAAAACCTTGATTTAATCCCAAACGTGGAAGCAGGGCAGCTTTTAGCAGAAATGATACCACCTACTGATGGTACTCCGGGTACTAATGTAAAGGGAGAAACCATTGAACAGAAACCAGGCAAAAAACCGGTTTTTCATGCTGGAAAAAATGTCATTGTTAGCGAAGATGGTTTAAAAATTTCAGCAGAAATCGATGGCCAGGCACTTTTGCGCGATGGAAAAATAATGGTTAGTCCTGTATATGAAGTACCTGCGAATGTTGACAACACAACAGGTAATATAAGGTTTAAAGGAAAAGTGGTCGTTAAAGGCAATGTTAAATCCGGCTTTAATGTTGAAGCTGATGGAGACATAGAAGTACATGGTGTTGTAGAAGGTGCAATATTAAGATCAAATGGAAATATTTTTCTGAACCGTGGAGTTCAGGGTAATAACCAGGCAGAACTATTCTGCAAAGGTGACTTGATAGCCAAGTATATAGAGAACACTAAAATAATGGCTGGGGGCAACATTGAAGCTGATTGTATACTACACAGCATTGCATCTGCAAAAGAGAAAATTATGATAAAAGGAAAACGTGGACTAATTGTTGGAGGTGTCGTTAAAGCCGGCGAAGAAATTGATGCTAAGCTTATTGGTAGTTCGATGGGAACCCTGACAAAAATAGAAGTGGGCATAGATCCGGAAATTAAAGAAAAATACGATCAGTCCCAGGCAAAATTAAAGGAAACCGTTAAAAACCTTGATAATTTAAAAAAGACAATTAGCATACTTAACAAAATGAGTAAGAATATGCCACTACCAAAAGATAAGAAGGAAATGCTGGTACGATCTGTAAAAACTTATGAAGTTTTAAAAGACCAACAAATAAGCTTACAAGAAACGATACAATCCATGACTAAAGAAATGGAAAATGCAACCAAGGGTAAAATTCATGTTTCATCCATGATACATCCGGGTGTTAAAATCACTATTTACAATGCAACAAAACACATCTATGATGATGTGGAAATGTGTACAATGTTTTATAAAGAAGGCGATATAATTATAGGTTTGTATGAAAAATAGGGAGTGATCTTATGACGATAAAACCCATCGATCAGCAAATCACCGTTCTAAACTCTGTTCAGGAGTCTAAAAATCAACATCATCAGAATAACAGAGCACATAATACAAACCAATTTATCCAGGGACAAAATCAAAATGATGTTGAAAAAAATAAATCCCGTATAACTTCCTACGATGAATCTCAGGGTCAGAAAGTTAAATCGGATGAAAAGAAAGAACAAAATCAACAACATCAGTCCGGAAACAAAAAAAAGAAGAAGGACAATCCAGACAAAGAACAAACTAATAAAGATAATGGCAAAGGTTCCCTGCTTGACATCAAGATTTGAGGTGCTACATGACAGAAGTACCGATTATATATATTATTTCGATGGGAGTAATAATCTGTTTAATTTTAATCATAATATATTTTAAACAAATTAAACCTCTTAAGTCCAAATACCGAAAGCATAACAATACAATGGAAGAGCATATCATTCTACTTCAGCAAAAAAATATAAGTATGAACGAAAGAATTGATCAATTAGAAAATGAACTATTAAAACTGGATCAAAAAGTTAATGAGTTAACATTCAAAGGTCAACCGGAATCAGATAAAAAAAATAGTGTAAGTTTTATAAAATCAACTCCAGAAACCTTTGACAAAACGATCCACTACACACAGTTTTTACAAAAAAATCATGATATCGTGAAACTTTTAAGCGACGGGCGAACTACTGACCAGGTTGCACAAATGTTAAACAAGAGTATACGTGAAGTTGAAATGGTAAGTCGATTACTTAAAGGATAAAAACTAAAGGATAAAAACTATTTGCCTGTTTCTGGCTAGTGTGATAAAATACTTTAGGTGACAAATCGCACACCTTTGGATTTTGCTAAGTGTGCCTGAAAAGGTCTTGGCAAAACAAGAAAAAGGTGGAGGAAAAAACAAAACTGGAGGTAATAAGATGAGTGTAGTATCAATGAAACAATTATTGGAAGCAGGTGTTCATTTTGGACATCAAACAAGAAGATGGAACCCCAAAATGGCAAAGTTCATTTTTACGGAAAGAAATGGTATTTATATCATTGATCTTCAAAAAACCGTAAAAAAAGTTGATGAAGCATATCGTATCATTAAAGAAATTGCAGAAGAAAACGGTAATATTCTGTTTGTTGGAACAAAAAAACAGGCTCAGGAGTCAATTGAAGAAGAAGCTAAAAGATGCGGTATGTACTTTGTTAATCAACGTTGGCTTGGTGGTATGCTGACGAACTATCAAACTATTCGTAAGAGAATCCAGCGTTTGCGCGAACTGGAAAAGATGCAGGAAGATGGAACATTTGATTTGCTGCCCAAAAAAGAAGTTATTCAGTTAAAACATGAAATGGAAAGACTTGAAAAGTTTCTTGGTGGTATTAAAGACATGAAAGAAATGCCAAAAGCACTGTTTGTAGTAGATCCGAGAAAAGAGAGAATTGCAATCCTTGAAGCCAAGAAACTGGGTATTCCTGTGATAGCTATAGTTGACACTAACTGTGATCCAGATGAAGTGGACTATGTAATCCCAGGTAATGACGATGCTATTCGTGCAGTGAAACTTCTTGCATCTACAATGGCAGATGCTGTACTTGAAGGTCGTCAGGGTTTTCAGTCAGATGAAGAATCAGCTGAAGCATAATCAAAGTAACGATTCAGTATAATTATATAAAACAACATACTTCATTAATACGGGAGGTTTAATATGAACATAACAGCAGGTATGGTAAAAGAACTGCGGGAAAAGACCAGCGCAGGAATGATGGATTGCAAAAAAGCACTGACAGAAACAGAAGGAAACATGGAGAAAGCTGTGGAACTGCTTCGGGAAAAAGGGTTAGCTGCGGTTGCTAAAAAAGCCGGACGTGTTGCCGCTGAGGGTTTAGTTGAAGCATATATTCATGGTGGAAGAATTGGTGTTTTAGTTGAAGTGAACTCTGAAACAGATTTTGTAGCCAAAAATGAAGAGTTTAAAGGATTTGTAAAAGACGTTGCTATGCAAATTGCAGCTTCAAACCCACAATATGTAAGCCGTGAAGAAGTGCCCCAAGAACAAATTGAGAGCGAAAAGGAAATACTGAGAAAACAAGCTCTTAATGAAGGTAAGCCTGAAAAAATTGTTGAAAAAATGGTCGAAGGTAGAATCGAAAAGTATTATAAAGAAGTATGCCTTTTAGAGCAGGATTTTGTAAAAGATCCTGATATTACTGTTGGAGATCTTTTAACAGATAAAATAGCCAAGATTGGTGAAAATCTGAACATAAGAAGATTTGCTCGTTTTGAAGTAGGCGAAGGCATCGATAAAAAAGAAGAAAACTTTGCTGAAGAGGTCGCTAAACAAATTCAATAGTTAATAATAGACGAGAACACTCTTGTGTTCTCTTTCTCTATATCTTATGATTAAATAAAAGATGAGGGAGTACATTTCATGGATAAGCCATTATACAAGAGAATTTTATTGAAATTGAGTGGTGAAGCTCTGGCTGGTCCGAAAGGCTTTGGTCTTGATCCGGACACAATTCAGCAAATTGCACTTCAAATTAAAGAAGTTATTGAAATGGAAGTTCAAGTTGCCATAGTAGTAGGCGGAGGTAATTTTTGGCGCGGAAGATCAGGAGAGAAAATGGACCGTACCACTGCAGACTATATGGGAATGATGGCAACGGTCATTAATGGACTTGCCTTACAGGACGCTCTTGAAAATGTTGGTGTTATTACCAGAGTTCAAACTGCCATTGAAATGAGGCAAATTGCTGAACCATATATCAGACGTCGTGCAGTTCGCCATCTCGAAAAAAACAGGGTAGTAATTTTTGCTGCCGGCACCGGTAACCCTTATTTTTCTACTGATACAACTGCCGCATTGCGAGCAGCTGAAATTGAAGCTGAGGTTATTTTGCTAGCTAAAAAAGTTGATGCTGTTTACGATAAAGACCCAAACAAAAATGCTGATGCAAGTAAATTTGATGATGTGAGCTACATCGAAATTCTTAACCGGGGCTTAAAGGTAATGGACTCCACAGCTACATCTCTATGCATGGATAATAAAATACCATTGAAAGTATTTGGTCTTGATGAGCCTGAAAACATTAAAAAAGTTGTTTTGGGTAAATCTTTAGGAACATATATACATAGTTGATTAAAGGGGGGCTTGTTGATGCAACTGGATATTCATAAGGCAATTGAAGAAAAAATGAAAAAAACAGTTAAGGTTGTAAAAGACGAGTTTAACAGTATTAGAGCAGGACGTGCTAATCCCGCAATGCTGGATCGTATCAGTGTTGAGTATTATGGTGCTGTTATGCCATTAAATCAAGTGGCGACAATATCAGCGCCTGAACCACGCATGATCACTATTCAACCATTTGATGTGTCTGTTTTACAAGAAATTGAAAAGGCAATTCAAAAATCCGATCTTGGTATAAATCCATCATCCGACGGGAAAATTATTCGCTTAGTAATACCACAGTTAACAGAAGAAAGAAGAAAAGATCTTACAAAAATTGTTAAGGCAAAGGCAGAAGAAGGTAGAGTGGCGATCCGTAACGAAAGAAGATGGGGTAACGACACTCTGAAAAAGATGGAAAAAGATGGAGAATTAACTGAGGATGATCTTAAACAGGCACAGGAAGAAGTGCAGAAACTAACCGACAAATATATTGAACAAATAGAGGAACTTCTTGAAGCCAAAGAAAAAGAGATTCTGGAGGTTTAATTTGTTGATGGAGCCGGATGTAACAGGATATCCAATCGATGCAGCTATAAGTATCCTCATTAATCATTCCTATAAATACCGGATTACTGAGACTGCATCTCATAGAAAAACCACTTATGACAGATGCAGAGTAGTAAGACAGCGATATAACAATACAGACAATGTTTTTGAATTAACAGTCTCATATTTTTAGCCCCCTTAGCAGGGGGCTATTTGACAGTTTGAGGAGGTGCTTCGGATGAATAATATACCACGACATATAGCAGTGATTATGGACGGTAATGGCAGATGGGCCAAACAAAGGAATTTGCCAAGGAGTGCCGGTCATAGAAAAGGTGTTGAAGCCCTTCGTGATGTAGTAAAAAAAGCTTCTGACCTGTCCGTGGAAGTATTAACGGTTTTTGCTTTTTCAACAGAAAACTGGAAAAGACCTACCGAAGAAGTAGGATTCTTAATGAATCTTCTGCGTGAATATATTCGTAAAGAGTTAGATGAATTACACCAAAACAACGTTAAAATTGTTACTATTGGTAACCTGTCAACTTTACAACCAGGTTTGCAGGAAGATATCAGTGCTGCGATTAAAAAAACGAAGCAAAACAGTGGGTTGATTTTTAATATAGCCCTAAATTATGGTGGAAAGGATGAAATTGCCAGAGCTGTTACCAAAATGTTAAAAGAAGAAAACATTGAAGACTTATCGACGGTTGATAAGATACAGAAGGCTATGGAAAAATATCTTGATACATATGGATTGCCAGAACCTGATTTGTTAATTCGAACAAGCGGTGAAATGAGAATTAGCAATTTTTTAATTTGGCAACTAGCTTATGCGGAGTTTTATTTTACGGATACGTTATGGCCGGACTTTAATGGTCAGGAACTTGTAAAAGCAATTGACCAATATAATAATCGATCAAGAAGGTTCGGCGGGTTATAACCGAAGGGGGTTCCTTATGATTAAACGTATTATTACAACTGTCATCGGCCTTCCTGTTTTATTCATTATTTTACATTTGGGAAATCCATATTTGCTGCCGGCACTATTTATTGTGACAGTTTTAGGATTAAATGAATTTTACGATGCTTCTGCCTCAATTGGTATCAGACCAATAAGTTGGGCAGGTTATTTAATTACCGTCATATATTATTATTTATTATTCATTGGTGTAAGCATACCTGGTGGTATAGCCCTTACGGTTCTATTGGTAATAATTAGCCTTTCATTTCAGGTTTTTCATAAAAATCCACATAGTATACAGGACATCAGCTTTACTTTATTCGCAGTTGTATATGTTGTTTTTACGATCAGCCACCTCGTGCTCATTGATCAGTTAACAACAAAAAACCTGATTTGGTTGGTTTTTATTATTGCCTGGAGCTGTGATACCTTTGCATATCTGACAGGGTTAACTATTGGAAAGCATAAATTGTGTCCATCTGTCAGCCCTAAAAAGACAGTCGAAGGTGCTATAGGAGGAGTATTCGGCTCTGTTATCGGTTGTGTGATTTTTTCGTGGTTTATAATGCCCAACTATATAGTATTAAATGCTATAATGGGTTTTGGTGGTGCTATTCTGTCACAGTTTGGTGACTTGTCAGCTTCCTCCGTTAAGCGGTACTTTGGGATTAAAGATTTTGGAAATCTTTTTCCCGGCCACGGTGGCATTCTTGATCGATTTGACAGCATTTTATTCACAGCGCCTTACGTCTTTTACTATCTCCAGTGGATTAATCAGATTAACTAGGGTATTAATTAAGATAGAAGGAGTGTGTTTAATTGAAAAACATTAGTATCCTTGGATCGACTGGATCTATCGGTAAACAGACTTTAGATGTAGTACGACAGCATCCGGATTCGTTTCAAGTTGAAGCTATGACAGCTCACCGAAATAAAGACCTGTTATTAGAGCAGATTTATGAATTTAAGCCTGCTATTGCCTCTATTACATCTAAAGAAGATGCGGAATGGCTTAAAGCCAATGCCGGTTCTGAAACAACCATCTATCATGGTATGCAAGGCATCATTGAAGCTGCTACTTGTACAGCTGCAGACCTGGTATTAAACTCACTGGTTGGCAGTATGGGGTTGCTCCCGACCTGCCAAGCAATAAAAGCCGGAAAAACCCTGGCACTGGCCAATAAAGAATCTCTTGTTGCTGGTGGAAGCCTTGTGATGAAACTGGCAAAAATACATAATGTTGATATTCTGCCCGTTGATAGTGAACACTCTGCTATATTTCAATGCTTGAGAGGAGAAAATACCAGGCAGGTCAGCAGAATTATTTTGACGGCTTCAGGTGGACCGTTTCGCACTTTAGATAAAAATCAAATAGAATCAATGGATCCCTCCTGCGCATTAAAACATCCCAACTGGAGCATGGGTCAGAAAATTACCATCGATTCTGCAACCATGATGAATAAAGGCCTGGAAGTCATAGAAGCAAAATGGTTGTTCAACCTGAATTCCAATCAGATAGATGTCTTAATTCACCCGGAAAGCATCATTCACTCTATGGTTGAATTTGTTGATACATCAGTTATTGCACAGCTTGGACTGCCGGATATGCGTGTGCCTATTCAATTCGCGATTTCGTACCCGGAAAGGATACCGTTAAAAACTGAAAAATTGAATTTATCAAGTCTGTCACAACTTAACTTTGAAGAGGCAGATATGGATCGTTTTCCCAATTTAAAGCTTGCCTTTAATGCCATGGACATAGGCGGTACCATGCCTTGTGTGCTCAATGCCGCAAACGAACATCTTGTTCCCATGTATTTAGAAGGTAAGGTCAGTTTTTATCAAATGGCTCACATAATTGAAAAAACCATGCATAAACATAAATCATTTGTTTACGAATCCGTTCAGGAACTGCATGAAGTAGAAGAATGGGTAGAAGAACAGATTAATGCGATGGTTCAGGAATTATAAAGATCTAACAGGATTTTAGGATTTTAAGGAAGGTGTATTTATGACAACTGCTATTGTAGCAATTTTTGTATTTGGATTGCTTGTTTTCTTCCACGAGTTGGGACACTTTGCTGTAGCGAAGTATGTTGGTATAAAAGTGCATGAATTTGCTATTGGAATGGGTCCAAAAGTATTGCATCGAAAAAAAGAAGAAACCCTTTATTCTATTCGTGCGTTTCCAATAGGAGGCTTTGTTCGAATGGAGGGTGAAGACGAAAGCTCTGAAACAGAAAATAGTTTTGGACAAAAGACTGTTGGACAGAGGATTAGCGTCATATTAGCAGGACCTTTGATGAACTTTGTATTGGGCTTTCTTTGTTTCTTCATGATTTTTGTAGCCATTGGAGTGCCTTCTACTCAGATAGATCAAATAATTCCGGACTCTCCTGCGGCTTCTGTTGGTCTTCAGGAAAAAGATAGGGTTATCAGTATACAGAACGAGGAGATAAATGACTGGGATCAGTTAGTAACCAGGATATCCGAGGCAGAAGGCAGAACCATCAACATAGAAGTGCTAAGGAATAATGAAACCATCATGTTTGAGGTTACTCCCGAAGTTGACAGTGAAACCGGGAGAGCAATGATTGGTATTGTACCGGGAAGTGAAACTTCGGTGACCGGTGCTTTGGCAAATAGCTACCATCAAACCAGGTTTATTTTCACTGAAATCTTTAATTTTCTCCAGCAACTTATTAGGGGACAGGCAGATACGGCAGATGTTGCAGGGCCGGTGGGTATCATCAGCCTCGTCGGTCAGGCCAGCCGTTCCGGCTGGATTGATGTGGTTGGTCTTGCAGGCCTTATCAGTATTAACCTGGGAATAATGAACCTGCTTCCCATCCCCGCCCTAGATGGAAGTAGAATCATTTTTCTGGTTTTAGAAGGTTTGCGCGGAAAACCCATAGATCCAGAAAAAGAAGCCCTTGTTCATATGGTGGGTATAACGTTGCTGATGATGTTAATGATTGCCATAACCTACAAAGATATTCTAACTTTTTTCTAATTATTAGCTGATGTCAAAGAAGGAGAATAGAATGATCAGAAATAAAACAAAATCTATTAAGGTAGGTAACCTTGGTATCGGCGGTACTGATCCTGTTAGCATCCAGTCTATGACCAATACAGATACCAGAGACGTTGATAAAACCGTTGAGCAAATTTTTGCTTTGGAAAAAATTGGCTGTCAATTGATACGCGTGGCAGTCCCGGATCATGAAGCGGCTTTGGCAATCAAAGAAATAAAAAAGCGCATTACAATTCCTTTGGCTGCAGATATTCATTTTGATTATCGATTGGCAATCAAGGCAGTAGAAATGGGCGCCGATAAGCTTCGTATCAACCCGGGGAATATTGGTGATTTTTCCCGAGTAAAGGAAATAGCAAAAATATGTAAAGATTATAAAGTGCCAATTCGGATTGGTGTGAATGGTGGTTCTTTAGAAAAAAAATGGATTGATAGGTATGGTGGACCAACTTCAACAGCCATGGTGAAAAGCTGTATTGAGTCCGTTGTAAGTATGGAAGATATTGACTTTACTGACATAATTATTTCTATTAAATCCAGCAATCTAAATACAATGGTTCAGGCCTATCGGTCTATTAGCAATAAAGTTGATTATCCGCTTCACATAGGAGTAACTGAAGCCGGAACCATAGAAATGGGAACTATTAAGTCCGCTATTGGTATCGGTAGTCTGCTTTTGGACGGTATCGGCGACACTCTCAGAGTATCGCTGACAGGTTCACCATTACAAGAAATAAAGGTAGGCAAACAAATTCTTAACAGTCTGGGACTGCTTCAAAATCAGGTGCAGATTATTTCCTGCCCAACCTGCGGCAGATGCCAGATTGATTTGGTTTATCTGGCAGAAGAAATCGAAAAAGCAGTCAGCAAGATTCAAAAGCCTATAAGCGTTGCGGTAATGGGTTGTGCGGTTAATGGACCCGGTGAAGCTAAAGAAGCGGATATTGGCATTGCAGGTGGAAAAGAATCTGCACTATTATTCCGTAAAGGTAAGATCATTAAAAAATTGAAAGAAAACGAAATCATTCCAGTTCTGCTGGAAGAAATACAAAAGCTTAACCCTTCGTAAATAGGAGGAAACACCAGATGAATAAAAAGACATATACCCTGGATTATCTTTTCCAGCATTTTGGCATGACTGCCGAAGAAAGCTGGCTGAAAACATGCATAGTAGAACGAGTACAGTTCTATTCAAATACCAGTAAAATGAATTTGCAGCTATCTTTTACCCATGAACCAACCATCAGCCAACTGGAATATCAGCTAAACATGTTAAAAGAACATTTAAAGCTGCAATTTCCAGTCACATATAGTACAAAAGACATAATGGGAATCTCAGATATCTGCGACCTACATAACTCCGATGTCTTTCTGAATAACCTAGTTTATTTTGTGGGAAAAAAAATGCCAGTTTCCACCACTCTTAATGACAGAATCAATATTGAAATACATCATAAAAACCTGAACCTTTATGTTAAGGATCAGGTTTTCTATGATAAAGCCAAAGAGAGAAATCTTGAAAAATGGATTAAAGAGTCACTCAAACAAAGTTATGGAATTTCTATACCTTGTCTTATTCACCATGCTAAAACAACTGCTGATTCACAGCATAATTTTTATAAACAGCGTCAGGACCTTGAGAAGACAATGGTTGAGAAAATAAGGTTTGAAGAGAAACATCATGAAAAGAAAGAAAAACCACCTATAATGGATAAAGCTGCAGATAAGAAAAAATATGCAAATAAAGCGAAGGACGATAGTTCTGTGCTATGTGGTCGTAAAATTAGTGACCCTCCAATCCCCATCAGTAGTATCACTGAAGAAGATACTTCTGTCGTAATACATGGTGAAATTTTCAATGTTGATCTTCGAACATTAAAAGACGACCGAAAGCTATTTATCATTGACATCACAGACTATACAGGTTCAATGACAGCAAAACTATTTGAACCGCGCAAAAACGAAAAACCATTGGAAGATCTGATTACAACAGGTACAACGGTGTCCATCAAAGGGTCACTACAATACGATCATTATAGCCGTGAAATAAATATGATGATCTCTGATATCAATAAAATAACTATAAAAGAGACTCTGGACAGTGCACCGGAAAAGAGAGTTGAACTTCACTGCCACACATGTCTTTCACAGATGGATGGTATTTCTTCTCCACGGGATTTATTTGCCTTAGCTGCAAGGTGGAAACACAAAGCGCTTGCTATTACTGATCATGGTGTGGTTCAGGCTTTTCCGGAAGTTCATCAGGCTGCGTCTAAGTATGAAGTAAAGCCTATATATGGCATGGAGGGTTATTTAGTTGATGATGAACGGAAAATTCTGGAAGGAGAGGGAAATGTCGAATTTACGGATACTTTTGTAGTATTTGACTTGGAAACTACCGGTTTATCAAATGTTCACGATCGCATCACCGAAATAGGTGCTGTTAAAGTATCAAATGGAGAGATTATAGATGAATTCAGTACTTTAGTGAATCCGGAATGTAGTATTCCGGAGAGAATTACTAAATTAACAGGTATTGATAACGAAATGGTTCGAGAGTCTCCCACCATTGAATCTGTAATTCCTTCCTTTGTTAAGTTTATTAAAAACTGTATTTTAGTAGCACATAATGCTGATTTTGACACTGGTTTTCTAAGAGAAAATATGCAAAGATCTGGTTATTTCTTTGACTATCAAATTTTAGACACTCTTAAACTGTCTCGCCAATTATTAAAAAACCTAAAAAAATACAAGTTGAATACCATTGCTAAAGAATTGGACGTTAAGCTTGAAAATCACCATCGAGCGGTATACGATGCAAAAGCAACAGCTGAAATATTTCTTAAACTAATCCAAAAAATGAAGGACTTAAATATTAATAACTTCATGGAAATGAACCAATTAACTAATAACCAGAAAGATATAACCCGTCAAAGAGCAAATCATGTTGTTATATTGGCACAAACCCAGGAAGGCCTTAGAAATCTTTATGAAATTGTTAGTACTTCTCACATGGATTATTTCTATAAAAAACCAAGAATACCAAAAAGTTTTCTGAGAAAACATCGCCGGGGGCTTTTAATCGGTTCCGCCTGTCAGGATGGTGAATTATACCAGGCGGTCTTAAACCGCGAACTTGAAAAGCGTATAGAGGAAATCGCCTCTTTTTATGACTATCTGGAGATACAACCGGTTAATAATAATACATTTCTTATAGAAAAAGGCTTTGTTAAAAACATTGACGAATTAAAAAAACATCATCACGATATTGTGAAATTAGCTGAAAAGCTAAATATTCCGGTTGTTGCGACTGGCGATGTTCATTATGTATCAAGAAAAGACAATAATTATCGTCAAATTTTACAGGCTGGCATGGGCTTTGATGATATTGAAGAAGACAGCGAGCTACATTTTAAAACTACTGAAGAAATGCTTCAGGACTTTGCTCATTTAGGGGATAAAAAGGCATATGAAGTAGTCGTAAAAAATACAAATAGCATCGCTGACAAAATTGAAACGTTAAAACCAGTACCTGATGGAACTTTTCCTCCATCTATTGCTGGCTCTGAAGAGAAATTACGCAGCCTTTGCTACGACAATGCTCATCGTATCTATGGCAAACCTCTGCCGGAAATTGTTGAAAAAAGGCTTGTTAGAGAGTTAAGTTCAATTATTGATAATGGATATTCTGTCATGTATATGATTTCGCATCAATTAGTCACAAAATCCCTTGAAGACGGATATTTAGTTGGATCTCGGGGATCAGTTGGATCATCCTTTGCTGCGACTATGAGTGACATTACAGAGGTTAATCCTTTAGCACCACACTATGTATGCCCTAAGTGCCAGCATTCTGTCTTCTTCACAGAAGGAGAATATGAGTCAGGAATTGATTTGCCTGATAAAAGCTGTGAAAATTGCCAATCACCTTACAAAAAAGACGGCCATCAGATACCTTTTGAAGTTTTTCTAGGTTTTGAAGGCGATAAAGAACCGGATATCGATCTGAATTTTGCTGGAGAATACCAGAGTATAGCCCACCAATATATAGAGGATTTATTTGGCAAAAATCACGTATTTCGGGCAGGTACACTTGGCACTATAGCCAACAAAACAGCGTTTGGCTTTGTTAAAAAATACAGTGAGGCATTTTCAATTCAAATGAACAATGCAGAGATAAAGAGACTCATTGAAGGTTGTACTGGTGTGAAAAGAACGACTGGACAGCATCCTGGCGGTGTTATGATAGTTCCCCAGGACAAAGATATTCATGAATTTACTCCAATTCAGCATCCGGCAAACGATTCTGATTCAGGAGTCATCACCACACATTTTGATTATAATGCTCTGAGTGGTAAATTACTTAAATTGGACATACTTGGACACGATGTGCCAACAATTATAAGAATGCTGGAAGACTTTACCAAAACCAATGCGTTAAATATTCCGCTTGACGATCCTGAAACCATGAGTTTATTTCGGAATGTGGATGCCTTAAATCTTGAAGCGGATAGTTGGAAACCCGAAGTTGGAAGTCTGGGTATCCCTGAGTTTGGCACAAAGTTTGTACGACAGATGCTGCTTGACACAGAACCTACAACTTTTGCTGAACTGGTCCGTATAAGTGGACTTTCTCACGGAACCGACGTGTGGCTCAATAATGCGCAGGAACTTGTTAGAAATGGTACTGCAGAGTTAAAAGAAGTCATTTGTACCCGCGATGATATAATGAACTACCTCATTTTAAAAGACGTTCCATCGAAACAGTCATTTAAAATAATGGAAAAAGTACGCAAAGGAAAAGGATTGACAGATGAAGAAGAGGAGCTGCTTAAAGAGCATCATGTTCCTAAATGGTATATTGAGTCTTGCAAGAAAATTAAATATATGTTCCCCAAAGCCCACGCTGTTGCTTATGTGATGATGTCTTTTCGAATAGCATATTATAAAGTACATTATCCAGAAGCTTTCTACGCTTCTTACTTTAGTATGAAAGTAGATGATTTCGATGCAGAACTTGCATTAAAGGGGATCGATTCAATTATTAAGTTTATGAAAGAGCTCGATAAATCCACACAAAAGCTAACAGCAAAAGAGAAGAACCAGATGGTTGTAATGGAAGTTGTTGTCGAAATGCTTAGTCGTGGAATAACTCTACTACCTGTCGATCTTTATCAATCACACGCTGAACGCTTTCTGTTAGAGGAAAACAAAGTCAGACCTCCACTAACGTCATTGCAGGGGGTTGGGCAGACAGCTGCACGAAAAATAGCAGAAGAAGCTCAAAAAAGGCCATTCTTATCCATCGAAGAGTTGAGAAATAGAACGGGTGCATCAAAAGTTGTAATCGAAACCTTAAAAAATCACGGTGCATGTGAGGAATTGCCGGAAACGAACCAGTTATCACTGTTTCAGCTTGATTTACCATCATGATTATGCTATAATTGTTTGTGAAGTAATGAAAGATTTGGATGTTATGACATTAATCGCAGAGTTATTCATGAGAAGAGTGGGCCAACCCCACTCTTTCATTTTCGTTTAGGCTCTTTTGTTATAAGAACTGGAGGAAGCATAGTGAAAAAAAAAGATCTTGAAAGCAATATCGAGAATGTAGTAAAAAAATATTTGGAATCAGATATTATCGAGCTTGTAGATGTTGAGTTTGTGAAAGAAGGGCCCAATCATTATCTTCGAATTTATATTGATAAACCTAACGGTGTTACTATTGATGATTGTGAAAATGTTAGTCGGTACGTTGATGAGTACCTTGACATGAATGATGAGCTGATTACCGTGCCATACTATCTGGAAGTATCTTCACCGGGGCTTGACAGGCCATTAAAGAAACCGGCGGATTTTCAGCGGAGCATTGGTAAACACATTGAGGTTAAATTGTATCAAAACCTTGATGGCAATAAACTTATTCAGGGTATATTGAAAAACTATGATGATAATGCACTGACAGTCATACTGGAAAATGAAGAAGAGCTGGTACTTGATCACAAACAAATTGCACTGGTAAAACTGGCCATTATATTTTAGGAGGCATGAAAGATGAACACTGAGTTTATTGAAGCACTGGAACAAATTCAGCAGGACAAAGGAATTTCCAAGGAAGTTCTTATAGAGGCAATTGAGGCAGCATTGATTTCCAGCTATAAGCGAAATTTTGGTTCTTCTCACAACGTGCGTGTAGAAGTAAACAGAGAAACAGGTGAAGTTCACGTATACGGACAAAAAAATGTTGTCGATGAAGTAGAAGATGAAAACGTGGAAATCTCTCTTGAAGAAGCAAAAGAAATCAGCCCGAAATTTCAGACAGGTGATGTGGTTGAAAAGGAAGTGACGCCCAGAGATTTTGGACGGATAGCAGCACAAACGGCAAAACAGGTTGTTGTTCAAAGAATTCGTGAAGCTGAACGTGGTGTAGTATTTGATGAGTATGTTAATCGGGAATCCGACATTATTGCTGGAGCGGTAGCTCGTATAGCCCGTGGAACTGTGTTTATAAACCTGGGTAAAGCAGAAGCCATACTGGCTCATAGTGAGCAAATGCCTGGAGAGACGTACAATCCCGGAGATCGGATTAAAACGTATATAGTAGAAGTTAAGAAAACCACAAAAGGACCACAAATTTTAGTTTCCAGAACTCATCCCGGTTTAATTAAGCGACTTTTCGAACTGGAGGTACCGGAAATACATGATGGCATTGTGGAGATAAAAAGCATTTCTCGGGAAGCCGGTTATAGAACTAAAATTGCCGTTAACACAAATGATCCAAACGTAGATCCTGTAGGTGCCTGTGTCGGTCAAAAGGGTGTTCGTGTACAAGCTATTGTTAATGAACTCCGGGGAGAAAAAATAGATATTATTCGTTTTAGTGAAAACCCGATGGAATATATTACAAGCGCACTGAGCCCCGCAAAAGTTAGTGAGGCAATAGTAGATGAAGACAACAAGTCAGCCCGTGTTGTTGTACCTGACTACCAGCTGTCATTAGCTATAGGGAAAGAGGGTCAAAATGCTCGTTTAGCTGCAAAACTAACAGGGTGGAAAATTGACATAAAAAGTGAAAGCCAGGCTAAAGAATCTGATAGTGTGAAAATTGAACCGGAATTTTCTCCTGAAGCTAATGATGATGTGGAAGGATTAATGCTGGACTCTGAAGAGTAAATGAAATTTTGTTTGTTGGAGGACTACAGATGAAGAAGAAAAAGATTCCTTTGCGAAAATGTATTGGCTGCCAGGAAATGAAGCCTAAAAAAGAATTAATACGTGTTGTATGTGATAAAGAAGGTAACATAAGTCTTGACAACACAGGCAAAGCTCATGGTCGTGGAGCATACATTTGCAACGACTTGGAATGCTTTGAAAAGGCCCGAAAAAGCAGAGGCTTAAATCGCTCTTTTGGCAAAGAGGTGCCAGACGAGGTTTACGAGCATCTAAAATCAAAACTGAGCAACGGAGAAACGTCATGAGCAGAGAAAAAATTTTAACAATGCTGGGTTTTGGTGAACGGTCCAGAAAAATAGTTTCCGGGGAAACAGGTTGTCGAATTGCTATTCAGAAAAAGAAAGCCAAATTACTAATAATTGCATTGGACACTGCTGAAAGCAAGAAAACTGATTTTAAAAATTTAGCGACACACCATCAAGTTCCTATTCTGGAATTTGGTTATAAGGAAACGCTCGGAAAAGCTATTGGGAAAAGTTCACGCTCTGCAATCGCAATTTGTGATGACGGTTTAGCCGAAACGATAGATCAACTGATAGAATGATTGACCACAGAGCAAGATAATCTGGAGGTGAGATATTTGTCAAAAATGAGAGTTTATCAATTGGCAAAAGAACTAAATATAGGAAGTAAAGAGCTTATTACCAAGCTGCAGGACTTAGGTGTCCAGGTAAGCAGCCATATGAGCACACTTGAAGAAGAAGATGCTGCTTTGGTAATTGAGCTTATGGAAGAAGAAAAGAAAAGCAAAACACCCGTTGAAGAAGATCCATCAGATGATAAAGAAAAAAAAGAGTCTGATAAAATTGTTAAGGAAACAAAAAAATCTAAATCTAAGCCTAAAGATCCTGAAAAAGAGGAAAAACAACACACTAAATCTTCGAAAACCAAATCAAAAAAAGAACCAGGCAAACAGACCTCAGGTAAGGAGTCTGCAAAACGAGCTGATTCTCAGAAAGAAGGAAGCGATATTATCGAAATTGGTGAAAAAATCATTGTAAAGGATTTTGCAGAAAAAATCAAAAAAAATCCAAATGAAATCATTATGAAACTTATCCAAAAAGGGGTAATGGCTGCGATTAATCAGGAAATTGATTTTGAGTCTGCACAAGCCATAGCATCTGATTATGAAATAGAATTGGAAAAGCAAACTGAAACCGCTGTGCCGGAAGCTTCAACAGACCTTAAAATTGAAGCTGATGATGAAAAAGATCTAAAACCAAGAGCCCCTGTTGTAACGGTTATGGGTCATGTTGATCATGGTAAAACTTCTTTGCTTGATGCAATTCGAAAGACAAAAGTAACGGAAAAAGAAGCTGGAGGAATCACACAACATATTGGTGCCTCAGAAATAATTATCGATAAAAAACGAATTGTTTTTCTTGATACACCAGGTCACGAAGCATTCACTGCAATGCGAGCCAGAGGAGCTAAAGTTACGGATATTGCCATATTGGTTGTGGCTGCTGATGATGGTGTAATGCCACAGACACTGGAAGCTATTAACCATGCAAAGGCAGCAAAAGTACCTATTATTGTTGCTATTAATAAGATAGATAAACCAGGAGCCAACCCTGATAGAGTTAAACAGGAATTAGCTGATCATGGTGTTATTATTGAAGAATATGGTGGCGAAGTTATTTGTGTTCCGGTATCAGCGTTAAAAGGCTCAAATATAGACGGTTTACTGGAAATGATATTGTTGGTTGCTGAAATGGAAGAATTAAAGGCTAATCCAAATCGAAAAGCAACTGGCATCGTGGTTGAAGCAAAGCTGGATAAAGGACGCGGAGCCGTTGCAACCGTGTTAGTGCAAAATGGCACATTAAAAATCGGAGATTCTGTTGTTATTGGTAATACCTGTGGAAGGGTACGTGCGATGATTAATGACAAAGGTAAGAACGTCAAAGTTGCAAAACCCTCTACAGCTATCGAAATAACAGGTCTTTCTGATGTGCCGGACGCTGGCGATCAAATGGTTGCTGTTGAAAATGACAGGGTAGCCAGAGATATCGTAGAAGATCGTAAAAACAAAATTAAAGAAGAACAGCTGAAAGCCAGTCAAAAAATATCCCTTGATGCATTATACCAACAAATGCAAGATGGAAAACTTAAAGAACTAAATATTATTTTAAAAGCAGATGTCCACGGTTCTGTAGAAGCTGTAAAGCAGTCATTAAATAAGCTTACTAACGAAAAAGTTGCGATTAAGACTATTCATGGCGGAGTAGGTGCCATCACAGAAACAGATGTTATGCTGGCATCGGCATCGAATGCAATTATTATTGGTTTTAATGTAAGACCAACAGTTAACGCAACTGCCTTGGCAAAAAAGGAAGATGTGGATATCAGACCATATCGTATAATATATAACGCAATTGAAGATATAGAAGCGGCTATGAAAGGAATGCTGGATCCGGAGTTTAAAGAAGAAGAACTTGGAAAAGCAGAAGTGAGAGCCGTATTTAAAGTTCCAGGCAGCGGCATGGTAGCTGGCTGTTATGTAACAGAAGGAAAGATTCTCAGAAATGCTAAAATAAGACTTGTAAGGGATGGAATTGTTATCCACGATGGTGGTATTCAGTCCTTAAAGCGATTTAAGGACGACGTTAAGGAAGTTGCCACAGGATATGAGTGTGGTATTGGTATTGAGAATTTCAATGATGTAAAAGAAGGAGACATTATTGAGGCTTATCATATGAAAGAAATGAAACAGGTATAATCACAAATCTGAATTTCTTGTTATAAAAATAGAAAGGATGAGACATGTGTCCTATCCGCGCGTAAATCGTGTAAATGAAGAATATAAAAAAGCTATTAGTCAATTATTGCGAACTGAGCTGAAAGATCCCAGGATATCTTCCATGACCAGTGTAGTTTCTGTAGATGTGACGAGAGACTTTAGTTATGCATATATTTATGTCAGTGTTCTTGGTTCAAAAGAAGAAAAAGAATCAACCATTGAAGGCCTCGAAAAATCAGCTGGGTTTGTTCGTAGAGAGATGGGGCGAAAAGTTTCACTGCGACATACTCCTGAAGTAATCTTTAAACTTGATGAATCTATCGAATATGGTGTTAATATGGCCCAGAAGATCGAGGAGTTAAATCAAAATAAATCATCTGAAAATAAAAAAGTTTCCATGGATGAGGACGATAATAATGAATCTGGACTGGAATAAAACATTCCAAAAGATATTAAAAAGTAATAAAATCGCATTAGCAACTCATGTTCATCCGGATGGAGATGCCTATGGATCTCTTTTGGGAATGTGGCATTTATTAAAAAATAATGGTTCTAATGTAACTGCCTTTGTTGATCATACGAATCATAACGGAAAGTATTCTTTTTTACCTGGATACAGTGAATTAATCGAAATATCTCAGGATAACCATGAAATGTATGATCTGGCTGTTACCTTAGACTGTGGAGATAAAGGCAGAGTGACTGGCAGCGAGTGGTTATTCAGCCATTCCAGGCAAGTCATTAACATTGACCACCACTATAGCAACCCTATGTTTGGCCATGAAAATATTGTGGACGACCGTATTTCCTCTACATGTGAACTCTTATGGAAGCTATCAGTTGATTCAAAAATAAATATTTCAAAAGAAGCTGCTACTTGCCTTTTTACCGGCATCATGACGGATACCGGTAATTTTCTTTACGAAAATACAAGTCCCGAAACGTATCGTTCAACTGCTGATCTAGTTGAAAAAGGAGCCGATTCTGAAACGGTTAAATTTCATCTTTATCATAATAAGCCCTTGGCAAATATTCAGTTTTTGGGATTTTTAATTCAACAAATGCAGGTTTTACTAGATGGAAAAGTTATTATTCTTAACATAAGCAGAGAAATACTTGATAACTATGGTGTTTCATACGAAGATTTGGATGAATTTGTTGCTTTTGCACGCGATATAAAGGGAGTTGAAGTATCTGCGTTGTTAAAGGAGATGAAAGATGGAAATATTAAAATAAGTCTGCGTTCAAAATCTTATTTTGACGTAAGTGAGTTGGCACAGCAATTCAACGGCGGAGGTCATCAAAGAGCTGCCGGAGCTGTAAGTCCGGTGGATATGGAAAAAACAAGAGAACAATTGAAAAACCTATTAGAAATTTATTTTCAGGAGAAGTACTATGACAATTGGAATACTTAACTTACTGAAACCACCTGGCATGACTTCCCACGATGTCGTGAGCAGAGTTAGACGAAAAACTGGAATTAAACGGGTAGGACATGCTGGAACCTTAGATCCGGAAGCAGCAGGAGTGCTTCCGGTTTGTGTAGGGTCCGCGACTCGGTTGATTCAATATTTGGATCACCGGAAAAAAATATATCGTGCTGAGATGCAATTAGGTGTGGAAACTACAACTCAGGATTTAACTGGCGAAATTTTACGAACAACAGAGTATACACCGGATTTAGAGTTGATTATTAATACTTTAAATAATTTTATCGGTGAATATGATCAGACTCCCCCAATGTATTCATCCGTAAAGAAAAATGGGAAAAAGCTTTATGAACTGGCTAGAGAAGGTAAAGAAGTAGAACGGAAAGTAAAAAGCAGATTCATTTACTCCATTAATCCGGTATCTTTCAATAATAAAAAAGCACTGTTTGATGTAGTATGTTCTGAAGGTACCTATATACGCACACTCTGCCATGACGCTGGAAAAATAATGGGATGTGGTGCTACTATGTCTTTCTTGCTCCGAAAAGAGTCATGTGGACTTTCATTGGAGCATTCCCAGACATTGGAAGAATTTGAAGATGCTAAAGACTGGACAGTGTATTGCCTTTTGCCTGATATGCCACTAAAACACCTTCCTGCTATAACTATTGATCAAAAACAATCACATAGGGTGCAAAACGGCAACCCCATTTCTCTTAATGATGCAAAATTTCTTCAAAAGGTTAAAGATTCAAATACTAAAGAAGAGTTATATTATCGATTATACCTGGATAATTTATTTGTTGGAATAGGGATAGTTAAAGAGTCTGAAAGCTTAGTGAAATTTGCAATGAAATTTAATTCAGAAGAGCTTAAATAAAGACATATTTCCATGTATAATTAAACTAGCAATCTTGCAGATAATTTGTTAATCAGGGAGCAATAATTATGAAAGTAATGGAAGACTATCATGAAATAATATACGACACCAACCCTCGAGGAGTTGCCCTCGGTAATTTTGATGGCATTCACAAAGGTCATCAGACTTTGCTGAAACAACTGGTTCAAAATAGCAGAGAGCGCAATATATTACCTTCAGTATATACCTTTCAAAATCATCCGGGAACAGTACTGGATCGATACAATAAACCGATTTTTCCATACAAAATAACACCAATTCCTTTAAAAAAGAAAATTATGGAAAAATTCGGTGTAGACCTATTGTTTTTGGACACATTTACTAAAAAGCTTATGGTGCTGTCCCCGTCTGAGTTTGCAAAAACTATCCTGGTGGACACCCTAAAGGCGAAATTGGTGGTAGTGGGTGAAGATTTTCGCTTTGGTTACCAGGCCTCTGGAGATGTAACCTTATTAAAAAAACTTGGCAAAGCCTTCGGGTTTGATGTAATAATTGTTTCACCTGTATATGAAGGAAGCATAAGAATCAGCAGCTCTCAGATCCGGAGATTTATCGAACAGGGAGATCTGGAGTCTGCAAACAAATTACTAGGTCGGCCTTTTATGATGTTAAATCAGGTGGAAAAGGGATTTGGCAGAGGTAAAAAGATGGGTTATCCAACTGCCAACCTGGTATTAGAACACAATCAGCTGGTACCTTCTGAGGGAGTTTATGCAACCAGGGTAAATATTGACGGACGAATATACATGGGAGCTACATCCGTTGGTAAAAATCCAACATTTAAATCTGAAGACATTACTATTGAAACTTATATTATTGATTCAAACTTAATGCTATATGAACGTGAAATTGAATTGTATTTCTATAAAAAAATTCGTGATCAAATAACATTCGAAAATGTTGATGACCTTAAACATCAGATTTATGAAGATGTTCAAACAATAAAGAACTATTTACAAAGTAAAAAAACTATGATAGTATAATTAAGTCAGGAACCTATTCTCGGTAGATCGATTCACCAACGGCTACTTAGGATATGGGGATTAATATGAGGAGGTGAAGAATCATGGAAGAAAACAAAAAGAAATCGATTATTGAAGCATACAAGCTACATGAGAGTGATACTGGTTCTCCAGAAGTGCAAATTGCTTTGATGACTGATCGAATCAACCATCTGAATGAACATTTAAAAACCCACAAAAAAGACTTTCACTCAAGACGTGGATTGCTTAAAATGGTTGGTAAAAGAAGAAATCTGCTGAATTATCTTAAAAAGAAAGATATTGCTAAGTATCGTCAGTTAATTGAAAAACTTGGACTACGTAAATAATCACAAGATAAGAGCGGGATTTCCCGCTCTTATCTTCTATGGAGAATAATGAAAATTTTTATTCATGAACGCTCGAAAGGAGGAGTAGTTTTATATGATTCATAATTTTAAGACTGAGCTCAACGGGAGAACTTTGTCGGTTGAAATCGGAAAAGTTGCTTTACTCTCCGGTGGCAGTTGTATGGTTACTTATGGAGATACAGTTGTTTTAGTGACTGCTAACAGATCTCCAAAACCTAAAGAGAACATTGACTTTTTTCCACTGACTGTTGATTTCGAAGAAAAGCTTTATGCAGCTGGAAAGATACCGGGAGGTTTCATCAAGCGTGAGGGAAGACCTTCTGAGAGGGCAATTCTTTCCTGCAGACTGATAGATAGAACCATACGTCCTTTGTTCCCCAAAGGGTATCACCATGATGTACAGATTATTGCAACTGTTCTTTCTATGGACAATGACTGCGTACCAGACATTGTGGCGATGATTGGTGCTTCTATTGCATTATCTGTTTCGGACATTCCATTTATGGGACCTATTGCCGGCGTTTACATTGGATGCGTTGATGGTGAATTTGTTATTAATCCCACCAGTGTTCAAAGAGAAGAAAGCACCCTTAATTTAGCTGTTTCAGGTACTGATGAAGCTGTTATGATGATTGAGGCTGGTGCCAATGAACTGAATGAACAGGAAATTCTGGATGCCATCCTATATGGACATGAAGAAATTAAGCGATTAGTTGAATTTATTAAAGAAATTCAACTGGCTGTAGGAAAAGAAAAGCAGCAGGTTGAACTGGCGCTACCAGATCCGGACCTTGAAGAAAAAGTGCGTACTGATGCTACGGAAAAACTTATTTCAGCTATTAAAACTGTAGATAAACTGGAAAGAATGGAAAATATCGACAACGTACAGGAATCTATTGTTGAACAATATAAGGAAACGCACGAAGAAGAAATTGGTGATGTTAAAAACATATTAAAGCAGATCGTTAAAGAAGAAATGCGACGTATTGTCATTAATGACAAGAAGCGAATTGACAATCGCAAACTTGATGAAGTGCGTCCAATTTCCTGCGAAGTTGGTTTGCTGCCCAAAACTCATGGATCCGGACTTTTTACTCGTGGAGAAACACAGGTGCTCACTGTTGCAACGCTAGGAGCCCTTGGTGATGTACAAATAATTGATGGTATTGGTGAGGAAGAGTCCAAGCGATACATGCATCAGTATAATTTCCCTCCCTTCAGCACAGGAGAAGCCAGGTTTATGCGAGGGCCCAGCCGTCGTGATATCGGACATGGCGCATTGGCTGAAAGAGCACTTGAGCCAATGGTGCCAAGTATGGAGGAGTTTCCATACACCATTCGTCTTGTTTCTGAATGCCTTGCTTCAAATGGTTCTACATCTCAGGCAAGTGTGTGCGGCAGTACTTTATCTATGCTGGATGCAGGTGTGCCTATCAAGAAAATGGTCGCCGGAATAGCTATGGGGTTAATTAAAGAAGACGATGATGTAGCAATTTTAACTGACATTTTAGGCATGGAAGATTTCCTTGGCGATATGGACTTTAAAGTAGCAGGAACAAATGATGGGATTACAGCCATTCAAATGGATATTAAAATTGGTGGTATCAGTCGTGAAATCCTTGAAAATGCTTTGGAACAGGCAAGAGTAGGCAGACTTCATATTCTAAAAGAAATGCAAAAAGTCATCAGTGAACCCAGACCGGAGCTTTCACCTTATGCTCCTCGCATAATGAAAATGAGCATTCACCCGGATAAAATCCGAGAGGTTATTGGAGCAGGTGGAAAAGTCATCAACAAAATCATAGATGATACAGGTGTTAAAATCGACATTGAAAATGATGGCACCATATATATTGCTGCTGAGTCTAAAGAAGCGGGCCAAAAAGCCTGGGATATCATCAGTGATATTATTAAAGAGCCTGAAGTAGGAGAAATTTATAAAGCGCGTATTGTAAAAATAACTAATTTCGGCGCTTTTGCAGAGTTTATGCCTGGTAAAGAAGGTTTAATTCATATTTCCAATCTTTCTCATAGCAGAGTAAATAAGGTGGAAGATGTTTTGAAAATTGGTCAGGAGTTGGATGTAAAAGTTATTGAAATAGATCCCCAGGGCAAAGTAAGCTTATCGCATAAAGCAACTTTACCAGCCCCATCCGGAGGAGAAAAAAGCGATAGTCGAAGCTCCGGTCGAAGTTCAGAACGCAATAAAAAAGATTTTAAAAAATCCTGATTAGTATTACAATGAATAAGAGCATAAACCTGCACCGGGTTTATGTTTTTATTTCGTTGTGATGTTAGAATAAAATAAGGACATATTAAATTGAGTCTTTCCGATGTCAACGATATAATGAGGATGACAAAGGAGACGATATGAATGGGAACAAACAGAAAACAACAATACAGTAGCGA
>QYZZ01000116.1 GCA_003838145.1 Tindallia sp. MSAO_Bac2
AACTTCCATCATATCAGTTCCTAAAAGATCCGCCAGGTCTTCATCCCCAAAACCCTTTCTCTTGGCTTCCTGTAAATCTTCCCGGGTAAGCTCCTTCAATCCCAGGGCCCGGAGCCTTAGAGAAATTCCTGCTATGTTTTGAATTTTATACAGGAAAAAGGGATCAATCCAGGTAAGCTGATGAATCCTTTCCAGGGCCCATCCCCTTCGAAAAGCCTCCGCCACCACAAAGAGCCTTTCATCACTGGGCTTAGCCAATTCCCTTTCAATTTTTTCCTCTGGCCAGTCCATGAATTTTTTAAGAAGAAGGCCGTCAGCATTTATTTCTAACGAACGTACTGCCTTCAGGAGGGCTCCTTCAAAGGTCCGGTCAATGGACATAACTTCCCCCGTAGCCTTCATTTGGGTGCCCAGCTGCCGGTCTGCGGAAACAAACTTGTCAAAGGGCCAGCGGGGAAATTTTAGCACCACGTAATCAAGGCTGGGCTCAAAACAGGCGGAGGTCTTTTTAGTCACGGCATTTTCAATCTCCTCCAGGTAAAACCCGGCAGCAATCTTGGCAGCAACCTTGGCAATGGGATAACCAGTGGCTTTGGAAGCCAGGGCGCTGGAGCGGCTCACCCGGGGATTAACTTCTATAACATTATAAGTCAATTCGCCGGGATGAAGGGCAAACTGGACATTGCATCCTCCTTCGATTCCCAGGGCCCTGATAATCTTCAAAGAAGCTTTCCTTAAAAGATGGTATTCCCTGTCGGTAAGGGTCAAAGCGGGAGCAGCCACCACACTGTCCCCGGTATGTATGCCAATAGGGTCAATGTTTTCCATGCTGCATACGGTAATGCAGGTATCCTGGCTATCCCTCATAACTTCAAACTCAATTTCCTTCCAGCCTGCCACGCTCTCCTCCAGGAGAACCTGGTTAATAAGGCTGCTTTTTAAACCTGTCTTTACCTGGTTAACCAGTTCCTTTTCCGTGTAAACCAGCCCGCCCCCCGTTCCTCCCAGTGTATAAGCCGGCCTGACTATAATAGGGTAACCAACCCCGGCTACAAAAGACAGGGCCTGTTCCAGGTTGGTGACAATAGTGCTGGCGGGTATGGGCTCACCTATATCTACCATAGTCTTTTTAAATATTTCCCTGTCTTCAGCCTTTTGGATAGCCTCCAGGGGTGTCCCTAAAAGCTCTACTCCTGCTTTTTCCAGGTATTCCTCCCGGGAAAGCTCCATGGCCAGATTTAAACCCGTCTGCCCTCCCAGGGTTGGCAAAAGACCGTCGGGCTTTTCCTTATCAATGATCTTTTTTGCAAACTCCACCGTCAAAGGTTCTATATAAACCCTGTCGGCCATATCCAAATCTGTCATAATGGTGGCCGGGTTACTGTTGACCAGAACAACCTCCAGCCCCTCCTCCCGGAGGGCCTTACAGGCCTGGGTCCCGGCATAATCAAACTCTGCTGCCTGCCCTATAACAATGGGGCCTGAACCAATTACCAGAACTTTATGCAAGCCTCTCTTTTTAGGCATCTTTTTCCCCCTATGCAAACATACTTAAAACCCTGTCCAGTATCTCCAGGGAACAATCCAGTTCCTCCCGGGAAATGTTTAAAGGGGGTAAAAATCTTAATACTTTTCCCCCAATAACGTTAATTACAAGACCTTCCCCGTAACAGTACTTCAAAATCTCCTTGCCGTCCCCTTCTACTTCCATGGCCAGCATAAAACCTTTACCCCTAACCTCTTTTACAATGGAGTGCTTTTCTTTAAGCTCCTCCAGCTTTTCCCTGAAGTAGCTGCTTAGTTCTTCAACCTTTTCCAAAAATCCCTGATCCAGGAGAGTTTCTATTACAGCCAGGGCGGCAGCACAGGCCAGGGGATTACCTCCAAAGGTAGATGCATGGTCACCTGGATTAAATCCCCGGGCAAATTCCTCCCGGGCCACCATGGCACCAATAGGCACTCCTCCTCCCAGGCCTTTAGCCAGGGTCATGATATCAGGCTTTACCCCGTAAATTTCCCAGGCAAATAGCTTGCCGGTGCGACCCATACCGCACTGGACCTCGTCAAAAATCAAAAGGAGGTTATTTTTATCACACAGCTCCCGCAAACCCTCTATAAACTCTTGAGTTCCCGGGTGAATGCCCCCTTCCCCCTGGAGGGGTTCAATCATAATGGCACAGGTTTTTTCTCCTACCAGGGAAGAAAAAGCCTCCAGATCATTAAAGGGAGCGTACTTAAACCCGGGGAGCATGGGATCAAAACCTTCATGGTACTTGGGCTGCCCCGTTGCTGTAATGGTGGCCATGGTCCGGCCGTGGAAGGAGTTTTCTGCCGTAATTATTTCGTGCCCTTTTCCTTCTGAATACAACCTGGAATACTTGCGGGCCAATTTGATAGCCGCCTCATTGGCTTCTGCTCCACTGTTGCAAAAAAAAGTTTTGCCTGGAAAAGAGTTTTCCACCAGGAGCCTGGCCAGCTCTACCTGGGGCTCCGTATAATAAAGGTTGGAACAGTGAATTAACCGGGCAGACTGCTCCTGGATAGCTTCCACCAGTTGGGGAGGGCAGTGACCCAGGACGTTTACCGCCAATCCCCCCACCATATCCAGGTATTTTCGTCCCTTTTCATCCCACAGGTAGCTTCCCTCTCCCTTAACGAAAAGGGGGGTTTCCCCGGGGTTTCTTCCGTAAGTATTGATTATATATTTACTTTCCTGTTCCTGTATTGAAGACATTTTTTCCCTCCTCTTATTCAATCACCATGGTTCCGATACCTTCATCGGTAAATATCTCCAGGAGAAGGGAGTGGGGTATTCTCCCGTCTACGATATGAGTCCTCCTTACCTCGTGTTCCAGTGCCTGGAGACAGGCTTCCACCTTGGGTATCATTCCTTCACTTATCTTACCTCTTTTAATCATATCCAGGGCCTGCTCCCGGGGCAAAGAAGAAATTAAGGAGGAGGTATTTTGGGGATCTTCAAAGATTCCTTCCACATCCGTTAAAATCATCAGCTTCTCTGCGCTTAAAGCTGCTGCAATTTCTCCCGCCACATGGTCAGCATTTATATTCAGGCTTTCTCCATTAAGGTCTACTCCAATGGTAGAAATAACGGGAATATAGCCCTGCTGGCTTAATTCTTTTACCACTTCCGGATTTATCTTGGTAACATCCCCTACATAGCCCAAGTCTACTATCTTTTCTTCTCCCTCTACTACCAGGCTTTCGGGGGGCCTTTTTTGAGCAATAATAAGGTTGCTGTCCTTACCACTCAGGCCCACAGCTTTGCCCCCGTACTGGTTAATAAGGCCTACAATCTCTTTATTTACCTTACCCACCAGAACCATTTCCACCAGTTCCATGGTTTCTTTATCGGTAACCCGCAGGCCTCCCCGGAACTCTGCTTTCTTTCCAACCCTTTCCATAAGCCTGGTTACCTCTGCGCCGCCCCCGTGGACCAGTATAGGGTTAAGGCCTATATATTTTAAAAGTATTATGTCCACAATAACCTTCTTTTTAAGATCATCGTTTACCATGGCCTGCCCGCCGTATTTGATCACAATAGTCTTGTCAGCAAAAGCCCTTATGTAAGGAAGAGCTTCAATTAATATCTCAGCCTTGGCGATTAATTCCTTCAATTAAATCCCTCCTATAGTAAGTTCCCCTCAGCTCCGGTACGAACTGTTAATAGTCACATACTGGTAGCTTAAATCCGAGCCCCAGGCAGTTATTTCCTCATGACCCATTTTAAGGTCAATAAAAACTTTAACCTCCCTGGCACTCAATATTTCCCGAGCTTTGTCTTCATCAAATTTGAGGCCTACCCCCTCTTTCATTACCTGCAGATCCCCCAGGTAAATGTCCACCTGTTCCGGAATAAACTCCCGGGAAGAATAGCCCATAGCGGTTATAATCCTGCCCCAGTTGGCATCCTCTCCAAAAAAGGCCGTTTTTACCAGGTTGGAATTTAAGATTCCCATGGCCAACCTGCGGCCCATCTGGTAACCGGTAATACCTTTAATATTTACTTCAATCAACTTGGTAGTTCCTTCACCATCCCGGATAATAATGCGGGACATCTCTTTGTTTACAAAATTTAAAGCTTCCACAAATTTATAGTATTCTTCTCCCTCCTCCGTTATTTGAGGATTTCCCGCCATACCGTTGGCCATGATAATCACCATATCATTGGTGCTGGTGTCTCCATCCACAGTTATAAGGTTATAAGAATTCTTTACAGAATCCCGGAGGGCCTTTTCCAACAAAGGCTTTGAAATAGCTATATCAGTAGTAATAAAAGCAAGCATGGTGGCCATGTTAGGATATATCATCCCCGAGCCCTTGGCCATGGCACCAATAGTTATTTTTTTACCCGAAAGTTCAAAGGTATAAGCCCTTTCCTTTTTGATAGTATCCGTGGTCAAAATGGCTTCTGCCGCCCGGGGGCCTCCCTGGACGGAAAGGTCTTCACAAGCAGACTTAATGCCCCTTTCTACGGCTTCCATGGGAAGAAACTGGCCAATAACCCCTGTGGAGGATACTAAAACTTGAGACGGTTCAAGATTTAAATGTTGGGCAGTTAGATTAACCATTCTTTCTGCGTCCTTCATACCCCTTTCCCCGGAACAGGCATTGGCATTTCCGCTGTTAACTACAATGGCCCTGGTTACAGGTTCCTTGATGTTTCTGGAACTAACCAGCACAGGAGCTGCTTTAATCAGGTTGGTAGTAAACACCCCTGCTGCCACCCCTGGAGAAGGGGAATAAATTAAGGCCAGGTCTTTTTTGTTATCCTTAAT
>QYZZ01000117.1 GCA_003838145.1 Tindallia sp. MSAO_Bac2
GATGCCTTCGATGGCAGCACCCATGGCGCCAGAGGCTCACTGTCAAGAAGACCGTGGAATAAAAAGCGATTTGACTGAGAAAAACTCATTTTTAGTTATCCTTTTTCTTGACAGAAGACCATTTTGTGAAAGGTTGTGAAAATAGTGGGATCCGAATTAAGTAATAATAATAATGGGTTTACATTAATTGAGATTATCATTGGAATTGCTCTATTTGGTATTATATCCATCAGTCTAATCACTCTATTTACTAATGGCTTTACATATATCAGCCGTTCTGGAAGACGAACTGAAGCATTATATACAAATCAGAAAGCCATAGAAACTAATCTGGTTACTAGTCCTACAGCAGGAAACATTACCTTTACTTTTGATGGTGTTGATGTGGACATAGATATTTATAGCTTTCAGGTAGAAGAACAATATGATGCGGCTGATCATAAAACCTCTGTGACTTATTTTGAAGCAGATTTAAGTGGTTTTTAGCTTGAATAAAGTTTAGATTAGGGAAGGTGTTTCTCTATGGGTAAGCTGTTTATTAAAGACAAAACTGGGTTAACACTAATCGAAGTAATGATCGTAGTAGCCTTATTGGGTATAGTAATTACAGTTATGTTTTCGTTGCTCTTTTTTGGAACCAACACATTTAGTATAAGCAGTAGGCAATACGATCTGCAAAGCGATCTTCGTTTTGCTATGGATACTATTGTGAGAGAAGTGAGATTTGCTACAAATCTGGAGATAATCTCCAGTAATGATGCTAGTGATACAACCCAGCATGAAGAAGATTACAATTATTTTTATATTGATGGTGAATATCTTTATCATGTGAAATATGATGAGGATACAGGCTCCCATAATACTATGACCTATGGAGGTCATTTCAAATCGGATTCCAGCTTGTTTAGAAGAGTAAGCCCAACCACACTGGGCATAGAAATTAACAGCATATTTGGCAATCAAAATCAAACCTATAGTGCACAGACAGAAATTGGTTTAACAAATTTAAAGTCAAGCGGAGGCAGTATTTTAGGATTAGAGGATTTAGGACTTAAGTACAGCAGTAATAAGGAAATATTGGCTCCTGAGCCACCACCGATCATACCTGCTATGTATACGATAACTGGTCTTCTGTCAAGAAAAAGGATAACTAAAAATGAGTTTTTCTCAGTCAAATCGCTTTTTATTCCACGGTCTTCTTGACAGTGAGCCTCTGGCGCCATGGGTGCTGCCATCGAAGGC
>QYZZ01000118.1 GCA_003838145.1 Tindallia sp. MSAO_Bac2
CGGAAGCTCCTGAGTTCTATCCTCTGGATAACGCATTCTAACCTTCCGATAGAGTTGAAACTCTACCAGAAGCTAAGAATCCTGTTAACGTGGAAGCCTATGACCGTGCTGACAGAAAACCCGGTGCATGGACGGCAGTTCACAGCGAGGCCCAGAAGAGGAGCTGAACCAGTGCTTTAGCAGACAATGGTTAAGCGATTTCAATCAAAAGAGCGATCCGAGGGGAAGATCAGGAACCCCTGCTGTCTGAGCGATTCCCAGCGAGTTCAGGGGTTCCCTTCCACGAGGAGAGCTCGATTCAATCTTTTAGCCGGGCTCAGCCCGGCGTTGCTTAACCGTCTGTCTAAGCATCTGGTCAGCCCTCGACCCATTCGGGCGGGTAGACGTAAACAACGGTCAGGCACAGAGGTTTTCTCAGCTAAGGGAATGAGCTTCCGGATAGAACCAGGAGCAAAGAAGGCAGCAAAAGGATCTGGTCAGCCCTCGGCCGCTAATAAATTCAGTTACTAACAAATAAAGGAGATGTTGTACAATGAAAAAAGCACTGTTAATTCTGGCTCACGGAAGCCGGGTACCAGAAACCTGCGATACCGTAAAAAATCTTTCTCAGGTTGTAAAAGAAAAAGCAGGGGAGGAGTTCCAGCTTTCCGGGTATGCTTTTTTGCAGTTTGCAAAACCAACCTTTGAAGAGGCGGCAGAAAAGCTCATTGAAGAGGGAGCGGAAGAGGTGGTGGTGGCACCATTTTTCCTCTTTGAAGGTCATCATATGAAGCATGATCTGCCTGAAGCACTGGAAGAACTGAATACCAAGCATCCAAAAGTTACCTTTAAAACCGCTGGAGTAATAGGGGAAGACTCAAGAATGGCAGAGGTCCTGCTGGATCAGATTCGAAAAGTCAGGTAGGAGGAAATTCCATGGCAAGAGGATTCGTGTTGGCCGCCACCCATAGCGGTGCAGGAAAAACAACCATAACAATGGCACTGCTGAAAGCATTGAAAGAACGGGGACTGGATGTGCAGGGCTGTAAAGTCGGACCGGACTTTATCGACCCTCAGTTTCATCAGGCGGTTACCGGAAACCCTTCCTACAATCTGGACAGCTGCCTGATGGGAGACGCCGGCGTAAAAGAACAGTTCCGACAGCTACTGGCGCAGAACAGGCATCAGGATTCCAATAGAAGGCCACTCTCTGAAAAAGTGATGGTGGTGGAAGGGGTTATGGGGCTTTACGATGGACTGGGAAGCCGGAAAGAAAATGGCAGCACGGCATGGATTGCCAGACTGCTGAACCTGCCGGTAATTCTTATTATCGACGGAGCCGGCATGTCCACCAGCGCTGCTGCCATGGTAAAGGGATATCGGGACTATGATCCACAGCTTACTATTGGCGGGGTCATCATTAACCGAATTTCTGGCGAAAAACACTACGAACTGTTGCGCAGTGCCATAGAAAGAGATACTGGCCTCCCCTGCCTTGGATGGATGAAAAAAGACCAAGCCCTCCACCTTGGTAGCCGTCACTTGGGGCTTGTACCGGCGGCAGAAGTGGATGCCCTGATGCAAACCATTCAGCGATCCTCTGAAGCAGCGCAGAAAACCATCAATATAGAGGCATTGCTGCAAGCAGCAGCGCCGCTGGACACCGATACTTCAGCCGGGAAACACTTTCGGCCGGAAGAACACCAACCGAATAAAACCAGAACCTTTACCCTGGGAATTGCCCGGGATCGGGCCTTTCATTTTTATTATCCGGCAAACCTGGACTGGCTTACAGAACAAGGTTTTAAGCTGGTGGAAGTCAGCCCTCTGAAAGATGCAGCATTGCCGGAAAATCTGGACGGCCTTTATATTGGCGGCGGGTTTCCGGAGATTTTTGGAGAGGAACTGGAAGCCAACAGCTCCTTTCGGGAAGACCTGCTGGAAAAAGCAAAAGGAGGCCTTCCCATATACGCGGAATGTGGAGGCTTTCAGTATCTTTGTGAAAATCTGACAGACTTTGACGGCAACACCTGGGAAATGGCCTCGGTACTGCCGGGAAGAGCCCGAATGACAGACCGGCTTCAGCGCTTCGGGTATGGGATTATTGAAACCCTTCCGGCGAAAGGATTCTTTACGGAAAAACTGAGGATTTCAGGCCATGAATTTCACCGCGGCGTGGTGGACTCGGAAGAGGAAAACCTCATCAATGTTACCAAGATGCAGGATCCACAAGACATGTCAGAGGCGAGGAAGTGGAGCTGCGGGTTAGCTCGATACAATACTTTTGGAGCCTTCCCTCATGTGTTTTTTCAATCGAATCCACGATACATCATGGAATGGCTGAAAAAAATACCGGAATGGCAGCCGAAGAAAATCCGGAAAGAAGGAAAAGAATGAATACAACAATAACACCTCATAAAAATGTTAATCGGGACGTGACGCTTTTGCCGGTATCAGCGGACCAGCACCTGGTCATCAGTTGTGACTCCTGCGGAGGCGTGGGAAACAAGGAAAAAGACCTGGTAAAAGTTCCTCCTGAAATAACCGGTTATTACACCTGCAGAGTGGCAACCATGGAAATTCTGGCTGTCGGAGCCAGGCCGGAAGTGGTTATCGATACACTGGCGGTGGAATGGGATCCTACAGGAAAGCAGATATATCATGGCATACAGCGCTTTTTAGAAGAATCCGGTCTTAACATCTCCGCTATCAACGGAAGCACCGAAGAAAATTTTCCTATGGTCCAGACAGCTATAGGTATTACCGTCATCGGCAGGGTTTTTAAGAAGGATCTTCGGCTGAATCGTTCCCGAGCCGGGGATGAACTGTGGATGCTGGGACTGCCCAAGGTAGGTCATGAAATCCTGCATCCTTATGATCCGGAAGTGGCCTCCATCAGCTCCATACAGGCTCTGCTTCAGGATCCCGGGATAACCGGCATGATTCCCGTTGGTTCCAAAGGTGTGGGGTATGAAGCGTCTCTTTTGGCTGCAGAAAGCCAGTTAAAAATTGAATGGGTGCCGGATTTGCCGGTATCCATGGATAAGTCCGCCGGCCCGTCTACCTGTGTGGTGCTGTCTCTGGATTCAAAAATCCTTCCGGAATGGAGAGAAAAACTGGCTTCCGAAACTTTCCTGAAGCTGGGCACGCTGAAAGGAGTTTCTCCATGAAGCGAATGGTATCAGCCTGCCCCGGCTCCTGTGGCGAATGGCTTCAGGGATGGATGCTGGAGGGTGAAAAACTAATATCTTATGCCATCGACAGCTTCAGCCGTGTAACTCTGGAAGAATCCACTCATCCGGCAGATGGCCACCAGTGGCTGAAACTCCACCGACCAAGGGCCTGGCAGATGATGGATCTGATCTTTAAGGAAGCCGGGGTGCCATCAAAGGAGCAGCAATCCTTTCAGCTAAAGCTGGAATCTCCGCTGCCCCTGGCAAAAGGCATGGCCAGCTCAACGGCAGATCTGGCAGCTGTGGGAGATGCGGTGGCCAGATGGTTCGGACTGGAACTATCACCGCAGCAGCTGACTCAGCTTTGTGCACAGCTGGAACCTACAGACAGCATTATTTTTCCCCAGCTTTGCCTGATGGATCCACTGACAGGAAAAGTGAGCCTTTCCTTCCAAGCCGGAATACCTTCCCTGAACTTACTGGTTCTTGAAGGGAAAAAGGGAGTCCTGACAGAAGACTCCAGAAAAAAAGATCATTTCCTGAAGCGAAAAGCCTATGCAGGGGAAATGGAAAAAGCCCTTAATATCTTTCAACAGGGCCTGACAGAAAAACGTCCGCCGTTACTGGCTCAGGCAGCCTGGATCAGCGCTCTTGGAAATGAAGCCTTCTATCCCCAGGCGGGACTGCAGGAGATCCAGAAACTGGCGCAGCATTGCGGAGGGCTGGGAATTAATGTTTCTCACAGCGGAAGCACCATAGGTGTCCTCTATGAACCAGGCCAGCTGGACGAAGAAAAATTCCTGAAAGCCTGGGAGACCTTAAGTTGCCGACATCACTATAAGCCGCCTCAAAAGCATCGAATGATTTCCGGTGGGATCCGGAGGGAGGAATAGAAGAATGAAAATAGAATGGAATCCGGAAAAAATTGAAGAAAAAAGCTTTCAAATTATACGATCCGAACTGGAAAAACCCCTTGTGAACCCGGAAATGGAAGATGTGGTTCTGAGAGTCATACACACCACTGCTGATTTTAGCTATGCGGATATTATTCACTTTAATCTGCCGAAGGATATGCAGCCACAGGATGTGCTGAAGCCTGGGAAAAAAATATACACCGACACCCGCATGGCCCTTTCCGGCATCAACAAGCGCAAGCTAAAGGAACTGGAAATAGAAGCCTACTGCCTGGTGGACGATCCGGAAGTGGCCAGCCTGGCCAAAGCTCAGGGGCGGACCCGCTCAGCCCTGGCACTGGAAAAAGCCGCAGCAGATCCGGACACCTCGATTTTCGTCTTTGGAAACGCTCCAACAGCTCTATTTAGATTATGCCAGCTGATGGAAGAGGGAAAAGCCAATCCGGATCTGATTATAGGCGCACCTGTTGGTTTTGTAGGCGCTGCCGAATCCAAGGAAATGCTGCTGGAATACGACGTGCCCAGCATCTCTGTGCAAGGGAGAAAAGGCGGAAGCACCGTAGCGGCAGCTATTGTGAACGCACTACTGAAAAGAAAATGATGAATTAAGGATTAAGAATGAAGAATTAAAGATCAAAATAACAAAAAAATTTTAACCGCGAAGGACGCGAAGGGCACGAAGAAGAGATTAAGAGATTCTAAGTGTAACCTAATTTATTTGAATTATTTTTGTTACCTATGTCCTAATCCGTTCAGCTCTTGTGTAACATGGTTACTTGACCTTAATTATCAATTGTCAATTATCCATTATCAATTGCTTTTATGTTTTTTAATTCATAATTCATAATTCATAATTCATAATTCAAAACTTCCCCAAGGGTTGTGATCTAATGGTATCTCAAAAACTGAAAAAAGGCTTTACCACCGGAGCCTGTGCTGCTGTGGCAGCAAAGGCGGCAGCTCAAATGCTGCTGCGGCAGGAAGCCGTAACCAGCATATCTCTGATTCTGCAGGGAGAGGAAAAACATTTTCGGATTCTGGAGCCTGTTTTTACCGCAGAAAACGCCTCCTGCTATATTATCAAAGATGCCGGAGACGACCCGGATATAACCAATGGAGCTCATATCAGGGCTTCTGTTTCCTGGCGGGAGGACAACTCCGTCAGACTCCGTGCCGGGGAAGGCGTTGGAAGGGTAACCAAAAAAGGTCTGCCGGTGGCGGTGGGAGAACCTGCCATCAATCCGGTTCCCCGTCAAATGATTACCGAAGCTGTCCGGGAAGTCATTGGATACCAGCAGGGTCTCGACATCCTTCTTTCCATCCCCGGAGGAGAAAAACTGGCGAAAAAAACCTTCAATCCCCGCCTGGGCATCGAAGGCGGTCTTTCCATTATCGGAACTACCGGCATTGTAGAACCTATGTCTACCAGCGCCTGGATCAAAACCCTGGAAATGGAGTGCAGTGTCATGGCGGCTAATGGAAACCGTCACTGGATCGGCGTTCCCGGCAATCATGGTCGGGACTTTGCCGCCGGGAAGCTGCAGCTGCCGGTGGAAAAAATGCTGAAATTCGGTAATTTTCCGGATACACTGCTGGAGCAGGCAGAGGAGCATAAGGCGGAAGTCTTGCTGCTGGTGGGCCATATAGCGAAAATGGTAAAAATTGCCGGCGGTATTTTTCATTTGCACAGCAAGGTGGCCGATGGCAGACTGGAAATTCTGACGGCAGCCCTGGTAAAGTGCCAGGCACCCTACGACCTTCTGGAGAAGGTGGTTAATGCCAATACAGTGGAAGAGGCCGCCAGTATCATCTGTCAGCAGGGACCACCGGATTTCTTTGACCGTCTGAGTTATATGATTACGGAAAAGGCCGTCCGTCGGACCGGCGAAGCTGTGCAGGTGGGAACGGTGATCTTCTCCTACGAAGAAGGTATTTTAGGCAAGTGTCCTCAGGCAGCTCATATTCTTCAATCATCCTGGAGGTGATGACACCATGAAAAACATTTATGTAATCGGTATGGGACCGGGACATCCGGACTATCTTCTTCCGGCAGCGAAGCAGGCATTGAAGCAATGCGATTTACTGGCTGGCGGCTCCCGTCTCATTGAAACCGGTGAAAATTTTCTGACGGAAAACGTAAAGAAGTTTCCACTAAAAGGCCAGCTTAAAGCGTGGTGCCATCAGCTTCAGGATAAAATACAGCAAGACCCTGAAATGCAAACAGGCATATTGCTCTCGGGAGACCCGGGATGTCACAGCCTGGTGCCGGTGCTGCACCGGTACTTTGATCCAAATGCCCTCATTCTGGTGCCTGGGATCAGCTCCATCCAGCTGTTTCTAAGCCATCTTCAGCTCCCCTGGACCAACGGCCCCGTCATTAGCTTGCATGGACGCCGCCACCAGTGGATGGATGTTCTACGGCACCATCTTTTTATCAATCTCCTCACCGACTCAGGCAGCAGTCCGGATATGCTGGCACAGCAACTTCTGGACAATGGATACCCGGACGCTGTGATGGCCGTCGGCGAGAATCTTTCATACAACAACCAGCGCCTTCTGATTGGAACTCCGGAAGAAATCCTTCAGCAGGCACCTTATCAAATGAATGTGGTGGTGATCAGTCTTGACCCTGGAATCCAACAACAACTGCAACATCGAAAAATGGCTCTCCATACCCTCGCCGGGCCTGCCGGATGAAGCCTTCATCCGTGGAGAAGTCCCCATGACCAAACAGGAAATACGCTGGATAGCACTGGCTATGCTGCAAATTCAGCCGGGCATGACAGCTTTGGATCTGGGTTGCGGCAGCGGATCCCTGACGGTGGAAATGGCCAGAATGACATCACCGGAGAAAGTTTATGCCATGGAGCATAAAAAGGAAGCTCTGGAAGTAACCCGCAGGAATCTGGAGCGGTTCCGGCTCACCGGCGTTAACCTGATGGAAGTCCGGGCGGAGGACCGGTTGCAACAGCTTCCGGCACTGGACCGGGTATTTATCGGCGGCTCCGGCGGTGCACTGGAAGACATCCTATGCCAACTGACTCCCAAACTGAAGCCGGACAGTCGTATCGTTATGACAGCTGTAACCCTGGAAACCATTGCTCAGGCCAAGGTCTTACTGCAGCAGGAGCCGTTCGCTAACCTGACCATTTTGCAAACCGGTATTACCAGGTATGTCCGCAGAGTCGGATACAACATGGCCCAGGCGGAGAATCCGGTGATGATTTTTGGAGCGGAAACTAACTTTCTTTAACCGCGAAGGACGCAAAGGGGCGCGAAGAAAACATAAAAGCAGTTAATAGGTCATAAGTTATAAGTTATAAGTTATAAGTTGAAAGTTAAAGTTCAAAAGTTTATAGAAACCGTTGTGCCGACTGAAGCTCCTGAGTTCTACAAGGAAGCCTATGACCGTGCTGTCAGAAAACCCGGTGCATGGACGGCAGTTCACAGCGAGGGCCAGAAGAGGAGCTGAACCAGTGCTTTAGCAGACAATGGTTAAGCGATTTCAGTCAAAAGAGCGAGCCGAGGGGAAGATCAGGAACCCCTGCTGTTTGAGCGGTTCCCAGCGAGTTCAGGGGTTCCCTTCCACGAGGAGAGCTCGATTCAATCTTTTAGCCGGGTTCAGCCCGGCGATGCTTAACCGTCTGTCAAAGCATCTGGTCAGCCCTCGGCCACTCCGAATGTATGTTCTGAGAACTGAATTATAATTGTTTTTCAATTTTTTGAAGTTAATTCGTAATTCATAATTCTTAATTCTTAACTGCTTTTAAACAACGATCAGGCACGCTGGTTTTCTCAGCTAAGGGAAAGAGCTCCCGGATAGAACCAGGAGCAAAGAAGGCGCACCAAGCTGACCAACTGAATTATCGAAAGGAAGAAGCCGAATGAAAGGAATCCTGACCGGCATCGGCGTCGGCCCCGGAGATCCGGAGTTGCTGACACTGAAAGCCGTTAATGCCATAAAGAAGGCCAAGGTGGTTTTTTATCCAACTACAAAACAGGGAGGGAAAAGTGCTGCGCTAAAAGCAGCTGAAAACTGGGTTTCACACGAAGCCCGACGCATTCCACTGCTTTCCCGTATGACTTCAGATCCGGAGGAGCGCAGGGCACAGCGGCAGCTGCAAAGCCGGCAGATTGCCCAGGTGTTGGAGGAAGGAACGGATGCTGTGATGCTCACTCTGGGAGATGCGCTTTTATACAGTACATACAGCTACGTAATGAAAGACCTGAAAGCTAACGGATACACGGTTAAAACCATACCGGGTATTACAGCCGCCAGTGCTGCCGCCTCTCAGCTTAATACACCTCTTGCGGAAGAAGATGAAAAACTGATGATCTGCCCCGGCTCCGATAAAAAAGAAGAGCTGATTCAGCAGCTGGATAATATGTCAGCCAACATGGCAATTCTAAAAGTGTCTGCCTGCCGGGAAACATTGTACCAATGGCTGAAAAGCCGGGAAAAAACAGTGGAGTTTGCCCTGGCATCAAAACTGGGAAGCGAGGAGGAAGTGCTTCATCAGGATATCGAATGCCTTAAAAATCCGGATTTACCCTATATGTCTGTTGCAATATTGAAAACAAAAGAAAAATCCAAAAGAAAATAAAAAGTTAACCGCGAAGAACGCAAAGGGGCGCGAAGAAAACCTCTGAAATCCGGAATACTCTTGTGCCCTATGGGTACGGGTGCCCTATGGGTACGGGTGCCCTATGGGTACGGGTGCCCTATGGGTATTTGAACTTAATTCATAATCCATAATTCTTAATTCATAATTCTCAAGGCGCCCAGCGCGCCAAACCGAAAGGAGCAAGTAAAATGAGTCAGGTTATATTTATCGGAGCCGGCCCGGGAGATCCGGAGCTGCTGACGGTAAAAGCATATGAAAAAATAAAAAATGCACAGGTTATTCTTTATGCCGGTTCTCTGGTGAACCCGGAAGTTTTTCGGCACTGCCCGGAATCTGCGGAAATCGAAAGCAGTGCTTCCATGGATCTGGAAGAAATGACAGATTACATGATTCAGCGTGTTAAGGAAGGTAAAGAAGTGCTTCGGCTGCATACAGGAGACCCTTCCCTTTATGGAGCCATAGCAGAACAGATCAGAAAACTGGAAGCCAGTGGAATTCCTTATGAAGTGATTCCGGGTATCAGCTCTTTTTTAGCAGGAGCCGCTGCCATGAAAAAAGAGCTGACCTTACCGGGCAAAAGCCAGACGGTGATTATATCCCGCATGGCCGGTCGGACACCGGTTCCGGAGAAAGAAAACCTGAAGTCTCTGGCTGCGCATCAGGCCAGCCTGATTTTGTTTCTTTCTGCAGCCCAGGTACAACAGGTGCAGCAGGACTGTCTGACGGCTTATTCACCTGAAACTCCAGTAGCCATCGCTTACCGGGTGGGTTGGCCGGATCAGCGGATAATCCGGGGAAGGCTGCAGTCGCTTCCGGAACTCATGGAAAATGCAGGGATCAGGAAAACGGCGCTAATCTATATTGGCGATTTTTTAAAGGCTGAAGGAGACGATTCATTGCTGTATGACGCCGCCTTCACTCACGAATACCGGGAGGGCAAAAATTCATGAAACTGGCAGTCATAACCTTTACGGACCAGGGATTACACCTGGCAGAAACCATACATATAAGCAATGCGGAGACTCATATCTATCTCCCTGCTGCTCTGTTGGATAAACACAGGGAAAACCCGTACTTTCACGGATTTTCACCAAAGGAATCAGAAGATGGAAACAGCCTGAGTCGGCAGATGCCGGAAATTTTCGAGTCCTATTCGGCGGTTCTTTTTCTGTCTTCCGCCGGGCTGGCCCTTCGGATGATCAAAGACCATATTCAACATAAAGGCAGCGATCCGGCTGTCATGGTGATGGACGGTCAGGGTCATCATATCATCAGCCTGCTTTCCGGTCATTTGGGGAACGCCAACGAATGGACACTGGAAATAGCCGAATTAACCGGAGCGAAAGCCATCATTACCACGGCCACAGATGTCCGGGGAATGACGGCGGTGGATGAACTGGCGAAATCCCTGCAGGCTCGTATCAGCAACTGGCAGGCTGCCAAATACTGGACAGCTCAGTTGCTGAAAGGAGATGAAGTTCCGGTTTATCTGGAAGAACCCTTGCCTCTCCCTCTGCCATCCGGCTATATAAGGAAAGACAGTGAAGAATCCTTCCTGAAGGGAGCCGGAGGCATCTGGATTGGAGGCGGTGCGCCGGAGTTGAAGGATGACGGAAAATGGATCCAACTGATTCCAAAACGCTGGTCTCTGGGAATTGGCTGCCGAAAAAACCAGACAGTGGATGAAGTGAAACGCATCATTCAGCATTTTTTGAAAGCACAGGGTATTTCTCCGGAATCTCTGAAAAATATCAACACCATCGAAGCTAAAGGAAATGAGCCGGCCATTCAAAGGCTGGCAGAAGAGTGGCAGTTGCCCCTCAATACATTTTCTGCGGAAGAAATCCAAAAAGTGCAGCATTTATTCCCGGCATCCGCCTGGGTGGAAGAAAACATGGGCGTTACCAGCGTCAGTGCTCCGGCGGCATACCTGGGTGCTGACGGAGGGCAGGTAATACCTGATCGTCGTTATGCAGAAAAGGGTGTCACCCTGAGCCTGGCACCCCAGGCAGGCATGATCACTGTTTCAGGCATTGGGCCCGGAAAAGGTGAGCACACCAGCCATGCAGTTCGAAAAGCCTTGTCGGAGGCTCACCGGGTGGTAGGATACAAGCCATATGTTGAAAGACTAAGCCCCTGGCTGAAAGAAGGCCAGATTCAGGACCGCAGCTTTATGAGGAAAGAAAAGGACCGGTGTCGTCATGCTCTGGCCTGCGCTGCCAGAGGCGAAAAGGTAGTTCTGGTCAGCAGTGGTGACGCCGGCGTTTATGGAATGGCAGGGCTTATGCTGGAGCTTAGACAAACCGAGTTTCCCCGGATTCCCTTCCGGGTTCTTCCTGGGATTACTGCCGCCAATGCAGCTGCTTCCTGTCTGGGAGCACCGCTGATGCAGGATTATGCCACCATCAGCCTCAGCGATCACCTGATTCCCTGGGAGGTAATAGAGCATCGCATTCAAAAAGCCACAGAGGCGGACTTTGTGCTGGTGCTGTACAATCCGAAAAGCAATGAACGAGTGAAACAATGGTATCGTGCCATAGAAGTAATTCGCCAGCTGCGTCCTTCGGACACGCCGGTGGGAATAGCCACCCGGGCTCTGAATGAAGGAGAGTCCGTCAGCATAACCACTTTGGAGCAGCTGGCAGATGCTGATGTGGGAATGAGCACAACTGTGGTTATCGGCAACTCTTTTACTCATATAACCGACGAAAACCTGATGATCACTTCCCGGGGGTACAGTCTATGATCTTAATTTTATCCGGCACCTCAGAGGGGAAAATGCTGGTTGCAGAGCTGAATCAGCGCAGAATCCCCTGTATCGCCACAACGGTAACAACCTATGGCGGTCAACTGATATTAAAAGAAATAGAAGGCAGTAATAGCAGTCTGCAGGTGGGAGCTTTGGATAAACCGGCTTTGGAAGAACTGATCCGGCAGAAAAAAATCCGGGCTATCGTGGATGCTACCCATCCCTATGCCAGCAATATAACCTGGATGGCCTATGAACAGGCGAAGGCCCTCAATCTGCCTTATCTCAGATGGCACCGGCCGGGACTGACAGAGAAGGAAAAAGAAAGCTGTATCCAGGTTCAAGACTACGAAGCCGCCGCCAAAGAACTGAAAAGTCAGTCCGGCAACTGGCTTTTAACTACCGGCAGCAATCATTTGGAGGTTTTCTGTCAGCATACGGACATAAAACGGTTAATGGTACGGGTAATGCCATTTTCCAAAGTGCTGGAAAAGTGTGCAGATCTTGGCTTTTCTCCGGGCCAGATTATTGCCCAGCAGGGCCCCTTCAGCTACCAGATGAACTGCTTGCATTTGCAGGAATACAATCTGGCAGGCCTTGTTACCAAAGACAGTGGGGAAACAGGTGCTGTGGGAGAAAAACTCCTGGCAGCCCGGGATCTTAACCGAAAAGTCATTCTTATCCAACGACCACCGGAACCAGCGGCCCAAAAGGCGGAAAACATGGAACAGTTCCAGGACTTTCTCTTGCTCATCCGCTGATTATCCGGTAAAATAAAGAAAAACAGGCCTAAGATGGAGAAAAAGGGTGAGGCGCTTTGGAAAGAACAGTTAATATTGCGTTTATGGTTCTTTTGCTAATTCCGGTAGTTGGATTTTTTGTGTTGCAAAACCGGCTTCTCTATCGTCAGCTAAAATCTAAAACCAGGCAAAAAACACCGGCTAAGAAATCATCAACGGCGCAGACCCCGTCGGAACCGCCAGCTCCGGTATCTCTGCGGGAGCGGCGTAAAAAACGCTACGAAGAAAGAAAGAAAGCCCTTTACCGCTAATGTCGTAAGGGGCTTTTTCAAAGTACAGGAGGTTTTTTTATGATCAGGCACACGGTATCCGAACCGAAAAAATCATTTATCCCCACAGTGCTCATTGTCATTGGTATTGTCCTTGCCATTAACTTTGCCGTGCATATCATTAACATGCTTCCCGGATCCTACGGAGGATTGGGTGGTTTTGTACTGATTCTGGCCCTGGCTGTCTACACATCGCGGCTGATGAATCGAAAACTGGCTACCTACACCTATGAATGGGACGGAAAAAAACTGACAGTCCAGAAAAAGATTGGCAGAAGAGACAAAACAATGCTGGAACTTCCGAGAGAAAATATCCAATGGATACGTCCTATGGAAGAAATCCGGCCTCAACTGCCCAACATGAAACGACCGCGAAAAACCCTGGCACTATCCTGCAGGCTTCGGGGTGATGATGTGTATCTGCTGCAATACCTGGATGGAAAAAAAACCTACCGGATGATATTTGAACCGGGAGAAAAAATTCATAAAGAGCTGAGAAAAACCGCAAAGGAAAACTGCAAAGGGGAAGCCTGATGAAGGGACCACTGTCAGAAGCGTTAATTAAGCTGCAACAGAAGAACACTGTATCCTTTCATACTCCGGGGCATAAGAACGGCCGGCTGTTTCACCTCCTGTCAGAACCCTGGCTGCCGGAATCTTTTCCGGACTGGGACACAACGGAAATTCCCGGAACGGATTATCTGCACGAACCGAAGGGAGTCATCTGGGAAAGCCAGGAAAAAGCTGCGGATTTTTTTGGTGCCGAAGAAAGTTTTTTCCTGGTTAACGGCAGTACCTGCGGCATTTACAGCATGATCATGGCTGTTGCTAAACCGGGAGACGAATTGATTGTACAGCGAAACAGCCATCAGTCCATATACAATGGGTGTTTTTTAGCTGATGTAACTCCCCGCTATATGATGCCTCAGGTGGATGAAAATACAGGTATGATACTGGGTGTAACGGAACAGGAAGTCCGAGAGGCCCTGGAGCGATGGCCGAAAGCACAGGCAGTGCTGCTGACATCACCAAACTATTATGGATTCACCGTCGATGTTACGGCTATTGCAGCAATGGTGCATCGCCAGGGGAAAAAACTGCTGGTGGATGAAGCTCACGGAAGCCATCTGGTTTTGGATCCCCGATTACCAACTTCGGCTCTAAAGGCAGGAGCAGACCTGGTGGTACAGAGCACCCACAAAACCCTCCCGGCACTGACGCAGGCCTCTATGCTCCACCTTCAGGGAAAAAGGATAGACAGGCCTCGCCTGAAGCAGATGCTGCGTATTCACCAAAGCAGCAGCCCCAGCTATATTCTCATGGCATCTTTGGACGCAACGGTGGCACTGCTGGAAAAACACGGCAAAACCCTGATGGATCAGCTGCTGGAGAACCTGACATCCGTCAGAAGCAATCTGGAAAATATTTCATGCCTGGAAGTAGCAAAGCCCGATGACCCTACCCGTCTTTGGCTCAATATGCATGGAACCGGTCTCAGCGGGTATGAATGGAATAATCGACTGGCTGAAGAATATCAGATTATGATGGAAATGGCAGATCCTATGGGCATCCTGGCAGTAACCTCCATCGGCAACGAAAAAGAGGATTTTGACCGACTGGTCAGTTCAGTAATGGCAACTATTGAGAGACAATCGAAAAACAATGCAGACTATCCGGTCGAAAACTTGGGAAGCCAGGTGAAAACCAGCTATACTGAACCTGTTATACAGAGGCTTACACCCCGCCAGGCAATGCAGGCAGAAGTTGAAGAAATTCAACTGGAAAAAGCTGCAGGGCGGATCAGCGCAGAAATGCTGGCGCCCTATCCTCCTGGCATACCGGTTATAATGCCGGGAGAGGAAGTAACACAGCCCCTGCTGGACTGGCTGAAAACCCGGAAAGAATTTACAGGAAAGAGAATAAAGGTGATCAAATAGGGAAAAAGTAAAAGCTTGTGCCCGGAACGGGTACTTGTGCCCGGAACGGGTGCTTGTGCCCGGAACGGGTACCTGTGCCCTGTAGGGTATGGAAAGTGGAAAGGAAAAACATAAAAGCGTTTAACCGCGAAGAACGCAAAGGGCGCGAAGGAAAAGCATCCTGGAGGCATGGTGACTCGTGCTTTTGCCTTAATGAACTGGACCTTAATTATCCATTATCAATTGTCAATTATCAATTGCCTTAACGCATTATCAATTGCCTTTACGCTTTTCAATTCATAATTCATAATCCATAATTCATAATTCTTTAAGGGAGGTGGCTGCGTGAAAAAAGGACTATTTATTACATTGGAAGGCATGGATGGCTCCGGAAAAACCACTCAAATGCAGCAATTAAAGCATTACCTGGAGCATCAGGGATATACTGTATGCCAAACCCGGGAGCCCGGAGGCACCCCCATCTCCGAAAAAATCAGAAGCCTTATTTTGGACCCGGAACATCAGGAAATGCACCCGTGGACGGAAGCGCTGCTCTATGCAGCAGCCCGGGCACAGCACGTTGCGGAAGTTATACAGCCTGCCCTTCAGCGGGAAGAAGTGGTATTGTGCGACCGGTTTCTGGACTCCAGCCTGGCCTATCAGGGTGTTGGCAGAGACCTGGGCATGGAAGAAGTCTATAAAATTAACGAACCCGGACTAATGGACCGATTACCGGACATTACCTTCTGGTTCAACCTGACACCGGAAGAGAGCTTTCGGCGAAAAAGCGGCAGAGACCCAAAAGACCGGCTGGAGCAGCAGAATCGTCAATTTTATGAAAAAATATATCAAAGCTACCGTCAGCTGGCAGAGGAAAACCCACAAAGAATCATAACCATCGACGCAACCAAAAGCATCCCATGGATACAGAAGATGATGAGATGCACTGTAGATCACTATATAAAGGCAAGTTATAAAGGCAGGTTATAAGTTAAAAGCCTGCACCCTATAGGGTGTTAAAAGTTAAAAGCTAAAAGCTAAAAGCATGTGCCCGGAACGGGTACCTGTGCCCGGAACGGGTATTATCAGCCAGTCCCCTCTCCCCTGGCGGGAGAGGGTTAGGGTGAGGGGGAGAAGGAGATCCGTCCCCCATTGTGACTTTGAACTTAATTATCCATTATCAATTGTCAATTATCAATTGCCTTAACGCATTATCAATTGCTTTTATGTTTTTCAATTCATAATCCATAATTCATAATTCTTAATTACTAAAAGTGAGGAGGCTGAAGCCATGAAACTGGTTATTGCCATCGTGCATGATGAAGATGCCAAAAGACTTCTGGAAGAACTGACAGAAAATGAATTTCGTGTGACAAAGCTGGCCACCACCGGAGGATTTCTGAAAGCAGGAAATACTACTATGCTGGTAGGGGTTGAAGACGGGGAAGTGGAGAAAGTTAAAGAGATCATTAATGAAAACTGCAAATCCCGCAAAGAACTGCTGACAGCACCGGCGCCTGTTTCCGGAACCACTGGTGTATTCATTCCTCATCCTGTGGAAGTAACGGTGGGCGGTGCTACCATTTTTGTTATTGACGTGGAAGAATATCATAAATACTAAGAGGTGGAAAAGGTGAAAGTATCCTTTAAACGAATGATAGGGCAGGAACAGGTAAAAAAGTTGCTTTCCAGGGCTTTGGAAAACGGACAGCTCTCTCACGGATATCTTTTTGAGGGGCCTGAAGGACTTGGGAAACGAAAAATGGCCAAAGAACTGGCGGCGGCGATATTCTGCAGCCAGGAAGATGCTCCCTGCGGAAGCTGCAACGCCTGCCGTCAGGTAGAAGCGGAAACCCATGCCGAGTTTCGCTGGATCCGATCTTCCGAGGAAGGGAAGGAACCGACGGTTTCCGTGGATATGATCCGAAATCTGGTGAAAGATATCTATCTGAAACCCTATGAAACAGATTACAAGATATATGTTATACCGGAAGCGGATACCATGACGCCTCAGGCACAGAACGCCCTTTTAAAAACACTGGAAGAGCCGCCGGATCACTCAGTTATCATACTGGTGACGCCAGAACCGGAGCGGCTGCTGCCAACCATTCTTTCCAGATGTCAGCGGCTGGTATTCCGTCCTGTAAAAAAAGAAGTGCTGGAAACCTATCTTCAGGAGGAGAAACAGATGACTCCGGATAAAGCAAAAACCCTGGCTGCTTTTGCCAACGGTATCCCGGAAAGAGCTGTTGAAATGTTGGAAAACGAAACCTATCAGCAGGAATACAAAGACTTCCTGCAGTTAACAGACAGTATTATGGAGAAGAACTATGGCCTGGCCATTGAAAAAGGAGAATTCATGCAACAGAAAAAAAACCAGGCTATGTGGGCACTGGCTTTTTGGCAGGAATGGCTTCGCGATCTTCATATAATTTTAATGGGCGGGTCGACAGACCTGCTGGTCCACCAAAATCAGGAGAGTCGTCTACGGAAACAAGCAGCTTTTTTTAACGAAAACACAATACAAACGGCTCAAAAATTGATGGAATCAGCTCGGGAAGATATTCGCACCCACGGAAACCTTTCCTTTATTGTGGAAACCCTGCTTATTAACCTGGTGAAACTGGTAAAAGATCCATCACAAGCCGACCAGCTAGACGGGTTTTTGGACAGCTAGGCCGCGACGAAATAAATTCATAAAACGACGGGAACTATCGGCAATCCAGTCAGCCTTTTCAGAAGTCGAAGCCTCACTAAAGGCTTCTTTTTCCTGCTGTATCTGCTGGTTCACATAACGATGGAATTCCTCCAGCATCAGCTGGCAGCAAAATGTTACCAGTTTCGCATCTGCGTGGGTAACCACACTGCCCTTCAGCTGGCTCCTTACCAGCAGTTTATGCAGCAACTGCTGATGTTGCTGTGTCAGCTCATCGATCCGATCCTGACCAAAAGGGCTGAATCGTGGGTCTGTTGCAAAGCTGAGCAGCGAATGAAAAGAGGGATGCTGAAGGCGAAAACCGGTTTCCAGTCGAAGGAGAATTTCAAACACACGAAAAAAATCATCCGGGTGGGCAGGCATCCGGCTTTTCAGATAAAATTGTTTCATGGCAAATACATTTATGACCAGATAGTCATATAAATCCAGCTTATCAGAAAAATACTGGTAAAAGGTGCCTTTTGCCATCCCTGCTTTTTTCAGCAGCGCAGACAGGGAAGCTTGCTGATAAGGTTGATGGGCAAAGACCTCCAGAGCCATATCGAAGAACTCATCCTGCTTCTTTCCCGGTAGGTTTAAAAATGCTTTTTTTGGCATAGAAAACACCTCCATGACTATACGGTCATCATATTTTATGGAGAGGACATTTGTCAAGAATACAGATAAAAATGAGCCAATTAGCTTAAAAAAATGATTTCAGTGGAAAAATCTGATAGAATAGGGACGTACAAGTAGAAGGATCAGGGAGGAACGTTGTATGAATGACAACAAATATCGAGTAGTAGGCGTCCGGTTTAAAAAAGCCGGTAAAATTTATTATTTTGATCCACAGGATTTTGAACTGGAAAAAGGATCTCAGGTAATTGTAGAGACAGCCCGTGGCATCGAATTTGGTGATGTGGTGGTTGGTATCAAAGAAGTAACGGATAAAGAGATTGTGGCTCCTTTAAAAAAAGTGGTACGGATGGTTACGGAAGAGGACATCCAGACTCACGAAGAAAACAAGCTTAAAGAGCAGGAAGCTTTTGAAGTGGCAACAGAGAAAATTGCAGGCCATAACCTGGATATGAAACTGGTGGACGTGGAATTTACCTTCGACAAAAACAAAATTATATTTTATTTTACAGCAGACGGAAGAATTGACTTCCGGGAGCTGGTAAAGGACCTGGCATCCGTTTTTAAAACCCGTATTGAGCTGAGACAAATTGGTGTACGGGACGAAGCTAAAATGATCGGAGGCATAGGTCCCTGCGGCAAGTCATTGTGCTGTGCCACCTGGTTGGGAGACTTTGATCCGGTGACGATTAAAATGGCAAAAGAGCAAAATCTTTCACTGAATCCAACTAAAATATCCGGTATCTGTGGCCGGCTTTTCTGTTGTCTCCGCTACGAGCATGAACACTATCATGAGGCTATTCGTCAAATGCCAGCCATTGGAAGCAAGGTAAAAACAGAGGAGGGCATCGGAGAAGTCGTAGAAACCGTAATTCTTGGAGGAAAAGTTAAAGTTAAACTGAAAAACCCTATGGATGATGTGGAAGAAATCAAAACCTTTTTCCTGGACGACATCACACCGGTTACAAAAAAGAAGCTGAAGCAACAGCTTAACGAAAAGAAAACAGATAAAGAAGTAAAAGATCTGGAGGATAAGAAATGAAACAGTCATGGCTGAAACCGGGAGAAAGGATAGATGATCTCCAGTGCAAGGGTTTTCAGCTTATTCAGGATCCAAAATCTTTCTGTTTTGGAATGGATGCGGTCCTGATCAGCCATTTTGCAAAAATCCGAAGGAATGAAAAAGTAATGGATTTATGCACCGGAAATGGCGTCATCCCCATTTTACTGGCCGGCAAGAACCAGTCCGGGCAGTTTGCGGCAATGGAAATACAGCAGGATGCGTATGACCGGGCACTGCGAAGTGTCCGCATGAACAGACTGGAAGAGCGGATTGAAGTAATCAGAGAAGACGTCAGGAACAGCAGACAGGTTTTTGATGCCTCCAGTTTTGATGTGGTGGTAAGCAACCCACCCTACCTTCCGGCAGAAGGCCTTAAAAATCCAAGAATAGATAAGGCAATATCCCGACACGAAGTAATGCTGACCTTAGCAGATCTGATGGAACAAACAGCGTATCTTTTAAAGCCCGGCGGCCGGTTTTACATGGTTCATCGGCCGGACCGGCTGGTGGATATTATGACCCTGTCCCGGCAAAACCGGCTGGAGGCTAAGTGGATGCAGATGGTACATCCGCGCAGTGATAAAAAGCCAAATTTGGTTTTATTGCAGTTTGTAAAGAACGGCCGGCCGGAATTGAAACTAAAAGAACCCCTCTTTGTCTATGACGAAGAGGGGAACTATACACCGGAACTACTGAAGTGTTACCAGTCCTGATGCACCGCCTGATACACTTCTCTTTTTGGTATGCCACGCAAAATCGCCACTTCTTTAATGGCGGTTTTTTTGTTGTTGCCTTCCTGAATCAAAAGATCCACATGTTCCTGCAGGCTCAAATGATCCCACTGAGATCTTGCATCCTCCTCCAGAGCAGACTCATCCGCACCTTCCACCACAAGAACCATTTCTCCCTTCGGATCAGAGGGAAGATTCTCCAGATGCTCCAAAAGCTGTCCCAGAGGCATTCGCAGCCACTCTTCATGTTTTTTTGTCAGCTCCCGACCCAAAGAAGCATTCCGATTGCCCAGTGCTTCCAGCATTGCCTTAAGGGTTTGCTTAATGCGATGAGGGGCTTCATAAAAAATAAGGGTTCGAGGATCCTGATATGCTTTTTCCAATTGCTGTTTCCGAAGTTTCTTATCCCGCTGAAGAAAACCTTCAAAGGCAAACCGGTCCGTTGGCAGACCGGAAGCTACCAAAGCCGTCAGCATGGCAGAAGGACCCGGAAGCACTTCGAAAGGAATCTCCTCCCTCAAACAGGCCTGAACCATATCCGTTCCCGGATCGGATACGCCCGGCATACCGGCGTCCGTTACCAGTGCCAGGACTTTGCCTTCCTTCAGCTGGCTGAGAATAACAGGCTCTTTTTCTTTTCGATTATGTTCATGATAACTATACAGTGGCTTTTGTATCTCAAAATGCGTAAGCAGCTTCAGACTTCTTCTGGTATCCTCAGCATAAACAAGATCAGCCTGCTGCAAAACCTCCAGAGACCTAAGGGTCATGTCCCCCAGATTTCCCAGGGGCGTGGGGCAGAGGTAAAGCGTCCCGGGCTGCACCTGGAATCGGTATGTTTTTTCTTCCCTGTTCATTATAGAAATCCCCCTTGGGGTAAATAAAAATTTAGAATTATGGATTATGAATTATGAATTGAAAAGCGTAAAAGCAATTCGCGTCACAGTGGGGACGGAGCTCCTTTGCCCCGAAAGGCGTGGAGCAAATGACCTGCCGTCCCCACTGTGCCTCAACTGTGCCTAACTGGTCACAATGATGGGTTTTCCTTCGCGCCCCTTTGCGTTCTTCGTGGTTAAACACTTTTGTGTTTTCCCTAAAAGGCACAGGCACCCGTTCCGGGTACAGGTACCCGTTCCGGGCACAAGCAGTTGGTTTTTTAATGTTTCGAACTTGAACTTGACCTTTAACCTTTAACTTTTTCTTTTTCCCTATAACCTGCTTCACCTATCACCTATAACCTGAATTTTAGTTGTTCTTATACTGGTGCATCATGTCCTGTTTCAGCTTCCAAAGCTTTTCGGATAAATCCACTTTATAGATCTGAGGCAGCTGCAGGCGCTTATATTCCGGCCACAGACTGTCCAGCTCCAGCTGCGCATGATTTCGAACCTGCTGCACCGTTTGCTTTTCATATACAGATTTCCCTTTCCGGAAGAAAGGCACCATCAGTTCCTTGAGGGCATAGCGCCGGAAGGTTTTTGTTTTCCAGGTATAAACAGGATGAAAAATAGTCAGTGGCTGGCTTTCGTCAATCACCTCGTCATCCAGCATAATCAGGTCGGCCAGAGAAAACAGACCGCTTTCATCATAAATTCGCGTTACTTTTTTAAAGCCGGGATTTGTAATTTTTTCCGGATTGTCAGAAATTTTTATTTTAGGTTCCAGCTCACCATTGTGCTCAGCTGCTGCCAATTTATACACACCACCCAAAGCCGGGCAGTTACTGGAAGTAATCAGATTAGTGCCGACACCCCAGCTGTCTATGCGGGCTCCCTGCATTTTCAGGGAATGTATCTTATCTTCATCCAGGTCAGAAGAAGCTACAATGGTGGCGTTGGGGTAACCAGCATCATCCAGCATCTTCCGGGCCATTTTAGTTAAGTAGGCAAGGTCACCGGAATCAATGCGAATTCCCTTTGGCTCATAACCTTTTGCCCGCAGCTCGTTAAATACGGTTATGGCATTAGGTACTCCACTCTTTAATGTATTATATGTATCTACCAGCAACAGGCATTTATCCGGATAGGTTTTAGCATAGGCGCGGAAGGATTCCAGCTCCGAATCGAATTTCTGAACCCAGCTGTGAGCATGAGTTCCTACAACAGGAATGTCGAATTTTCGTCCAGCCATAACATTAGAGGTGGCAACACATCCGCCGACATATGCGGCTCGGGATCCAAGCACAGCCGCATCCGGACCCTGTGCACGCCTGAGACCAAATTCAAAAACCGCATCTCCCTGTGCCGCCTCACAAATACGGGCAGCCTTGGTGGCAATGAGGGACTGGTAATTAATTAAATTCAGGATGGAGGACTCGATGAGTTGAGCTTCAAAGCAATTAGCTTTAACCCGCATCACCGGTTCATGAGGAAACATAACGGTTCCCTCCGGAACGCCGTCTATATCCCCGGAAAAACGAAACTGCTTCAGTTTGTCCAGAAACTCCTTCCGGAACCCGACTTCCCGTAAATAGTGAAGATCCTCTTCTGAAAAATGAAGGTTTTCCAGATAATCGATAACGGAATCAACGCCGGCAATGATGGTAAAGCCGCTATTACATGGGTTTTTCCTGAAAAAAAGGTCAAAAACCACCTGGTCATCATTTAAGCCGCTGTCAAGATAGCCCTGCATCATACTTAACTGGTAAAAATCTGTCATCATCGACAGGTTTCGCATATAAATCCTCTCTTTCCGCCAACTGGCAGGTTTTAATCTTTCCCCTTCGCATCCCTTCGCTTTCTTCGCGCCCCTTTTCGGCCCTCGTGGTTAATCGCTTTTGGTCTTTTGAACTATAATTATTAATTATCTATGATTCAAACCTAAAAGTCAATTGAACCGCATTATTGAAAAAGACGCTCTAAAACTTGGAAAGACTGCCACTGCCTTGACAGGAGAAGCTTGTTTCCGTTATAGTAGAAGCATTAACCGTCTTTGACCGAAGAGGAGGAATTAGATTGTGTCAGGAAAAGCAAAAAACCAAAGGAAATAAAGGTACTTTTTATATCACTACTCCGATATACTACCCCAGTGGAAAGCTTCATATCGGCCATACTTACACCACGGTGGCTTCAGATGTGATGTCCCGCTTTAAAAGAGAAATGGGCTATGATGTTAAGTTCCTCACCGGAACCGACGAACATGGCGAAAAAATCCAGACAACGGCAAAAGCATATGGAATGGAACCTAAAGCCTATGTGGATCAAATGGTGGCGGACATCAAAAAAATATGGGAAAGCATGGAAATCTCCTATGACATTTTTATTCGAACCACAGACGAGATTCATAAAAAAGGCGTGCAGGCCATTTTCCAACAGCTGTATGACAAGGGTGACATCTATAAGGACGAGTATGAAGGATGGTATTGTACCCCCTGCGAATCCTTCTGGACTGAAACCCAGCTGGAAGAAGGGCATAAATGCCCGGACTGTCATCGGGAAGCTCATTTGACCCGGGAAGAAGCATACTTTTTCAGACTCTCCAAATACCAGGATCCGTTGATTCAATACTATGAAGATCATCCGGAGATTTGCCTGCCGGAATCCCGGAAGCGGGAAATGCTAAACAACTTCCTGAAGCCGGGGCTGGAGGATCTCTGTGTATCCCGTACCAGTTTCGACTGGGGAATTCCAGTACCCTTTGATGAGAAACACGTTATCTACGTATGGCTGGATGCCCTGTCCAACTATATCACCGCCCTGGGCTATGGCTCCCAGGAAAATCCGGAGCTGTATAACCAATACTGGCCGGCAGACGTTCACCTGATGGCAAAGGAAATCGTTCGATTCCATACCATTATCTGGCCTGCTATGCTGATGGCGCTGGAACTGCCGTTGCCCAAAAAAGTATTCGGCCATGGATGGATTCTCTTTGGTGAAGACAAAATGTCTAAATCCAAAGGAAATATCGTCTATCCGGAGCCTTTTATCCAGCGATACGGTATAGACGCCCTGAAGTATTTTCTGCTGAGAGAATTCACCTTCGGTCAGGATGGGAACTTTACCAACACCCTCTTCCTGCAGCGGTACAACTCAGATCTGGCCAACGATCTGGGTAATCTGGTAAGCCGAACCGTTGCCATGATCGAACAGTACAATGAAGGAATCCTTCCAGCTGCTAAAGCCAAAGAACCTGTTGATGACGAGCTTAAGAATCTGGCCATTTCAACAGCTGATCAGGTGGAAGCATTGATAGATGAACTTCAGTTCCATGAAGCACTGGAGCAGATCTGGAAAATAGTTCGCCGCTCCAACAAATACATTGATGAAACCACCCCCTGGATTCTGTCCAAAGATGAAAGCCAAAAAGACAGACTGGACACGGTGCTGAATTATCTGGCGGAAAGCATTCGTATTGTCAGTATTTTAATCAAATCTTTCATGGGGCATACTTCTGCCGAGATACAAAAACAGCTGGGCCTTCAGGATGCCAGCACCAGCTTAACCTGGGAAGATGCGAAAACCTTCGATAAAATACCGGCAGACACAAAAGTAAAAAAAGGGGAAGCACTCTTTAAACGGCTGAAACTGGAGCAGGAAGCAAAAGAACTGGCAGCCGCCAACGAAGCCTACGCCAGGAAAATCCTTAAAGTTACGGACGCGAAAAAGGAAGACAAGAAAGAAGATAATAAAGAAACGGCAGCATCAGAGCCAAAAGAAGAAATCACCATTGATGACTTTGCGAAAATCGATCTGAAAGTAGCTGTGGTGAAAGAGGCGGAAAAACACCCCAAAGCAGATCGACTGCTGGTACTACAGCTACAGGTTGGCGACGAGATCCGGCAGGTGGTTTCCGGCATAGCCCAGGACTACACACCGGAGGAACTGGTGGGGAAAACCGTTATTTATCTGCAAAACCTGAAGCCCATCAAGCTAAGAGGTGTTAAATCCCAAGGCATGATTATGGCCGCCGAAGGAGACGGAAAGCTGGGACTGCTGACAGTGGACAAAGATCTGCCGGATGGCAGCTCAGTAAGCTAGAAAAGCAGGGAAATCAGGTAATAGAGGAACAGGTTAAAAGTTAAAGGTTAAAAGCTTGTGCCCTTTAGGGTACCTGTGCCCGGAACGGTAACTGAACCCCCTCTCCCCCGGCGGGAGAGGGTTGGGGAGAGGGGGAAAGCAGCTCCGTCCCCATTGTGCATAACGAACTTGACCTTAATTATCAATTATCAATTGCCTTAACGCATTATCAATTGCCTTTATGCATTTGACCTTAATTATCAATTATCCATTGTCAATTATCAATTGCCTTAACGCATTATCCATTGTCAATTATCAATTGCCTTTAAAAGGGGGTTCTTATGTATTTTGACAGTCACGCCCATCTGGGTGATAAAAAGTTTGATTTAGACCGGGATAAAATGATTCAGCGAGCCCGGGAAAAACAGGTTTCTCTGATCCTCAATCCGGGAGCAGAAATGTCCAGCTCCCGAAATGCTGTTAGGCTGGCCGACACCTATCCGGAGGTTTATGCGGCAGTGGGCATCCATCCTCATGACGCTAAAAATATGAAGGATGGGGACCTTAAGGAGCTGGAGGAACTGTCCCGGCACCCAAAAGTAAAGGCCATTGGCGAAATTGGCTTGGACTTTCACTACGATTTTTCACCAAGAGACATTCAGCGCAAGTGCTTTAAAGAGCAGCTGGAGCTGGCAAAAAAACTGGAGCTTCCGGTAATCATTCACGACCGGGAAGCCCATGGAGAAGTTTTCGAAATATTGGAGGAAGCCGACATTGCTGAAACCGGCTGTGTGATGCACTGTTATTCCGGCAGTGCAGAGATGGCCATGGAATACGTAAAAAGAGGCATTTATATTTCCCTTGCCGGACCCATTACCTTTAAAAATGCGAGGAAAGCACGGGAAGTGGCACAGCAGGTACCACTGGAATGGCTGTTCATTGAAACCGACTGTCCTTACCTGGCACCGGTTCCACATCGTGGAAAGAGAAACGAGCCGGCACTGGTGCCCTTTGTGGCAGAAGCCATCGCCAAAGAAAAAGGCATCTCCGTCGAAGAAGTGGCACAGCAAACCATGGAAAATGCAAAAAACTTTTTCGGGATTCAGGAGTAAAGAATAAGGCTGAAAAAAAGATAAAAGGTGATCCTAAAAATTCTCCCTTGCAGGGGGAGTTTTTTCTGCTCGAAAAAGTTAGAAAATTTTGTTATTTTCTATGGACATTGTAAATATAGGTCGATATACTTAATAGAAACCATGCAATCTAAAAAGGTATCGATGGTTTTTCGAGGGATACATTCGATGCAGAAAACCTGGATGATCAATAAGAAATCATCGATGGCTTCAGAAACCGGAAAAGGTAAAAGAATAGCCAATATAGAAATAAAGCAGCTGCAAGCTGCAAAAAGGAAGGTGATCAAAGCATGCGAAAAACACCAGGAAGCAGATGGAAAAGAACCTGGCTGCTGATGATACTCATAACAGCATTAATACTGACGGCAATTCCCATAAGCGCATCAACCAACTTGCAAGTCCAGGTAAACGGCAGCATGGTAAGCTTTCCCGACGCCAGGCCTTACATTGATGCCAATAACCGGACCTTGGTGCCTGTGCGTTTTATAGCAGAAGAATTGGGGGCCCAGGTGGAATGGGAGCCGGTGAATCAAATGGTAACGGTGATAACCCGGGAAAGTTACATTGAGTTAACCATTGGCAGCTCACATGTCATCGTTAATGGAGAAGGATGGAATCTGGATACGGCTGCTGTTATAACTTCAGAAAGAACTTTTGTCCCGCTGCGTTTTGTCAGTGAAGCCCTGGGAGCTGACGTTCATTGGCAAGGCGACACACGAACTGTAGTGATTCAAACAGAGGGACAAACACTCTTTTCTGATCTGGGAGTATCCCTAACCTATCCAGATAAATGGCATTACGAATACCTGAATCCTGCCTCCGTCATTTTCAAAGACCCGGCAGCAACCGACGCCTACGATGTATCCGTCAATATTCAGAAACTGGATGGCAGTAATGCCGCCAGTGCCGAAGAAGTCAAGGAGGCTGTTTATAATGAATATTACAGCCAGCTGGAAGCTCTTAAGGGAGGCATCAGTCCTCTGGAAGATCTTGAAGATCCGCCTGAAAACTTAAAGAGGTACCCGGTAAAAATATTTTTGGCAGACTATGCTCTGGATGAAGTGGAATACAATGTGTTGACACTGCTTATTGACCGTGGAGATGGTTCCGTTAACCAGTTTTCCTTCACCGCACCCATAGACCGGTTTAACGATTATTCCCCCCTGGCAGACGTCATATACGACAGCCTGTCCATAGAAACCGGTGCCAAACCCGCCGGTCAACCACTGACGGATACCCTTCGCAAGACAACAAGTGGAGGGGAAACGGTACTTGGGAATCTGGAATCTGATGGGATTCGTATCCGCATACCCGGTGACGCCTTCCGGCAGCCAACGGAACTGATACTTCAGGCTGCAGAGCCTCCGGCCGTAAGCCATAGCGATGGCCACACCCTGGTGGGTCCAAGCTATCAGTTTCAGATTAGCGGGCCTCAAAAGAGATCCGATGCTCCCATGGAGTTGACGATGAAAGTAAATATGGACCAGGTGCAGCAGCCAGGAAGACTGAGAGTAGTCCATGATTTTGGAGAGCGCGGCATCAAATACCATCGCCCTGTTGCCCTTGATCAGTCAGCAGGCACCATTACAGTAGAGTTATACCATAACGGCTTTATCCACCCAAGAGAACTAACCCTGACACAGCTGGAAAAGGAATATGTTGACCGAAGAGCCAGACAAAGCTGGGCCATGGAAGAGGCAAAAAACCATATAAACATGCCGGTGGAACGCATGGTGGAAGAAATACTGATAGATGGATTCAATGCCAATAATCGCAGCATCATCAACAGCGTGCTTTACGAAGTAATGACAGACATCACCGACGATAAAATAAAACACTCGGATCTGGTAAGAACCCTTTACGAAGGAGATTATCGGGAGTTCAGCACAAAAATTGCCAAGCTGACCGGTAAGTCACTGGCAAAGAAAATTGATATGGAAGGCCTGAACATAGTCTTTAAATATGCAGACGATGCCGGAGAAGTGGCAGGCGTCTTTACCGAAGAAGGCGTTGATCGAGCAGCAGAAGTACTGGCGGATAAAATAATTGAAAATGTGCCGATGCTCAACAACCTGAGGCGTGGAACGCGAGTCATCAGAACAGAAATGAATAATTTCCAAAACAATGAAATAGAAGAAGCTTACCAGGTGTTTATACATGGTGGGCAGGATAATCGAAGATTTTTCGGTCTCATAGGCTACGATGGGATTCCTCCGGGCAATTTTGAGGAAATCTGGGATCGTATGGCTGGTGTTCAGCGGCGTGTTGTCATTGAGGCAGAAGAAGCCTATCGAAAAGAGCATAACCTGAGGCCTATGGACGATATACCTCGCCACATCAGAGAAGATATCAGAGAGCAGGCAAAAATTGATTTGAGATCACAATTCGAAAACCGAAGACAGCAGGAACAGGAAATAGAAGTTTTCCGTCAACAGCATCACTATATCATGCAGCAGTTCAGCTACTACGATCTTCTCAGCGAATCCCTCATGCGCTATCATGACGTGAAGTCAGAGGAAGAGCTGCTGGACAGATACTATCTCTTCCTGGACGACATTCTGAGGGATACCGGAAGAAAAGCTTTTGGATTTGACAGATGGATGATATCCTCAACCGAAGATATCCTGAAAATTGAAGATGCAGTATTCCTGTTGGCTGTCCGGACCAGTAATACTTCCGATGCTTACGAAAGATACATGGAGCATATGAGGAGGAAAGGCTTACTTCCGGAAGAAGAAAAAGAACCGGAAACTGTCCAACCAGAACCGACACAGCCAGAACCTGCACAGCCGGTACCAACACAACCGGAAAGCCAGCCTTCCACCACGGCAAGCCCCTGCCATGACCGCTACATGGAAGACGGCGACAAACACGCCTTCCTGGAGTGCGTCTATGGCGGCATGAGCCAGAGTCAGATGCCGGACTGCGTGGCAGAATACTTCCGGAAGGGCAAAGATCTCAGTGTTTTTGAAGGCATCCAAAACCTGCGGTGCAAAGCAGAAGTTTTCCCCATTAGATAACTTTTAGAGAGAAGACGAAATACCTTACGGTATTCATGTCAAAATATAGAGATTAATCATTCGGAATCCTGGGCGCTGAATTGATAGATATTGAAAGCCTCTATCAATTCAGCGCTCTTTTCATTGACCTGATTCTGGCAATCCTGTATCCTTTAGTCATAGAGTATCTAAAACTCTAATAATAAAAGGTTAGGAGAAATCGAATATGAAAAAGAGGAGAAGTCAACAGAACAAGCAGGAAGAAAATCAGGACGACTTTGTAGATTCTGATGAACATTTTTACTACATTGCCGGATATACATCTGGAGGAGTGCCCTATGGAATCACATGGGAAGAGGCTATTAAAAACGGAATGACGCAAAAGGGTAAAATAAATGATGAATGCGACGATGACGAGGAAAATTAGAAAACTCCAAAGAATATTGGCTGGCGGCAGGACTTTAACGAAGAGGGGGTGTAATGCAATGAATTATAATGAATTTATGAAGGCAGTAGATAAACAACTGTCTGCCATGTCTGAAACCGAAAAAACTGAATGGATACATAATGTAGCGCGGACGACGGATATAAATCAGAGAGATGCATTTTTAGATTCCTTAACAAAAGAACAGGAATACCTTCCGGCTGTCTCTGTAAGTATTGAAAAAGAGGTAGAAGAACTGGAAGACTGGTTTAGAAAAGTAGAAGAGGCAGAAATCTATTTCGAGTGCAGTGGATATGAAGAATATGGAGAAGATTACTGGGACAGAGAGTATACTTATGAGTATGCTGATATTTTTGAAATAGGAATGACGTTTGAAAGAGCATTTAGCATTGCAGAAATACTGTTGTTAAATAAAAAATACCAACAAGCGGCAGTACTCTATGATTTGCTCTGCAGCGTTCATTTTCAGGCAATAGATAGTGATATAGGAGAATGCAGCGAGCTGGAGATGGAGGAACTGGTTGAAAAAGAACTGGTGACACTGGATTTGAAGAAAATTGCTCTCAACATGATGTATGCAAAATACCAGCAAACAGAAGGACAACAAAGAACGGAAGAATTATTGAGACTTCTTTCGTGGCCCATGTGTAAAGGCGCTAAAATAGAAGAAGTGTTTACCGTAGGACCGGAAGAACTTGAAGGATTAGATGAATTTATGGAGGAATGGATTTCATTTTTGAAAAAGAGAGACGGGGATCTGGCTGGAAGGCTGCTGTCAGAGGCGTGTATATATCAGGGTGGAATCAGCCGTTTGTGTGAAGAAGCTAGGGAAGTATGGAAGAGGCATCCGGTTTTATACCATAATGCTTGTCAGCAACTAATAGATGAAAAAAATTACGATGAGTGTATTAAGGTGGGGATGGAAGCCCTAAACATATTGCCGGATAAGTTAACCATCCGGGCAAGTATTGCAAATTTAACAGCAACAGCTGCGGGAGATGCTGATATCATGTATCGGTGCCATGAAGCCGCATTTTATTCTGAATCAACACTCTATCACTATTTACGTCTGTTTGAAATTCCGGATTATCGAAATAATATTGACAGAGCAGCTCAGTATGCTGGTACACTACCAGAAAAGCCTGTATGGGAAAATGATCTTGTAAACAAGCAAATGATGATAAATAGCATTTCAAAAGATCAGAAGATGATTCTGCGATTTTTTAGCGGAGATTTCGACTATATTTATGAAGAGTGCAAGAAAGATTCCAGGGTATTGGGCTGGAGCGTTAATACTAAAGGAATTTTCGTACCTCTTTTTATTTTGCTGTTGGATAAAAACAGAAAGATAACAAAGGCTGGTCAACAACTGATAAATGGAATAAAATTCAGAACAGGATTTATGGGAGGCTGCCTTCAGTGCTTTGAGGATCAATTTTTAAGCTGGAAAGAAAAAATGAAATTATCGAATGAACAACATGAAGCATATATTGCGTGGCTAAAAGGAGAAACAGACAAAAGAGTTGAGGCTGTTGTGGGAGGAAAACACAGACAAAGCTATTATAAAGCAGCAGCACTTATAACAGCATTGGGTGAAGCGCTGGAATCAAATGGAATGTTAAACGGACGAAAGACATTGATAGAACACTACATAAAATTGCATTCCAGAAAAAGAGCCTTTAAAGCAGAATTTGGACAGTTTACTGAATAAGCCAATAAAGTTCTATACCATGGGAGGGAGATCTCTGAAATGAAAAAAACCAACCCGGATTAAGCGATAAAAGAACTGACAATGATGCTTATGTACCTGACAAAATTTAATGACGCAAACCGATTTGGTTCGAACCATGATATGGCCTGGAAGGGATATGATTTTGATGTCATTAATGAGCTGGACAGTGAAGAATTTATCCGGCAGGGCAGCCGTAGATCCAAGTCTGTTGCAATCACTGAAGAGGGAAAGAAGCTTGCAAAGGAACTGTTGGATAAGTACAACGTATTAGACTGGAAATAGAATAAAGCACTTTCCTTCTTTCTTACAGCAAGCTTCTCCTCGTCCATGAGGGGGAGCTTTTTCTTGACCGGCTTCCGGCAATCGTGTATCGTTTAATGCAGGTGTGCGAAAAACTGAGCAAGCAGATCTGCCGCCTCTGTCAGCAGATTATGCAATAGCAGTCACCGGAGAACAGTACCGGAAGGATGATTCCATGAACCAACAAAGAATTCTGAGAAGGCTTCGGAACAGAATATTTGCCCTTATAATGGGAATACTGATCCTGCCCGTAATGATCATTATCCTTCTGATTTACCAAAACATTAATTATAATTCCATGCTGAAAGACAGCCTGGGAAATGATGCGGGAGAAGCTGCCCAAAGAATAGCCTCCAATCTGGTGCATGACTATCAGCAGGGACTGCATGAAATGAAAAAGTCGGATTACGGCTATTTTGAACAAATGATAGGACGACACTACAGAGAAAACATCTACATAATGGATACAGAAGGAAAGGTCCTTTACAGTAATGAAGCGTATGATTCGCCCCTTACTGATACTGAAGGGACAGAGCATCAGAGGATGGTGAAAATGCTGGAAGAAATAGATATGACTGGGTCCGGCTATGAAGAATACGATTCCTACGGCCAATACGGCCGGCAGCTTATGATGGGATATGCCCCCATTAATAAGGAATCCGGCACTGATAAAATGGGGATGGTCCTGGTTTTGTCCCAGACTTCCCGGCTTCTGCCGGATGAAAGCGTTTACCGCATCATGTTTTTCGTAACCATTTTCATCGGTGGAGGTATTGTAATCAAGCTTTTACTGAAGTTCTCGGAAATCATTCTTCAGCAGTTTATTCAGGTAAATCAGGAGCTTCAGTCCGCCTCAGATGAAGCAGATCATATCCGGAAGAAACTGCTGATTTCAGAAAAACTGGCAGCTATGGGAAGGGTTACTTCCGGCATAGCTCACGAAATAGGCAATCCCCTGGCATCCATTTCCAGTATGTGCCAGGTTTTGGAAAGGCCCAACCTGCCGGAGGAAAAAAGGCAGGAATACGTAGGTAAAATAAAAAAGGACACGGACCGGATTGATGGGATCATAAAGGAATTTCTGTATTTTTCCGGAAATAAACCCCTTCAGAACCAACGGCTGAATGTGAATGAAGTGGTGAAAAAATCAATACAGACAATACCGGAAAACAGAAAAAATGCCAATGTAACGATCTATGAAGATTATGCCGGCAATCTGCCCATGGTATCCGGTGATGCAGCAAAACTGGAGATGGTATTTGCCAATATTTTTCTCAATGCCTTTCAGGTCATGGAAGAAGAAGGCAGTATTTTTGTTCGGACCATGAAAAAACAAAGCACCGTCCAGATTGGCATCAAAGATACCGGAAAAGGAATTGACGATAAAGACATTGATCGGATATTTGACCCTTTTTACACCACCAAGCCCATAGGGAAAGGATCCGGTCTGGGGCTATACATCTGTCAGCAAATTATCGAGGCTCACCAGGGCAGCATCAAGGTAAAAACAGATAATCAGTCCGGCACGGAATTTATTATTCGTCTTCCCATCCGGCAATCCGAATAATGGTAATGCATCTGGCAATGGTCAAGGAGGAAAATAAATGCGGCGACTATTAATCATTGAAGATGAAGAAAACCTTAGAGAAGTACTGACCTTCCTGCTGGAAGAAGAAGGCTATCGTGTTGATACAGCGGATGATGGCATCGAAGGAGAGCGTAAAATTCTCTCAGCGTCTTACGATCTGATTATCACAGATATAAAACTGCCGGGAAAAGACGGATTATCCCTGTTGCAGCTGAAAGAAAAACATCAGCTGGACACTGCCTTTATCCTTATCACCTCCTATGGAAGTGTTGAATCAGCCGTTGAAGCTATTAAAATGGGGGCAGAGGAATATATCACCAAACCCTTCAGAAACGATGACTTTATCCGGACAGTGACACGAATCATGAAATACCGTGAAATGGAAAGGGAGAATAAGATTTACCGGCAGGAACTGAAGGAAAAATACCGGTTTTCTGAAAGTGTGATTGGGAAGAGCAAGGTGATGCGGGAAGTCTTTGATATTATTGAAAAAGTAGCATCCTACGATGCATCTGTTTTGATAAGCGGTGAGAGCGGCACAGGAAAGGAGATGATTGCCAAAGCCCTTCACTTCAACAGTCCGCGCCACAAAAATCACTTTGTACCGGTAAACTGTGGAGCTATTCCGGAAAATCTGCTGGAATCGGAGTTTTTCGGATATGTAAAAGGTGCTTTTACCGGTGCGGTGGCAGATAAGACCGGCCTGTTTCAGCAGGCTGAAGGCGGCACTATTCTCCTGGACGAAATAAGCGAAATGAGTCATAATTTGCAGGTGAAATTATTAAGAGTGTTGCAGGATAAAGAAATCAGAAAAGTAGGTGCCGTCGAATCCTCAACCATCGATGTTCGGATACTGGCGGCCACCAATAAGGACCTGAAGGAAGAAGTGGAAAAAGGAAACTTTCGTGAAGACCTTTATTATCGCCTGAATGTGGTCAACATCCAGCTGCCGTCTCTGCAGCAGCGAAAAGAAGATATTCCACTGCTGGTAGACCATTTTATCGATAAATTCAACAGCCGATATGGAAGGCATGTAAAAGGCGTCAGCCGGGATGTGGTAACAGCTTTGCTGCATTATTCCTGGCCGGGAAATGTCCGTGAACTGGAGCATGTGATGGAAAGTGCCCTCACCCTGTGCGAGGGTGAATGGATTGAAATACGTCATATACAGGATAAAATTCAGCTCAGGATGGATGAGATGGATATCATCATTCCCAGAGAAGAGCTGAATCTGAAAAAGACACTGGAAAAAGCAAAAGAGAAAATTGAGCGGGAAATGATCCGGCGTGCACTGGAAGAGGCAGAGCAAAACCGCACGGAGGCAGCCCGCTTACTTGGGATCAGCCACCGGTCCCTGATGTACAAAATCAGCGACTATGAAATCTGATGCAATGGCTATGAATATAATTTCATAGCCATTGCTATTGACGGGATAATATCTTTGATCAAAAGGATGCTGTCGCATTAAAGCACTAAACCTCTTATAAGGATATTGACATGACCTTCGGAAATTATCTGGATACTATGAAAAGCTTTGCATTAAAACACAAATCACATAAAGCCTGAATAGCTGAAAAGTCTGAAAAACCAGTCATAATCATTCTGGCACGTTCCTTGCTTAATATTAATGACAGGAGGAGAGAAAATGGATTTTAATTATATGGTTACCGGATTCCTCTTTGTTTATTTTATTTCATTGCTTATTACCGGCATTTTTGCCTATCGAAATATGACCAACCTGGAAGAATTTGTGCTGGCCGGAAGACGGCTGAAGTCACTGCCCCTGGCACTGACTTTCAGTTCCACCGGTATGAGCGGCTGGCTGGCCCTGGGTTTTGCCGGCTATACATACGAAACCGGGTTTCAAAGTCTTTGGATACTCGTACCCAGCGCCACCATCGGGATATTAATCTGCTTTGCGCTGATCGCGAAAAAAGTTCGGCGCTACTCCGAACGAATCGGAGCATTAACGGCAACAGAGCTCCTGCGAAAACGTTTTTATGATACTGGAAACACCTTGAATCTGGCCGTCTCTCTCACAATCTGTGTTGCATCCATTGCCTATATCAGCGGCCAGCTGCTGGCAACGGGAAAAATTTTAAACCTGGTGTTTGGCTGGGACTTTCAGCTTTCTATTGTAGCCGCTGCAGTGATTATGATCACCTACTCAGTCATGGGTGGCTTTTATGCTGTATGCTGGACAGATTTTATCCAGGGAATTCTGATGCTTTTTGGCAGCCTGATCACCGGTGGGCTGGTTATTGTCTATGCCGGCGGATTGGGGCAGTTGTCGGAAAAAGCGGCGGCCGTCAGCCACAGTTACCCGGATTTTATTATTACACCTTTTGCCAGCATGTCCGTTATCATTATGGGCGCCAGCATGTTTATAGGAGACGGGATTTTCAACTGGATGGGGCAGCCCACACTGATGAGCCGGTATATGGCAGCGCAGAACACCAGAATTTTTGGAAAAGCAGCTATATTGACCATTACGATTCAGTTGATTTTGTTTACCGGTGTTTTTCTGGCAGCTGTGTACATGCGTACTCAATTTCCGGACCCGGCACTCCTTCCTTACAGTGGAGACACGGAAACGGTGTTGATCCAGTTCTTTTTCACCACATCCCACCCGGTGTTTGTCGGCATTTTTATTGGCGCCATTATGGCATCTATCATGTCCACTGCCGATTCGCTGCTGATCATGGCCACCTCTGTGCTGGTGAACGATGTGTATAGTTATTACCGTCCAAGAGCCACGCAAAAGCACCTGGTGCTGGTAAGCCGGATTCTGATTCTGGTGCTGGGGCTGATGGCTATCGCAATATCACTGAACAGAGGATCAGTTCTCTGGAGCTCCTGGTTTGGATGGACCGCCCTTGGCATTGTGGGTATGCCGCTGATCATCGGACTTTACTGGGACAAAGCAACAAAGGAGGGCGCTATAGCCGGTATTACCAGCGGTTTTTTCATTCTGGTCATCTGGAACCTCTGGAATCTGACGGAAAAATTCAATGTTTTCCAGGCACTGCCGGCCTGTGGTATGGCACTCCTGGCAACCTGGCTGGTAAGTTTATTCACTTCCAATCCTCCGCCGCATGTGATGAAAGATGTGCAGGAATTAAAGGAGCATAAAAAGTTCAGCAAAGAGGTGGAGGTTCATTAATAAGGGAAATATGAAGGAAAGGAGGCGCCAATATGGATAAAGTCCCAATGAGTACATGGCTGTTTATACTTATACCGGCCATTGGCACCTACATTGCATCCATTATCTATTACAGGAATCAACAGGGAAAGGACTAAATTCTGAATAATTAAGGAGGGAACGTGAATGGAACAAGCACTACCGATGATTCAATTTTTTCTTGTACTTTATCTATTAATGTTAGTTGGAATTGGATATGTTGCATCCAAAAGAATGAAAGGACTGGAAGATTACGTATTGGCAGGAAGAGGAATTGGTTCCTACGTTATGGCCTTCACCTTTAGTGCCACTGGAATGAGTGGATGGCTGGGACTGGGTCTTGCAGGATATGTCTACCGATCCGGGTTTGAAGGTGTCTGGACCATGGTGCCCAGCGCCACCGTCGGAATTTTCCTCAGCTTTGCTCTGGTAAGTAAAATGGTCCGCCGTTACTCAGAGAACGTGGGTGCCATTACCATTCCGGATGTCCTGGAAGCACGTTACTACGATAAATCCCATATTTTACGGATTATCTCTGCGTTGATTATTCTGGCGGCAGCCATAGCCTATGTAAATGGTCAGCTGGTGGCCTTTGGCGTTACTTTTGAAGCAGTACTTGGATGGAACTATTCCACTACTATAGTCCTGGCAGCTGTAATGTTTGTAGCCTGGACCATGCTGGGAGGACTGCTGGCCATCTGCTGGACAGATTTTATCCAGGGAATTTTAATGGTGTTAGGGACTGCACTGGCAGGAGCCTTTGCCATCGCGCTATCTGGGGGGATAGGGGAATTATCGATGGGTGCGGCTGATATCGCCAGAACAGACCCTGATTTCATTATATCACCTTTTGCAACCATGCCGGCCATTATTTATGGTATTTCATTATTCCTGGGAGATGGAATTTTCAGCTGGATCGGACAGCCGACACTAATGGTGCGTTATATGGCAGCCAAAGACGCCAAAACCCTGAATCTTTCCGGACTGATGGCGGTATTCATTCAGTCAATTCTTTTCGGTGGAACCTTCCTGGCAGCGCTCTACATGAGAACTCAGTTTCCGGATGCTTCCGGACTTCCTATGGCAGGAAACACTGAAACAGTCTTGATTCAGTTCTTTACAACCATGACGCATCCAATCTTCGCCGGAATCTTCATCGGAAGTATTTTAGCAGCGATTATGTCAACGGCGGACTCCATGCTGATCATGGGAAGCTCCACCTTGGTGAACGACTTTTACATTAAAATTTTCAACCCGGACTGTGACAAGCGAAAAGCCCTTTATTATGGAAGAATAGCTACTCTGGTACTTGGAGTACTGGGCGTTCTCTTAAGTCTTCGCGGTGGTTCTGTACTGATTATTTCCTGGTTTGGCTGGAATACCCTTGGGCTGTTTGGTGGTCCGGTACTGCTTGGTCTCTATTGGCCGAGAGCCACCAGAGAAGGAGCCATTGCTGGTCTCTCAACCGGATTTATTCTGTTGGTGTTATGGTCCTTTATGGGACTGGAAGACACCACTAACCTGTTCCAGGCCTTCCCGGCTGCCCTGGCTACCTATGTGGTCACCTATGTGGTGAGCCTGATGACTCCGGCACCACCGGAAGAAATACAGGAAGGTGTGCGGGCGCTGAGAAGAAAAAACACTTCAACGTAAAACTAAACACTTGAATTTAATAAGTTCGGGAGGCCCGTGGACAGCGGGTCTCTTCCGAACTTAATCGAAGGGAGGAACTGAGAATTGAAACGACAATATAAGGTGGCAGCCATTCAGATGAAATCCGTTATGAAGGATACAAAGCACAATTTGAATAAAGCCATTGATCTGACTGAAAAAGCAGCCAAAGAAGGTGCGGAGCTGATCTGTCTGCCAGAACTGTTTTATCAGGGATACCATCTCAGCCAGCAGGAATTTTTTCAGGCGGCAGAACGGCCTGATGGAGTCATGTACCAGGAACTGGCAAAGGTAGCAAAAGAAAAACAGCTTCACATTGTAGCTCCTTATGCAGAAAAAACCGATATGCCTGGCGTCATTTATAACTCTGCTATCCTTATTAACGATAAGGGACAGCTGCAGGGAAATATGAGAAAAGTATACCTGTGGGGGGAAGAGTCCACGAAATTCAGAGCTGGTGACAAGTACCCTGTATATGAAACAGCACTGGGGAATATCGGCATCATGATCTGTTATGACATTGAATTTCCGGAGCCACCAAGAATCCAGGCATTAAAGGGAGCAGAGCTGATTCTGGCTCCTTCCGTATGGAGCCTTACCGGCGAACCCAGATGGGACATCGACTTACCTGCGGCGGCTCTTTACAACGGACTCTTTACCGTGGGAGTCAACACCATCGATAATGGAGCCTGCGGAAAAAGTAAAATAGTGGGGCCTAAAGGCATTGTCATAGACGAAGCACCAAAGGATAAAGAGATGACCCTCATTACCGAAATCAACCTGGATGACATCTATCAGGCAAGGAAAGACATCCCCTATCTGAAGGATTTTCGGGAAGATACTTTCAGCATGGAAGCCATTCACCGATATTAGAAGGAGCGTTGGGAGCCATGGAAAGAATAAAAACAATTATAGATCAGGAAGAAGCCATCGAAGTTGTAAAACAATACAGCATAAAAAAGAAAAAAGGTGACTTTGAAATAAAAAGGGTGGAAGAGGTCAACATCCCTTACTATATTCTTCATGTGGAAATGAGCATCAAGAGAGCCTTTGGCCTGAAACCAAAAGTAATCGAGCATGTCTACTGGGTTAATGCCATTGATGGAGAAATGATCCGTACTAAAGAGGAGCCGGAATACGAATCCATAAACAGTGGCAGACTTATGAAACAGCAGCTAAACAAAAAACAATGCGCTAAGATAGCTGAAGAACAGGCTTTCAAGCATGTAACCCGTTTTTACAAAAGCTTCTGGACACCGGAAATATCCGTAGAAGAAAAAGAACACATCTGTATTGGTTACTGGATGTTTGTACTCAAGTTTGAAAATAAAGAAGAAGAGAAGATCCTTCTGGTCAACACTTTCAGTGGAGATGTAACAGGTCATCTGCAACAGGAGCAGGAAGTATATAAAAAAGTAATATAAAAAGGCTTTGCTAGTCCTAATTACTTATATTGCCGGAATCCTATCAAGAATACCTGCCATATGTTCGAATAATAAAGTATAATATAAATAACAACTCTAAGGCAGGTGGTTCGGCATGACCAACCCCATAAAAGAACCCGCGGAAAGTTATCGCACCCTTCAAAGTCTGGATGAACTTAAACCCGGAATGGTTATTGCGGAAGATGTTCTCAATAAAAATGGGCATGTATTAATTGCTGCAGGCTTTGTAGTGGATAATGCAGCGAAGCTGAAGCAATTTTTGACGTTGCATAAAGTGGATCGCGTCAGAATTACAGTGCGAAAAAAGCAGTACCCTGTCCAAACGAAAAAGCCTACGCCCATAACCCATCAAACACCGGATTATACAGCCAGGGAAGAGGCACGGCTGCAGAAAAAAAGACAGATCGAAACCAAAGAATTTCAGGAACGGTATCAGCAGCACCGGGAAGCCATTAAAACGGACTTTCAGCGGATGGTTAAAGGTGAGGATGTCACCCGGGAAAGTCTGGAAAAACAGGTTATCGAAATACTCAAAAGCTATGACGGCATTGTGAATGTTTTTCAGCTCATCGAAACCATCAAAAAAGATCATCGGGATCTTTATGCCCACTATTATCAAGTAACCATCATCAGTCATTCCATCGGAACCTGGCTGGAGCTGAATGCACAGCAGATGAAAGACCTGACTTTGAGTGCTCTGCTGCATGATCTGGGCAAAGAGCAGCTTTCGCCGGAGCTTATTCTGAAGCAGACAGAGCTGACAAATGATGAAGAACTGGAATATCAAAAGCATGTGGTAATCGGATATGACCTGGCAAAAAAATATGACTTTATTAATCACAGCATGCTGCAGGCCATACTTCTCCATCATGAAAGAATGGATGGCAGCGGATATCCTCTTGGAATAAAACAGGAAAAAATACCTTTGTTGGCCAGGATTATAGCCATTGCTGATGTTTACAACATCTTGACTTCGCCGGATAAAAACGGGAATCGAAAAACACCCTTTGAAGCAGTAAAAGTTCTGGAAAGCGAATACATGAACCAGCTGGACACCCGAATTCTGTACATTTTCCTGAACCGTATCGGGAACTGCTTTATCGGTCAGCGGATAAAACTTAATGACGGCCGGTTGGGAGAGGTTATCTTTATTCCAAGGATTCACATTTACCGACCCATTATCAAGCTGAAACCCACTAATCAGCTGCTGGATTTAAGTCATCCGGATAACCGGAATCTTTCCATACAATCCTTTGCAGACGCATAATGTAAAATGACTTTGAAACACAATTGTCATATAAGGGGAAATTACTGAAAATACTTGCTTTGAAGGCCCGGAATTTTGCTTCCGGCCCGGATTTGCTTGACATAATCTGAGAGCTATACTAGAATGAAGGACGCTTTAACAAGGCGTCTTTTTTTTTACGTTTTATAAACAGAGAAAGACTGAGATTCGAGCAATCTCAAAGAGAAAGAGGAGGAAATCATGAAAGGACTAAAATGGATGCTGGTGCCACTTTTCATCGGAATGATGGTTACCACGGCTTTTATGCATCCGGATATTAATGAAATTACCATTGAGGCGGGAGACAGTAACATCATGGTTGAAACCCGTCACCACACGGTAGAGGAAGTACTGAAGGAAGCCAATATTCAGCTCAGTGATCAGATTCAGGTAACGCCAGGCCCCGAAGAACAAGTTGAAAACGGAATGACCATCAAAGTGGAAGATGTTATTCCGGTGTCCCTGGAAGTTGACGGAGAAGTTCACCGGCTCTTTACTGCCAAGCCACACGTAAAGGCAGTATTGGACTATATGGAAGTGGAAATAAACGAACATGACCTGGTACACCCGGCACCGATGAATATCCTGAAGCCGGATATGGAAATCCGCGTTGTCCGGGTGGGAAAAGAACCAGACAACAGCGTGGAAGAAATCCCGTACCAGACGATTACAAAGTACAGCGTTGATCTGGAGCCGGGAGAAACGAAGCTGGTCCAGGAAGGATCACCCGGACGGCAGATCCTTCAAAAAAAGCTAATCTACCATGATGGCAGGCTGACTACCGAGCAGGTGGAAAGCCGCCACGTTTTGCAGGATCCGGTGGATGAAATCATTGAACAAGGTAAAGAGAACATTCTCGTAACAGAATCCGGCGAGCTGATCCATTACAAAAAAGTGATAAAAATGGAAGCTACTGCCTATGATGCCGGCTATCAAAGCACAGGCAAGCACCCGGGACATCCCCAGTACGGCATTACCAGAAGCGGTACCAGGGTCAGACCAGGAGTAGTAGCCGTAGACCCTAACGTCATTCCTCTGGGAACCGAGTTGTACGTCGAGTCTGTCAACGGAGGCAGCAATTATGGCCTTTCCTCTGCAGAAGATACCGGCGGAGCCATCAAAGGAAACCGGATCGACCTCTATTACGAAAGCCGATCGGAAGCCCTGCGCTTTGGCCGACAGCCAGTGAAAGTGTATGTACTGGAGTAAGACAGGGTAGAAGTGCAGGTTATAGGTTATAAGTCCCCTCTCCCCTGGCGGGAGAGGGTTAGGGTGAGGGGGAAAAAAGACAACAAAGAAAGCAGGAAGCGACATGACACCAATGGAAAAAATTCGAAAACTTAGGGAAAGCGGAAGCTTTCATTTTACCAAAAGCCTGGGCCAGAATTTCCTGACGGATGACAACATCCTGGAAAAGCTGGTCCGGGCTGCTGGCATTTCCAGGGAAGATGCCGTCATCGAAATAGGACCCGGCGCCGGCATTGTAACCGAAAAACTGCTTCAGGGTGCTGGTCCGGTGCTGGCGGTGGAAATCGACAAAGCCCTCATTCCTTTTTTGGAAGAAACCCTGGCAGAATACCCTAACTTTACCCTCTGGCATGAAGATGTACTGAAAGCACCGCTGGATAAGTGGATTAAAGAACACTCTCCGGAGAAGCCGATAAAGGTAGTGGGAAATCTGCCCTACTATGTGACAACGCCCATCATTATGAAACTCCTGGAAGACGGTTTTCCTATCGATACCATGGTTTTTATGGTTCAAAAAGAAGTAGCCCTCCGCATGGCGGCAAAACCGGGCACTAAAGACTACAGTGCGCTGTCTGTTGCGGTCCAGGTATACTGCCAGGTGGAAAAAGCCTTTGACGTTTCATCCCATGTATTTATCCCCAAGCCTAAAGTAGATTCAGCCGTAGTCCGGCTTCGAAGGCATGCAGAGCCACCAGCGCAAATAGATGATCCAAAGCTTTTCTTCACTTTAGTGAAAGCAGCCTTTGGCCAGCGGCGGAAAACACTATCCAATGCACTTTCCCACCTGAGACCCAAAGAAGAAAAAAGCCGGATTATCGACGTATTACAGGCTGCGGGCATCGATCCAGTCCGTCGTGGAGAGACTCTGAATATTCAGGAATTTGCCAATCTTTCCCTTTTGTGGCGGAAAACGTTTTTTCATGATACAATGGACGCGGACAAAAATAGTTAGGTTTGTATTATGGTGGAAAGGGTGAAAACACATGATTAATCAGGAGCGACTGACAAATCTGTTAAAAGAATTGGTAGAAATTGACAGCCCGTCTCAACGGGAAGGTGCTGTTGCGAAAGTCATTCGGGAAAAGCTGGAAAAGCTGGGCTTTGAAGTTAAAGAAGATGACGCAGGCAAAAAACTGGATGGAGAAGTAGGCAATCTGGTGGCTACTCTGAAAGGAACCACTGAAGGAACCCCCATCGGTTTCAGTGCCCACATGGATACAGTACAGCCAGGCGAAGGCATTAAAGCCATTGTAGAAGACGGCATCATGAAAAGTGCCGGAGAAACAATACTGGGCAGCGATGACAAAGCCGGTATAGCCGCATTTCTGGAAGCAGCTCAGGCAATCAAAGAAAACAATATACCCCATGGAGAAATCCAGGCAATCTTTACCATCTGGGAAGAAGGTGGCCTGAACGGTTCTCGCAACCTTGACTACAGCCTGGTAACGGCAGAAAAAGTTTTCGTAATGGACAGCGGCGGCCCCATTGGCAGCATCATCAATCAGGGACCGGCCCAGGATAGAATTTCCGCAACCTTTAAAGGAAAAGCATCTCACGCAGGAGCAGAACCGGAGGCGGGAATCAGCGCCATTCAAATTGCGGCCAGAGCCATTGACAACATGAAACTGCTCCGGGTTGACGAAGAAACCACAGCCAACATTGGAAACATTCAGGGCGGCGGCGCTACCAACATTGTACCGGATAAAGTAACCATTAACGGCGAAGCCCGAAGCCTGAAAGACGATAAACTGGAAACACAGACAAAAAGCATGGTGGAAGCCATGGAAAAGGCAGCTAAAGATTTTGATGGCGAAGTAGAGCTGGATATCCAGCGGCTGTACACAGCCTTTAAACTGGAAGAAACAGATCCCATGATCACCACCCTGAAAGAAGTTTTCACTGACATGGGACTTGAGCCGGTTATCATGCCCTCCGGCGGCGGAAGCGATACCAACCACTTCAATGCCAACGGCCTGAAAGCCGTTAACCTGAGTGTCGGAATGAACAAAGTTCATACCGTTGACGAATTCATCAAGATCGAAGATTTGGCCAACGGCGCCAGAATGGTGATGGAAATCATTAAGAAATACGCGTAAGAACAAGTTAAAAGCCTGCACCCTGTAGGGTGTTATGAGCCTGCACCCTATAGGGTGTTATGAGCCTGCACCCTATAGGGTGTTAACGGGTTATAGGTTCTTAGTTCCCTCTCCCTCGACGGGAGAGGGTCAGGGTGAGGGTGAATAAAGGCACAGTAGGGACGGCAGGTCATTTACTCCACGGTTCACGGGGAAAATGAGCTCCGTCCCTACTGTGCCTTTGCTTGCTTACAACAATTGATTATTTACTTCATCCGAATCTTTATAACAGTGCCGGCAGTATTTTGGAGCCACATCTTGCCACACGTCATCCTTGCTTCTTTCGCCAGTCAGATAATCCTTTAAAATCATACCATCTTTCATCTCCACAATACGATCCGATTTGGCCGCAATATGGTCGTTATGCGTAACCACAATAAAAGCCGTGTTAAGACGGGCGTTAATCTCCCGCATCAGCTCGTAAACCTGTTCCGTAGTCTCGCTGTCAAGATTTCCCGTAGGTTCATCCGCCAAAATAATAGCCGGTTCATTAATTAAGGAACGGGCAATGGCAACCCTCTGCTGCTGGCCGCCGGAAAGATCCGTTGCCTTGTTATTAATTCGTTCCTTTAAGCCAACCAGTTCCAGCAGCTCTCTGGCCCGCTCTTCCTTTTGACGGGTGCTGCTGTGAGTTTTTATCCAGGTGGGAATCAGCACATTCTCCAAAGCTGTAAACTCCGGCAGTAAATGATGAAACTGAAAAATAAAGCCAATATTCCGGTTGCGGAATTCCGCCAGTTCCCGGTCATTCATAGCCGTTACTTCTACGTTGTTAAACCAGACAGAACCATCCGTAGGCCGGTCCAAAGCCCCCAATATATTTAAAAGCGTTGTCTTTCCGGATCCGGAATAACCAATAATCGACGCAAATTCTCCCGGGTCAAAATTCAGATCAATTCCTCCCAGAGCCGTTGTTTTAAAAACAGTTCCGTAAACTTTTGTAATACCTCTTGTTTCCAGCAAAACAATCTCTCCTTCCCCTAACCGAAGCATTTCTTCGCGCCCCTTTGCGTTCTTCGCGGTTAAAATCTTTTGATTTAAGATCTTTACCGGCTGTTTTAACGTATTACCTATAACCTGAACTCCTATAACCTGACTTTCCTATCCTCGAATAACATCAATCGGATTCAGCTTCGCCGATTTTCTGGCCGGAATCAAAGCCGATACAACACTGGCAGTGGTAGCAATAGCAACAATAACGGCAGATGATACCGGGTCGAACTCCAGGGGAAATAATGCCCGTCCCGTTGCCTGAGCCGTACCCCACAGAAAAAACTGGGTCAGCATGAAGCCAAAGAGAACCCCCAGCAGAGACCCCAAGAGTCCTAGCAGTCCGCCCTGGATAAGGAAAATCCGGCTGGCACTGCTGCTGGAAGTACCCATCGCCTTTAAAATTCCAATCTGCTTGGATTTCTGAACCACGGAAACCGCCAGCACACTGGCAATACCCAAGGTAATGGCCAAGAGTACAAACACCTGAATGGTAATGGAAGAACCGCTCTGGCTCTGAAGAGCCGATAATAAATCAGCATTCTGAACCTTCCAGTTATCAATGCTAACCCCCTGAAACTGCTTTTCCAGCTCTTCTGACAGTACATCAGCAGCAAAAACATCCCGGATCTGCGTTTCAAGACGGTTAATGTCATCTCCAAGTCCAAGCAGCCGCTGAGCCCGGCTCAGATCCAAAAGAATCCAACTCTCGTTGATGGACTGACTTCCCAGATCAAAAATACCGGCTATGGTAAAAACCTGCCGGCTTTCACCGGGCAACTGAAAGGTAACATTATCTCCCAGACGAAGCTGGTATTCCTCTGCCAGATCCGTTCCCAGCATAATCTGATTCCCTTCCAGACCAAGATTTCCCTCCAGCAAACCTTCCTCCAGCTGATAAAGTTCATTGGCCCTATCCGGCATAATACCCCTGAAAACCACAGGTGCAGAAATGCCGCTTCGAAGCAAAAACCCATTTCCCTGGACCAGAGGCGATACAGCCGTCATTTCAGGCTGATTATCCAGGGCATCCATCAAAGGCCGCCAGTCCTTCAGTGTATCGTCAGTCTGGCGAAAATTACCTTCAACAGCAAACGTGTAATCAGCAGACGCCTGACGACTTTCAGCGGAAAATCCGTTATCACCGCTGAAGATAATATGGGCACTTGTACCTACTGTATTATTAATTAAATCCGCCTGAAGACCGCTGATCAGCGTTCCTAGAAAAACCTGTACAGCAACACCCACAGCAATGCCCAAAAGAATAAAGGCAGTCTGGCCGCGGCCGTCCTTCAGGAAGCGGAATGCAACTTTCCACTCAAATCCCATTGATAAACCTCCTTATCCCCGAAAGACTAGGGCTGTACGATAACATCACCAGCTTCAAGGCCTTCCAGCACCAAAATCTTTTCCAGACCGACACTCTCAGTACGGGGCAATGTTTTTTCTTCCACCGACCCGTTAACTTGGAGTAAAACCCGGGAAGGTTCCCGGCCGGACAAATAAGAAACCGGCACCAGCAAGGCATTTTCCAGCTCTCTTACTTCAATTTCAGCCTGAATCGTCAGGTCTTCAATGAGGAAATCCTGCGCTTCTTCCAGTTTAAGCTGAACAAGAACCGTTCCCGTGTCTGCATTAACACGGGGGGCGATCCGGCTGACGCTGGCCGCCACTTCCTGAGAAGGGAAGGCTTCCGGCCATACCTTTGCCGGCTGGCCGACTTCCAGCAGTCCAATGTTTCTTTCATCTATCTCCACCTCAGCCACTAAAGAGGCTTCCCGGGAAATCGTCAGAAGCCCGCTGCCGCTTTGAGCCAGCTCACCCACTTCAACCTGTCTTTCCAGTATCTTACCGGAAACCGGAGAAATTAACTGATAGCGATCAAGTTCTTCCTGTAACGTCTCTACCTGAACCCGAGCCTGGGCCAATAAAGCAGCGGATTCAGCGGCTTCACTGCCTCCCGGCGAATTAAGGCCAACCGCCCTCTCGGCAGACGCAATACGAAGATCCATTAATTCCAGCTCCGACATGGACTCTTCCAGCAGTTCCATTTCTTTTTCCGTTTCTTCCAGGGTTTCCAGCGGCAGAGCGCCCTGCTCGTATAAAGCCTGCTGGCGATTAAGCCGGCGTTCCAAAGATTCTTTCTCCAGCAGCAGTTCCCGCTCCAGACGTTCCTTTTCCAGCTGCAAAGAAGCCAGCTCATCCTGAGCCTCCGGCAAGCGGCTTTCGCTGATCCTTCGATGCTGGGCCTGTGCCACGGCCAGTTCTGCTTCCCGCTGACGCAGTTGCAACCTTAAATCTTCATCGTCCATCCGAACCAGCACCTGACCGGCTTCTACAAAGTCGCCTTCATCCACCGCTATTTCCAGTACCCGGCCGCTCACCTGAGACTGCAGCTGAAAACTGGAACCGGAAATCTGCCCTGTCGCCGTAATAACCTGCCGAAAAGCTTCCGGTTGAATCTCTAGTTTTTCAGCAGCTTCCGGCTCCCGATTCATTATGAAAAAACCGGCTACACCTGCCAGGATAACTAATGCAGTAATGATACCAATATTCTTCTTTTTCAAATTTCCCACCCCTATTCGTTAAAAATCACTAATGGGAAAATACCCTTTTCGGGCTGCATCAAACCTATGTTAAAAAAATGGCTTTATTTTTTTCTGAAAGCCATGAATAACAGCTAATCTCAACTGTTTTTGTGGATTTTTTCACCAGTTTCTGATATAATCAGCACGAATAAAGTAAGATACGAAAGAAACCTTTTGGCGAAAGAAACCGTCATTGAAAATAAAGATAGGACGTGAATGGGTTTGAAAAAATTATTTATTCGGGTTTTTCTGGTGGCATTCCTATGCTTCACCGTTCTGTTCAGCGGTGTGTTTGCAGCCTTTAACACCTTTATGCAGGACTCCCATCCTAATGCAGAAGTGCCGGTGGTTCGGGATATGGAAGACGAAGAATTTGACGAAAAGGACCCGGAGCCCGTTGAAAGAGACCAGCTCCGCCGGCTGGTTAATGAAAGCAACCGGGTTAACGCAGTATTGCTGGGTATGGACGGCGGGCGAAGTGACACCATGATGTTTGTCTCCTTCGACCCAGACGAAAAACAGATGGACATTATTTCCATTCCCCGGGATACCTATTATCCACGTGAAGGATATGATCGACTTGGACAGAAAAAAATAAATGCCGCATACAGTGCCCATGGTGCAGAGGGCGTAAAAAGCATTGTCAGCGACCTGCTTTATGATGTTCCGGTACATTACTATGTTACACTGACCTATCAGGGAGCGGCTTCTGTTGTCGATGCCATTGGAGGCGTTCCGGTACACATTTCTCAGCGGATGTACTATAAAGATCCTACCGACAATCCACCGCTGGTAATCGACTTTGCTCCTGGAAATCATGTTTTAAAAGGACAGGATGCCGTTAAATTTTTACGGTACCGCCAGGCAACCCCCGGATCCGGAGCCATGGAACGAAATGGTGATCTTGGCCGGGTAGAGGCTCAGCAACAATTCATGAAAAATGCCATGAAGCAGGCCATGAGCATAGGAAACCTGCCCACGCTGGCCAGCTCAGCCTTCCGGTTTGTCCGAACCGACATAGAGCTTCAGGATCTGGTGCGTTACGCCAACCAGGCACGGAATATGAATCCGGACACCATGACCACCTTTACCTTGCCCGGAGACGCCCGCATGCAGGGAGGACTTTCCTACTTCTTCCATAGCGCGCTGGACACCCGCCAGCTGCTCATCCATATTTACTCCAACGGAGAAATTCCTGCAGACCCGGAAGAAGCCAGAAGACTGGAAAACGGAGCCGATGGGACAGAGGATGAAGAAAACGGAGAAAGCAGTTAAGAGTTAAAAGTTAAGAGTTAAAAGCCTGTGCCCGGTACGGGTATTGAAAGCCTGTGCCCTATAGGGTATTATGAGTTAAAAGATAAACCGCTAAAGCGAGAACCTTATGGGTCAACGCCTTAGCGGTTTTTTAATGTTTCCTTCGTGTCCCTTCGTGCCCTTCGTGGTTAAGCATCTTTTGCATTTCTCTTTTGAACTTTAATTCATCATTCATCATTCTTAATTCCCAATTGATTTTCCAGCATTGGCGCCAGCTCATTCACCGGTCCGGCTCCCATGGTTAAAATCATATCACCTGCAGCTGCCAGCGATGCAGCTTCACCCGCAGCCTCATCCGGCGTTGCTGCGTAGATGGCTTTTCCTCCGCGGGTCAGTATTTCCTTTACCAGATCCCTGCTGTGCACCAGGCCCCGGTCCGGCTCCCGGGCAGCAAAAATATCCGTTACCACAACACCGTCCGCCAAAGCCAGCGCATCGGCAAATTCATTTAAAAGAGCCAGCGTACGGGTATAGGTATGGGGCTGAAATATGCAGTATACTTTTCCCCGGGGAGAAACGGCGCTGCGGGCAGTTTGCAGCGTTGCCAGTATTTCTGCCGGGTGGTGAGCATAATCATCAACCACCGTAACATCGTGCCAGTTTCCAAGGGATTCAAAGCGGCGGTGGAGACCATGGAAATCCGAAAGAATTTCCTTTAGTTTCTCGCCGGAAACTCCCAACTCCAATGCCACAGCCAGAGAAGCCAGGGCATTATGCACATGGTGTTTACCGGGGATGCCCAGGGTAAAGCGGCCCAGATTACGTTCCTGAAAGCGGACAGTAAAAGAATAACGGCCGGAGTCATCCACCTCTAGGTTAGAGGCCTTCAGGTCGCAGTCTTGGCATAGTCCAAAACGAATCACCGGACAGTCCGCCACCCTTGCTAAATGAGCACTGTTGGCATCGTCACCGTTCATCACCAAAAGGCCTTCCGGTGGAAGCTGTTCGACAAAATCCCCAAATACAGCCTGAATAGCCGCCAGGTTCTCAAAATAATCCAGATGATCCAAATCAATATTCAGGACAATGCCGATACGGGGCGGAAACCGAAGAAAACTACCGTGATACTCACAGGCTTCCGTTACCAGATGCGGCCCTTTTCCCACTTTGACATTGCCGCCAATTTCATTGAGATAACCACCCACCAGTACCGTCGGATCCAGACCGGCCCACTCCAGCAGGCAGGAAAGCATAGCCGTGGTGGTGGTTTTGCCATGGCTGCCGGCAACCGCTACAGACTGAGGATATAGCTTCATGATTTTTCCCAGCAATTCTGCCCGGTCCATTTCAGGAATTTTTTTCAGCAGCGCCTCCTGACGTTCCGGGTTGTCTTTTGGAATAGCAGCAGAATACACCAGCCAGTCCACTTCTTTTACATGGGAAGCCTCATGACCGGTATAGATAATGGCGCCTCGATCTTTAAGCCGACGGGTCGTATCGCTTTCCTCCCGGTCAGATCCGGAAATCCGAATTCCCTGATCCAGCAGTATATGTGCCAGCGCGCTCATGCCAATGCCACCGATGCCTATCATATGTACAGACTGAATGTTTTTCAGATCCAGCCGCTGATTTTCATCTTTCATAGTGCAGCTCCCTCCATTTTTTGATTGAAAAAACATATGCTGGGTATAAAGAAATGTAACCCGGAAACAGAGTATTTAGAATTGGTTAACGGGTGGACCCTGGTCTGGGAGAAGGATTTTAATCCCTATTCCTAAGTCCTGGCCCCTAACTAATTATACACCAGTAGCCCGGTCTATGAAAGGAATTGATTCAAAAGCAAAAGCTGGAACATTAAAATGAAAATTACTCTTGAATCATCTTCTGGAAACGAATAAAATAGTGGAAAACACGATGAATATTCGGATTTAGAAAGGACAGGAGATGAATGGATACCCCAAAATTCAGGCGAAGCCAAAGAATTGCTGCCATGACCAGTCTGCTGAGCAATTACCCAGGGAGGCTTTTTAGCCTGACGGCTTTCAGTCAGCAGCTGGATACGCCAAAATCTGTGCTTAGTGAAGACCTGGCCATTGTAAAAGAAACGGTAGAAACCCTCCAAACCGGTGAACTGCAGTCTGTTGCCGGAGCTAAAGGCGGGATTCGCTTTATTCCCAAAATTACCCATAAGAGGCAAAAAGAATTCCTGGAAGAAGTTGCCCGGGAACTCAGTCAGGAACATCGTATTCTGCCGGGAAATTACCTGTATTACTCGGATTTGATCAGTTCGCCGGCATATGTTCAGCCAATGGCGGAAATCCTTGCAGAAACCATGAACCTCAAAGATCATCAGTACGTGGTGACGGTGGAAACAAAAGGAATCCCTCTGGCCTATGCAGTTGCCAGACTATTGGATAAACCACTGGTGGTGGTAAGAAGAGAAAGCCTGATGACAGAAGGATCCACCGTCAGCGTTAACTATGTTTCCGGAAGTGGCGGGGGGATGCAGCGCATGGTACTGCCCCGGCGTGCCATGAAAACCGGATCAGGGGTAGTAATGGTGGACGACTTCATGAGAGGCGGCGGGACCGCCCGTGGGATGAAAAACCTGATGAAGGAGTTTGATGCAGAAGTAACAGATATCGGAGTTATAATGGCGTCAAAGTCACCGGCTGACAAAAAAGGCGGTAGCTACACTTCATTATTGATATTGGAAAAAGTAGATGAAGAAACCGGAAAAGTGGATTTATATCCAAATCCGGAACTGTTCCAGTGACCCAGGCCCTTACACCTATATTTTAGGAGAAAGCTGCCTGAAAAGACAGCAAACTCTTAAGATAGCCGTTCCCTGAAAGAGGTGCAACAATCCTTCCAGAAGGAGCATCGGCAAACTTGTCAACAGTAGAAAGACATCGGGAAGGTGGTGAAGGACAGATGCAAGTAACGGATGTAAGAATTCGCAAAGTGGCTGCGGAAGGTAAAATGAAAGCCATCGTTTCTGTAACCTTCGACGACGAATTTGTGGTGCACGATATCAAAATCATCGAAGGACAGAACGGACTTTTCATTGCTATGCCCAGCCGGAAGATGGGAGAAGGTGACTTTAGAGATATTGCGCACCCCATCAACTCAGAAACCAGAAACAAAATTCAGGATGCCATTTTTGTGCGGTACGAGCAGATGAATGAAGAGGAAGAAGCCGAAAGAGTGTCTGAAGAGACGGCATCCGGCGATGCGCCTGAAGTTTCGGAAGAAGAGCTTTAGAGGGCGTCAGTAAAAGAAGTTCAAGATTCGGAAGGGAATTGCCCGTCAATGGCAGTAACGCTGCTCTTTGACGGGTCTTTTTTTGCTGTTCATTTTGTCTGTTCTTTCTTTGACAAAAGCGCTGCTGCCCATTATAATGGGGATGAAGCCGAGGGTGTACCCCTCGGCAAAAAGTGTTTAAGGTCCACCAAAACCCAAAAGAGGTGAAGCAATATGAAACGACAAGCTGTTATTCTGGCTGCTGGAGAAGGAACCCGAATGAAGTCGGATCTTCCCAAGGTGCTGCATCGTGCTGCCGGCATTCCAATGCTCAACCATGTCACCAATCACGCCACCCAGATAGGCGTGGAAGACCTGTTTGTCATTGTAGGACATGGTGCTGAGGCTGTGTCCCGATCCCTGCCGGATAATGCCAAAACCGTTCTGCAGGCAGAGCAGAAAGGAACCGGCCATGCAGTAATGTGTGCCATGGATCAACTGGATCCGGAAGCATTAATCCTGGTGCTTAGCGGAGACGCACCATTAATTAGCGCTCAAACCCTGGAACAGCTTATCCAAACCCACGAACAGGGAAATTATTCAGCCACTGTTCTTTCCGCCAACCTGGAGGACCCCACCGGCTATGGACGGGTCCTGCGAAACGAGTCCACCTGCGATTTGATGGGAATCATCGAAGAAAAAGATGCAACTCCCTGGCAAAAAAGCATTAAGGAAATCAATTCCGGAACCTACTGTTTCAAGGGAAGCGCATTACTGGACATACTTCCCAAACTAAGTCAGGATAACGCCCAGCAGGAATACTACCTGACGGACACTCTGGCATTGCTGAAAAAAGAAGACAAGACCGTTGGTGTCTGCTGTATTGATAATTCAGATGAAATAATGGCCGTCAACACCAGGGTTCAGTTGGCCCAGGTAGAAGCCATTTTCCGAAAACGGATTAATCACCGTCATATGATGAACGGCGTTACCATGATTCATCCGGAAAACACCTACATAGACCATAACGTGGTTATCGGAAAGGATACAGTTATTGAAGCCGGCGCCATCATTGAATGCGGTACCATTATAGGAGAAAACTGCCACATCGGACACAACACCCGCATCAGTGACAGCTTTATCGAATCCGGCGTCACCATTACCAGCTCAACGGTTATCAGCAGCCGCGTGGGCGAAAGAACCACCGTCGGTCCCTATGCCTATCTGCGGCCCGGTTCCTGCATCGGAAAACGGGTGCGCATCGGTGACTTTGTGGAAGTAAAAAACTCCACCATAGGTGACGATTCAACATCAGCCCACCTGGCATACATTGGTGATGCGAAAATCGGTAAAAACGTAAATGTGGGATGCGGTGTGGTATTTGTTAATTACGATGGTAAGAAAAAACATCAGACCATAGTAAAGGACAACGTCTTTGTCGGCAGCAATTCCAATCTGGTAGCCCCGGTAACCGTTGGAGAGAATGCCTTTGTGGCAGCAGGGTCCACCATTACCGAAGATGTCCCGGCAGAAGCCCTGGCCATCGCCCGAAGCCGACAGACTAACAAAGAAGAATGGACTGGAAAAGCAGATGATAAAGCAGTTAAAAGTTGATAAAGCAGTTAAATCCCTCTCCCCCGGAGGGTGAGGGGGGAAGAACCCATTTAACCACGAAGGACACAAAGGGGCACGAAGGAAAGATTAAAACCTTTTAAGCAAGTCACCACTCGCTGGTGATCTGGTAGCAAGCTGTTAGTCCTCTCTCCCCTGGTGGTAAGACAGTTAATCAGTTAAATCCCTTCATGGCCTGGTGGTAAGACAGTTAATTAGTTAAGTCCCCTCTCCCCTGGCGGGAGAGGGTTAGGGTGAGGGGGAAAAGAATTTCCCTAATCCTTAACCCCTACAATATAAGGAGGAGCAAATTAAAAATGAATATGAGTGGTAACGAAATCAAAATTTTTACCGGAAATTCCAATCCATCCCTGGCGGCGGAAATCGCCAGAGAACTGGAAGTCCCCCTGGGGCGTGCACTGGTGAGCACCTTCAGCGATGGTGAAATAGCCGTAAATATTAACGAAACCGTTCGGGGAGCCGATGTATTTGTGGTTCAGCCCACCTGTCCCCCGGTGAACGATGCCATTATGGAACTGTTAATTATGATCGATGCCATGAAAAGAGCTTCCGCTGGGCGGATCACCGCCGTGCTTCCATATTATGGATATGCGCGCCAGGATCGGAAGGCAAAAGCCAGAGATCCCATCACTGCCAAGCTGGTGGCAGATCTGCTGACCACCGCCGGCGCTGACCGCCTCCTCAGCATGGACTTGCACGCTCCTCAGATCCAGGGATACTTCAACATTCCGGTGGATCATCTGTTGGGGGTTCCGATTCTGGTGGAATATTTCAAGGCCAAAGAAATTGACAACCCGGTAATTGTTTCCCCGGACATGGGAAGCGTTACCCGGGCCAGAAACTTTGCACATTATCTGGAAGCTCCCATTGCCATTATTGACAAACGACGACCGAAGGACAACGTAGCAGAAGTAATGAACATCATCGGAGACATTCACGGGAAAACAGCCATTCTGGTAGACGATATGATCGACACCGCCGGCACCATCACCAAAGCAGCTGATGCGCTGATGAACTTTGGTGCTACTGATGTATATGCATGCTGTACCCATCCGATTTTTTCCGGCTCCGCCATCGAACGGATTAAAAACTCGAAAATCAGAGAACTGGTAGCCTGCAACACAATACCACTGCCGGAAAACAAACGTATCGATAAAATATCCACGGTTTCTGTGGCGCCGGTATTTGCGGAAGCAATCAGCCGTATTTACAGCAACAAATCCGTCAGCACCCTTTTTGACTAAAAGAAAGGAAGGAACAGCCAACTCATGATTATACTGGTCGGCCTGGGCAATCCCGGCGGAAAATACGATGCCACCCGGCACAATATCGGATTTCATGTTATCGATGCCCTGGCCAGGAACCATCATACAGAAGTCAAAGGGAAGAAATTCAATTCCCTTTACGGAGAAATTCGTATCGGAACAGAAAAAGTCATACTCGTAAAACCTCAAACATATATGAACCGCAGCGGGGACAGCGTTGGCGCCTGGATGCGGTATTTTGACCTGCCGGAAGAAAACCTTCTGGTTATTTATGATGACATGGACTTCGCTCCCGGCGAAATAAAACTCCGGGCAAAAGGCAGCGGCGGGACCCACAACGGCATGAAGTCTATTATTCAGCATCTGGGAAACAGCAATTTTCCGCGGCTTCGCATGGGCATCGGAAAACCCCTGTGGCAAAGCGCTGCCCAGTATGTTTTAAGCCGCTTCACGCCGGAAGAAATACCCATCATGCAGGAGTCCATCAAAGAAGCTGCAGAAGCCGTCGAAACCTTTGTCCGGGATGGCATTCAAATCGCCATGAACCGCTACAACACTAAAAAAGAGCCTAAACAGCCAAAGGAACCACAGGAGTAACACACAGGGTAACACAGGGGGACGGTTCTTTTGTGTTTTGCATGCCTTCCTTGCTCCTGGTTCTAACCGGAAGCTCATTCCCTTAGCTGAGAAAACCTCTGTGCCTTGCCGTTGTTTCCGTCTACCCGCCCGAATCGCCCTCCTGGCTTAGCGGGCGGCAGTGCGACGTCCTGTCGCACTGTACGACGCAAACTGCCGTCCATGCACCGGGTTTTCTTGCAGCACAGTCATATGCTTCCTTGAAGAACTCAGGAGCTTCAGTCGGCATAATTGTTTCTACAAGCCTTTGAATTTAATTATCCATTATCAATTGTCAACTATCAATTTGCTTTTGCCCATTGTCTGCTAAAGCACTGGTTCAGCTCCTCGATCTATATGTTTTCTTCGCGCCCTTTGAGCCCTTCGTGGTTAAATGTTTTATATCTTTTAATCTTATGACTTCAATCTTTTGAACTTTCACTTATAACTTATAACTTATTAACCTATTAACTGCTTTTTATGTTTTCTTCGCGCCCCTTTGCGTTCTTCGCGGTTAAAAGCTTTGATCTTTTAATCTTTTGACTTTAATCACTTGAACTTTTAACTTTCAACTTTTAACTTAAACTATTAACTGCCTTTAAAGGAGTATCCCATGAACGGTAAAAGCACCTTGCTTCCATTGAAAGAATCCATAGAGTTTCAACAACTTATGGAAGCCCTTAATCGAAAAGAACAAACCATTGGCCTTTATGGCCTGCTGGACGGACAGAAAGCCCACCTGACGGCGGGCGTTTTTGCTGAGCATCAGAATCAGATACTTATGATCACAGAAACAGAAACCCAGGCCAGAGAACTGATGGAAGACCTGCGCTTTTTCTCTCCGGTGGAGCCGATGCTGTTTTCCGGCAGAGAATGGGCACTGCACGAATCAGCCACCATCGGCGGCTTTCAGGCAGAAGATCGGCTAAAAGCCCTGGCGACCCTATGCCGCCAGAGCCCTTCTATTGTTACAGCTTCCATGGAAGCCCTGCTGATTAAACTGCCCCCGCCGGAACTGTTTCAAAAACTTCAGCTGCATCTGTCCGTCGGCCAGGAAACAGATCTGAAAGAACTGCTGGAAACCCTCTATTATCAGGGATACCAGCGAAAGGACCAGGTGGAGGAAAAAGGAGATTTCAGCCTTCGGGGAGACATTATCGATATCTTCCCACCCATGGAAGAAAAACCCCTGCGTATCGAACTCTTTGATGAAGAAGTCGACTCCCTGCGCCGCTTCGACCCAGCCACGCAGCAGTCCGTGGAAAAAATCCAAAGCGTTAACCTTCATCCTGCCACAGAATGGATTGCCTTGCCAAAACATCAGCAGCGGCTGAAAGAATACCTGCAGGAAGAATACAAGGCTTTATCCCAAAAGAAATCAGCCCCTCCCCGGACAAAGCAAATCCTTGCACAGACTCTGGAAAAAATGGAACATAACTGGTCCGGAAAAGAAATTGAAGGATTCCAGTCCACGGTTTACGGCCATGGCTATTCCTTGCTGGATTATCTGCAGCCGGGAGCCACGGTTATCCTGGACGAACCCCTCCGACTGAAAACCGCAGCGGAAAACACCATGGATCAGTGGAAAGATCGTATCGCTGCACTTCTGGAAGAAGGTGAGATTCTTCCGCAGCGCAGTCAGTGCCTGTTGGAAGCCAGTGATCTTCAAAAAGCCATAAAAAAACACACCGTTCTGACCATGGATTTATTGCCGCGAAGCCAGGCAGACTATCCGCCGGAGAGTGTTGTTAACTTTACCACCCGGGGGATCCCCTCTTTTCAGGGAAAAATCAGCTATTTGCTGGAGGAACTGCAAAATCTCCTGAAAAAAAACAACCGGATTATTTTGCTGACACCGGGAAAGGAAAAAGCCCTTAAACTGCTGGAAACCATCCGGGAAGCTTCATTACCGGTGCAATACCTGGTAAAGGATCCTCAAAGCGAGGATGAAATGCCCCGGGGCATGATCTATATTATCCGGGGAAGCATTCATAAAGGTTTTGAGTACGTTAATGCCGGACTCCACATCATGTCGGATCTGGAAATTTTCGGTGCCCATAAAAAGAAAAAACCCCGTCGTACCAGGCAGGAAGGCAGACCACTGCAATCCTTTGTGGAGCTGAAACCTGGAAGCTATGTGGTTCATGAAAATCATGGAATTGGTCAGTACCTTGGCATTGAAAGCCTTACCGTAGACGGCATTACCAAAGACTACCTGAAGATAGGATATGCCGGAGCCGACCACCTCTATGTCCCCACGGATCAGATGGATCTGATCCAGAAATACATCGGCAGCGAAGACCGGGCACCTAAAATGAACCGGATGGGCGGCGCGGAATGGACCCGTACCAAAACCAAAGTTCAGAAAGCCATTGAAGATATGGCAGATGAATTGCTGGAGCTGTATGCCAAAAGAAAAAGGCAGAAAGGCTATGCTTTTGGTAAAGATACTGAAATGCAGGAACAGTTTGAATACCTGTTTCCTTATGAAGAAACCCCGGACCAGCTGAAAGCCATCAAAGAAGTCAAATCCGACATGGAAAGAGAACGACCCATGGACCGCCTTCTCTGCGGCGATGTGGGCTACGGAAAAACCGAAGTGGCTCTCAGAGCCGTTTTCAAAGCCGTTGCCGACAGCAAACAGGCGGCCGTACTGGTTCCCACCACTATTCTGGCCCAGCAGCATTTCAACACCTTTCGGGAACGCTTCGGCCCCTTCCCCATCAAGGTGGAAATGCTCAGCCGTTTTCGCACCGCCGCCCAACAGCGAAAACTGCTGAAAGATCTGAAAAACGGCATCGTGGACGTGGTAATAGGAACCCACCGCCTGCTTTCTCAGGATGTGATCTTTAAAGACCTGGGGCTGTTGGTAGTGGATGAAGAACAGCGTTTTGGCGTAAAACACAAAGAACGGCTTAAACGGTTAAAGGCCAATGTGGACGTACTGACCCTGTCGGCAACCCCTATTCCCCGAACCCTGCATATGGCCATGGTGGGAATCCGGGACATGAGCGTTATCGAAGATCCGCCGGAAGAACGCTTTCCGGTACAAACCTATGTGGTGCCCTACAATCCGTCTTTGGTGGCAGATGCCATCGAACGGGAAGTCAGCCGCAGCGGCCAGGTCTATTACGTTTATAACCGGGTGGAAGGCATTTATTCCGTTGCCAACGGTCTGGCAAGACGTTTTCCGCATCTCCGCATTGGTGTCGGGCATGGCCAGATGAACGAAAACGAACTGGAAAAACTGATGCTGGACTACTACGAAGGAGCTTATGACGTACTGGTATGCACCACCATCATCGAAAACGGCCTGGACATCCCCAATGTCAACACCATCATGATCCAGAATGCAGACCAGCTGGGGCTGTCACAGCTTTACCAGCTCCGTGGCCGGGTAGGGCGCTCCAATCGTCAGGGATACGCCTACCTGATGGTGGAAAAAGGAAAAATGCTGACAGAAATAGCCGAAAAGCGGCTAAAAGCCATCAAAGAATTCACTGAATTTGGCGCCGGTTTTAAAATCGCCATGCGGGACCTGGAAATCCGTGGCGCCGGCAACCTCCTGGGGGGAGAGCAACATGGCCATATGGCCGCCATCGGTTACGACCTCTATGTCAAGCTGCTGGAAGAAACCATCCAGAAAACCCGGGGAGAGGCAGTGGAAAAAGAGCCGGAAGTATCCATCGAACTGAACGTGGATGCCTATCTGCCGGAAACCTATATCCGAAATCCGGGCCATAAGGTGGAAATATACAAAAAAATTGCGGCCATCCGAAGCCGGGAAGACTGGATGGAAGTGGAGACAGAAGTTGAAGACCGCTTTGGAGACCTTCCCGCCATCGTCCGGAACCTTCTGCTGATATCCTATATCAAAGCCCTGGCAATGAAAGGCGGAATGGAAAACATCATCCAGCGGGAGAGCCGGGTTCGAATGCAGTTGGCCACTGGAAAACCCATTCAGCCGGAAAGCGTGGCAAGGGTTATGCACGAATACGGAAATCGCATCGACTTCAATGCCGGCACTCAGCCTCATTTTCTTTACAAGCCGAAAAAACTGGAACAAAGTGCATTGCTGCAGGAGATAAAAGAATTGATGGAAACCTATGCGGAATCAAGTGAGAATGATGAATTGAGAGCGATGAATTAGAAACAAGGTCAAAAGATTAAAACAAAGCGATTAACCGCAAAGGACGCAAAGGGGCGCGAAGGAAAAGATTAAGTTCAAGGTCAAAAGAAGTAGCAAGTAACCACGAAGGACACGAAGGGGCGCGAAGGAAAAGATTAAGGGAGGCACAGCCATTGTGCCTCTTGAAAAAATTACAAACTCCTATATAATGAAAAAGGAAGCACCGGGGACATGAGGCAATGGACTCTGTCCCTACTGTGTTTTAAACCACTTTGCAAATTGAAAGGAAGATTTCAGATGAATAAACGAACTATTGCAGCGATTCTCGTGACATTGCTGCTGTTAACAACACTTTTAGCAGGCTGCGGTAATGGCAACGGCATTCCCGATGACGCCATTGCAACCGTAAATGGTGAACCTATTGCCATGCAGGACTACGAAAGCACACTGGCACTGATGAAAATGAATTATGAAACAGAGCTGGGTGCCGATCTTTTTGAAGACGAAGACAGCGAAGAAGGCATGACCTTGCTGGACACCATTAAAGAACAGGTGCTGGAGCGAATGATCTTTACGGAAATCATTCTGCAGGAAGCGCAGTCCAAAGACCTGGCCATCGATGATGATGAACTGGATGAAACCATGGAAATGTTCTGGGACTTCATGGGAGAAGATGCCGAAATGATGACATTTCTTGAAGAAAACAACATCGACGAGGACTTTTTCCGCCAGGAAATGTCCCGGGAGCTGCTGATGATCGAGTATCAGCAGCACTATCTGGAAACCATGGAAGTAAGCGACGAAGATGCACGTGAATTCTATGAAAACAATCAGGACATGTTCACCAGCGACCAGGTTCAGGCCAGTCATATTTTGGTGGAAACTGAAGAAGAAGCCATTGAAATCAAAGAGCAGCTGGACGAAGGAGCAGACTTTGCCCAATTGGCACAGACTTTTTCTATGTGCCCCTCCTCCGCTGAAGGCGGAGACCTGGGAATGTTCCCAAGAGGAAGCATGGTGCCCCCCTTTGAAGAAGCAGCTTTTAGCATGGAGCCGGGAGAAATAAGCGATCCGGTTCAGACAGATTTTGGATACCACATTATCATGGTAACAGAGCGCATCCGCGAAGAACAGGGTTTTGAAGAAATGCAGGAACAAATTAAGCAGCAGATCCGGCAGGAATCCCTTCAAAACCATATTGAACAACTGAGAGAAGCAGCAGAAATTAATAAAAGAGAACTGTAAAAGCAGGTTACAGGTAAAGAGGTTATAGGTAAAATTCCTTTTTTGTTGGTATGTTAGCAGTGTAATCCCCTCTCCCTTGACGGGAGAGGGTTAGGGAGAGGGTGAATCCTCCTCCAATGCTTGCCCTATTACCTATAACCTGCTCCCTTTTAACCTGCATCTAAAGGCACTGTGGGGACGTGAGGTCATTTGCTCCATGGTTTTCGGGGCAAAGGAGCTCCGTCCCCACTGTGACTTTAATAACTGCTTTTAACAACTGCTTTTAACTGATTTACTCGTGGAGGTAACTATGACAGAAGAAAAAAAAGATACATACCTGAAGGGCGCCATGTTCCTGGGAGCAGCCGGTATTTTAGTAAAAATAATGGGTGCTCTTTTTCGCATTCCATTAGGCCGTGCCATCGGATCCGAGGGAATGGGCTATTATCAGGTAGGATATACCGTATATAACTTCATGTTGGCTTTCACCTACGCCGGATTTCCAACCGCTATCTCCAAGCTGGTTTCGGCTAAAAAGGCACGGGGAGAACATGCAGCCGCCCACGACATCTTTCTCACAGCACTTAAAATGCTGGCTGTTCTCGGACTGGCAGGCTCCCTGTTTTTAGGCTTTGGTGCCGGATACCTGGTAAACAATGTTTTTGAAAGTCCGTTGGCTTATCACTCTGTGCTGGCTCTGGCTCCCACAGTTCTTTTCATTTCTATCCTGGCCGCTTTCCGGGGATATTTTCAGGGAATGAAGGACATGAAACCAACAGCCCTCTCCCAGGTGGTGGAACAATTTGGCCGGGTTATTATCGGGCTGAGTCTGGCTTTTATTCTGCTAAGCATCTACGGAGAACCTCTGGCCGCCGCTGGCGGCGTATTTGGCGCCGGCGCCGGTGGCCTTGCTGCTATGACCATGATGATCTTTTTATACAAAAAACGAAAGGCTGAAGGCCGTATAGAATTAACCGACAGTCTTGGAATTCCTCCGGAACCCACCGGCGTTGTCGTTAAAAACATTGTCAGCATCGCTTTTCCCATTGCCATCGGAGCCGCTGTAATGCCCCTCATAAACATGCTGGACACCCTGGTGGTCTTAAGACGGCTTCAGGAAAGCGGATTTACCTATGCAGAGGCCAACAGCCTCTATGGCCAGCTGCAGGGAATGGCGGCAACCCTGGTAAACCTGCCGCAGGTTCTCACCATTGCCCTGGCCATGAGCATCGTTCCGGCAGTTTCCGACGCCGCCGCCCGAAAAGACTGGGATTCCGTCCAAGCAGACAGCGCATCGGTTTTTCGTGTTTCCCTCATGATGGGCCTTCCCGCCGCCACCGGCCTGGTGGTATTGGCACACCCCATTATGCAGTTTATTTATCCGGGAGAACCGGCTTCTCTGGGAGAAATCATGTTTATCATGGGGTTTGCCGTATTTTTTCTCACACAGCTGCAAACCCTTACCGGAATCCTGCATGGATTAGGAAAACCTCACATTCCTGTGCGGAATCTGATGATTGGTGCCGGGTTCAAGCTGGTCCTAACCTACACCCTGACGGCTACCTTTCTGCACGTCCGCGGAGCTGCTATCGGAACCATAACAGCCTACATTATAGCCTTTAGTCTTAATCTTTTGGCTGTAAAAAAACTGACGGGTGTCACCTTCGACAAACGCCGGGTTTTCTTTAAACCTTTATTGTCTGTAGCCGTAATGGCCGTCTTTGCCTGGGGAAGCCATCGGATTTTACTGCCGTTGCTGGGCAACAGTCTGGCAGTGGTCATCGCCATATCCATCGGAGCTGCCGTATACGGGCTGATGCTCCTGAAAACCGACACCCTGGAAATGCGGGACTTTGATCTGCTGCCTAAAGGAGATAAAATCGCTGAGGTACTGAAAAAACTTAAACTGCTTAAATAGTGGAAAGGAAAGACACAAAAGCGATTAACCGCGAAGGCCGCAAAGGGCACGAAGGAAAACCGCTATAACCCGGGAATACTTTTGGGCGCAATGGGGACGTGGCGCAATGGGGACGTGGCGCAATGGGGACGGCAGGTCATTTACTCCATGCATTTCGGGGAAAATGAGCTCCGTCCCCATTGTTCCACCTAAACATTATCCATTATCAATCGTCAATTATCAATTGGTCTTCTTATGCCTTTCAATTCATAATCCATAATTCTTAATTCATAATTCACAAAAAGAGGTGTTTCTCATGCCAACCTTAACCATCGCTGGTCTTGGCCCCGGTCATATCAATCAATTACCCCTGGGAACCTTCCGGCTGATGAAGGATCATCCCTGTATCTACCTGCGGACCCGCCAGCATCCCATGGTGAAGGATCTGGAAGCAGAAGGCATTTCCTTTCAGAGCTTCGACAACCTGTATGACAGCCTGGACAGCTTTGAAGCCGTTTATGCTGAAATATCGGATCAGGTAGTTAAAAAGGCCAGGAATGCAGATCTGCTCTATGCGGTCCCCGGCCATCCCAACGTGGCGGAAGAAACCGTACGACTCCTTCGGGAAAAAGTGAAGAAGGAGCCGTCCTTAGACCTTCAGATCCTTCCAGCCATGAGCTTTTTAGACGCCATGTTTCCGCTGCTGCCCCATGACCCGGTCCGGGGATTTCAGCTGCTGGATGGACTTCGGCTGGAAGAGACTCCCCCGGACACCAATATGGATGTTATTATTACCCAGGTATACGATACCATGGTTGCTTCACAGGTGAAATTAAGCCTTATGAACCATTATCATGATGAACAGTCGATAATTGTCATACAAAGGGCAGGAATATTGGAAAATCAACAAGTACATCACATTCCACTATACCAGCTGGACCACCTGAAAGACCTCGATGAACTCACAAGTATTTATATTGCAAGGGTTGACAGGTTTTCAAAAATACATTATAATATGAACCATCTGCTGGACATATTGGAAAAACTGCGTGGAAGCGAAGGATGCCCCTGGGACAGGGAACAAACCCACGAAAGTTTAAAACCATATCTGGTAGAAGAAAGCCAGGAAGTTCTGGAAGCCATCGATGGCGGCGATGATGAGGAAATTTGTGAAGAGCTGGGTGACCTGTTGTTGCAGGTGGTTTTTCACAGTCAGATAGCCAAAGAACGAAGCGCCTTCACCATGAGCGATGTAGTGAATGGCATTGCGCAGAAGATCGTTTACCGTCACCCCCATGTTTTTGGATCCGAAAAAGCCGGAAGCATTCAGGATGTCAAGGAAATATGGGAAACGCAAAAATCCAGGGAGAAAAACCACCGAACCTCTGAGCAAAGCGAATAAGGTTTTGTTCTGAAATATAGAGGATATTATTTATTATTTGAATCTCGAACCACATACTTTTTAAGGAGGGGATTTTGTGAACAAAGCGGAATTAGTGGCAAAAATGGCAGAGGTCAGCGGTCTTACAAAGAAGGATGCAGAAGCTTCACTGAATGCATTCATGGAGACGGTTGAAGAAACATTGGTAGAAGGTGGAAAAGTTCAGCTGGTTGGTTTTGGAACCTTTGATGTTCGTGAAAGAAAGCCAAGAAAAGGAAGAAACCCGAGAAACCCAGATCAGGTTATTGAAATTCCTGCTTCCAAAGCACCAGTATTCAAAGCCGGTAAAACTCTTAAAGAAAAAATCAACGGATAAGCCGCAACTATTTTAGAAATCATTTCGAAATACAATAACGTTACTTACTAATAAAATCAGGCTTTAAGCCTGATTTTATTAGTATCTGACCATTGTCCGGAATAATATTCAAAAGGAGCAAAAGGAGTAAATATGAGACTGGATAAATATCTGAAAAACGCCCGTATCATTAAAAGGAGAACCGTGGCCAAGGAAGCCTGTGACAAGGGGCTTGTAAAAGTTAACGGTAGGGATGCCAAAGCCGGAACGGAAATCCAGCCCGGAGACAGGCTAACCATTACCATCAGCCGGCCAGCCTTGCACATTGAAGTTACCCGAACGGCTGAACACGTAAAAAAAGAGGAAGCGGAAACCCTGTATCAGGTTTTGCCTTCCCCTTCATCCTCCGATTCCTAAAGCATCACTTAAGCGAAAAAAAGTCTTCAGTCTTGCAAACAGCGCAAAAAAAGGGTATACTGTTGGTGTCAACATTAGCAGTTATCGGTTATCAATTGCCTTTACGCATTTGACCTTAATTATCCATCATCAATTGCTTTTAATCAGTTGCCTTTAATTATCCATTATCAATCATCAATTATCCATTGCTTTTTAAGCATTATCAATTGCCTTTACGCATTTGACTTTAATTCATAATTCTTAATTCGTAATTCTTAATTGATAAAGGTGTAAAGCACCTTTATCCAAGGGGTGTTCTTATGGCCAAGCAAAAAAAACGATCATCTCTAAGCCGGAAATTCTTTTGGCTCGTCGTGATATTGCTGGCTTTAAATCCGTTGCGTACCTGGTACACCCAGGAACAGGAGCGCAGGGATTTGGAAGAGCAATATGCCAAAGCGCAACAACAAGAGCAGGAGCTGGAAGCAGAGATTGAAGAACTTCGCCATACCCTGGAGAATATTACCGAAGACGAATATATAGAAGCAATGGCCAGACAGAACCTGAGAATGGTTCATGAAGATGAGTGGGTATTAATTGACATTCAAAGCCACGGAGATTAGACTAAAACACCTACCGAATACGGTAGTTGATGAAATATAGAGTTCGTTAATTACATAACTTTACAAGGAGGAAATATAAGTTTATGCCGGTTGAGGTTGGAAAAATTATTGAAGGTACAGTGGCTGGAATCACAAATTTTGGTGCGTTTATTGATTTGGGCGAAGGAAAAACAGGGTTGGTTCACATCTCGGAAGTTGCTGACGATTATGTCAAAAACATTCGGGACTATATTACCGACAAGCAAAAAGTGAAGGTAAAGGTTCTTTCCATCAACAATGATGGTAAAATCAGTTTGTCCATCCGTCAGGCACAGGAAAAAAAGAAATCCACTGCTCCCACAGAGCTGCAATGGAGCTCTCCTGCCAAAAGCAGTCAGCCTGAATCGCTGGAAGATAAAATCAGTCAATTCATGAAAGACAGCGACGAAAAAATGCAGGGCAATAAGAACCGCGTTAAACCAACACGCCGTAACAACGGCTTTGGCGGACGCAACTAATGCACTAATAATGCATATGTTTCATTTATAAGCATAAACAGACTTCGGAAGATCCAACAGGATCCACCGGAGTTTTCTTTTTTTTGTCCTTAAGTCGTCGGACTTTTACAACAAATCGTTAAAGCATTGACAATATGCATGTTTATCGATACAATCGTTGCGTTGCAGGCTATTGACCGAAAAGAAGAAACGCACATAACTTTATGGTCTTCTAATTCATAATTCGCAATTTATAAATCGCAATTCATAATTCAAAACGAGGAGGAAAAACAGTGAAAAAAGCAAAAACACAGACAGCCACCAGGTCTATACGGAATCGATTAACCATACTGCCGCTAATCATCGTACTTATAGCAGTTTTGGTAATTGGATTAACATCCGCCGGTGGAACCCGGGACAGTATGCTGGCCCAAATGAGGGAAGACGGCATGGAAGTGGCCGCCCAGGCATCCAGCCAGATGGAACTGGCGTCCACTTCAATTAACACCATTACAGAAATGATTGAAGACAGCATCCGGCAGGTCTCCAATGTGGTGATTCTCAACCAGGAGGAACTCAGCAATGAAATGCTGACAGACATTGCAGCGGCAATGGATATTGACGAACTGAACTATTTTGATGATAATGGCGAAATTCTTTTTTCCAATGATCCGGCCAACCTGGGCTGGCAGGCACCGGCAGATCATCCGGCATATGCCTTTGCCTCAGGAAGTCAGAACGAACTGATGGAAGATATTCGGGAAAGTGCGGTAACAGAGGACTACTATAAATATGGATATGTCAGAAGTCCCCAAGGCGGATTTGTTCAGGCAGGGGTGCTGGCCAACAGCATCAATGAAATGACACTGGATTTTGGCCATCAGACTTTGATGGACGATCTGGCACAGGATGAAAATATCGTCTTTGCTCTTTTTATTGATCCGGATCTAACAGCAGCAGCACATTCCGACCATGACCGGATAGGAATAGAATTATCAGATGAAGGCAGCCAGGCAGCAGCTGTTGACGGAGTTCCCTTCTCCTCGGAATATGATTATGATGTGGAAAACGTCAGAGTTTACGATGTACTGTACCCGGTTTTTGTTGACGGAGAGCACATCGGTGCCATAAACATCGGCTTCTCCATGGCCAGGGTAAACGCAGCCATTCGCCAGAACACCATGACCGTGGCAACCACCGGCCTGATAGCCTTCTTACTGTTGGGATTGATCCTCGTAAATACCTCCCGGCATATCATGAAATCCATCCATAAAACAAAAGAGCAGCTGGGCGTTATCGGCAGCGGAGACTTTACCATGGAAACCGACCCCAAGCTCTTAAGCATGAAAGATGAGTTTGGAGAAATGGCCCATGCCATCGAAAACATGCGTCAGTCCATTAAAGAAATGATTGTAAATATCGCAGAGCACTCCCAGCAGGTAGCTTCCTCCTCGGAAGAGCTGAGCGCCACCAGCCAGCAGTCCAATACAGCAGCAGAAGAGGTTGGCAGAACCATAGAAGAAATTGCCAACGGCGCCAGCAACCAGGCCAGTAGCACCCAGCAGGGCGTGGCCAATATTACGGAAATGGGTAACCTCATTGAAAAAGATCTGGAAAATGTCCGTCACCTGAATGAAGCCACGGAAAAAGTCCATCAGTTGAAGGACGAAGGCATGTCTACTATGGAAGAACTGGTAAAACACGCCAGCACAAACCAAAAAGCCTCCGGAGAAATCAGCGAGATCATTACCAACACCAACGCCAGCGCTGAAAAAATTGAAGAAGCCAGCGGTATGATCCGAAGCATTGCCGAACAAACCAATCTGCTGGCACTGAACGCCGCCATCGAAGCAGCCCGTGCCGGCGAGCAGGGCAGAGGCTTTGCCGTCGTGGCAGAAGAAATACGAAAGCTGGCAGAACAGTCCAACGAATTTACCGAAGAAATTGCCACCATTATAGGAGACTTAATCGATAAAACCGGAACAGCCGTTAAAACCATGGAAGTCATGGACCAGACCGTAGCAGCACAGACAACCAGTCTGGAAGCCACCACGGATAAATTTGACGGCATCGCTGGCGCTATTGAAGGCATGCGGGAAGTCATCGACAGCATCAATCATTCCGCCAATGAAATGGAAGAGAAGAAGAACGAAATCATCGAAGTGATGGAAAGCCTCTCCGCCATCTCAGAAGAAAATGCCGCTGGAACCGAAGAAGCTTCAGCTTCCGTTGAAGAACAAATCGCTTCCGTATCCGAAATATCCAACGCCAGCGAAGAACTGGCACGGCTGGCAGAAGAAATGCAAATGAGCATCAGCAGCTTTAAAATTTCATAACTACGACACCTTACCCCTGTCTTACAGAACCTGAAAGAAGATCAAAACCCGATCAACTTTCAGGTTCTTTTTTGTATTTAAACATCTAAACAAGGATTTTTCTGCTTAAACATTTTCTTTTTAAAAATGATAGAAACTGCTTCTACTTCTTACAATCCAGTAAAGAGAGCATAGGGAGAATCGCGTTACAATAATGATAATGATTATCATTATTGTAACGCGGATGTAACACAGATGTGCGCCAGACGTAACGGGCGGCGGGCATAAAAGTAATAAATCAGCACCACAATAGCTGAACTTAGCTGGAGAGGAGGTCTCCCAGATGAACCGGATGAAAACAAGTAATAATTATAGCATTTCCGGCGGTGTTCAGTTTAGTGTCGATATCCGCTATCAACAACACAGCAGCTGGCAGGGAAGCATTCAACGATTGGATACGGGAGAAAAAATCCACTTCAGAAGCCAACGGGAGCTGCTATCACTAATAGAATCGGCAGTAAGCCGGCACCTGAATGAAAAAGGGGAAGAGGAAATCCTGCGGCAATGGCAGGAATCGAAAAAGGGGGATGAACAGGGAAAAGAAAATGCAATATAAACCTCAAAAGTAGAAATGGGTAACCACGTCCCATTCAGAAAAACGAGGCACTCCAGGGTAACCACGTCCCCAAAACGCGGCTGAAAACAGAGCGCCTGGCTCCAGAATAAATCAGGCAACCTTTTCAGTAACTTATCAGACGAGAAACAAAAGGAGTGAGAAAAATGAGGAGAAAACAAAAGTGGAGTATAGCATTAAGTTTGGTATTAGTTTTAATTCTTTCCTTCGGAAGTACTATAGCGGCTTTTGCAGACCCTGGGGAAGATAGTCAGGGAAATGAAGAAAATGTATCAGTTGTTGAAACAAGCGATACATCAGAGGAGCCATCAACTGAAAGCAACGAAGAATCAGACTTGGAAGAATCAGACTCAGATGAATCAGATTCCGAAGAAAATAGAGAAGAATCAGAAGGCACAAGCGAATCTGATCAATCTGAAGATCCAAATGAAGAAGAGAAAGAAGTAAATGAAGAAGAGAAA
>QYZZ01000119.1 GCA_003838145.1 Tindallia sp. MSAO_Bac2
CTGTGTCGCATTGTCGCTCCCCGTGCGGGAGCGTGGATTGAAACATTTCGCGCGGACCCCCCCCCTGACCTCCGGCACTGGTCGCTCCCCGTGCGGGAGCGTGGATTGAAACACGTTGTCGGCGTTTACTTCCATTGATTCGACGTGTCGCTCCCCGTGCGGGAGCGTGGATTGAAACTTTTTTGCTGAAGGTGTGTATGAAATAGCAAGAAAGTCGCTCCCCGTGCGGGAGCGTGGATTGAAACGTTTGACATTATTTTTCATCCTCTCTGGTTTTTTGGTCGCTCCCCGTGCGGGAGCGTGGATTGAAACAATAACCGCACATACGTAGAACTAGCTTGAATTGGTTTGCCTGCCAGCAATGTCGCTCCCCGCGCAAGCATTAGGGACGGTTCTTTTTGCTTTACTCCTTGCTGATACTCCTACTTATTGAATGAACCCTGTTATTGTCTATTTCCAGCATTTTGGCCACCTTCCGATGGCTTAATGATGTGCTTTTCAAAAGTAGTTTCACTATCTTATCCATGTGTTTAGATGAACTTTTTCCTGGACCAAGTTCAACAATTCCATTATCATTTAAGTAGTCTTTTATGATTGTCTGAGCATGTTCTTCCCTGTTATTCTCAACTTCTTCTGGTGTATCCATAAACTCTGTGTAATCCTTTTCCCTGTGGAAATAAAGAAAGCTATCCAATCCTCCAGCGATCTCAAGAATTTCTTGTTTTACCTTCCCTTCGATGATTTCTGAATCCTTGCCTGCATAAGATCCAAAGCTGCTCCATTGGTAATCCTCTGGACTTCTAACAATTTTTGCCTTTACTGGATTGTTGTGTATATACCGGATTACATGCAGAAGATGCATTTCATTATGAATTATTTCGCTCTTGTATCTATCCTGAAATACATGTCCAACCCTTTCTTTTTCCTTGTTGAGCTTCATTGCATACCTTATGTTAACTTTCTTCAAGGCGGTTGTTATATCTTCAAGCTCACCCCTGACAACTAGATGCAGATGATTATCCATGATGCAATAGGCCAATGGGGAAACCTAGTTTTTTCCTAACTGAGTTTCCAGTAAGGCTTTCATAAATTTCTTTAGCCCAGCATCTTTGAATATTTTTTCCTTGTTTATTCCTCTTGCCATAATATGATAGTAACCTGTTGGACTCTTCTCTCTGGCTGCTCTTGGCATTATTCATCACCTAGCTATCAGAATACCTTATCCAAATAAAAAAAGCAACAGGAACCGTCCCTATTGCTTACTAAAGTTACAGTACTTCCAATACCCTTATTCCATCTTCTATATAGATATCTTTATATGAGAATCCATTCATTATCTAACCCTCCTCTAATTATCCTATTGATATTTCTTTGTTATTAATATCAAGAATTGAAATCCTATAGGTGCCACCTAAGTTATCCTCTACTAAATTAGCCAGTTCACTTAATGCATTCTTTAAATCATCCATTCGGCTGTCATCAACTAATTCTATGCATAGGAAGGCATTTTTTGTACTTTCGGTGAGCATTGTTCTGACAGATTCCCGCCAATTCCAGCATCTGCAGATAGCGCCTTCCTCATCCTTATACACTATTTCCCCCTCATAGGGTGGTGCATTCTCGTCTGTACCTAAAGTTATAAACGGTTCATTACCATCTGCCTTGGTCAGTCTGATGTTGCCAACAAATGTATCGATATCCTCTCCTCCACAAGGCAATGCATACTTAAGAGAAATAGAATTGTAAATATCAACGAGGGGATTGATAGTACTAATATAATCGCCCTTGTGTACACGTTTCAGCAATGCTTCAATCGATGACCTTGCTCCTTTTTTTGTTTTGAACTTTTGAAAAGCATCTCTCCAAACTTTAATGACATTGTTACTGCTGAAATCTGCTTCCTTCAAAAAGTTAAGAGCTTGCTTCTCTGAGCTTCGAAGTATTTCTTTGTACTGATCCAACTCCTTTATGGTATTGTCAATTCCATGAAAAACAACAACTCCGATTTGTGCTTCAGGGAACAATTCCCAAAACTTGTTTTCAATAGTGAAACTTTTCATAAAAACATTCCTCCTAATTTATAAATTCATTGTATAGAGTACTATTTAATATTAATATCTTCTAGGGGGTACCCATTGAAGATACATTTATCCGTTCTTTTCCCTTGAATTGATTGGCGTAGGTTAAATAGGTCAAAAAAGTGACACCTAATTCTGCTATAACAAAGGATACCCAAACACCATAGATGCCAAAGAGGATACTAAAAAGTAGTACTACAGGAATCAAAAACAAACTACTTCTTAATATAGATATTACCATTGCTTTGTTAGTGTTTGAAGCTGCACTAAAAAATGAGATTAAAACAATATTTATTCCAGCAAAAACTTTTCTTTGAAGTTGCTTTGTAATGGTTCAAGGTTAGCTTAGTATAGCATAGTAGTTTCTTTGTTGATAGGTGTGAGCGGTTTTCGCTTACTGATGAAACACATTATTTACAGATTCATGCGGCAAAAGGGGTGGATAAAGGATGGCGATATGGAGCTGGAAAGGTGATGAAGTATGGTCAAAACGACAGAAAAAATGAACTAAAAAATCCCCTCTTTTTGAGAGAGGGGATTTAGCATTTACATTAAGAACTGTTCCAATAATTATTGTTGTACAAGAAAAGAAATTTTTGCGTTAACGCGGTATTTAACGATCTTGTCATCTTCTACAATAGCCTGCATTTCTTTTACGTAAACAGACTGAATATTATTGACCGACTTAGCTGCTTCTTTTACCGCTTCCTGGGCTGCATCTTCCCAGCCTTTGCTGGATTCTGCCAGTATTTCAATCACTTTTACAACTGCCATGATAACCCTCCTTGCAGTTCAAACGTATAATACAACCTACATTATAGTGGCTACCCGCATGCATTTTTTTTAAACTGTCAATGGCGACTGGTTTTCATTGATTTTGATGAAGCTATTTAACAACCAAAACACTCGCTTTGGTTTCCTGTATAACGGCGTTACTGACGCTTCCAAGAAAAATCTTCTTTAAACCGCCCAGACCGCGGCTACCCAAAATCACCATATCATAGTTTCCGTCGTCAGCAATTCTGGCAATAGTGTGGGATGGGTGGCCTTCTTCAACAATCATTTCCACATCAATTCCAATTTTTTCAAACTCTATGGCTGCTTCATCCATCATGTTTTTGCGATGATCCAAGACGTTGGTCTGCATTCTTTGGAGTCTTTTCAGGTCTTCCGGACTGGGAGAATAGCCTTCTGCAGAAGCAAGCCAATAACTTCTCTGGGCACTTTCGTAAACATGAATCAGAGATACCTCTTTGAGCTTATAAGCCTCAGCCAATTCAATGGCTTTATTCACGGCCTTCTGACTTTGTTCTGATCCATCAATACAAACCAGCATTTTCATTAAAATCACTCCTTTAGATTCGCGTGCCCTGTAATGTAAAGGGATAATCCTCTTACAATCGTATAACTCTTTATAATTAACGTACCCGTTTCTGATTTTTTTTATTCAAACTCAAAGCAAGGTTCCGAATAGAATCAAGCATACCGGTTACTACAGGTTTCTGTACACTATTTTTGTGGTACAATGGATATATTTCAGAGCACAAAATAACATCTGATCCGGAACCTGCCTGAGGAGGAACTCACTTGATCTTACCCGAACCGATAATCATTATAATGATCGCACTTTTCGGCTATTTTCTTTTTTATCTGTTACATATGCCAACTCCTGCGTTGCTGGGGCCTTTTGCCATGATCATATTGGTTAGTATTTTGGGGACGAATCTTGATCCGATGAGCGATGAAATCATGGTTTTGCTTCAGATTCTACTGGGCATTAATATTGGATGCAAAGTGAGCCGCAAGATTTTTCAGCAAATGCGGGAACTTTTGCTTCCCAGCGTACTGATGATCGTCTGGACACTGATCCTCACCTTTGGTATGGGGTGGGTTTTAATTGAGGTTTTTCAGATTGATGTTGCTACGGCACTACTCAGCACAGCCCCTGCAGGTATTGCTGAAATGGGGATCCTGGCAGTATCTCTGAATGCCAGCGTTGGAATTGTTTCCCTGTTCCAGCTTTCCCGGCTGATGGTGACGCTGATTGTTTTTCCAATCATTATCAGTAAGCTTCAGCAAAATAAAAAAGAAGCGAAAGAGACAACCACAGCCTTAAAAGGATTTCAAATGCGAATTCGTGGGATTGCAGCAGGAATGAATCGGTTTGCAGAGGCGAAAATAGAACCATCCGGAATACTGGCTCATCTGAGTTCCTTTGGCATCGGTCTGATTGGTGGTGTTGCGGGTCACATTTCTCAAATTCCTGCCGGGCCAATGATGGGATCCTTTTTTCTTGTTGCCGCTTTTTCTGTAGCCGGGAAACCTCTCAGAACACCCCCGTCTTTTGTGCGTACTTTTATGATGCTGGGAATTGGAATTATGATTGCTTTGAACGCTGTACAAACTCCTGTAAGATCAATTCAAAGCATACTACTGCCAATGATTGGCTTTTCGGCGATTATGTATCTGAGTGCCTATGGAATGTACCGGATCCTTCGGCGTATTACCAGCTGGGACATGGTTTGCTGTATTTTAGCCTCAGCTCCCGGCGGCATCACGCCTATGGCGTTACTGGCCGACGAACATTCGGAAAATTCTACGGAAGTTGTTCTGCTGCACATGGTGAGACTGCTGACCGTAAAGGTATTTATTATTCCGGCCATCATCAGTGTTCTTTTATAAGACTGACAAAGGGATAAAATCGTCCTGGTCAGTCTTTTTTTTGTAAAGAATATATGTTCAAATCGTTAAAATTTTGATAATATAGAATTTGGGCAGTATTTTGAAAACGTGTTTTCTGATGACATCGGAAGAAACAATATGGATGGAGGGATTGATATGGAAAATATGATGGAAGTACGCTGGCATGGAAGGGGTGGACAGGGAGCTAAGACCGCCGCCTTATTATTGGCGGATGCCGCATTTAACACCGGGAAATACGTTCAGGGTTTTCCGGAATACGGACCGGAGCGAATGGGTGCTCCTATTACTGCCTATACAAGAATCAGTTCTGAACCAATTCGGATTCATTCAAATATTTATGAGCCTGACTATGTGGTAGTGGTTGACGAAACCCTTATTGATGTTGTGGAAGTAACAAAAGGCCTAAAGCCAGGCGGGGCTGTTCTGGTCAATACGCAGCGATCCGGAGAAGCGGTACGAAAGCAGCTGAAACATCAGGACTTCGAGATCTACACCATTGATGCTCAGAAGATATCCCTTGAAACCCTGGGAAAGAACTTTCCCAACACTCCCATGCTGGGAGCGGTTGTAAAAGTCAGCGGCATCATTGGAGATGAAGATTTCATTCAATCCATGGAAGAATCCTTCCAACATAAATTCGCATCGAAAGAAGACGTAAAAGAAGGTAATATGCAGGCGTTAAAAAGATCCCTTCAGGAGGTCGTTAAGTATGAAGAATAAGTCAGTAAGTCATATAAACGAAAAAATTAACTGGAAAGACATAACCCCGGGCGGTGTGATCACTGTTTCCGGCAGTGCTGACGAATTTAAAACCGGTGACTGGCGAACCATGCGGCCCCAATGGATTCAGGAAAAATGCAAGCAATGTCTCCTGTGCGCACCGGTTTGCCCGGATTCCTCCATACCAGTTCAAAGCAAACAGCGGGAAGAGTTTGACTATGATCATTGCAAGGGCTGTGGAGTATGTTTTAAGGCGTGCCCTTTTGAAGCCATTGAATATATCAAAGAAACAAAATAACTAATAATTACAAGATAACTGAAATAAGAAGATAACTGGAGGGATGAATTATGCCGATACGAGATAGAATGTCAGGGAATGAAGCGGTAGCACTGGCTATGAAACAGATCAATCCGGATGTGCTGGCAGCCTTTCCCATCACGCCATCTACAGAAATACCTCAAATTTTTTCTCAATATGTTTCTGATCAACAGGTGGATTCGGAGCTGATTCTGGTAGAATCCGAACACAGCGCCATGTCTGCCTGTATAGGATCCCAGTCTGCCGGCGCCAGGACCATGACAGCCACATCCTCCGCCGGGCTGGCACTGATGTGGGAAATGCTGTATGTGGCGGCTTCCAATCGGCTGCCCATCACCATGGCGGTGGTGAACCGGGCCCTTTCCGGTCCCATCAACATCAATGCAGACCACAGCGATTCCATGGGTGCCCGGGATTCCGGCTGGATACAGATTTACAGTGAAAACAATCAGGAAGCCTACGATAACTATATTCAGGCCGTCCGCATAGCTGAGCATCCGGAAGTACAATTGCCGGTGATGGTTTGTCAGGATGGATTTATCACTTCTCACTCCATTGAAAACATAGAATTACTGGAGGATGAGAGCGTAAAGAGCTTTGTGTCTGACTATTCTCCGGCCTTCAGCCTTTTAAACTCAGAAGAGTATGCGGCCGTTGGCCCCTACGATTCCCCGGCTTACTATATGGAGCATAAACGCCAACAGGCGGAGGCCATGAAAAAATCACTTTCAGCCATCCGGGAAGTTTCCCGGGCCTTTGAAAGCCTGTCCGGCCGGAAATATGATCTCTTTGAAAGCTATCGGATGGAGGACGCTGAATTAGCCATTGTTATTGTGAATTCGGCAGCGGGTACCGCTAAAGAAGCAGTGGATCGGCTGCGAAAGCAGGGTAAAAAGGCAGGTCTGGTTAAAATAAGGGTTTTCCGGCCTTTCCCCCACGAACAAATAGCAGCGGCTTTGTCTAAGGTGAAAGTTCTTGGGATACTGGACCGAAGTGAAAGTTTTTCATCGATCGGAGGACCGCTCTTTGCAGAAATAAGAGCTGCCCTTTATCCTGCAGCAGAACGACCTCCTGCGGTGAACTATATATATGGTTTGGGTGGACGGGATGTTACCATTGACCATATCGAAAGCGTTTTCGCCGACCTTGAAAAAATTCAGTCTACCAACGAAACTGGCCAGGAGTACCGTTACCTTGGTCTAAGAGAATAGGAGTGAAACCAATGGCCTATGCATTTAAAGAGATAATGAATAAACCCGAACGATTCACCGGCGGACACCGGATGTGCGCCGGTTGTGGTGCGCCCCTGGCAGTTAGGGGAGTTCTGAGATCCCTGAAAGAAACCGATCAGGCTGTTGTAGCCAATGCTACCGGCTGCCTGGAAGTTTCTTCCTTCACTTATCCCTACACCTCGTGGAAGGATGCCTATATACACAATGCTTTTGAAAACGCAGGTGCTACCCTTTCGGGAGCCGAAACAGCCTACCGGGTTCTGAAGAAAAAAGGGAAAATAGAGGATACCTACAAATTTATTGCCTTTGGCGGTGATGGCGGTACCTATGATATAGGGTTCCAGTCTCTCTCCGGCGCCATGGAGCGGGGACACGACATGGTGTACGTCTGCTACGATAATGAAGCCTATATGAATACAGGCATTCAGCGCTCATCCGCAACTCCGAAATATGCGGAAACAACCACCACGCCAATTGGATCCCATGGTCAGGGGAAGGCTGAATACAGAAAAGATATTGCCCAGGTGATGGTGGCCCACGAGATACCCTACGTGGCTCAGACAACATTCATCAGCAACTTTAAAGATCTGCATGAAAAGGCAGAAACAGCCATCTACACAGAAGGGCCGGCCTTCCTTAATGTACTGGCACCATGCCCCAGGGGATGGCGTTATGAAACCGAAGATCTGATGGAAATTTGCAAACTGGCAGTAGACACCTGTTACTGGCCTCTCTTTGAAGTGAAGAACGGTGAGTGGTCTTTGACCTATAAACCGAAAAACAAAAAACCCATTGAAGAATTCTTAAAGCCACAAGGCCGGTTCAGGCACCTTTTTACCGCCGGGAACAAGCACAGAATAGAAGAACTTCAGGCAGAAGTAGACCGGAAATGGGAAGCATTGCTTCAAAAATGCGGGGAAACGAGTTAAAGCTATACAGAAAAATATTCAACACAATAAAAGCAAGGGCTTAGTCGCTCTTGCTTTTTCCATAGCCAAACAATAATTTTTTAAAGCGCTTATAACGAAAATACTGTGGATTAAGAAGTTTAGCAAAAATGGGTATTCTCTCAACATTACGCAGCACCTTGGAAAAGGTGTTGAGAAATCGGCCGATCCTGCTGGCCCTTGTGAGTCTCAGCACTCTGACGAGTCGAAAGATCCTGAAGACCCGGAAAAGGACATCGAAGGGAATGATGGCAAGAATTTCGATCCAGGATTTTTTGAAAAATTCTTTTTTGGCCGTGGCATGGCGATAACGGATCGCCAGATCCACAGCAAAAATACCACAGACAACTAAATCGAAAACTTCCACCCATAAACTGAAAGACGGATCTTCGATGATAAAAATATCCATGAAGGACAGTCCCAAAACCAGCACAATGAGTAAAGCCATAACGGTTTCATAAATAGCCGTTTTGGAGGAAACATTAACGATAATTTCCGCAAGGGTTCGATATGCTTTAAAAATAGAGTACACCTGATATTTAATAAAATCAGAAATTTTTGTGAGGAACTTCATGTTACCGAACACTCCAATGCATTTAGGTTCTTTGTCGTGCAAAGGGGATAATTGCTTTATACAGATATTATAACATGAACTGCTAAACCACGGGGACACTTCTCCAGCGGTTTGTCTGGATTTAGGCCGGTGAAATATGATACAATGAGGATAAAATAATTTGCGAAAATTCGCGCAAATAAGCCTTTGTGTTGAATAATGACAAGTGTGATATCCAAGGAAATGTTATAAATTTAACGATTTTCAATCTTTTTTTTGAGTGAGGCAACAAGCATTACTGGAATCGGCATTATTAAAGGGAAAAGAGGGGGGATAGTATGAAAAGCATACGTTTAAAAATGATTGTTTATGTATCGATACTGGTTCTTGTGGTGGTATCAAGCATGGGAGTGCTAAGCGCAATTACAGCAGGAAATTTGATTATCGATGAAGTGGAAATGTCTCTGGAAACTCAGGCAGGTGAAGTGGGAGAGCTGATTGCCAGTGAGCTGCAAGGCTATTTTAATATCCTTGAAACCTACGCCAGCAGCCCTGTAATTGTGGAAATGAACTATGATGAACAGCGGCCATTAATGGTGACTCAAAGAGAAAGAAGTGATTTCATTGGAATAGGGGTAGTATCGCCTGATGGAACCACCCGTTATGCTGACGGAGACACGGCAGAACTGGGAGACCGGGATTATGTGATCCGGGCCTTCGAAGGAGAAACCAATGTATCCAACGTAATTATCAGCCGCGTAACAGGCGGACCTGTGGTGATGATGGCAACACCGATCTACCGGGGAAGTACTGTTGCCGGGGTAATGGTGGGGCGACTGGATGGCGATTTTCTAAGCGATCTTATTGACGATAAAGGATACGGAGATGTGGGGCATGCCTACATACTCAGCGCAGACGGAACCACACAGGCCCACAGAGAAAGGGACAATGTTCTTAATCAAATAAATCTTATTGAAAGGGGAGAAGAAGATCCTGATTTTGCTGTTGTATCTGAAAATGCACAAATCATGGTAACTGAGGATCGGGGTGTGGTGAATTACGATTTTCAGGGACAAAGTCTCTATGCCGGCTTTGGACCGGTTTCCGGAACTGCATGGACAGTGGTGGTAACGGCAGATCGGGATGAAATACTGGGAGCTTTAGGCCGGTTGCAGCAGAACATGCTTCTAATGGGAATCGGTTTTCTTCTGGTAGGCATCATTGCTGCAGCTTTTCTTGGCAACTCCTTTACAAAACCCATTATTGCAGTTAAGGATCAGCTTACCCAGATGGCAAACTTTGATTTAAGACAGTCAGAATCGACAGAAGCACAGAAATACGTTAATCGAAAAGATGAAGTAGGGGATATGCTTCGAGCCAGTGGAGAAATGCAGGTAAATATGATCAGCCTTGTTAAGGAAATCGCTGGTGCCGCTGAAAATGTTGCTGCTTCTTCAGAAGAACTTACAGCTACTTCTGCAGAATCTTCCAAGGCTTCCGATGAAGTGGCTAAATCCGTTGAAGATATGGCAAAAGGAGCGGGAGAGCAGGCAAAGGACACAGAGGCAGGGGCGGCTCATATTAACGAGCTGGGGAAAATTATTGAAAATGATCAGGGCTTCATGAGAGAGTTAAACAGCGAAATCGAAAACGTGGACCATTACCAGGCAACGGGCCATGAAGCCATGATAGAGCTGGTAAGCGTAACCCAAAAGAGCAAAGCGTCTACGGAAGAAGTGAAAAGGGTAATAGAAGAGACCAAAGATAGTACAGGAAAAATTGAAGAAGCCAGTGGCATGATCCGCAACATTGCTGAGCAGACCAACCTGCTTGCTCTTAACGCAGCTATCGAAGCAGCCCGGGCCGGAGAAGCGGGAAGGGGATTCGCTGTGGTTGCTGAAGAAATTCGGAAGCTGGCGGAGGAATCCAACTCCTTTACAAGTGAGATAGCCTCCATCGTGGATGAACTGGGTCAGAAAGTTGGAAAAGCGGTTGCCGCCATGAATGAAGTCCAGGAAATTGCCGATACCCAGGAATCTCAGGTGAAGAAAACCAATGAGGATTTCGATGAAATTGAAAACTCCATCATGAAAATGAAGGAAAAAGTAAAGGATCTTAACGGATCCGGCAAGGAAATGGAAGATAAAAAAGAAGAAATTATCAGGATAATCGAGAACCTTTCCGCCATATCGGAAGAAAACGCAGCTTCTACAGAAGAAGTATCCGCATCCGTTGAAGAACAGACTGCAGCCATGGTAGAAATTGCGAATTCCAGCGAAGGACTTGCAAAGCTGGCAGAAGACATGAACGAAGCCCTACGAAAGTTTAAGTTTTAAATAAAATAAGAAACCAAAAATCCGCGGGGACAGTCCGTGCGCCACGAAGGGCGTGCCATATAGCGGGTGGGAACCCCGCTGAGAAAGATCTAGCAAATCACTCATAGTGAGTCTTGGACATCAGCAGGTAACTGCTGATGTTAAGCGTAGACA
>QYZZ01000012.1 GCA_003838145.1 Tindallia sp. MSAO_Bac2
CCGACTTTTTTAGAACTTTTACCGTATCGTTAGCATCTTCCAGGTCCTTTTTAAGCTTTTTATTCTCAGCTTCAAGCTCAGCCATTCTTTTAGCAGGGGCATCTGCTGGTTCAGTGCTTGCCCTTACCCATCTTCTCAAGGCAGGTTCTAACACCCCTAAGTCCTTTGCTACCAAGCTTATTGGACGCCCTTTTTCTGTTAACAGTTTTACAGCTCCTGCTTTGAATTCATCATCGTATCTGTTATTGTTATTACCCACTTTTAACACCCTTTCATGATTTAATTATATAATCACGACCTGGTGTCCGTTAAAGTGGGCATGAGTTATATTAGTTTGTCAGCTTTAATTGTTGCTGCAATCTTAAGATATCCTTGTAATGTTTCTTCCAACGGCTTAATAGCACAACTGGCAATATACTCAATTAAATCTTTATGTTCTAAGCACAACGGAAATAACACACTTATATTATCAGTACCTATGTCTATTGCTTTATCGTAGTTATTGGGAAGTAATGGTTTATGTTTATATGATGTTAATTTATTGAAAGTACCATTAATCCATCCAGCTGCTGAATTATACATTAGTTCCATTACATACTTTTTTTCAATTGTTGCATTTTTCCCTTCGGTTGTATCAAAATTAAAACGCTTTGCTTCAATAACTGACTTTTCGTTTGATACTTTTAAAAAAGCATCGGCTACAATAATCTGCTCTCTTTTTCGTGTATAGATTAATATTAAGCCAACCCCGTATCCATTAGCTACAACAAACAACTTTTCTAGAAGTTTCTCCATTTATTATATCTCCTCTCCTTTTATCATCCCTTTAAAATCTTAATACACTAATTCCCTTTTGTGTTGTAACTGCCAAAATCATTCTTTACCATAGACATGTGTATATTTAACGGGATAGTATTCTCCATAGTTACCTATTATCCTATTTAACAAGCTTCGTGATACCAACTTCCCATTATAGACATCAGATAACATCAAATTCTCCAAAAAATAACTAAACCCTTTGACGAAACTTGTCTATTTCTTTTGCATATATTTTTGCCTTACATGCTATCATTAGAAACAATTTTAAAATAAAAAAAGGCAGCCCCTTTTCAGGCTACCCTCTCCACTCGGCTCTATTTGGCCTTACATCCACATGCAAAAAACCCCTATAAATCCCTATACCCCTAAAACCTACTTCCCGGGCCACCCGGGCCAAATCCCCGGGATTAATCCCTGCTACCACTATATCCGCAGCCATACCCCGTAGATGATAACTGTTGGAGCTACCTCCCACCCGGGCATTATGTTCCCGGTTACGGTAACCGGAATTAATAATAACAGGGCGCCCCACCCTATTTCGCAGCTCCTGCAGCCGCCTCAAAAGCTCGCTGTGGATAACCACCTGGTGGGATCCGTCCCTACATTGAAACTCCCGCAGCTTAAAATTCTTTGATACCTGAATATTGTTCATTATAAATCCCTCCCCTCTCCTTATTAAAATTTTTACTCCTTTAACCCTATAAAAGTTTAGCAATTACCCGGCTTAGCTCCTTTACGCTTCCCGTCAGCTCATCCATCTTACCCTCTATCCGAACCA
>QYZZ01000120.1 GCA_003838145.1 Tindallia sp. MSAO_Bac2
TCAGCAACACTGTTGGTCATTGCTCCACTTCCAAAAGCAGCGGCCAGACCGGCCACAGTAGGAGCATGTCAGAGGCGGGCACAGTGATCTACGTTGTTAGAACCCAACATACGGATTAGCTTTTGAAAAAGGTAATTTTCCTCATTGGTAACCCGGGCAGAGCTCAAACCGGCCAGGGCTTCGGGGCCATTTTTATCCACTGTTTCTTTTATTTTAGAAGCCACCAGTTCCAGGGCTTCTTCCCAGCTGGCTTCTACAAACTGACCTTCCTTCTTTATTAAAGGCTTGGTTAAACGTTCAGGGCTGTCTACAAAGTCCCAGCCGAAACGTCCTTTTACGCAAAGGTTCCCTTTATTAACTGGACTATCATAGTCAGGGGTTACTCCTACAATTTTGTCATCTTTAACTTCAAGGTAGAAGTTACACCCCGTTCCACAGTAAGGGCAAGTAGTCTTTACCTTATCGATTTCCCAGGCCCTTCCCAGGCCTTTACTCAGCTTAGGATTAAGGGCTCCCGTAGGACATAGGTCCACGCACATGCCACAAAAAACACAGGGAGAATTCTCTACAGGCTCTTCAAAGGCAGGGACAATGATGGACTTAAATCCCCGGTAAGCATAGTCAATGGCTCCCGCTCCGTTTACCTCAAAACAAACCCGGGAACATTTCCCGCAAAGGATGCACTTATTCATATCCCTTTCATAAAAGGGGTTGCTGTCCTCAAAGGGAATCTCCTTAACTTCCCCCGGGTAATCCGTTTCAGCTACACCATACCTGTAGCAGTAGTCCTGGAGCTTACATTCTCCCGATTTCTCGCAGGTAAGGCAGTCCAGGGGGTGATTGGCCAAAAGAAGACTCAAATTAGCCTTCCTGGCCTGAACAACCTTTTCGGACTCGGTATTTATCACCATACCATCGCCTGCCGGAGCAACACAGGCTGCCGGCAATCCTCTTCCGCCTTCCACTTCAACCACACAGATACGGCAGGCGCCAACTCCCACCAGCTGTGGATCATGGCAGAAGGTTGGAATCTCAATTCCGGCAGATTCTGCAGCTTCTAATATGGTCATGCCAGCTCTAGCTTTTACAGGCTGGCCGTTTATAGTTAAATTAATTTTTGACATTTATCTTCCCTCCCATTCCTTATATTTTAAGACTGAAGCTTAATAGCTTCCTCTTTGCATTTTTCTAAACAGGCTCCACACTTGATGCAGGCTTCGGGATCAATTACATGGGGCTCTTTTTTCTCTCCACTGATAGCATCAACGGGACAGGCCTTTACACAGCGCCTGCAGCCGTCGCACAGTTCAGGGTCTATGGCGTAAATTAACAGATCAACGCAGATACCTGCAGGACATCTTTTATCAAATATGTGTTTTTCATACTCATCCTGGAAATAACGCAGGGTAGTAAGGACAGGGTTGGGAGCCGTCTGGCCGAGGCCGCACAGGGAAGTGCTACTAATTGCATCCCCCAGGGTTTTTAGTTTCTCGATATCCTCGGGTTCACCCTCCCCTGTGGTAATCCGTTGGAGAATTTCCAGCATTCTCTTGGTTCCTTCCCTGCAGGGAGTGCACTTACCACAGGACTCACTCTGGGTAAAGGTCAAGAAATAACGGGCTATATCAACCATGCAGGTATCTAAACCCATTACCACCAGACCGCCGGAGCCCATCATGGCACCTGCATCTGTAAGAGAATCATAATCAATAGGAAGGTGCAGCAGGTCCTTGGGAATACAACCTCCCGAAGGTCCTCCCACCTGAACAGCCTTGAATTCTCCATCTCCCGGAAGTCCTCCTGCTACATCGTATACTACTTCCTGAATGGTGATGCCCATTGGAACTTCCGCCAGACCCGTCCGGTTAATAGAACCTGTTAAGGCAAAAACCTTGGTTCCTTTGCTGCCTTCCGTTCCTATGCTGGCAAAATAATCGGCACCCTTCAAGAATATTACGGGAACATTCCCAAAGGTTTCCACGTTATTCAAGCAGGTGGGCTTGTCGAATAGACCTTTTTGCGCGGGGAAGGGTGGCCTGGGCCTGGGCATTCCCCTCTTACCCTCAATAGACATAAGAAGGGCTGTCTCTTCGCCGCAGACAAAAGCTCCGGCACCTTCTTTAACCTTAAGATCAAAGTTAAAGTCCGACCCCAAAATATTATTACCCAGGAAGTTTTTCTCTTTAGCCTGCTCGATGGCCAGCTTAAGCCTTTTCACTGCCAGAGGATATTCGGCACGACAGTAAATATAGCCTTCATCGGCCCCTACAGCGTAACCGGCAATGGCCATTCCTTCTAAAACTGAATGGGGATCTCCCTCCAGGATGCTCCGGTCCATAAAGGCACCCGGGTCGCCTTCGTCAGCATTACAAACAATATACTTTTTATCTCCCTCCGCCTTCATGGTAAACTCCCATTTTAGTCCTGAGGGAAAGCCTCCGCCACCTCGACCGCGCAGACCAGACTTTTTAACCTCTTCCACCACTTCTTCCGGTTTCATGGTAGTTATAATTTTTTTAAGGGCCTCATATCCATCCCGGGCCACATATTCATCAATAATTTCAGGATTAATGAATCCGCAGTTCCTCAAGCAAAGCCTGTTTTGCTTCTGGTAAAAGGGAAGGTCTTCAAAGAATACAGGAATGTCTTCATATCCTGCAGGAAGATCCCCTTCTCCAATTTTACCTAAAACAAAATCCCTGCTTATCTGATCCTTTACAATATGTTCCGTTATAACATTCCCCGCTTCTTCGGGAGGAACCTTCCCATAAGTAATACGCGGCTGACCGGGCTTTTGAATATCTACCAAAACTTCATTTTCACATGCTCCAATACAACCCGTCTGGGTAAGCTCCGCATCTATATTATTCTCTGCCAGGGCTTTTTCAATAGCCTGGTACACATCCTGACCCCCGGCAGCAATTCCGCATGTACCTAATCCCACTATGATTTTGGGTTTAGCTGTCATTTCCTTCCCCCCTCTGGTACTCATTCAAAATGTCGGGCACTCTATCGGGAGTCAATCTACCGTAAGTAGCCTCGTCAATCATCATTACAGGCGCCAAACCACAACATCCTACACAGGCCACACTCTCATAGGTAAAGAGCATGTCTTCCGTAGTATCTCCTACTTCAACCTCTAATTCATCCTCCAGTCTCATGGCAATCTTAGCAATACCTCTAACATGGCAGGCAGTCCCCTGGCATACCCGGATAATATGCTCTCCCCTGGGCTTCAGGTGGAACTGGGAATAAAAAGTACACACTCCATAAATTTGACTGATGGGGGTGCGCAATCTTTTAGCCAGGTGCTCCAGGGCCGGGCGGGGAAGATATCCAAATTCATGCTGTATTTCCTGTAACATTGGAATCAATGCTCCCTTTTGGGTCTTCCAATTCTCATAGATTTTATCTACTGCTGCATAATTAAAATCATTTTCTTCTATCATTTTTAAACCTCCTTCTTTAAATATTTAAAATAGAAAAACACAAAATCCTATTTATAGTTCTCCTTTTAATCTTCATAATCCTGCCTGCAGAGCGAAAAAACTCCCTGGCAAGTAACCCCTTCTTCTATAACCCTATCACCCCTTTCTCTAAATTTTCGTTTCTACAAGCTCGTACTTTCTGGTCCCCAATCCAATTTCCTGGGCGTAATTTAGCTGTACTGTATGATCAATATTGCTTCGTATCCCCCAAAACTTGTCCTGGCCGGGAGAATAGTTTTGAGCCAGCTTTGTTTCCACCAGTCCTGTCTGGCGATTAACCAGGTCCAGTGAAGCCTGGTCAATAGCCACGGGGTCAAAAGAAGCTAAAATCCCCACATCAGGAACAATAGGCGCATCGCTCCAGGCATGGCAGTCACAATCGGGAGTTACATTTATCACAAAATTTATATAAGCTATCCCTTTTTCCTTAGTCTTAACTGCTCCCAGGGCAAATTCTACCATTCTTTCCTGTAATTCCGAGGTTTCGCTCTTGAATTGAACCTTTATGGCTTCATACAGGCAGGAAGCGGTACATTCTCCACAACCAATACACTCATCATAATTAATTACTGCCTTTTTTTCTTCATCCAGGCGGATAGCCTCTGTGGGACACCATTTAATACAGGCTTTACAACCTTTACATTTTTCCCTGTCTAACTTGGGCTTTAAGGGAGAATGCATCATCTGCTTACCTCCCCGGTTGGCACATCCCATTCCCAGGTTTTTTAGAGCTCCTCCAAAACCCGTAGCCAGGTGGCCTTTAAAATGGCTGAGAACTATCATGTTAGGAGCACTTATAATATCGCTGGCAATTTTTACAGATTTAAAATGTTTCTGATTAATTTCCACTTCTTCAAAACTATGACCATATAAGCCATCCGCAATAACAAGAGGTGCATTTACTGTAGCATAAGAAAACCCATTCTCCAGGGCTGTCTGCAGGTGGTCCCTGCTGTTAGCCCTGCTCCCCAGGTAAAGGGTGTTGGTATCTGTAAGGAAAGGCTTTCCCTTAGCTTCCTTAATTTTTTCTACTACCTGTCTTACCAGTACAGGATGGATATAGCCCAGATTGCCCTTTTCTCCAAAGTGAATTTTAACAGCCACCAGTTCATCTTCTTGACAAAATGAAGAAATATCAGCCATACTGAATAGATATCGTATTCTCTTGGATAGGCTGTCCTTCTGAGACCTGGCCCTCATATCGGTAAAAAAAACTTTGCTGGCCATTTTGTACCTCCTTCCAGCACAATATTTCATCAATAAGATTAATTCTACAAAAAACATTCTAATCCTCTGTTAGAAAATAGATATAGGGGGAAAGAGAATAAAAAATACACCTTCTTTATAACCAAAAAAGGTGTATTTTTTTACGTCTATTTTTAGTACCCTTATATTAATAGGCCCGGGAAAAGTAAACATACTTTTCCGCAAAGGCCCTTATCACGTCTTCCCGGGAAA
>QYZZ01000121.1 GCA_003838145.1 Tindallia sp. MSAO_Bac2
AACATCAATAAAATGCAGGATCATTTCCCCTGGCTCAATTACTACTTCTTCATCTTTTAGCTGCAGCTCAACCGTATCTGAAACTGCTCCGGTACCGCCCAGGATAATGAAATTAATGATCCCCTTCTCTTCAATTATATCCTTAGTAGAACTGGGCACCGCATTCTGCCGAACCAAAAGCATGGAAGCATTATCTTTAGCAGCTAAAGCTGAACCAGTTAGGGCATCAGCAAAATTCATGCCGGTGGCTACATAAGCTTTATCTACAGGAAGATCCAGCTGGCTTACAATTTTTGCAGCTGTATCGAACCTGTCATCGCCAGCTATTCTTGTGGGGTTGGGTGCCTGTTCAAAAACAGTATTACCAATTACTGCAGTCCCGCCTACTATGATAGTATCGTTTATCCCCGTAAGGATTTCTTGGGTAGTACTGGGGATACTCTCGGTCCTGGTAAGTAATATGGGGTAGCCATTTTGGGCAGCATAAGAACCTACAGCTAAAGCGTCAGGGAAGTTCCCCCCATAAGCAATTATAGCCTGATCCGCCTCGGGGAGGTATTCTGCAATTAATGTGGCGGTTTCATACCTGTTATCTCCTCCAATTCTTTCTACCTCAAGGCCCATAGCTAATAACTCAATCTCTACCGTATCGGATACAGCAGCAGTGCCTCCCAGAATGATAGCTTTATCCGCATCAAGCCTTTCGATTTCATTCATAGTTGTGGAGCTTAAACTTTCTGTAGGTGTAAGCAATATTGGTGCATCCTCTTGGTAAGCTAAGGGCGTTCCTGCCAGTGCATCGGGGAAATCGTCAGAACGGGCCAAGATAACCGTGTCTGAGCTTGTCCATCCTTCTTTGGATATTTCTACAGCCGTTTCAAATCTGTCTGCGCCAAAAATCCTTTCCACAGTTATATCTTGTGCCTCTGCACCACCGTTAGGAAAAATCAGCATTAAACTGAACAAAAAAGCTACCACCAATAATAAAGATAATGACTTAGACAACCTAAAATACTTCATGATTACCTCCTCATAATTTAATGTAACTAAATAGTCGCATAATCCAACTCTTTCATCATGAATGATATTTAGAGGACTTCAACCTCAGGTCGCAAAACTGGCAGTCAAACAATCATTTTAGAGTAAAGAGACATTATTGCGTGTATAGTTAAGATATATCGCTTCATAGCAATATTATCTTAATATTAGTGCAATATTTATTTTCAAAATA
>QYZZ01000122.1 GCA_003838145.1 Tindallia sp. MSAO_Bac2
GATAGTTATTCATCCGATAACCTCCACATTTATGATTTTTGTGCGTTTCCAGAGCACACATTAATCATATCTGGAGGTTATTGTTTTTTCAAAGGTCATTTTCACACTTTACAGGAATGCTTCATATATTCCTTTTTCAATAATTTTACTCTTACTGTTTGCTTTCCCATATTTTTCATTTTATAACATCATTATACCATTTTGAAACACTATTTTAATATGCTACTGTTGTCACAATAAACCATGCTTCTCATCCACGGTTAAGATACCAGGTGGCAGCGTTTAAATAGGTGGCAAATGATACCCAAAACAGGTAAGGAACCATCAGCCATCCAGCCAGAGTATCAACCCTGAAAAAAAGCCAGGTGCAAAGAACAATGGCACTCCATAGAAAAACGATTTCGATGAATGCCACACCACGCAATCCCAGCGTAAAGTAGAGGTAGGGCCATAGAAAATTCAAAGCCAGCTGCAATATAAAAGCAATTACTGCTTTAGAAACATTGGCATTATTAAAACCGACAGAAAGCACCCTAAAAAACGCAATTGCCATCATTGTATACAGCACCGTCCAGACCGGACCAAAAATCCATCCTGGTGGAGATAAAGGGGGTTTAATTAATTCCTGATAAACCTGAAAAGAGTTTCTCATACATAATCCTCCATGATGTTATATTATATTACAGTATTTTTATACTCGTTTTCCTTTATCCTATTATGCTTTCAGGTTTAAGGGAATGGCCTTCCATTAGATAAATGCCAACTGTCACTGCCAGCAGATCTGCACAGCCTCCCGGACTGATATTTTGTTTAATAAAATAACGATCCAGTTCTAATGCGGCCCGCCTACCTTCATTACTCTGCATACCACCTTTCTCAAGTACTTCCTGTGAAGCTTCCCGGCATTTTTTCAGTCCTTCTATACCAACCCGGGAAGCTACAGTGGTATCTTCTACATGAGAAAACAAATGCAGCAATGTGTGTACCATCGCATCATTAATACCCATTCCATTACTCACTGCGTTTTTAAATACAGGGTATCCAATCTCTCTGACTGAAGGAAGTCCTTTTTCCACTTCACCTCTGATACCTGTCAAACCGTATTTTATGTAAAGATTTTCACCATGAGTTTTCTTTTTATTTGCATTCATTAACACTAATTCTTTTTCAATAATCCCTTTACAAATAACAGCCACCTTTTCACTTATTCTGCTCATATTTCTCTCACCAGTTTTAGTTGCATAACCGGCTGCGGCAGCTACTATTCCTCCAAGAAATAGAATTCCTCTTTGGGTATTCACCTGATTTGTTAAGTTTAGAAACTCTTTTTCTGCCTCTATTCCCAGTGGTCGTATATTCTCAAGCAATTGTGAGTCAATTTTACAGTTCAATCCCATTTCTGCAAAAATGGAGAAATACGGAGCAATGGCAGCACTGCTTAAAAGGAAGCTAATAATATTCATGTCTTTATGGGCCCCCATAGAGTTAGGGCTTACTAATCCCGGCGAAGGTTCACAGGATATTTCCAGGAGCACCCCTGCTGTCATTGCCTGTCCGATGACTAAAGATTCTTTGGAGACTTTCCACTGCTTTTCATTCATTATCAATCAATCCTTTTAAGATAATTTTTTCAGCGCTTTTTCTCACTTCCGCATAATCGTGTTTTTTTTCGCGGTAACAAAGCAATGCAAAATCGTCACAAACCATACATTGTCTTCCTTCCATAAACAGATCTTTGCGGGAAAGAACCTTTCCATTTTCATCTAATACATCAATATCAAAAATTCTTCCCATTGGATGCTTATTTTCTATTTCAACGGTTTTCATTTTAACTTGCATCGCCGACATTCCAATGGCCCAGAATCCTTCCGGACCCCATTTCCCAACCCGTCTATGTTTATGTTTAACACTCCCTTCAAAGGCTATATTTATAGCTTTTGAAGCAATTCGAAAGACTTTTTCCCAATCTGAGTACAACTCATATCCACCCGGCAGATTAAGCGTTAAAGAAATAATCGGTAATTGGTGCATGGCTATAAACTCTTTTTGAAATTCACTCCGCTCCTCTTTTGCCTCCAGTACTCTTTTCATTAGTTTTTCCATATACCGTCACTCCATTAGTCTGGATCATTATTTAGTGTCTGCTGCTTCTGACTTTAATTTCTTCAATAATTTTCTTCCCTTCATCTGTCAGCAAGAATTGATAGGTAGATTCCGGCACAAGATGACGAATTTTTTCCGGTCCGCCTTCCGCTAATCCTTTCCGAACCATTGATGCGCTTATAAAAGAATCATTTATTTTTTTTCTCTCGATTACTTTCAATATCAGCCCTGCCTCAGGCAATAGTTCCTGCATCGATTCGTTATATATTTTAGTCACAGGGCAGTATGGTTCTTCACCTACATAGCGTCTATGAATGTTCAGCGCAGGCACAATGTATTCAGTAAAAATTTTCAAATCCAGCATGGTTTGCGAACGCAAAATTTCTTCTTCTCCTTTTAAGAAATAACCGGGAAATGTAGCTGAAGAAATCACATAATTTTCGCCTTTATGCAAAATCACGTTTTCAAGGTGTTCCGTTCCCGCTTTTACCAGCTCATACCTTGTAGCCGCCGGAAAGCTGGAACGATCTTCCCAGACAATAAAAATATGCAATACATCGCATTCCCCGGCTGCTTTTTCAATCAGATATTGATGCCCAAGAGTAAAAGGGTTACAATTCATAACAATTGAACCAATGATTTTACCATCCACTTTTTTCGTTTCCAAATTTTTTACAAAGGTTTTTATTCCGTCCCTCTTATTTTCCAACAGGCAGACATGATTCTTCACTTCCGCAATAACATAGAATCCCAGATCCTGAAACAAATGGCTATTTTTCGGCTTTGTATAAATGAAAAGATGTGTCTCTCCTCGTTCGTAGGCTTCATTGATCAGCTGTGTTACTATTTTATTGGTAATACCTTCTCCCTGATAGGTTTTCTTAACAGCAAGTGATTTCAGCACATTTCCACTTAATGATCCTGTTGCAATCATTTCCCTGTCCTTAAAGATTCCTGCTGTATATTCCACATCGTCATCAAGTTTCAACCCTTGCTCCAACAAAAAATCCGAAACCATTTTCTTTTCCCTGTCGCTGTTTAGTTCTCTTAATTGTAATTCAAAAGCAGTGCTCAACGTTTTCACTCCTCAAAAAGTTCCAACCTTCTGGTGGATAATTGCATAAGTTTCTGTCATTATTTTACCATATAATCTCAACTAGATGATAAAACCTGTCATCAGAACAAGCAAGACAATAATTGGTGCCGGTAGTTTTTTAGTGAATAGCAGGATTGCTGTAATAGTCATAACCACAAAATTATCTATTTGAAAACCGCTGTTTTGCATTAATACGACCGCCGCAACAGTAAGCAATCCACCTGCAACTGCGGTTATCCCCTTTATTGCCACTTTAATTCCCTTTATTTTTTTCAGATTCACCCATATTGGATAAATGAAGTAAATCAAAAGGATACCTGGAAGAAACACGGCAATCCCACTGGTAACGGCTCCAGCCACTTGAAAGAGTGTACTGCCATCGCGTGCTGCGAGTCCACCCGCATAAGCACTAAAACTAAACATAGGCCCCGGCAGACCCTGAACCAGTCCAAAACCAGTTAAAAATTCCTGACTGGTCAGGTAACGGTTAACTTCCACCAGTTCGCTGTACATTAACGGAATAACTACCTGTCCACCACCAATTACCAGATACCCATAACGGTAAAATTTTTCAAACAACTGGATGATTCGATGATCTAACAAGTATGCAAGCAACAGGCTTCCTGCTGCAAAGGTAATAAAAACTATCAGGTAAGGCCATGGTGGGTTTAATCGAACACGATTCCATAAATCTTCCTCTTTTGTGTATAGCGTACTAACAACTCCGCCAGTTATTAATACCAGCGGAAAAATCCACGGCTCTCTGATAAAATAAGTTGTAACAGCGCCAAAAATCAGCAACGCCATTGTCAACGAGTCTTTAACTACTTTCCGACCGATCCGATAGGCGGCCACCAGAATAAAACCAACAGCCATTGGCCCAATATATCGTAAGCCATCCTGCGAGATATTCAATCTCTCCAGAAACTGACTCAGAAAGGAAAGCAGTACCATGGCCGTCAGGACCGGAAGTGCCCAAACAATCAAGGTTAGCGCTGCCAAAACCGGTCCTCCTGTTTTATACCCTATGGAAACAATGGTTTGAGTGCTGCTTGGACCAGGAAGTATGCCCGTCAGTGCAATCAGTTCCACCAGTTCTTCTTCCGATAAATATTTTTTTTTAGCAACCATCTGATCCGTAAAAACACCATAGTGCGCTTCCGGACCTCCATAGGCACCCAGAGAACAGATGAAAACATCTTTCAGAAAGGTTCGCCAAGCAACCTTGTTTTTTTCACCAACTTGCAGGGTTTTTTCTGTCATTGTTATAACCTCCGCCAGATTCAAAACCTGAAAAATAAATTGCAATTCTCTTGTTAATCCTTTATCTCTATGATATTATGATATCGATATTTGATATCGTTTATCGATATCGATGATTATGGTTATTATACAGTAGAGGTGAAGGCAATGCAAGATAAAATACTGAGGAAATTCTTTCTGGGCTTTATTCAGATCCATATCCTCCATCACGCTAAAAAAGAACCTTTTTACGGCGCATGGATGATTGAGGAGTTGAAAGAACACGGGTACGATATGAGCCCCGGAACCTTGTACCCGCTGCTTCATAACATGGAATCCAGTGGCCTTATTGAAAAAAACAAAAGAACCGTTGAAGGAAAGGTACGTAAATATTACCAAAGCACACCCTTAGGGAATGACGTTCTGGAAGAAGCACGCCAAAAAGCGTATGAACTATTTAAAGAAATAAAGGACTGACAAAATGGAGGGAGACTATGTTTGAGTTTAAAAACGTCACCTACAAAGATATTCTTCACATTAAAAGCTTGTCTATACAGGAACACGCCATTACCTCAATCGTTGGTCAAAGCGGAAGCGGCAAGACGACCTTTCTGCGTTTATTAAATAAACTTAATAGTTATGACCAGGGAGAAATACGCTATCGAAATAAACCATTGGATCAACTAAACTCCATAGAGTTGAGGCGGGAGGTGGTTATGCTCCCCCAAACGCCGGCTATCTTTAATGGCAGTATTAAAGAAAATCTGCTCATAGGTTTAACATTTTCCGAAAAACCATCTGTCTCCGACGAAAAACTACTGGAAATATTGGAGTTAATACAATTAAAAAAAGAGCTTCATCAGGATACCGACAAACTTTCCGGAGGCGAAAAACAAAGAATTGCTCTGGGAAGAATGATTCTGATGGAACCCGAAGTCTTGCTGCTGGATGAACCTTCCTCAGCCCTTGATGACGTAACTGAAAACATTATTATTGAGGCACTGGTAAACTATACCAAAAGAAATCGCAAAACCATGGTTATGGTGACTCATTCCAGGAGTATTGCCCGTCAGTTCTCCGATGTCATAATTGAAATCAATAAAGATCAAATAATCGATCAGAAGGGAGAATCGTGATGAATGGTGTTATAGAACTGCAACTCTGGCAAATGGCCGCTGCATACCTGTTTGTTGTTTTGCTTTTAGTAATGGTTCGATTAAAGGGAATATCAAGAGAAAAGGAAATTCTTATTGCTTCCATAAGAATGACACTGCAACTCATTTTGGTAGGGTATATTCTGGTTTTTTTATTTGACAATATTCATCCGGTTAGCACCGTTGCCGTCATTGCCATTATGGAAGCATTTGCAATCCACAATATATACAAACGTGTTAAAAAGCCGTTATCTCTTTCTCTGAAGAAAATCATTGCTTTATCCATGATGTTCGGAACTTTGGTAAGTATAATGTACTTTTTACTGATCGTAATCAATATTTCCCCCTGGTACGATCCCAGATATTTTATTCCTATTGCCGGAATGATTATTGGTAATTCCATGACGGGAATTTCACTGGGTGTCACCAGACTGGTGGATGGGATGCATACCGAGAAACATTTGATCGAATCTGCATTAATGCTGGGTGCCACCCCCAAAATGGCTGCTAAACAAATTGTGGATACTGCTTTTGATTCGGCTATTTTACCAACCCTTAACGCAATGATTGGTATGGGAATCGTATTTTTGCCTGGAATGATGACAGGGCAAATCTTATCCGGGACTTCCCCGGTTACAGCCATCGAATACCAGATAGCCATTATGCTGGGCATTACCGGAAGTGTTGCCCTTACTGTCATTTCCTTTGTTCAGCTTGGCTACAAAACTTTCTTTAATCAGGAAGATCAGTTGGTTGTGGAGGAGGAATAATTGATGAAAGAATGGGTTGCTAGCATTGGTGCTTCCAATATAGACATTCATGGTTTTTCTGAAGAACCACTATTTGCGAAAGATTCAAACCCGGGCATGATTCATACCTGTCCGGGTGGTGTTTCAAGAAATATCAGTGAGAACCTGGTGCGGCTGGGAGTTCCTACTAAGCTTGTTACAGCTCTTGGCGATGACTTAAATGGTGACCGAATCCGCCAATCCTGCCAGAGTCTTGGAATCGATCTGTCTATGAGTGTGGAGCTGAAAGATCGAAATTCCTCCACATACATGGCTATTATGGATTCTGATGGCGAGATGGCATTAGCGCTTTCCGATATGCGAATCCTAGATGAATTAACCGCCTTGCACCTTAAAAAGCATCATAGCACTCTTATGAATGCTTCCGCTATTGTAATGGACGCTGGCCTCCTACCTGAAACCATGGCCTATGTATCAGAAACCTATTCGTCAAAGAAAACCATTTTAGATCCGGTATCTGTGAAAAAATGCTACCGGATGGAAAAAATAACTGGTCAGTTTTACTGTCTTAAACTGAATAAGCTGGAAGCCAGTTATTTATCGGGTATTACTATTGTTAACAAGGAAACACTGAAGTCTGCTGCCAGAAAGCTTTTATCTTTTGGTCTTCAGCGCCTTTATATAACTTTGGGAAAAGAGGGTATTTATTATGCAGAACCCGGCAATACCGGTTTGGTTCCTGCCCCAGCTGTAAAGCCAGTTAACGCAACCGGCGCCGGCGATGCAGTATCAGCTGCGGTGGTATATGGAGAATTACAGAAATGGACCATGAAGGATATCAGTCGCTTTGCCATTGGCGCTGCAACCATCACCATCGTCAGCAGTGAAACCGTCAGTGACCGGATGAATCCGGAAGAAATTAATCTTATATTAAAGGAGAAGATGCTCTAATGCATGGAAAATCAAATCTTTTTCAAAAAGAAGCATGGCTTCAGATATCCGATGAAGTTAAGGAAGCTCTTAATAATGGCGAGCCCGTTGTAGCACTGGAGTCTACCATCATCAGCCATGGAATGTCTTACCCGGAAAATATAGAAAGTGCTTTAACCTCCGAGGAAAGGATACGGCAGCAAGGCGCCATTCCCGCAACGGTTGCTGTCATAAAAGGAAAAATAAAAGTAGGCTTGACCAAAGAAGAACTTAATTACCTGGGTGAAAATAATACCATTCGAAAAGCTAGCCGCCGAGATCTTCCCATGATCCTCGCTACCGGCAGCGATGGCGCCACCACCGTCGCCACCACCATGATTGGTGCCGCAATGGCAGGCATTCATGTTTTTGCCACCGGTGGAATCGGAGGGGTTCATCGGGGAGCGGGTGAAACCTTCGACATATCTGCCGATTTACTGGAGCTCTCCAAGACAAACGTTGCCGTTGTCTGCGCCGGAGCCAAATCCATACTGGATATCGGACTAACACTGGAAGTGCTGGAAACCCACGGTGTCCCTGTAATTGGTTACAAGACAGACGCCTTTCCGGGATTTTATGTAAGGGATAGTGGATTTGGTGTTGATGACCGTGCTGATAATCTCAGCTCTATTGCCAAAGCCATGCACTACAAATGGGATATGGGGCTTGAAGGGGGAATGGTGGTTGCCAATCCGATTCCTTTGGAATACGAAATGAACCCCGAATTGATTAACAGCGCCATCAATAACGCTTTGTCCGCTGCTGAAGAAAATGGTATTAAAGGAAAAGAGGTTACGCCCTTCATTCTGTCCAGACTTCATCAGGCGACCGAAGGCAGAAGTCTTTACGCCAACAAACAACTGGTGTATCATAATGCACAGATTGCAGCGGAACTGGCAACAGAATACACAAAGAGCCAGAAATGATTTTTCATTTCTGGCTCAGGGATCCGAAGTGCCAAAAAAGCCTCGGCTGTAAGCACCATATTCGGTCTTGCTTCAGAAAGTTTATTTTATTGGTGTGAGATTTCTATTTCTTTTTTTCCGCTAGAGTTTTTATACGATCCAGCGCTTTGGGTAATCTGATACTAAAAGTTTCTTCTTGATTCTGTGGAACATCCTGTTTAACGAACAACGTAGTCACTCCATTTTTTTCAAAAAGAGAATAGCTCTCTGCCCCTCCAGTTGCTCAAACGAATTAGCAAATAAATCAACCTCACTAAAGTCGTCTACTACTTCATCACTAACCTGACCATATGCATCCGTAGTGCGCTTTAAAAATCCAATTTATGCTTAGACAAATGCATATCAATCCTACCAAAATTTCTAATCATATTGGTAGTTATTAGCGTAACAACTACACCAAGTATTGCACCAATAATGCCTTGAAATTCTTTAAGAAGATCAATCATAGAAAATTATCTCCATTCTTTTTTTACATTAGGTAATGGTTGCATATCACCACCAACGGCCTTCTTCTTTCCTCAGTTTCTTTTTATCAATATCCTCTTTGTGTTTCCTTGTTCCTAGCAACTCATCCTCTTTAGCTACAACTGGATCATACCAATCAGCCTTAGCCTTCGCCCATTCAATCCAGTCCTTCATATCTTCATCTACATTATCAGCAGACTCAACCATTGCTATATAACGACGAATTTTCATAGCTGTATCAAAATCATCTGCTAGATTTGTTAGAGCGATGGTTCGATCGACTTCATTGTTATACCGGACTTTACGCTCTTCTTCCAGTCGCTCCTCTTCATGGCGTTTGCGTTGGGCTTCCAAATAGGCTTCATGATCTCGACGAATAGTATCCGCAGCTTCATATAGCTCAATCAAAACATCACCTAGTCGCTCTTCTACAACGCTTGTCTTTGTGTCCCGAAACCATTTATTTCGATTGATCATCATACTTATTCGACCGTTATAAACATGATCATATTTAGGAATATTTGGTTTGCTTGCCCAAGAATACCGTCGCTTCTCATCCTCATATTTGAGAAGTTTTATGTTGTCTTCCTTCGTAAGAACATGTTCATTTTTATCCTTTGCTTCCTTAATGGTTATTGCCACCTTTTCACCATTAACTACAAACTTTAGATCATCGGTCAGGGAACAGCCCAAAGGCTCTAACACTGAGATGAGAGCATCGAAAATGAGAAACACTCGTGGTAATGTTTCTTCCGACACTGTATCGGCAAGAAAAGGGGCAGCTTCCATAGCCCGCATATTCCATCCACTCTTCTTCCGTTTTTCTCGCTCTTTAATCCATTCAACAGTCTTTTTTCTATGTGCGATAATCTTGGGGTGCATTTTCTTCTTTTCTTCAGGCAAACTTATTTGGCTTGCAATGGAGAAAATGACGTCCCGATCTTCTGTGCTAAGAAAGCCAAGCTTTTCACCTTCATTATTAGAATCATAAGTTGTGCCGGTTCTCAAACCAGTTTTCTTTGATAGTAATCTGGCTCCAGGTAATGGCATCTTAGTGACTGGCTTGCCTGCTCGGAGCTTAGCCCAGAATCCCGCTGGAGGTGTGGGTATATTCATTGATTTGCATACCTTATGTATCGTAACATCCGAGACTTTATATCTTTTTGCTACTTCAATGACAGGACGTTCCCAAACTTCGTTGTACAATGTTTCCCTGTTATATACATTGTATGTTTGTCCGTATCTTTCGAAGGTTTCTGGTTCTTTGGGATGTTCGACTAATAGATTAGATTCACTTTCTTTTAAATTACTATTAGAATTCTGCCTTGTTTCTTCGAGTGGCGTGTGTTCATCTCCATTACTTGGAGTATTAGGGGCATCCGGTAAAGAACCTGCTTTTCCATTCTTATTTCGAGTATTATTGATTTGTTCAGCTGTTTTGTAAATGGTTATAACTTCATGAATTGGTTCAGGGAGGTCTATCTTGAGCACAGACTTACCGAAACTGATTTTTGTCCAGTATCCAGGAGGTGGTATTGGAATGTTTAATAACTTGACCTGCTTCATGAAAATTGCATAGGGGATGCCATATTTTTTAGCTACGCCAGAAACAGACTTTTCCCAAATCTCGTCATACAACTCTTTTCGTGTCATCTCGATGATTGAGAGTTCCGACAAATCAATCTCCTCCCTTCTACCAATTGTGTTTGTGTCAATATTGAATATCTTCTTATATTCAAGTTCCTGTCTTGCAGCACTTTCAATATCTGTTAATGGCTGCCCGGTACCAATGTTCATAGAGCTATCAAAAGTTATCCTGCCGGAGTTTGCGATTTCAGCACTTGAATTAATCAATGCATCGAAGTGATTTATCCCTCCAATTCTCCGTTTTCGCTTAATAGAAAAACCAAGTCACGTTTCATCTCCTCAAATTGACCAATGATTGTGGACAGATTCTTCTCAATGTTTTCAACCGACACTTCATTTATTTTCCCACGCTTATACGCTATGAGACGTTCTGGCACAATCGCATATGAATAGCTGTCTTTGTATTTTTCTGTATTATGGATAGCAAATCCAATGGGTAGTAGATTATTGCGCATGCCGAGTGTAAGCATGAGCGAAGATATCCCCAGGTATTCTGCGGCTATTTTAATGGTTACTTTAGTCATATTTCTGATGTCATCATCTGAGTATTTCGCCATACGTTTCACCTCCTCTTTTTCAGACTTAATAAATAAGGCTTGTGTGTTCAATCTTATATCATATTACTACGAGCGAAGGCAGCACATTCTTTCCTAATAGACTTGAGATGATCGATATAGAGATACTCCTGGTTATTGATAATGTTTAGGCTAAGTATCGTAGCTTTTATTAGTTCTGTTTCGAGCAGTGCCAATTCACCTTTGTTTCCCAAATATACATGGAACGCTATCGACAGATTTCTTTTCATCCAACGAGTCAGCTTATCTTCACTTTCATCATCAAACCGGAAAAAGCTTAATCTTCGCTTGCTGTAATCTGTCATATTTCTTGGAATTGGTTTTAAAGCAAGCTCACCTTTTAGAAGAGCTCCAAGGGATCTTCTTACAGTCGAGCTCCCGGTTTTTCCATTCATAAAATGTGTCCTTACATTTCTTTCTGGCTGGACTCTGTCTTTCCAATGTAAATCAATTCACCTGTCTTCAGCGGAATTTGATTAATGCTAATGGATGGACCTTTGTAGAATAGCGCTTAGATTCCGGATTCATCAGAAAAGTCCTCAACTTGTACATACGATACTTATGATTCATAAAGTTTGCTAACTATTTGATCTTTATGCATAAAGAACCTCCTCACTACTTCGACAACAATTACACATTATCCTCTTTCAATTTTATATAATTTCCAGGTAGTGCTTCAAACAGATCGGGGTATCGTCCGCATCGCGCCCTTATTTGTGTATACTGCGCTTTGTTTCCATTCTTCTGCAGGTACAACTTCCGATGATAGATTTCATCTGCAAGCTCTGAGGCATGCATTGTTTTATTCTCTACATTCGAAAGAACGATTTTCATTGCTTCATGAAGGGTGTAACTTGCCTTTTTCCCATGCATCGATTTCTCCTCCTTTATTTGATCATCATACTTGAGAATGACATACTCCGGTCTGTTATCACGCAGTAGCAGCACTTTTCCATTCTTTTCAACGATTGCGAAGATATGATCCGGGTCCGAATACACCGTGTCCAATGGGATTAGGCTATCGACTTCAATATTCATCTACATTCACCTCAATCAAATTATTTAGTCACATTATATACCGAAATCATATATTTATCTATATAATTTTGTATATTTATATTAGCTGCTTTATGTGTTATGAAGTTCAGAATATGGTCCACCCCGTCACTTCTCTTATAACTGAAAGTTCATATACTCATCATGACTTATGATCTAATTTTTGGGCTGACTTCAAGAAAGCCAATGAGTTATTACCCATGGATAAAAGTAGCAAAGCAACGAAGTTGCATACCGAGTAGTAAAAAGCGTGCTCACATCTTCTCTTTTGAAAGACAAACATCTAAACAGAATATGAGGAGGCATGAAGAAGAACAAGAAGAAAACTCATTCTTTTCATTTCATCGTTAATCTGAGAACGGGTTGGAGGAGACGAGGGGAGTCGAACTCATATCTACTTAAATCAAATACATCTATCCCGTCTCCACAACCTATACAAAATGGCCGTTATCTAACCTGTCAACTCAGCCCACTCTCAAATAATAACGTCGACCTGTTTCCACACAAAACAAAAATAGGGCCTTCCAGTTAATCTGCCGTCAGCTATTTTATATAGCATTAAGCAGCAATCGCTGGAAAGCCCTTTATTACGGGGTTTCTTTTCCAATCATTTTTCCACCCTTGACATCAATACTACCATCTCCACATGAACCGTATTCGGAAATAAATCCACAGGCTGAACCATTTCTGTCTTATACACATTATCCTCCAGAAAGCGCAAATCTCTTGCCAGCGTGGAAGGATTGCAGGAAACATATATGATTTTGGAAGGGTTCAATTTCACCATGGCTTCTAAAACTTCCTTGTCGCAGCCTTTTCTTGGGGGATCCACTACGATGATTTCCGGCTTTACACTTTGTGAGGCAAGCTCCGGCAAGATTTTCTCAGCATTCGCTGCATAGAATTCTGTATTCACTATCTGATTGTTTTCTGCATTAATTCGCGCATCCTCCACAGCAGCTTCTACACTTTCAACCCCTATAACTTTTCCTGCCCTTTGAGCAAGCAGTAAAGAAATAGTCCCAATTCCACAATACAGGTCAAGAACTGTTTCATCACCTTTTAGATCAGCCAATTTGACTACCTGGTCGTATAATACTTCAGTTTGTACGGGATTCACCTGATAGAAGGCATGGGGGGAAATTTGAAATTCCAGTCCGCACAAAGTATCAGTTATGTAATTATGTCCATAGACCACTCGGTTATTCATCCCCATAATTACATTTGTCTTTTTGGTGTTAGTGTTTATCACCAGACTTTTGAGATTTGGAAAAGTCTGTGTCATTGTATGAGCCAGTTCTTCTTCATTAGGCATGGTGTCTCCGTTAATCACCAGAATAACCATCTGCTCCTGTGTTTGAAATCCTATTTTTGTGATCAAATGACGCAGGAGACCTTTTCCTGTCTTTTCATTATAGATTGAAACATTATTAGCTCTTATATAGTTTTTTATAATATCTATAACTTTACTGTTAAAGGGATGCTGGATTTTACAATCGTCAATGCTGACAATATCGTGGCTTCCACGTTGAAAAAAACCGATAGACAGTTTATCCTCTGAATACCCTATAGGAAACTGAGCTTTGTTACGGTATCGATGAGGATTTTCCATGCCCAGAACAGGTTTGATCGCGGTGTCTATTTTCCCTATTCTGCGTAATGCATCCTTAACCCGCTTTTCTTTAAAGACAAGTTGGGCTTCATAATCAAGAGTTAATGTCTGACAACCACCACATAAGTTGTGATACTGACAAATCGAACTAACACGATCCTCAGATGGCTTAATTATTTTAACAAGTTCAGCCAGTCCAAAGTTCTTTTTTAGTTTTATAATTTTAACTTTCACTTTATCACCCGGTACTGCACCAGCTATAAAAAGCGGGAATCCTTCAATTTTCCCCACACCTTCTCCCTGATGTGTTAAATCTTCTATGACAACAATGCACTGTTTGTTTTCCTTTATCATAATTTCCTTCCTTTCGCTTCTTATTGCAGATGAATTTTCCATATGATATTGCTTGTTCCTATCAATATGATATCATATAATAAGCAATATTAATCTGGGTAATTTCTACAGAAAGAGAGTGGCTTCCATGAGAAATACAATAACAACTGTACTGTTAATTCTTGCTCTTGCATTCGTTGGAGCTGGTTTACCACTTTATATGGACAGTATCGATTTAGATCTGGATTTGTCCACGGATACCCCCTCACCTTCAAGTGGTGAAGATCCGGTTTATTCTTTGGAGCATCGGGAGATAAGCACTTTAGAACATATCCTTGAGTTCGAAATTGATCTGACTAGTTTCCCGGAAGAACTGCATCCAACTGCTGACGAATTGTTAGAAGCGGAGCTATTGTATAATAACCAGCAACTACGGATTCTTGATGACGAAGAGCTAAATGCATCTGTAAATTTCGAAGCATCCGATAATGCCTATTACCTTAATGGTACACTTGAGTTGATGTTAGAAAAACTTAAGGTACCTGATGGTACTTACACTTTGCAGGTACGGTTTCTGACTGCTGAAAGTGAAAACTTAATCCCTCCACAGGATATTGAGTTAACATTTTCTTCTATCAACACTTATGAATCAGCAAGATGGGAGCCCAACCCACAAACCACACCTTTAAGGCTGTATTTTCCGGAAGGTTCTTATGAGCAACTTATTCCGATTACCCGTTTTGTACCTCAAACCAATACTACCTTAAGGGAGACCGTTACCCAGCTGGAGCAAGGCCCAGCTGACGAACTTGGCTTAGCCTCTGGATCACCTATTCCTCCAGTTCCCCGTATTCAACTTTCTGGCGGCGTTACCAGTTTATATCTTTCCAGTCAGTTAGGAGAGTACAATGAAGATCCTGCTTTAGCCAACAATGCTGCATATAGCCTTGTGGAATCTTTAGGCTCAATACCCGAAGTTCGGGAGATCCAATTTTATTTTGACAATCAAGTATTGGCTGAAGGCTTTACGGGCCTAAACACCAGCGAGCGATTTTATCCTTCAGAAGGAGCAGCATTTTACCCTGTTTTTGTCAATAATCAGGGCAGAGCACTGCTCTATCCCGTTTATACTGATAATGACAATATCATGTCATTAATTGAGCGTCTTCAATATGATATCAACGATAACATGTATAATCACATATTCCAACCATCCCTTCCATCAGATATTGCATTAGTTGATCATGAATTATCCGGGAATACATTAACTCTCATTTTTAACGAAGCTTTCGAAGAGTTTGTAAATCGAGAGCCTGTTCGTGGACGAATCATGATGGACAGCATACTTCTGACCACCGGGTCATTGCCTGAGGTATCGAATGTTTTGCTTGAAATAAACGGAAGTCCCATTTCGTTACCTGAGGAATTTGGAATCAATACAACAAGTCCGATACCAGTTCCTTTATATATTAATCCTGAAAATTAGGCAAGAAAAAAGAGCCAACCTTGGGCGGGCTCTCCAGACAAATATGTCTGTATCATAAAAAAGGGAGAGGATGTGTTACGCTTTTATCATAACACGATTCTCTCCCTTTTAATGTTACCAACATGTTAACAGTATGTTAAGAAAAAATTACAATACACGGGTTCTACCACTATATATCTGTCCTCTGGTCGTATCTACAGTAACCAGGTCTCCATCCTTGAGCGTCAAGGTAGCCTGTTTGGCTCCCACCACAGTCGGTATATGATAGTTCAGGCCGATCATGGCTGCATGACTGGTGATACCACCAGCCTCCACTATCAAGGCACCTGCCTTTTCCATCACGGGCACCATATCAGCATCTGTATATGAGCTTACCAGGATATCCCCCTTATCAACTTTCTTCCAGGTGGCCGGATCTTCAGTAACTATCCTGATAGTACCAGTATAGCTTTCAGTGCCTATGCCAGTACCATTGACCAGCACTTCACCAACAATATGCGCTTTTATAAGGTTTGTAGTGCCGGCAATACCAACTGGCACACCTGCGGTAATGACCACCAGGTCACCGCGTTCGATCAGCTGACATTCAAGAGCTTTAGCTATAGAAACATCAATAATATCATCGGTGGATTCCAGGTATTCTGTCAGCACTGAGTAAATTCCCCAGCTTAAGGACAGCTGTCTGGTTACCTGCCGGTCTGTTGTTGCTGCTATAACTAACTGAGCAGGTCTGAACTTGGATACCATACGGGCTGTATGACCAGATGAGGTTGCGGTTATAATTGCAGCAGCATCTAGATCCATGGCAATATGGGTTGTTGCATCGCTGATAGCATCGGTTATGCTGGTTTCTCTTTCACTGGTTTTCTGATGCAACAGATCCCGGTAATTTATTGCAGATTCTGTGCGTACTGCTATTTGAGTCATCATGCGAACAGCTTCTACCGGATATTTACCGGCTGCAGTTTCTCCGGAGAGCATGATAGCGTCTGTTCCGTCTAATATTGCATTGGCAACATCCGTAGCTTCAGCTCTGGTTGGCCGGGGATTGCGAATCATGGAATCAAGCATCTGTGTTGCAGTTATAACCGGTTTACCAACACGGTTGCACTGGCGTATCATTTCCTTTTGAACCATAGGGATTTCTTCGGTAGGAATTTCAACCCCAAGGTCTCCCCTGGCCACCATAATTCCATCACTGGCTTCAATAATTTCCACCAGATTATCCAACCCTTCCTGGTTTTCGATTTTCGAAATGATTTTTACTTTTTCCGCTCCATTAGTTTCCAAAATTTCGCGAATAGCCAGCACATCGCTTGCTTTTCTTACAAAGGAAGCAGCTATAAAGTCTATATTGTTTCGGATACCAAACTCGATATCCGCCTTATCTTTTTCAGTAATAGCCGGTAGATTGATTTTTACTCCGGGTACGTTTACTCCTTTGTGGTCTTTAATTTCACCAGCATTTTCCACGCGACAACGGATATCCGTTCCACCAGTAATTTCTTTTACCTTTAGAGCAATCAAACCGTCGTCAATGAGAATAATATCCCCCGGTTTTACATCTGTAGCCAAATTTTTGTAGCTGATACTACAGATTTCCTGATTACCTTCAATGTCCCGGGTGGTAATGGTATAGAGTTGTCCTTCTTCCAATTGTACAATTCCATCCTTAAAGGTTCCTGTTCGAATTTCAGGTCCTTTTGTATCCAAAAGAAGTGCAATCGGCTTGTTTTTTTCTCGTCTTATTTCTTTAACGCTGTCGATTCGTGCCTGATGCTCATCGTGAGTCCCATGGGAAAAATTCAACCGGGCCACATTCATACCACTGGCTACAAGTTCACACAAAACATCTTTACTTTCACTTGCTGGTCCCAACGTACACACAATCTTTGTTTTTTTCATTGGTCTTGCCTCCTTCATAGTGCATCCTTCTGGTTAAATAGATAGGATGCCTGCCAGATCATAAGTAACCATATCCAGTTGTTTTTCCATAGACAAGGCTTTCTCAATCTCTACGGCTACAATTTCATTGCACTTAATACCCACTGTAAGTCCTTTTCTATCGTCCAGCAACAATTCAACCGCTTTTGCAGCCAGTTTACTTGAAAGAATCCGATCAAAAGCCGTTGGATTTCCTCCCCTTTGAATATGTCCCAGAATAGTGGCACGAGTTTCGGTACTTGTTTTTTCCTCAATCTTCTTTGCCACCTCTACTGCACTTCCGGCACCTTCCGCCATCAGGATTAAGCTGTGAAGCTTTCCTCTATTCTTGCCGCGTATTATTTTTCGGCAAACATCATCTATATCGTGAGGTATTTCCGGTACAATAATACTTTCTGCTCCACCTGCCAGCCCGCAGTATAGAGCTATGTCTCCGCAGTGCCTTCCCATGACTTCTACAATGTTTACCCGACCATGGGAACTGGAGGTATCCCGTATCTTGCTGATTGCATCAACTACCGTATTAATGGCTGTATCGAACCCGATAGCGTAATCAGTGTATTCCAGGTCATTATCGATTGTTCCGGGTACACCAATTGTCGCAATACCTATTTCGTTGAGTTTTTGTGCGCCTGCAATCGACCCATCTCCACCAATTACCACCAGTCCATCGATACCAAATACATCCAAAACATTTTTCGCCTTTTTCTGCCCTTCTTCTGTTTTGAATTCCTCTGATCTGGCAGTTCTTAAGACAGTTCCGCCGCGGTGAACAATATCAGCAACCGAAGACAGGTTCATTTCTTTAAATTTTGCATTTATAAGGCCTTCGTATCCCTGCTCAATACCATACACTTTACAGTTGTGGTAAATAGCGCTCCTGACTACCGCACGAATAGCCGCATTCATTCCAGGTGCATCTCCACCGCTGGTTAAAACTCCTATTGTTTTCATTCCGATTCCTCCATTTCCGGCGCCCTTGATGAATGGTTCTATGTCCCAGTAATTTTTACTGATTTTTCTCCAAACACGCGTCGTAGCAGTTTTAAAAGATGTTCATCTTTCTTAACCCATAAAGCTGATTCGGCTCTGAATTTTTTCCTGGTATCTTCAATATAAACAACCACCGGTACATCCCCATGATATTCTCGTAACAAAGGTTTCACCTGCTCCAGCAAATTCAGCTGACTGTTGTCCTTTAACTTTATCCATAATGAAGAACTTTCCGGTTTGTTATTTTCAGTACTGTTTTCTATTGATTTTCCCCTGGGTGTTTTATTCTTCCATACAGCTGCTTTTTCCAATGGAGCAATATCATTAGCCAGAACCTTTGGTGCCTCTTCATCTCTACAATCTAGAATCCCATCAATAACTACAATTTCATCTTCCTGAACCAAAGACAGACATTTTTCCAGCACTTTGGGAAAAACGATGCATTCAACTGTTCCGTACAAATCTTCCAGCTGAATAATCGCCATCATTTGATTGTTACGAGTTGTTTTCATACTTCGGGAAAGTATCATGCCTCCGATTGTTATTCGCTGACGATCTTTTAAAGGCGTTGACATTGGGTCTTCTGACATTTTCACCAGATCAGCCGTGCTGGCGGTGACGTTATTTTCCAGAAAATCCTGGTATTCTGAAAGTGGATGCCCACTGATATACAAACCCAGGACTTCTTTTTCCATACTAAGTTTTATCGGTAAATCAAATTCTTCCACTTCCGGAAAGTTTTCGGGTTCTTTTTCTGAATCATGGCCATTCGGTATATCAAATAAGTTAAGCTGACCTTTCAGGTTATCTTTTTTTCTTCGGGATGCACTTTCCATTATCTGCTCGTAAACAGCCATAAGTTGGGCCCGTTTATAACCAAAGCTATCAAAAGCCCCGGCTTTTATCATGCTTTCAAGTGCCCGTTTATTCAAATCTTTAGAGTGGAGCTTCTCGCAAAAATCTGAAAAACTCTTGTAGTACCCTTCCTGCTTCCTTAAATTAACCATCTGATGTATCATTTGTTTTCCAACATTTTTTATAGCCGACATGCCAAACTGAATGCTTTTTTCATTCACCGAGAAATGAGGCATGCTTTGGTTAACATCCGGTGGCATTACCTCTATTTTCATGCGTTTGCAGTCCTGCATGTACTCTGCGATTTTAGACGCATTACCCATAACACTTGTCATCAAGGCCGCCATAAATTCCATAGGAAAGTGACATTTCAGAAAAGCAGTTTGATATGCCAACACTGCATAGGCAGCAGCATGAGACTTATTAAAGGCATAATTTGCAAAGTCGATCATTTCATCATAAATCTGATTGGCTATTTTTTCAGGAATTCCCTTAGCAATACAGCCTACAATCTCATTGGTACCGTCCTCTTTCTTTTTACCATAAATAAAGTTTTTACGTTCTTCTTCCATAACATCCATTTTCTTTTTGCTCATGGCTCTTCGCACCAGGTCACTTCGACCATAGCTGTATCCAGCCAAATCTCTTACCACCTGCATTACTTGCTCCTGATAGACAAGACAACCATAAGTAACGTCAAGAATTGGCTCTAAAGTCTCATGGATATAGCTTACAGCATCAGGATTTTTTTTATTTCGGATGTATTTAGGTATTGAATCCATTGGACCGGGTCGAAACAAGGATATTCCGGCTATAATGTCTTCAAAGCCTGAAGGCTTCAGCTCTTTCATGAATTGAATCATTCCAGAACTTTCCAACTGGAAAACCCCTAATGTTTCTCCACGACTAATCAGTTCGTAGACTTTTGGATCTTCAAAGTTCATCTGACTGAAATCAGGTGGAGTTTTACCGCTAAGACCAATGTTTTCCAACGCATCATGAATCACCGTTAAGGTTCGCAGACCAAGAAAATCCATTTTCAATAATCCCAGTTCTTCAAGCGTTCCCATTGGAAATTGAGTTGTCACACTGTCTTCATGCATATAGAGAGGAACATATTCTTCCAGGGAATCTCTGGAAATAACCACTCCTGCCGCATGAGTAGAAGCATGTCGTGGCATTCCTTCCAGTTTTTTTGCCATATCAATCAAATAACCCGAAGCTTTATTTTCTTTCGCCAGTTTCTTCAGCTGTGGGTTTTGTTCTAATGCTTTATCAATGGTCATTCCTATAGCCATGGGTATCATTTTAGCGATCTGATCCACTTCTGAGTAGGGCATATTTATGACCCGTCCAACATCTCTAATGGCAGCTCTGGCAGCCATGGTTCCAAAAGTGATGATCTGAGCAACCTTGTCTTCTCCATACTTTTCTATGACATACTGGATCACTTCTTCCCGACGTTCATAGCAAAAATCAATATCAATATCCGGCATTGATACTCTTTCGGGGTTTAAAAACCGCTCGAAAATCAGTCCATATTTTAACGGGTCCACATCGGTAATTCCCAGCGCATAGGAAACCAGACTGCCAGCCGCACTGCCTCTGCCAGGTCCAACAGGTATTTCTCTTTCTCTGGCGAAACGGATAAAGTCCCACACTATCAGGAAATACTCAGTGTACCCCATCTGCTGGATCGTTTTCAATTCATGATCTAACCGGTTTTTAATTGATTCACTCGGTTCCGGATAACGATGATACAAACCTTCCCAACAAATTTTTTCCAGATACTCATCCAGTCCAATCCCTTCAGGAGGTACATATTCCGGTAAATGTATAGTATCAAAATCCAGTTCCACCTGGCATTTTTCTGCAATTTTCAAGGTATTTTCCAGTGCCTCCGGCAATTCCGGAAAAATGCTTTTCATTTCATCCGGTGATTTGAGATAAAAATGATTATTCGGAAATTTCATTCTGTCTTCGTCATCCTGGATTTTTCCCGTCTGTATACAAAGCAGGATATCGTGTGCCTCGGCATCTTCTTTTTTTATGTAGTGAACATCATTGGTTGCTACCAACGGAATTTCTGTTTCACGACTTAATCGAATTAATCCCTGATTAACAATTTTTTGCTCTTCAAGCCCATGATCCTGAATCTCAAGATAAAAATCATCCCGCCCAAACACTTTTTGCAAGAATAATGCTAATTCCTTTGCTTCGCTATATCGTTCAGACAGTATCAACTGCTGAACCTCTCCAGCTACACACGCGCTTAAACATATTAATCCTTCTGAGTGATCCTTTAACAACTCATAATCTATTCGCGGTTTATAATAAAAACCCTTTAAGTACCCCTGAGACACAATTTTCATTAAGTTGCGATATCCAATGTTGTTTTTAGCCAGTAACACCAAATGTCCCTGATCTTTATCCTGAACAGGGTTCTTATCTGTCATTCTTCTGGAAGCAGTATAAACTTCGCACCCAATGACAGGATGTATATTGCGTATTTTAGCTTCTTTATAAAAATCAACGACACCAAACATGGTGCCGTGATCTGTAATGGCAACAGCCTTCATATTTAATTCTTCTACCCTGTCCATTAACTGGCGGATAGTGGCAAATCCATCTAAAAGGCTGTACTCTGTATGCAAATGAAGGTGCGCAAACATATAATCACCTGTTTCAAGAATGTTTAATCGATGTTCAGTTTCTTTTCATTTTTCAGGTACATAATAGCTTCCAGAACACCGCCGGCAACATCACGAGATCGTTGGGATAACCGGTAGCATTGCTCTTCGCTAACCTCTGGATCTATTTCGAGGATTTTTTGGTCTTTCCAAACTTTACTGCCATCTTTTATGATTCCTCTCAACATACCATGTTGTTGGGCTCGTATAACATGACCAGCTACTTCAGCCAACTTTTGTCCTTTAGAGACCTGGTCTCCTATTTCTGCAAAAGTTTTGGCAATTCCTTCTGCTGGTGAGTTTTGCACTTTATTATATTCAAATCCGTCACTTTCTCCAGGCATATTGGTTTCGGGTTCAGCAGAACCTTCAAAGATAAGTCTTCCCTGATCATGCCCTACCTTAGTTTCAATGACAATATCCACATCTTTAACAGCTTCAAAGCCAGGTCCCAGAGCAATGGTAATAGCGGCCATATCGCGATGGGTTCCAAGATTCTTCTTTGCCATTATAGCGTCCACCAGAATATCAACTGGAATTTCTTTTAAGACATCACATTCCGAGTCAACGATAATTGGAATTTGTTTATTTTTCCATGCTTCCAAGATCCCTTCCATATCTTCGACCCTAACACCTTTTATACCTTGCACCATCATTTCGTTATCAAAAACTGCCTGGGCATAAGATACGGTTCGGCGAATGGAAAAAGGATTTTCATTTTCGATGATAAAAACTTTAAATCCACTTCTGCGAAGTTTATGTGCTATCGCTGTCCCAACCTCTCCGCCGCCACGTATGGCAACGATATCCCGCAACATACCATCCACTCCCCTTCTTAGAATATGACTATCTTTTAGCTGCGGCTCTTGGTATTCCTTTTCATTATACTCTATTTCTTATCTAAGTTGAAGCATTAAAGCTGTGAAACAAAGGATTTATTTATCCAGTTTCTTTTTTTCTATTACGTAGCTTTTTTTCAATTTGCTCAAGTTTTCTAAATCGATGGTTCACCCCTGATTTTCCAATGGGTGGATTCAATTGCTCTCCCAGTTCTTTCAAACTTGCTTCCGGATACTTCAACCTTGCAACTGCAATACTCCTTAGAACAGGAGACAGTTGGTCAATGCCTATCCTCTGATCTATATACTTAATCATTTCAACCTGCTTCATTGAAGCTTGAACCGTCTTACTAAGGTTTGCCGTTTCACAGTTCACGATTCGATTGATATCGTTTCTCATTTGTTTCAAAATTCTTATATTTTCCAGCTCCAGCAAAGCATTATGCGCTCCAATTATATTTAACAAATCAACAATTTGTTCCCCTTCTTTTATATAAAGCACATAATATCCTTTGCGTTCGATAATTCGTCCGTCTATTTCATAAACCTTAAGAATGTTTTGGATATCCTGCAAATGATTACTGCGATCCGAGACATACTCTAAGTGATAGTTTTTTTCCGGTGCGCTTATGGACCCGCTTCCAAGAAAAGCACCACGCAGGAAGGCTCTCTGACACCCCTGATCCAGAAAGAGCTTTGATGGGTTTGAGGGCTTTAATGATATCGATCCGTTTTTCATAGTAATCAATTTGGTTTTTAATAGTATTTTTTTGCTATCTTCCGTATCCTTTACCCATAAGCTGTATTGTTTGCTTTTTCTGAATCGATTGGTTTGTCTTACCTGTATTTCAGTATTGATAGAAAATATCAGCTTAATAAGTTTGAAAATTTTACGAGCTGTTGACGGGTTTTCGGTTGAAAGATGAATAGTCAGGTGATCCCGGCCTTTCAGATCTATCGAACCGGCAGCACTCAGAATACCGGAAAGTTCAGCCAGCTGACAGCATTGGTTCTCCGGAAGAATTCTGGCCAGCTCTTCTTTCATCTCCGTTGAAAAGGACATACCTTCCCCTACTTTCATAATCTTTTATGGTTATAGTTCTTTATACATTGTTTTTCTCATAATGCTGTAAAGCCCTGTAGATCATTTTCTGTTCATCCGGATAGCGCACCATTTCCATTACCCGGTCACGATGAACGTATCGCGCATCAACAAACCCTTCTCTTTTCAGGGGGGTGCAGCGAAGTACTTTAGATTTCATAAGAAACCAGTGAACTGTCTTATATATTTTTTCATTTTTTGCCCATCCGGCCTGATACACATAATGGATCGCTCCGAGATATTTGATAGTTTCAGCCTTTACCAGGGTTTCTTCAAAGACTTCCCTGGAGGCCGCTTCCCGGATAGTTTCTTTTCTTTCTACCTTTCCTTTAGGTAAGACCCAGTCTCCATTATATTTTTTAAGCAGCAAAACTGCATTGCCACAAATAACGATGCCTCCTGCGCTGGTTTCATATTTCATTATTTCACCCCGTTAAGGAAAATCAATGAGACTTTCCTGATAGATTAAATTTATCATAACCCTGTTATAATATCAATGAAGCACATTACAGCATGTTGCCTATCTGGGGAGAAGAGATTCAATCTTTTTTGAAGTTTTCAGGGCATCATGCCTTACGTAATTGTTTTTCACCTCAACCAATTCCTCTGTTATCAGGTTTATACCTTTATCCTGAAGAATCCGAAAATCTTCCGGCTTTGGTAATACCATCCGGGCACCTTCGCTTAGATATTTTTCCTCAATTTCTGCCGGTACCTTTTGATGATTGGCGATAACATAGTCAATATTTCTCATGCTTGTATTCCTGAATAAAGCATTCACATGATCGCTAACACTGTAAAAGTCTGTTTCACCGGGCTGAGTCATTATGTTAGGAAGGTAAAACGTATTTGCGGTAGATCTTTCAATTGATTCTACAATGTCTTTGACCAATAAGTTAGGTATTATGCTTGTATAAAGGCTTCCCGGACCCAAAACGACAGCATCCGCATGACGAATAGCTTCAATAACTTCCGGCAAAGTTCCAGCTTTTTTCGGTTTAATAAACACAAAATCTATGGGACTGTTATCTTCCTGGCTTTTTTTCGGAATACTTGATTCACCTTTGATAATCCGGCCATTTTTTAATTGAGCAAAAAGAGTAATGTCCTCTAATGTTACAGGATATACATCTCCCTTTACCGCTAATACTTCGCTCATTTTTTTTATTGCTTCCTCAAAGCTGTCACTAATTCCATTCATTGAAGCAATAAACAAATTTCCGAAGCTTTGTCCTTTTAGACCACCTTCCGTAAATCTATACTGAAACAGGTTTTCCATCGTAGGTTCCATCTCTGACAAGGCCAAAATACAGCTTCTTATATCTCCGGGTGGTAGCATCCCCAAGTCTTCACGAAGAATTCCGGATCCACCTCCATCATCTGCAACTGTAACTACAACTGTAATATTTGAAGTAATCTGTTTCATGCCTCGAAGCAGAACCGAGAGTCCAGTTCCACCACCTATGACAACTATTTTTCGTCCTTTTGCCAGTACTTGCTTATCGTAAATCATTCGTTGAATATGCTTTCCATCTGATTGAACTCCCTGCGTAAAGGGAGTTGTCTGCATATTTCTTAACAAGGAAGAAAAGCCGCATTTAAAGGCAAAAAACAGCACAAGAAAACCCAGTACACCGGACATTACCACGATCCACCAGTTAATATCAAAAAAATACATTATAATGCAGCCTGCCGGAACTGACATCAGGACAAGGCCTATCATCCCTATTAAAAGCCATCGCTTTAATTGTAATCCTGGTTTTAGCCAGTGAATCCATTTCATGTATAACCCTCTTTATTCAATATCCCGGTGGTCAACAATGGTTCTGAATCCAGAGTTGTTTAGCCGCTTGGCTATCTCCAAAGCAATGGTTACAGAACGATGCTTGCCACCAGTACATCCTATTGCGATCACCAATTGGTGTTTTCCTTCCCGCATGTATCTTGGTAATAGAAAAAGCAACATAGATTCCAGTTTATCCAGAAAAGCTGTCGCATCATCTTTCTCCATTACATAATTCTGAACTTTAATATGTTCACCTGTCAGATCTCTTAGTTCTTCTTCATAGTATGGATTCTGCAGAAACCTCACATCGAATACCAAATCAGCATCAAGCGGAATACCGAACTTAAAGCCAAAGGAGGTAATGTTTAGCAAGAAATGAGACTCCGGTTTCCCCTCCTGGTATAAATATCTAAGTTCTTCTTTCAGCTGACCCGGGGTCAGCCTGGAGGTGTCGAGAATAGTAGAAGCCAAGGCTTTTAAATGTTGAAGCTTTTCCCGCTCTTTTTTCAGCCCTTTATCAATAGATCCTCTCTGAGACAAAGGATGCATCCGCCGCGTTTCTTTAAACCGCTTAATTAAAACTGCATCGCTGGCGTCAAGAAACAAAATTTCATACTCATATCCCAGATCTCTGAAATCCTCCAAACTAGGAAATAAATCATCGAAAAATAATCCGCCCCGAATATCCATAACCATAGCAATCTTGCTGATCATTTCTTTTTTCTTTTCACAAAGTTCTGCAAATCGAGGAATTAATAAAGGCGGCAGGTTATCCACGCAGTAAAAACCCAGATCTTCCATGAACTTAACAGTAAGACTCTTTCCAGCTCCGGACACACCGGTAATAATGACAAATTTCATGTCTTAGCGCCACCTTTTTATCATCGGCCAATAATTCGCAGTTCAGACTCTAATTCAACCTTAAATTTTTCATTTACACTTTCTTTTATTGTTTCCATAAGAGATAATACATCTGTTGCTGTTGCTCCACCAGTGTTCACAATAAACCCGGCATGCAGATCAGAGACCATTGCGCCCCCAACAGAGTATCCTTTCAGGCCACAGTCTTCAATCAGTTTTCCGGCAAAAAAACCTTCCGGACGCTTAAAAACACTGCCTCCGCTGGGCAAATTGTATGGCTGTTTTGTCAGCCGCCGTTTCCAGTAGTCACTGGTAATACTTTTTATATCCTCTGCGTCACCGTGCTGCAATTTAAGTGTTGCTTCCACGATTATTTCGCCTGTTTTCTGTATAATACTACTCCGATAGCCCATCTCCATATCTGTTCTTGTACGTATGCGAATGCGCCCATTCCGATCAATGGTTTTGCACTCTACAAAAATCCCTTTCATTTCCCCTCCATAAGCGCCAGCATTCATGGTTAAGGCTCCGCCAAGAGTACCCGGTATCCCGGACGCAAATTCGAATCCGGCCAAAGATTTCTCCTGAAGCTGATTCGCCAGACAGGACAAGGATATGCCTGCTTTTGCATAAACGTTCTCATCCTCAATAACAACTTCTTTCATGGGACTGCTGATTTTAATCACCAGTCCTTCAATCCCTCTGTCTTTTACCAGTAAGTTACTCCCATTTCCCATGACTGTTACGGGAATTCGCTTTTCTTCGCAGAACTTAAGGCTCTTTATTATCTCTTCTGTTGTTTGCGGCAAGACCATCGCATCAGCAGGTCCTCCGATTTGAAAAGAAGTATGTTTGCTCATAGGTTCATTCAGCATGAAACGATCGACAGGAAACAGCTCTGCCAAATCTTTGTATTCTTTGATCTTAGTCAAAAATCTCACTCCTGCATTTGTAAATGATCAGCATGGATGACATGCTGTCATCTACCATTATAGACGTTTCCTTGTTACTGGTCAATCAATAGACACACAGGATCCTGTATTTTTAGTGTTCCATGTTTAATGACTTTTGCATAAATAATTTTTTGTTTCCAATCACACACTTGATGAATTTTTAAATATTTATTGCATTTGTCATGGCATTTAATATCTTTTTTTAAAACGCAAAACCTGGCACTTCCTATTTGAAAGGCAGTGCCAGGTTTATTCAGGGCATTATTGGACTCACTGATAATTAAATTAGGTTGAAATCGGTGATGGCAGAGGCCTTTATCCGGTTCATTGTTCTGCTTATCTCTTTCTATTATAGAATAAATTGTCAAGTCGTTTTTTCCTGACTGCATAAACAGTTCTTCTGTTGATAAAGCTTCCTTTTGGCACCAGTGTTTCTCCTCATCTTTCACGAAAATAGTCACGACATAGATCACTTTTTATCCCCCGATCTGACACATGTTTCTACTGCTGTAAATAGCATTTTCCTGGTTAAGCATATGTCTTTCCGGTTTTGCTTCGATGGCGGCGGCCAGTACTTCAGCAATGCTATCCGGATTAGTTCTCAGCATTGGAAGTAAGTCAATTTCTGTGTTGGAATGAAGGCATGGTTTTAACTTACCATCACTGGTCAGTCGGATTCGATTGCATTCACTGCAAAAGTGATCACTGATCGGATTTATAAACCCTATTTTACCTTTCGCACCCGGTAACTGATAGTATCTGGCTGGACTTCCTGCTATCCCTTTTAAAGGATGCAGCAATCCGAGTCTTTTTTTCAGAGTCTCATTGGATACAAACTTGGATTTTGCCCATTGACTGGCTTCACCCACCGGCATTAATTCAATAAAACGAACATCAATCAGTTTATCGTAAGTGAGCTGCGCAAAATCTTCCAACTCTTCTTCGTTATAGCCACCAATCATGACTGTATTAAGCTTTATAGGCTTCATATCCAAACTCAGAGCCTTTTCAATACCCGAGAGAACATCTTTCAATTCTCCGCCTCGGGTAATTTCCCGGTATCTATCCTCTTTAAGAGAATCTATGCTAATATTAAATCTGGTTAATCCCGCTTTTTTTAATGGTTCGGCCATATCTGTCAATAAGCTGCCATTTGTTGTCATTGCAATTTCGTTGATGCCTTCAATTTCAGACAAAGATCCAATCAGATCTATAATACCTTTCCTTACCAATGGTTCTCCTCCGGTGATTCTAAGCTTATTAATCCCCAAAGGGACGCTTGCCTTGACTATTGAAACAATGTCCTCAAAACTCAATAACGCATCATGGGGTTTTTTCTGTATGCCATTTTCCGGCATACAATACAGACACCTCATATTGCAGAGATCCGTTATTGAAATCCGCATATAGTTAATATTGCGTTGATATTGGTCAGCCATTTCTAGTCCTCCTTACCAAAGGAACCGGTTGGTATTTACAAAATCATAAAAAAAAAGGTGTCCTGGAAAGGCACCCTGTTTCTGGTGTACTATTTTTCCTTTCCAATAATGGGAGGCATAAAAATTTCTCTTTATACCCACGGCTGCATCTCATAGACAAGCATAAGCTCATCCTTAGACTATGTCAGCTCGGAAAATTAATTTGTCATCAATATTACAAATATTATAACATATTTTCATCATATTTAATAGTGTTAAGATAAAAAGAAAGCCCGGCCAATCCGGACCAGGCTTTCCTGAAGGAATCCTTCATTACCAAACTTCGGCAAATGCAGCATTATTATAAATGTCTTCCAATCTTGTTTTATGCCCCTGCTCCATTTTAGCCAACTCCTGGAAGGTTTGTTTCTGAGCATCGTCTTCACTGGCATTGGCAAACTGTTGATACATTTCCATAGCTTCCTGCTCTTTTTTCATCGCTAAGGCGATAGCATCCTTGAAGCTCATACTAGTTGTTAAAGGTTGTTTTTCAACGGTTTCTGCAATGTGATAATCCTTTGTTTCATCAAATTTCATCTCATCCGTGCTTTTTTCAAAGTATGACTTCAGCAATTGCTCATGCTTTTTTTCTTCATCTGCCAGTTCTTTAAACGTTGATTTCAGAACATTATTATCTACTTTTGCAGCTGCATCCTTATAAAATTCATGGGCTTCCACTTCGTTTTCAACAGCCATTTTCAAGATCTCTTTATATTTTTTCACTGCCGAACACCTCCATCTTTTTTATCCATCAATATAATGTATTACTCAGAAACAGGACAGGAAATACGATCTGCAACCGTGTATATGTTCATCCGCCTGCCTCGTGCGAAACCTACTATTGTTACATTCATTTGTTCCGCCAGTTCAACGGCCAGCTTTGTTGGCGCAGATCGCGAAACAATCATTGGTATACCCTGTTTTGCAGCCTTAATCAAAATTTCCGAAGAAATTCTGCCACTGGTTAAGAGCCATTTCCCTTTAATTTCAATTTTATTCTTAAGGGCATTCCCAATCACCTTATCTAATGCGTTGTGGCGTCCAATATCTTCGTGAAAAAGCAGCATCTCCGATTCATCACACAGTGCACAGGCATGAACACCACCCGTCGCCTTAAATTCAACGGATGCATCGTTAAACTCCCTGGACAGTTCCAAAATTTTATCCGAGTCAATTTTAAAGGCAGATTCCAGTGGCTTAGCAGTTAGCGAATCCAAAACATCATAAAAAATCGTTCCTTTACCACAACCACTGGTCAGGGTTCGTTTTCCATGCGCCTTTTTTTTCATCAAAACCCCTTCTGATACTTCAATATAGCCACGTCCGGTTTCATGCTCGATGTTGACGCTTTTAATATCTTCCACCTTTTTAATCAGACCTTCGGAGGCAAGAAATCCTACCATTAGGTGTTCTTCACCATTGCCAGAGCACAATAACGTTATAAACTCTTCACCATTCACATAAATAGTAAATGGCTTTTCAACAGTTACTTCATCTTCTATTTTTTCACAGGTATCTCCTTGCAGCCGAATAATTGAAATTTTTTCTGTTGATGAAATCATTGACGAATGCTCCTTTGATTCGACGCTTTTCATCCTTTTTTAAAAGCAGTCGTGCCCCGCGAAGGGCGCGACTGCTTGTTACTTATGCCAGCTTTTCCACGTTAATGCCCGTTACTTTTAGTCCAGGTATTTTACTAAACTGGTCAAAAACCTCTCCATTGGTCAATACGTTAGCACCTTCTGACCAGTGGAATGGAATAAAGAGAACATTTTCTTCCACTCGATCCGTAACTTTAGCTTTGATTTGTACTTCACCACGACGGGATTTCACTTTTACCACATCTCCGTCTTTAATTCCTTTTTTCTTCGCCAGTTCCGGATTCATTTCGATATATGACTCTGGGGCAATCTTGTTGATGCCTTCTGTTTTTCCGGTCATACTTCGTGTATGGTACTGATAGAGAATACGTCCTGTGGTAAGTACCAGCGGGTACTCCGGATCTCCCAGCTCCTCAGATTCCACAAATTCTATTGCTTTAAACAATCCTGCTCCTCTGGCAGGTTTGCCAATGTGGAGGATTGGCGTGCCAGGATGTTCTTCCGTAGGACATGGCCATGCAATACCTTTTGTTTCAAGTCTTTCATAACTGATTCCTGCATATTGGGGAGTAACCTGTCGAATTTCTTCAAACACTTCTTCAGCGTCTTTGTACTGTTTTTCGTAGCCAAGTCTATTCATAATTTCCATGAAAATTACCCAGTCAGGTTTTGCTTCACCAGGAGCATCTACAGCTTTACGAACTCGCTGAACTCTTCTTTCTGTATTGACAAAAGTACCGTCTTTTTCAGCGTATGCAGCTGCCGGCAATACAACGTCTGCAAGCTCAGCTGTTTCAGTCAGGAAAAGATCCTGTACGACAACAAAAGCTTTTTTCAATGCTTTTTCGACGTGTTTAGTGTCCGGATCAGAAATCATAGGATTTTCGCCAAAGACGTAAAGCATTTTCACTCTGTCTTCTTCGATAGCTTTGACGGTGTCAGTGATAGTAAGTCCAGGTTTATCTGAAAGCTTAACTCCCCATGCATCTTCAAACTTTTTCACAATAGCTTCATTGGTTACTGGCTGGTAACCAGTGAATACATTTGGCAGAGCTCCCATATCACAGGCACCCTGAACATTGTTCTGACCACGCAGCGGATTAACACCGCCACCTGCTTTACCAAGGTTACCAGTAAGCATCGCCAGGTTTGATAAGGTCATAACACTTTCAGTTCCAGTAACATGCTGGGTAATTCCCATACAGTAGATGATGGTAGCTGTACCAGCTTCACCATAAAGTCGTGCGGCTTTTCGAATATCTTCCGCATCCACTTCACAAATATCTGCCACATATTCAGGTGTGTATTTTTCCACTACCTTTTTCAGCTCATCAAATCCTTCTGTAGTGTTCTGAATATATGCCTTATCTTCCAATCCTTCTTCAAGAATAACATTCATCATAGCATTATGAAGTGCCACACTGGTTCCAGGCTTAATTTTCAGGAACACATCTGCATACTCTGCCATTTCGATTTCACGCGGATCTGCTACGATAAGCTTTTTACCAGCTTTAACAGCTCGTTTTAGCTGAGCGCCAATCACCGGATGATTTTCAGTGGTGTTAGATCCGGTTATGAACATTGTATCAGCTGTTTGGATATCAGCAATACTGTTGGTCATGGCTCCGCTTCCTAATGTAGTTGCAAGACCTGCAACTGTAGAGGAATGTCAGAGGCGGGCGCAGTGGTCCACGTTGTTAGTACCAATCACAGCTCTCATCATCTTGGTCATCAGATAATTATCTTCTGTCAGGCCACGAGCGGAAGAAAATGCCGCAACCGCATCTGGTCCGTCATGATCTTTTACTTCTTTAATCTTATTCACAATGACATCATAAGCTTCGTCCCAGGTAGCTTCCTGAAGCTCACCATTTTTTCGAATCAATGGCTTTTTCAGTCTGTCTGGATGACTTACAAAATCGAAGGAAAATCTGCCTTTAACGCATAGTAGTCCTTCGTTGCAATGGCCTTTAACCGGCAATACTTCCATAATCTTATTGTCTTTTACCAGCAGTTCCATTTGGCATCCAACGCCGCAGTAAGAACAGGTGGTTTGAACTTTATCAACTTCCCAATAACGATATTTCTCTCTTCTTTTTGGCATTAGGGCACCAACAGGACAGACAGAAACACAATTTCCGCAGGAAACACAGGTAGACTCGGCTATTCCCTGCTCAAAGGGTGTTCCAATGTGAGTTTCAAAACCTCTGTCTACGAAGCACAACGCATCCGTGTTCTGCACCTGTGAGCACATATACACACACTTACCGCAAAGAATACATTTAGTCTGATCTGCTGTGTAGAATTCATTGGATACATCTTTTTCGTAGCTCTTTCTTTTACCGTCATAAGAGGTTTCTTCCATATCATACTGGTAACAAAGATCCTGCAGTGTACATCTTCCAGCCTGCTCACAGGTCAGGCAGTCCAGCGGATGGTTTGCCAGAATCAGATCTAATATTTCTTTTCGGGCCTCAACCACTGCTTCGCTTTCAGTTTGCACCACCATGCCATCAGACGCCGGAATACAGCAAGCCGTCATCAATGAACGGGCACCTTCCACCTCTACCACACAGATTCGACATGAACCGTGGGGCTTAAAGCGATCATCATAGCAAAATGTCGGGATTTTTATTCCAATTTTTTCGGCGGCCTGAAGTATTGTGGCGCCTTGCTCTACCTGAACTTCAAAACCGTTAATTTTAAGGTTTATCATCCTTATCCTCATCCTCCTTCACTTGTCAGAATCTGTTGAACTTATCCTTTTTTAATGGCATCGAATGGACAGGCTTCCAAACAGGCTCCACATTTAATACACTCTTCCTGATCGATCAGGTATACTTCTTTTCCTTTAACGCCACTGATGCAATCAACCGGGCATTTGGCAGCACAGATACCACATTTTTTACATTTTTCAGGAATTACCAGGAATTGAAGCAACGCCTGACAAACACCTGCCGGACATTTTTTGTCATTAACATGAGCTTCATATTCGTTTCTGAAATATTTAATGGTTGACAGAACCGGATTTGGAGCAGTTTGGCCCAATCCGCATAATGAAGCGCTTTTAATGGTCTTGGCCAGGGATTCCAGTTTGTCTACATCTTGTTGTGTTCCTTTTCCTTCTGTAATCTTATCCAAAAGCTCATGCATTCTTTTTGTTCCTTCACGGCATGGGGTGCATTTCCCGCAGGACTCTTCTTCAGTAAAGTCAAGGAAGAATCTGGCAACGTCCACCATACAGTTATCTTCATCCATAACGATCATTCCACCGGAACCCATCATGGATCCAAGAGAAATCAAATTGTCGAAGTCAATTGGAGTATCTAAATGTGCATCAGGAATACATCCGCCGGACGGCCCCCCAGTCTGAACAGCTTTGAAGGCTTTACCGTTAGGAATTCCTCCCCCTACTTCAAAGATAGTTTCCCGAAGGGTGGTTCCCATAGGTATTTCAAGAAGCCCTGTATTATTTATCTTTCCACCTAAAGCAAAAACCTTTGTGCCTTTGGATTTTTCAGTTCCTATGCCAGCAAACCAATCCGCACCTTTAAGAATAATTTGAGGAATGTTAGCAAAGGTTTCCACATTGTTCAATAATGTTGGCTTATCAAAAATACCTTTTTGAGCCGGGAATGGCGGCCTTACTTTAGGCATTCCCCGGCCACCTTCAATAGATTTTATCAGGGCGGTTTCTTCACCGCAGACAAAAGCTCCGGCTCCTTCCCTGATTTCCATGTCAAAATTAAAACCGGATCCAAAAATATCTTCGCCAAGCAATCCATTTTCCCTTGCCTGATCTATTGCAATTTGGAGTCTTTTTACTGCTATCGGGTATTCGGCCCGAACATATACGAAGCCATATTCTGCTCCTACAGCATAGCCGGCAATAGCCATGGATTCCACCAGGGCATGCGGATCTCCCTCCAATACGGAACGATCCATAAATGCGCCCGGATCACCCTCATCCGCATTACAGGCAACGTATTTAATGTCTCCTTCAGCTTTGCTGGTAAATTCCCATTTCAAACCCGTTGGAAATCCACCGCCACCACGTCCGCGAAGTCCGGATGCTTTAACGGTTTCAACAACTTCCTCCGGAGACATTTCAGTTAATACTTTTGCCAGCGCTGCATATCCATCATAAGCAATATATTCTTCCAGGATTTCAGGATTGATAACACCGCAATTTCGTAGAGCAACACGTTGCTGCTTTTTATAAAAGCCCATGTTGTTAATGCTGTCACTGGCCTCTTTTTTGCCTGGCTCTTTATAAATCAGATCCTGAACAATGCGTCCTTTCATTAAATGTTCTTCTGTAATTCTTGTCACGTCATCCAGTTTTACCTGGCTGTAAAAAGAACCTTCAGGATAAACGATTACAATGGGTCCAGCCTCACAAAGGCCAAAACATCCAGTCTGCACTACCTTTACTTCTTTTTCCAGCCCATGCTTCTCCAGTTCCTTTTCGAAAAGATCTATGATCTTGAAAGCGTCTGAAGAAACACATCCTGTACCGCCACAAACCAGCACATGAGATCTGTATAACTCCATAGTTTGCCCTCCTTACTTTAGTTTTTAGGCTTCCTCTTTTTCAAAAACACCAATCGTCTGGCCTTTCAGGACTCTTCCGTTCACCAGATGTTCGGCCACAATCTGTCGTGCCAGCTCAGGCGTCAGTTTAACATAAGTCGTTTTATCTTCACCCTCATATACCTCCAGCATCGGCTCAAGCCTGCAGGCACCAATACATCCGGTCTGGGTAACTGTAACATTCTGAAGATTACGCTTGTTTATTTCATCAATCATTGCCATCATAACCGGTCTGGCACCAGCTGCTATTCCGCAAGTAGCCATCCCAACCACAACTCTAACATCACCGCTGCCACTTCGAAGCTTTACATCATCCTGCGCTTTTTTTCGAATAGCTTCCAACTCAGCAATCGTTTTCATGACAATCCTCCTTCTTCCTTAGTATTTCTCCATAATTCCTTTAATTTCTTCAACAGTTAGTCGACCATAAACATCTTCATTTATGGTGATGATGGGAGCCAATCCACAGGCACCGATACAGCGACAGGCAATCAGACTGAACTTACCATCGGGAGTCGTTTCACCTGATTTAATGCCAGTGAATTTAGAAATCTCATCCAGAATCGGCTGTGCATTCCGCACATAGCATGCAGTCCCCATGCACACCGAAATCATATAATCACCTTTTGGTTCCAGATTAAACTGTGAGTAAAAAGTGACCACGCCATAGATTTCACTCATTGGAATCCGGAGACCTTTTGAGATTTTCTGCTGGACTTCGATAGGCAGATATCCAAAAATATCCTGAGCTTTCTGAAGTACCTGAATCAATGCCCCTTTCGTTTCTTTTTCCTGCAAAATCAAGTCATCCAGTTTTTGAAAATTCTCTGCTGTCATGGTTTCTTTCGGCATTGCTTTACCCTCCTTCTTATTAAATCATTTCTTGTTGCTGCCGGAAATGTCTTTATAATCTGACATATTCGCTGGCGTCTATGTTGCAATCTCTAACCATTATATCATAATCAGGTGGCGGTGTGTTAAATTTTAAACAATAATTTTGGAAAAATGTTTACTTATTCTCTTTTAAGATAGTCCGTCAGGCGTTCACTAAAAGCCTGAGCTGCATGGTAGCCCATCATTTTTTGACGGTGGTTCCGGGCAGCCACTTCAATCATCAAAGAAATATTTCTTGCCGGCTTCACCGGAATAACTACTTCTTCAACTTCAACATCCAGGATTTTTCTATGGGATTCATCCAGACCCAGCCTGTCATAACTCTTTTGCTGATCCCATTCTTCCAAATGAACAACAAGATCAATACCTGTCCTATTCTTAATAGCTCCAACACCATAGAGGCTTTTTACGTCTAAAATTCCTATCCCACGCACTTCAATCATGTGGCGTGTCAACTCAGGAGCTGATCCTACAATATAATCATGACCTATACGCTTTACCTCAATGGTATCATCAGCTACCAGCAAGTGACCTCTTTTTATTAGCTCAACAGCCGTTTCACTTTTACCGATACCGCTTTTGCCGGTGATCACCACTCCTACACCATATATATCCATCAACACACCATGGATTCTGGTGGTTTCAGCCAAATGAAATTCCAGGTAATTCATCAGACGGGAAATAAGTTTTGTCGTATTAAGATCGCTTCCCAGTATTTTTCGCTGGTGTTTCCTGGCTATTTCCAGTAATTCATCCGGCAGGCCCATGTTTCTGCTGACAAGAAGGCATGGAATTGGATATGACATTATTTTATCAAATCTTTCTTTTCTTACATTTTCAGGCAAAGTGTGAAGGTAATAATGCTCAACTTTTCCCAGTATCTGAATCCGCTCGTAGGCAAAATAGTCAAAGTACCCGGCAAGTTGGATTCCCGGTCGCACCAGTTCGCTGGTTGTAATCCAGGAGTTTGTTTTTATTTCCGGTGTCAAGTCCTTTAGTTCCTGATCTTCAATTAGCTGATTTACAGAGATTGTCACAAGTCCATCACCTCACTTTGTTAATTTTGCTATTGTATCGGTGGTTCCGGAATGATAGCCAGAGCTATGATATATGCAATAATGCCACCAAAACCCATACTAAAGACTGTAAAAATAACCCATAACAGTCTCACCAGTGTAGGATCAATATTGAAGTACTCAGCAATCCCGCCACATACACCGGATATTTTTTTGTCTGTCTTCGACAAGTACAGTCTCTTCATGCTCAACCTTCCTCCTTTTGCCGAGTATTAAAATAACTGTGTACAGCCTCGGCCTGTTTTTGCCCAATACCTTCCACTTCCTTTATTTCCTGAATGGTTGCTTCTTTTATATTTTGAATTCCTTTAAAGTAATCCAGAAGTCTGTGCCGGCTTTTTTCTCCGATGCCCGGGATATTTTCAAGCTCTGAACCGGTCAATGCTTTGCTTCTTCGCTGACGATGAAAGTCAATGGCAAAACGATGCACCTCATCCTGTATTGTTGTAATGAACCGCCACAGATTTTTTTTCTCCTTAAGATCAAAGTTCTCACCATCAAAGTATAAGGATCTGGTTCGGTGACGGTCGTCTTTAACCATTCCAGCCACAGGAATTTGAAGATTTAACTCTTCCAAGACCTGCAGGGTGGCTGACACCTGACCAACTCCGCCATCTACCAGTATCAGATCAGGCAGCAGAGCAAATCCTGCAGTTTCCGGTTCTTTGCTGCCATCTCTTATTTCCTCCGCTTCTTTCAGGCCTCGCTTAAAGCGGCGCCTCATTACTTCCCGAATACTGCCTGTATCGTCCGGCCCTGTTATGGTGTTAATTTTAAACCGTCTATAAGATCGTTTATGTGGCACTCCATCCTCATAAACAATCAGCACGCCAACAGGTTCAGTCCCTGCTGTCTGAGAAATATCTACAGCCTCAATTCTGCCTGGAGGTTGGATGAGTCCCGTCAGCTCACCTAATTCCGTCAGTGTTTTCAGTCTGTCAGATTCTTTTTTTAGTCTGGCTTTTTCCCGTTGATCTATTAAAAGCCGGGCATTTTTTTGAACCAGTTCAACCAATTTCCTTTTATCTCCCCGTTGTGGCATTTTTATCGAAACTTTTCGTCCTCTCTTTTCGGTAAGCCATTTTTCAATCAGCTTCTCATCTTCCGGAGCATGCGCCATTAAAAGTTCTCCAGGAATAAACGGAGCATTGTCATAATAAAGCTTGATAAAAGAAGCTATTATGGTAGGAATGTTTTCCTCCTCTTCTCCCTTCAGAAAGTGATGGTGCTGTTTCACTATTTTCCCGTCCCTTACCGAAAACACCTGAACACAGCTCTCAGTTCTTCCACTTTCAAGTGCAATAACATCCTGATCCAGCGTTTTCCCGGAATCCATCTTTTGCTTTTCAGTTACTTTTTTAAGTGCATCCCATTGGTCTCTATAAAGTGCCGCCTTCTCAAAATTCATTTCTTCCGCAGCCACTTTCATCTTCTCTTCCAGTTGATTTATAAGTCTGTTTTCTTTTCCGTCCAGCAGCAGCACTACTTCCTGGATCATTTCATTATATTCATCTTTATAAACATTCCCCTGACAAGGCCCGAGGCACTGTCTTAAATGGTAGTTCAGGCAAGGCCGTTCTATTTTTCCTGTTTTGCTGTTTACCTTTTTATTGCATGTTTTCACCGGAAAAAGCTGACGGATGAGTTCCAAGGTTTCATTGAGAGCACCTACATCCGTATATGGGCCAAAATATTGAGACCCATCCCTAATAATCTTTCTTGTTTTAAATACACGTGGGTATTCCTCCTGCCAGGTGATTTTTATATAAGGATAACTTTTATCATCCCTTAACAGAACATTATATTTAGGCCTGTTTTCCTTAATAAGATTGCATTCCAGAATAAGGGCTTCAACCTCTGTATCCGTAATCATTGTTTCAAAATCGACAACATGCTGCATCATGGCTTTTACTTTTGGTGTCGATTGCCCTGCAGCCGTAAAATACTGACGCACCCTGTTCCGGAGATTTCTTGCTTTTCCAACATAAATAATTTCCTGCAGTCTGTCTTTCATCAGGTAAACGCCGGATTGTTGCGGCAAGTGATCCAATTTCTCCTCCAGCTTCATCTTCTCACCCGTTCCTTTGCATTATTATTCGACTACCCTCATTGTACATTTTTTTTGATATTTATGCTATATCTGCTGATATTCAATTTATTGCAATAAAACAACCGAGCCTGTGATAAGGCTCGGTTAAGGTCATGAGTGTGTTTTTAAAAATCAATACTGTTTATGCTTCTTTTGGTTCAAGAAAAGCAAGATGTCTGGTAGCTTTATCAATAACAGGTACAAAGGCATTCATAATTAAAATTGAAAAAGCAACACCTTCTGTTGGTGGAAGAAATACTCGGAACACCATTACCAAAACACCAATGCATACTCCAAAAATAACACGGCCGCTGTAAGTAATGGGTGCCGTAACCCAATCTGTTGCCATGAACAGAGCACCAATCATTAAACCACCTGAAAGCAAGTGATAAATCGGATCCTGCCCCGTCATTAAAGCAACTACCGCAACGGTTGCAAATATTACCATTGGCACCCGCAGTTTAATGTGTTTTCGGTATTTCAGGTATCCAGCTCCAATCAACAATGCCAGTGGAGATGACTCGGAAAGTGCTCCTCCCTGGAAACCAACAAACATTTCACCATAGCTTGGCATGTCCATACCACCGCCCAGCAACGCTAATGGCGAAGCCTGGGTCACCACCTCAACGGTACTTAAGCTTAAGGCACCAGGAGCAAAAGCTGCGAAAACAGGGGCTAAAAGAATCATGGCCACCCGGCCAAAAAGAGCCGGATTAAATCGGTTCAGACCCAGACCACCAGACAATTCCTTTGCAACCCCCACACCTATAATGGTAGCCATAACAGCAGAAAACCAGGGTGCAGTGGGCTGATACAGCAGGGCAACAAACAATCCTGTCAATAAGGCACTCCCATCGTAAAGAGATGGTTTCTTACCCATTATTTTGCGAAATACCACTTCTGTTACGGCTGCCGTCGCCATACAAACAGCAATCAGGAATACCGCATTTGCTCCATAAAACATAATTGAGACCAGAGAGATTGGCAGCAATGCAATCATAACATCTCTCATGGCGGTTTCTAAATAGTAGTTATCTTTAAGATAGGGTGCCGAAGATACCGGCAATCTTCCCGCTTGACTCATAATGGATTTCCTCCTTTTCTGTTAAGCGTTTCTCTTTGCCATTTCCCGCTTTTTCACGACCGGTTTAGCCACTTTAATGAACTCCAGTATCGGTCTGTTGGCCGGGCAGCTGAAAACGCAAATTCCACATTCCATGCAGTCCATAATATTCCATTGTTCCAGACCCTCATAGTTTTCCGTTTCGGCATACATACTTAATTGATTCGGATATAGTTTCATGGGGCATCTTTCAACACATTTGCCACACCGTACACAGTTGCTGAAAGGCAGCTGCTCCCTCACCATCTCGTTGGGAAGCATTAATACACCTGTGCTGTTCTTAATTACCGGTGCATCCAGAGTGTCCTGTGCCTGACCGGTCATAGGCCCACCAAGCACAACCTTATGACCTTCAACTTCTTCAATACCACAGTGTTTTAAAATATGTCCTACAGGAGTTCCAATCTTTGTCATGAAATTACCCGGCTGCTTCATATTTGGGCCACTAACGGTAACAATCCGTTCAATTAACGGCTTCCCATAGACAACCGCTTCATATGCTGCAATAGTAGTACCTATATTCCGAACGATACACCCTATTTCAGCCGACCTTGCGCCACGCTTTACATCTCTGCCCGTAGTGGATTTGATCATAATGGATTTGAAGCCCTGCGGGTACTTAACAGCCAGCGGCACAATCTCAAATAAATCCTTGTCTTCCGTTTTTTCTTTCAAGGTTTTAATGGCATCCGGCTTGTTTACTTCAATGCCAATCATGCATTTCTTGGCGCCAATGACGCGTGAAATAATCTCAGCACCGGCAATCAGTTCATCTGCCCGCTCCACCATGGCTCGATGGTCACAAGTGAGAAAAGGCTCACATTCAGCACCATTTAGCACAAGATAGTCTACTGGCTGACGCACATTAATATTTACACTGGTTGGAAAAGAAGCTCCACCCATTCCAACAATTCCAGCCTCTTTAATGGCGGCAACAATTTCCTCTTTGGACATATTGGCAGGATCACGCTTAACAGAAGGAACAAACTCCTGCTCTTCTCCCTCTACATCAATCACAACACTTTTGGCGATATCTCCGCTGCAGTACCAGAGAGTTTCCACTTCGCGGACAGTACCGGTTACACTGGAGTGTACCGGGGCACTGATCATTTCTTCAGAGTCGCCAATCTTTTGACCTACCGTCACCTTATCTCCTGCCTTAACCAACGGTTCACAGGGAGCCCCCAAACTCTGATGCATCGGAATAATTACTTTTTCCGGCACAGACATTTTCTGGATGGACAGTTCATCTGTAAAACTTTTAAAATGCGGTACATGAGCTCCTCCGCTAAAAGATTTTGTCTCCATTCAATTCACCCCTTATTCAAAGTCTTCATGCGAGTAAGTGTGTTCTTCCTATTTCATCCGATCTTCTTCTTTTTTACGCTCAAGAGCCTCCATATCATCGTCTTCATCGATGCCCGGTGCAAAGTGGCAGTGTGGTGCCATTTTATGCTTTTCGCGCACTTCTTCAGCTTTTGCACTGTATTTTCGAGAATGCAGGAAGTTAAATCCTACCATAGCAGCTCCTGCCAATAAAGCTACTGGACGAAGTGGCATAGAGCTCCAGAGACGAAGAGACAGTGGAATTTCCGGGTTAACCGGCAATCCATACTGCTGGGGCGATTCATCCAATAGATTCAAAACCCGCTGCCCACCAAATTCGGTGGCTCCATATAAGTTTGCATTAACATACCCTTGGCCCTGAAGATCCTGGATCCGATTTTCAGCATAGGCCATCATTTCATCCCGGGTTCCAAAACGCACGGCTGTAGTGGGGCACACAGTACTGCAGAAAGGCTCAAGACCTTCTTTGATTCTGTATTCACATAAGGAACATTTATCCACAACAGCATTTGGCCTGTCATAGCTAATAGCGTTATATGGACAATTCTTGGCACAGTAGTTACAGCTGATGCAAAGTCTGTTGTCAATTACCACCAGGTCATCTTCGTTTTTGCGACAGGCACCTGTAGGGCATGCCATAACACAGGATGCTTCACTGCAATGGAAACAGGCATCCTTTTTATATAGTTTACGCATGTTACCCGCAGAACTTCCTGAGTAGAATTGTCCGGTATCATGTTCTTTAATTTTTGTTCGAAAAATGCTCGGCGTCACATCGTAGATATTTTTGCATACAGCTGTACAGGCTTCACAGCCAATGCAAAGCGAATGGTCTACCAGCATGGTCAGATCGTTTCTATTACTCATCTTTAAATATCCTCCTCTCTAAATTTAGGCTTTGGTCACTTTTACCGGAAAGTCGGTCATGCAGGCACCTGCTCCAGGATCATGCAGTTCTTTCATTTCTTCATGAGTCATGGATGGAATTAAATCTCCATCGTTGGCACCTATTCCATATGCAACGTTTAGTTTCCGACTCCAATGACCAAATCCATGGAAAACACAGACACAGTCATGTCGGATTCCGTCGGTCAGCTTTGCTTTCAGTTGAATTTTTCCGACTCTGGATTCTATGTTCACCAAATCTCCGTCTTTAATACCCATGTTTTCTGCTGTTTCCCTATTCAGAATAGCGTTGTTCTCGCCGTACAACTCCATAACCAGCGTATTATTCTGAGATTCCGTCATCTTATGCATAGGAGGACGATTGATCAGATAGTTAAAGGGATATTCATCATTTGGTCCTTCACGCCGTGGTCTCCAGGTCGGAAGAGGATCAAATCCGTTTTCTTCCATCACAGTAGAATACAGCTCAATTTTACTGGAAGGGGTGTTAAACTCCTCACGAGGTTCAAAGGGCTTTTCTTCTCCCCAAAGACCTGTCGGATCGTCTTTCATTTCATCCCATGAAGTACCAGCCGCTTCCAGTACAGCATTGTTCCAGGCCCCGCCGGAAGCTCCTTCAAAGTAGTGACCAAGACCCATCGCCTTGGCAATTTCTACGATAATTCCAGAAAAACCTTTGGTGTCATAACCCATATCAACCACAGGGGTTCGGACAGCCAGCTGCGGCCACCTGGAGAAAAAACTTCTCGTAGAAACACCAGAGGTTTCCAGCCAGTGTGGCTCGGGCAGAACGACATCAGCCATCATGGCCATCTCGGATGGATAAATTTCACACACAGCCATGAAGTCCAACTTCTTAAAGGCTTCCACCATTCTTTTCGCCTCCGGAAATGCCAGAACGTTATATTTTCTAACCAATGCTGCTTTTGTCGGGTATGGTTTTTCATTAAGAATACCATCGGCCACCGTTGCAAAATCACCATTGGTAAACCGGCTCATGATTTCTCTTTGCTCCCAGGCATCAATACGATCAGACCGTCTTTCCGGAAAATCCGGTCTGGGGAAGGTTTCATCAAAGTTTGCAGACGGGAAGCTCCTGCCCAACAGAAGACCACCTTCTCGCTCGATGGTTCCCACCAATGCATTCAATATTACAATGGCCTGCGCCAGCTTTGTGCTGTTGGCATAATTGGGGCCGGCTGCGTCTCTTTTATGCGTAAAGATATGAGCCGGTTTTGTGGTGGCAAATTCCCGGGCAATACGACGAATGTCTTCTGCCGGTACTTCCGTAATGCCTTCTGCCCACTCCGGAGTGTATTCTCTAGAGAAGTCTTCCAGGTATTCAAATCCGGATGTATAGTTTTCAACATATTCTTCATCATGCAGACCCTCAGATACAATTACATGGATCATAGCAAGAGCAAAAGCAAGGTCTGTTCCCGGTTTGATCTGAATCCATTCGTGCGCTTTTCTGGCTGTTACCGACATATAAGGATCAAGTATGACCATCTTTGCATTATTGGATAATGCTCGTGTAATGTTTCGTATATGCATGTTTTTGGATTTTCCTAATCCGTCAAACCCAAAGCCCATAATATATTTGCAGTTCTCCAGATCATAAATGTATGGTCGGCCTCCACCAGTTACCTGAGCGTACCAGGATGCAACCTGTGACGTAAAGCAGGTGCTTTGGTGAGCTACATGATTAGGCGTTCCAATAGCATTTCTGAGTCTGTTGGCAAAATCCTGCCCTCTCATAAAAAATATAATAGATTCCGGACCGTGCTCATCGATAGCTTTATTAAAGTTTTCTGCTATTAGTTCCAAAGCCTCATCCCAGGAAATCTGAACAAACCCGGGGTCAACCCCTTCACCTTTTTCAGGGTTCGTTCTTTTCATTGGGTACTTAAGTCGATCAGGGTCATAAAGGGTTTTGGGCGCCGCATAAGCCTTTACACAAAGTCTTCCCTGCGCTGCCTGATCATCCGGATTTCCCTCCAGGTGTACAATTCTGTCATTCACTACATGAGCTTTGATGGCACAGCCCCCGCCACAAACACTGCAGAATGTGTTCACCACTTTTGATCGCGGTTCCACAAGACTCTGCTCTGCCTCTGCATGGGCAAATTTGGGGATGCCAAGACCGACAGCTGCCGCCGCTCCGCCTCCCAATGTTAACTTAAGAAAATTCCTTCTGTTAACATTCATTTCTTTTTGCTTGATTTCATTCATCTTGTTCTTCCCTCCTGTTATCAGTATTTCCTCAACCTACCAATCTTTTTGTTTCCTGCTGCAGGAACGAGTCACCATACAATGCCACATTATTATAAAAATCGGCGTATGGGTTGCCTTTCATATCTTCAAAGAGCTTAGGCATCCAACAGGAAATGTGCTGCTTGAAAAACTCCTTCTGTACTTTTTCTGTTTCTTTGTTTTCTATTAAAAGTGCCATGAAGGCAAGTTCAACAGACGCATGATCCTCCGGATGTGTTTTTTCACCTTCCAGCCTCAATCCATGTTTCAGATAGAAAGATCTTACTCTTTCCCAGGGTTCCTGCATCATTAACCCATCTTTGGTGCGATAGACAGATTCGTAGGCTTTAACACCTTCCGGCATCAAAAAAAGATGAGCATACTCTACACGGAGTGGTTCATCATCCTGCTTTACTAACCACAGTTTCATCTCTTGCTTCAGGTTGGCCACAAGATCACCGCTGCCCGGTGTCAACGACTCTGACAATTCGATCAACTTCTTCATATCGCCAGTTTTAAGCTGATCTGTCAACAACCTGGAGAGTATCGTATAGTGAATTACCCGGTCCTTATCTATTTCAGTCATCAATTCACCTCCTCATACTTCTCAGAGTTTTGTTAAATAATTAACTAATAAAAGAAAAAGAAAACGCTGGCAGTATTAATTCACATAGATTCCATTGAATATGTCTTTGCTTCCGTCTTTGGAAATTAAACATATTTATATATGTTTTTTATTTAATCCCTCACCACTACTCCCAAGACTATTTTTTCTTCTTTGACACTCTGTTTCCTTCCTACCTTCTCAGCAAGGATTTCGTTATCCATTTAACATGCAAATTTCCACGTATCCCTATTTCTAAAAGCTAACGTTTTACCATCCAATCAAGGAGACATGACTCCTGATTATTCTTCTTTTTCTCGCTTCTTTTTCTTTCTAAACTGAATAATTGCCACCAGAATGATACCTATCTCATACAAAAGCCATAGCGGGCCGCCAATCATAATCTGAGAAATAACATCCGGTGGTGTAATTAAAGCCGAACCAACAGCAATCACTAATAAGACATATTTCCTGTTTTTACGCAGAAATGGTGCGCTTACTATGTTCATCATACCCAGCACCAAAAAAAGAAGCGGCAACTGGAATACCAGTCCAAAGGTAAGCAGAAACTGGGTTACAAAAGCGATGTACTGTGTAATCGTAAACATTGGAATAAGATCCTGAGAAGCAAATCTCAAAAAAAATGCAATGGCAAAGGGAAACGCAATATGATACGCAAATAGAATCCCTATGCTAAACATAATTAGCATCATAAACACAATCGGAAATAAGATACGCTTTTCGTTTTTGTAAAGAGCAGGCATAACAAATGCCAGAAATTGATATACCATAACAGGCATGGCAACAATAACGCCTGATAAAATAGCAAGCCGGATATTTGCCATTAATGCTTCAGGCGGTGTAATATAGATAAGTTCCAGAGAGCCAGCTGGTCGAACCAGAAGGTGTCTGATTTCCTCAACGTACAAAAAACTGCCTGCAGAGGTTATTAACAATGCAATTAAGCATATAATCAGCCGTTTTCTAAATTCTTCCAAATGCTGTATCAGACTCATAGATTTTGTCTCTTGTTCCAAGGAACCCACCTAGCTTCCATTATTGTTTCGTTTTTTTCTCCGATTCATCTTTGTATTCTTCGACACTTTTTTTTACTGATTTTCCCAAAAGGCTAAATCTTCCAGGCCCAAATACAAGCAGCACTATTCCTCCGACCAATAGTATTTCCATAAAACCAAAACGCACGATTGTCACCCGCCTTTAACTGTTCTTCATTTTTTATCTGAAGATGTTTCTTCCAAGCTGACACTATCCGTTATTTCTTTTGTGGCACTTTTAAACTCGCGAATTCCTTTCCCCATGGATTTACCGATTTCCGGCAGTTTTGTCGGTCCAAAAATTAACAGTGCCAATCCAAAGACCAGTAAAATTTCCTGAAAACCTATTCTACCCATTATAAAACCTCACTTTCCTTTTTTTGTTAAAAAACTATCAGATAACGCTGTCATTATTTTTTTGTTAATTCCTTATTTATTATAACATATTCCACCTATCATGCAATCAATATAAATAAGGATACTGTTATTCATTTGTCTCTTTGCTGTCGTTTTCTTTCTCTTCCTCACTATTACTACTATTACTCTTAGCATCTGATTTTTTTTCTGAAGTTATTTCCGTCGTTGCGCTTTTAAACTCCCTGATTCCTTTACCCAGTGATTTACCAATTTCCGGTAGTTTTGCCGGTCCAAATATTAATAATGCAAGTCCAAATACCAGAGCCAGTTCCTGAAAACCAATCCGTCCCATATTAATCCTCCTTTATATTTTCTCTTATTTTTCACTGTGCCTGCTGATGGTTAATACAAGTGTTTAGTACTGGTTTCAAAAATTCGCCGGTATATGATTTGCTGCAATTGGCAACTTCTTCCGGCGTACCAGCAACTACAAGTGTTCCACCTTCAGCGCCGCCTTCCGGTCCAAGGTCAATGATATAATCTGCTGTTTTGATTACTTCAAGATTGTGCTCAATGACCACCACCGTATTACCTGCCTCTACCAAACGCTGCAATACAGTAATTAAGGTTTCAACATCAGCGATATGAAGGCCGGTTGTTGGCTCGTCCAGCACATAAAAAGTTCTTCCAGTGCTTTTTTTGCCCAGTTCCGTCGATAATTTAATTCGTTGTGCCTCACCTCCGGAAAGCTGGGTAGATGGCTGTCCAAGTTGAATATAGCTAAGACCGACATCCATCATCGTCTGAAGTTTTCGCTTTATGACCGGAATGCTGTCAAAAAATACCAAAGCTTCTTCCACGTTCATTTCCAGAACATCGGCTATGTTTTTCCCCTTGTACTTCACTTCAAGTGTTTCCCGGTTATACCGCTTGCCCTTACACACTTCGCAGGGAATATACACATCCGGCAAAAAATGCATCTCTATCTTTATAATACCATCACCCTTGCAAGCTTCACAACGGCCGCCCTTTAAGTTGAAGCTAAATCTTCCTTTAAGATATCCTCTCATTTTCGCTGTTGGTGTTTGAGCAAAAAGGTCTCTGATGTGGTCAAAGACACCGGTATATGTTGCCGGATTCGATCGGGGTGTGCGTCCAATTGGATCCTGGCTCACTTTGATAACTTTATCAACGTTTTCAATTCCCTTCACCTTCTTATGCAGGCCGGGCTTTTCTCTGCTCTTATAAAATTCCTGTGCCAGTCGTTTATAAAGCACTTCATTCACCAGCGTGCTTTTTCCCGAACCGGACACTCCCGTTACACAGGTCATTACGCCTAAGGGAAAGTCAACATCAAGTTTTTGAAGATTATTGGCTTCGGCACCTTTAACCTGAATGGACTGTGAATCAGGTTTTCGACGCACAGTGGGTATCGGGATTGATTTGTCGCCTTTCAGATACTGGCCAGTAATTGATTCCGTTGTGTTCATAATGTCCTTAACCGTACCCTGAGCCACCAGCTGTCCACCATGTATACCGGCACCGGGTCCAATATCTATAATGTGGTCAGCGTTCATGATGGTGTCCTCGTCATGTTCCACCACTACAACTGTATTGCCAAGATCTGTTAAATTTCGCAATGTTTTCAGCAACCTGGCATTGTCTCTTTGATGAAGTCCAATGCTTGGTTCATCAAGAATATACAAAACGCCTACCAGGCTGGATCCAATCTGAGTTGCCAGTCTTATCCTCTGAGACTCTCCTCCCGATAAAGTCCCGGCACTTCTTGCCAGTGTCAGATAGTCAAGGCCTACATCCATCAAAAAATAAAGTCGGTTTTTAATTTCTTTAAATACCTGCTTTGCTATCATCATTTTTTGGTCATTCAGGTGTAAATGCCGGAAGAAATTTACAGCTTCTTTTACTGACATCAATGTCAGCTCGTGGATATTTAAATCTCCCACTTTAACAGCAAGTGAAATATCCTTCAGTCTTGCTCCATTGCAGGCAGGACATGGATTTTCACTCATAAAGGACTCTATCCTGTCGCGCATATATTCCGAGTGAGTTTCTGTATATCGTCTGTTAAGGTTGGGGATAATGCCCTCATAGGTTGATGAATACGTTTTTTGCCCTCCAAACCTGGATTCAAACTCAAAACTGATTTCGTGATGTTCAGATCCATAAAGCAGTGTTTGGACAAAGTCCTCCGGCAACTCTCTTATGGGTTTATCCAGACTTACATTATACTGCCTGGCCAACTGCTCTACCATTTTAAAGTAATATCCATCTTCCGACTGTTGCCCGTTGGCACTGCCCCAAGCTGCAATACCGCCCTCCCGTATGCTCAGATCCTTGTTGGGTATTACCATGTCCGGATCAACTTCCTTCATGTGTCCGATCCCCTTGCATACGGAGCAGGCTCCATATGGGTTGTTGAAGGAAAACATTCTGGGACTCAGCTCTTCCATTCCAATGTTATGCTCAGGACAGGAGAGCTGGGTTGAGTACAGAATTTCTTCTCCTTCCTGTACATCTATCAGCACCAACCCTTCTGTAAATTTAAGGGCAGTTTCAAGGGAATCTGCAAGTCTTTGTTCTATGCCAGGTTTTATGACAATTCTATCCACCACAATTTCAATGTGATGTTTTTTATTTTTATCCAATTTTATTTCATCATAGATTTCATGCATTTTTCCATCTATACGCACTCTGACAAAACCATCTTTTTGAATTTTTTCAAGTTCTTTCTTATGTTCCCCTTTTTTACCTCTTATAACCGGAGCTAAGATTTGGAGTTTGGTCCGCTCCTCCATTTTCATTATCTGGTCAACCATCTCTTCAACTGTGATCTGACTGATTTCTTCATGACAAACCGGACAATGCGGCGTTCCAACTCTGGCATATAATAAACGAAAATAGTCGTAAATTTCCGTAACCGTACCCACTGTTGACCGTGGATTTTTGCTGGTGGTTTTTTGATCTATAGAAATAGCCGGACTCAGTCCCTCAATATAGTCAACATCAGGTTTTTCCATTTGTCCAAGAAATTGACGCGCATAGGAAGACAGACTTTCTATATACCTTCGCTGACCTTCTGCATAGATCGTATCGAAAGCCAGGGAAGTTTTACCGGAACCGGAAAGTCCTGTCATTACGATCAGCTGATCTCTTGGTATGGTAACATTTATATCCTTAAGATTATGTTCTCTTGCACCTCTTATTTCAATCTGATTCTTTGCCACTTTGACACCTCGTTAATTTATTCATTTTCTTTAATTAGTTCCTGCTCAGCAACAAGACTTTTAATCCACATAATTTCGTCTCTGATTGCTGCAGCTTTCTCAAATTCAAGGTTTTTAGCCGCTTCCTTCATCTCTTTTTCCAGTTTTTTAATCTGTCTCTGTGCTTCTTTTCCTTTTATTGCTTTGCCTTTGCTCTCTTTTGGTGTTTCATAATCCGTCTTACCTTCCGCCACCTTAGTCGCTTCAATGACATCTCTCACTTTTTTCATGATGCTTTGAGGGGTTATCCCATGCTCCGCATTATGAGCTAATTGAATATTACGACGGCGTTCGGTTTCATCCATAGCGCGCTGCATAGATGGGGTTATTTTGTCGGCATATAGAATAACCTTTCCATCAACATTTCTTGCGGCTCTGCCTATGGTCTGAACCAACGATATTTCAGATCTCAGGAATCCTTCTTTATCTGCATCCAGAATGGCTACTAAAGATACTTCAGGTAAATCCAAACCCTCACGAAGAAGGTTAATACCAACCAAAACATCAAATACTCCCAGTCTCAGCTCCCGTATTATTTCCATTCGTTCCATCGTATCAATATCCGAATGGAGATAGCGAACTTTGATGCTGGCTTCAGTAAGATACCGGGTCAGATCCTCTGCCATTTTTTTTGTCAGGGTGGTAATAAGTACCCGCTGACTCCGATCAACACACTGATGAATTTCTCCAAGCAAGTCATCAATTTGTCCTTTTATCGGCCTAACATCGATTGGTGGATCTACCAGCCCCGTCGGTCTTAAAAGTTGTTCCGTAGTCTTCTGGCTGTGCTCATATTCATATGGGCCTGGAGTCGCACTGACATACACTGCCTGGTTAACCAGTTTTTCAAATTCCCGGAAATTCAATGGGCGATTATCAAAAGCGGAAGGAAGTCTGAATCCATACTCCACTAAAGACTCTTTCCTGGAACGATCACCGCCATACATTCCTCTGATCTGGGGCAGCGTAACATGAGATTCATCAATCAGCATTAAAAAATCATCCGGAAAGTAATCAATCAGTGTAAACGGCCGGCTTCCGGCTGGTCTTCCGGTCAAATGGCGGGAGTAGTTTTCTATCCCCTGGCAATACCCCATTTCCCGAAGCATTTCTATATCGTACTTTGTCCGTTGTTCTATCCGCTGTGCTTCCAGCAGCCGGTCTTTGTTTTTAAAGTAATCAATCCGTTCTATAAGCTCTTCTTCAATATCATGAACAGCTCTCTCAACTTTATCCCATCTGGTCGCATAGTGGGAAGCAGGAAAAACCGCCAAGTGTTGGCGTGATCCAATAACTTCACCGGTCAGTACATTAATTTCTGTAATCCGGTCGATTTCATCACCAAAGAACTCAACTCTTTGTGCATTTTCAGAAGAAGATGCTGGAAAAATTTCTAGTATATCTCCCCTTACCCGAAAGGTTCCTCTGGTAAAGTTGATATCGTTGCGGTGATACTGGATCTCAGTCAGCCTTTTAATCACTTCATCGCGATTTCTTTCCATTCCAACTCTCATTGACACCATCAAATCCTTGTAATCATCCGGATCCCCAAGACCATAAATGCAGGATACACTGGCAACAATCAAAACATCTCTCCGTTCAAAAAGAGCGGATGTTGCAGAATGTCGGAGTTTATCAATTTCATCGTTTATTGATGCATCTTTTTCAATGTATAAATCGCTGTGGGCTACATAAGCTTCCGGCTGATAGTAGTCGTAGTAGCTGACAAAGTACTCGACTGAATTTTCCGGAAAAAATTCCCGAAATTCACTGCAAAGCTGAGCCGCCAAAGTTTTGTTGTGAGCAATAACCAGGGTTGGTTTCTGGACCTGTTCCACAACTTTTGCCATGGTATAGGTTTTGCCAGACCCTGTAACGCCCAGCAGGGTCTGATGCCTTAACCCTTCCTGGATGCCTCCACTCAGGCTTTTTATAGCCTGGGGCTGATCACCCATAGGTTGAAAGTCCGCTGTTACTTTAAATGGCTTCATAAATTAATCACCTTCATATTTTTTTACTGAAACAGCTCAATCGCACGCTGCAACTGCGGGTCTTCATCTAATTCCAAATCATGTCCTTCCAGCCATATGTCTTCCGGTATATCAACTACATAGTCCGGTTCTATTCCCTTTTCATGAATACTTCTTCCTGAGGGAGTAAAATATTCTGATACTGTGAACTTAAAACCCGTTCCATCCGGTAGTTGCTGCATTTCCTGTACCAGTCCCTTACCAAAGGATTGTCCTCCTACCAATATTGCCTTCTCCCGATCCTGCAGGGCTCCTGCTAAAATTTCAGAAGCACTTGCTGAGCCTTCGTTGATCAATACAACCAATTCCACATCATAATTCCCTGAGCCAGCAAATTCTTCTTTCCGGTTACCGTGCCGGTCCTCCGTATAGACTATCAGTCCTTCATCTAACAGCATATCAGAGATCCTTATTGCTGATGTAAGCAGACCGCCAGGGTTGTTCCTAAGATCCAGGATGACTTGCGTAATTCCCTGTCTTGTCATCTCATCCATATGTGATTGAAAGTCTCCGGCAGTCTTTTCATCGAAGTTAGTAACACGTACATATCCTATGCTGTTATTAATAATTTCGGAACGCACCGACTGTATCCGGATTATTTCCCGAACGACGGATATTTCCACAGATTCATTCTGATTCCTTTTCATTACCTCCAACTTCACCTCCGTATCCGCATCCCCTCTCATAAGGGATACCGCATCATCCAGTCTGTTTCCGGATACGTTTTCATCATCCACTCTGATAATTCTATCTCCGGTGTTTAACCCCGCTCTTTCACCAGGAGTATCTTCTATCGGCGATACAACGGAGACATACCCGTCATCATCTGCTGTAACGATAATACCTATACCACCATACACTCCCTGAGTACTCATCATCATGTCCGACATGTCTTTAGCATCCAAATAATTGGTATATGGATCTCCTACCGCTTCAAACATTCCGTGAATAGCTCCATCAATCAGTTTTTCTTCTTCAAGTTCCTTATAGTATTCTTCCAGCAAAAAATGTTTTAAATGAATCAGTTTTCCCATATTTTCATTGTCTTCATTCAATCGAAGGTACATATCCTGACTGATAATCATTTTATCGCCCACATTTAAAGCCACCAGATTGCTGATACTGAAAGTGACAAATGCAGTAACCATTATTAGAAGGACTGCCATAACAAATGCTTTCTTTTTACTTATCATGAAATTTCTCCTTTATCGAGTTGTTGGTTTGATGTCTTTCATTCTCTATGATTATTGTACCTTAAATTCAGGTTACTGACTAGCATACATCAGTGCAAAATAAAACACCCCTGCTCAGAGAGGTGTTTTATAATGTTTTGAAATTACTGCAACCATGGCATTGGGTTTACGTATTTACCATTTTTTCGGACCTCAAAGTGTAAGTGCGGTCCTGTGGACATACCGGTGCTTCCCACTTTTGCTATCGTCTGGCCGGCAGATACCCTTTCACCTTCGGATACTAATAAAGTGTTGCAGTGAGCATAAAGTGTAATGATACCACCACCATGGTCGATAAATATCGTTCGGCCGTATCCTCCCCGATTCCCTGAAAAAGCAACTGTTCCAGGCCCAGCAGCTACAATACTGGTTCCTGTGGGTGCAGGGATATCAATTCCTGAGTGAAAACGATTGGTTCCGAGAATAGGGTGTACTCGATTACCATAAGGGGAAGAAATGCGGCTATGCCCGGGGACCGGCCATCGCATTTCGCCGCCTTCATAGTCTCTGTCAGACTGCAGGTTCACCAGAACCTGCTCTAAATTTCTTGCTTCCTGCTCCAGTTGGTCCAGCTTAGCTTCCAGTGCCTGTTTATCATTTTCAAGCTCAGCCTGAAGCCGTTGCTGTTCACCACGTGTCACTACCAAGTATTCCCGTTGATTATCAACGGTCCGTTTGAGTTCTGCCAGGTAGCGGCGATTCGCCTCCAGTTCAGCTTTTTTGTTCTCTATCACTATTCGCTGCTCTTCCATAAATTGCAGTAATTCTACATCACTCTCTACAATTAGTTTTACCATGTCCATATTGCTCAGAAGTTCAGAGAAGTCCTTAGAGTTAAAAAGAACTTCAGCATAGGCAACATTGCCATTACGATACATTGCATCCAGCCTTTTTGCCAGTAGTTCTTCCTTTTCCGCAATCGAGAGGATCGCTTCTTCCAAAGCATGCTGAGTATCAAGAATTCTGTTTTCAGTATCTGCAATCTGATTGTTAAGGGAATTCAGCTCCTGTTCTGCCTTTTGTATCTCGCTGCTCAGATAAGAAATCTGTTCAGCTACACTCCGTTGCTCACGGGTATTGTCCCTAAGGGCAGAATCAAGGTTTTGACGCTGGTTTTGCAGTTCCTGCAGCTGTTGATTGATTTGTTCAACCTCACTCCCGAAACTAACCTGAGTAAATCCAATAGTCACCAATACTAATATAGTTATAATGGTTTTATGTATTCCTCGCAATAAACTTCCCCCTCTCGCAACTTATATTCCTTATATTTCCAGATGTTTTCTCAGTGAGACAATGCTCCCCAAAGCTCCGACACCAGAGCCAAGGACCACAAACATAATCAGTGTTCGCTGCATCATCTCCTCAACGGATAGCAAATAAGCACTGAATATAACAAAAAACCTTGTTGTAATCATATCAAAAATGGTCTGGTATCCGAAATAAATGATGATTACCGCAATGATGGCGCCAAACAATCCGAGAATTGTTCCCTCCAGGAAAAACGGCCAGCGGATAAACCAGTTAGTAGCACCGACATCTTTCATAATTCTTATTTCTCTCTTGCGTGCATTTATGGTTAATTTAATGGTGTTGGAAATGATAAAAGTTGCAATCAGTATAAGGACAGCAATAACGACTAAACCAACGGAGCGTACCAAGCCTGCTATTCGGATCAGGTTATCAATGATATCACGGTAATATCTTATTTCGTCCACTCCATTTAAACCACTTACTTCTTCAACTACATCATCAGAGTAACGAATGTTAGCCACATGCACGATATATGAATTGGGTAACGGGTTATCTTCCAGGGTATCCAGAAGGTATCCCTGCTCACCCCAGCGCTCTTTCATATTTGCCAGTGCCATCTCTTTGGATTCGTAATGAATGTATGAAACACCTTCAATCTGGCCTATTTCTGACCCGAGGGACTCAATAGCTTCCGGATCCATATCATCTTCAATGTACACCTGCACGCTGTCAAACTGAGTTTGTGCCAGACTTGCCAGGTGTCCCATATTGAGAACCAAAACCATAATTAATCCCAATATCGTGAGGGATGCTGCAACAGAACTAATGGAAGCAATGCTCATGCCCTTATTACGCCATATCCCTTTAAAACTTTGCTGCATTATGTACTGAAAGGATCTAAGCTTCATAACCGTAAATCCCCCTCTGTACATCCCGCACAATATTTCCTTTTTCCAGCGCTACTACACGCTGTTGCATCACATCGACGATATCCTTAGCATGGGTTGCCATTAAAATTGTGGTTCCCCTGCGGCTGATGTGTCTTAATACTTTCATAACTTCCCAGGCTGTATCCGGATCCAGGTTACCTGTAGGTTCATCTGCGATTAAAATAATCGGCCGATTAACAATTGCTCTCGCAATGGAAACCCTTTGCTTTTCACCTCCGGACAGCTGGTGTGGATATTGACTGGCACGATCACTCAAACCAACCATTCCCAGCATCATAGGCACCTGCCTCCTGATTTCTTTGGGCGATGCACCAGTGACCTGCATGGCAAAAGCAACATTTTCATACAATGTTTTGTCTTCCAGCAATCTAAAGTCCTGAAAAACAACACTGATTTTCCGGCGAAGATAAGGTATTTGTCTCTGCGAAAGTTTTGTTATATCTTCACCGTCAACAAGAATTTTCCCGCCAGTTGCCTGCTCTTCTCTTAAGAGAAGCTTAATAAAGGTTGATTTTCCAGCACCGCTGGGTCCAACCAGAAATAAAAATTCGCCTTTATTAATTTTAAGATTTATATTTTTCAACGCATGAACGCCGTTATCATAAACTTTGCTTGTATTTCTGAATTCGATCAAAGATTAACCACTCCTGAAATTAGACTCTTTCAATCCTTATTATAACCTTATCACGAGCATAATTGCAAGAAATCTGATAAAATGAATGTATATACTCAGTTATTTGTAATAATATCTTAACATAAGGAGAGATTTTCATGAAGAAAGATATAAGACAATCAATGACAAAGCGAAGAGAGGCTTTGAATCCTAAAGAGGTTCATGAAAAGAGCAGTTTGATTCACCAGCAGCTCTTCGGGATGGATGCCTGGAAAAAAGCAAAGCACATGATGGTATACCTTGATTTCAGAAACGAGGTAAAGACAGGCTCATTGATCCAGTCATTCCTTCAAAACGGCAAGAAAGTTTCAATACCTGTAACCAACCCTTCAGATTACAGCCTTACAGTATCTGAGTTAAAGGATCCCGAAAAAGACCTTCAGGTGGCTCAGTTTGGATTATTGGAACCAAATCCTGATGCTCTCAGACCTATGGATCCACAAGAGCTGGATTTGGTAGTTGTTCCTGGTGTCGCCTTTGATCGTGAAGGCTATCGGGTGGGATTCGGAGCAGGTTATTATGACCGTTTTTTACCGCAACTAAACGAAAACACTGCATTAGTTTCACTTGTGTATGATTTTCAGCTGATACCAAGGGTACCCAGAGAACCCCATGACATTGCTGTTCATTGGATTATTACCGAAAGCGAACTCATTAAATGCTAAAGAACGGGCTCCTTCATTTGAAGGAGCCCGTCTGTTTTAGTCGTCTTTAGCTGATTTATTCTTGTTCCGTTCTTCTTCATGAATGCTTTTAAGTTTGCCGCTTACCATTGCATTTATGGTTCCTTCGGGATAGTTACCTTCTTCATCTTCAGTACCAGCCGGTATACCAGTTAAAATTTCAATCCCTTCTTCAACATGCCCAATGGCATAAATATGAAATTGGTTATCCTTTACAGCTTCCACCACTTCGTCCTTCAACATCAGGTTTTTCATATTCTGCCTGGGGATGATAACGCCCTGTTCTCCAGTGAAACCCATACGCTTGCACACATCGAAAAATCCTTCGATTTTCTCGTTAACTCCACCAATTGGTTGTATTTCACCATTTTGATTAACCGAACCGGTAACTGCGATAGACTGTTTTATGGGTGTATTTGAGATACTCGAAAGAATCCCATAAAGTTCGGTGCTTGATGCACTATCACCATCAATCATTGAATAATTTTGCTCAAAACTGATACTGACAGATAGAGAAATCGGGTGTTCCTGGGCATATTTTTTACCAAGATATCCACTGAGCACGTATACTCCTTTTGAATGAATAGGACCACTCTTCGCTACTTCTCTCTCGATGTTTATAATTCCCGGTTTTCCACGATAAGTTGTAACAGTTATCCGAGTTGGTTTGCCAAAAGAATGCTGGCCGGAACCCATTACTACCAGTCCGTTGATTTGCCCGATTTTTTCTCCCGTAACATCCATTAACAGAGTGCCATCTTCAAATAACTCATTCAGCTTTTCTTCATACTTATTATTACGGTAAGTTCTTTCCTCAATGGCTTTTTCCACATGCTCTACAGCAACAACATCTGCACCGCCCTCTGTAGCCCACTGATCTGCTTCATAAAGCACTTCCACCACCTGGCTAAAACGGGAAGTCAGTTTCTCCTGATGGTCTGCCAGACGCGAGCTATATTGAATTACTCTGCAAACGGCTGATCGATCAAAATTTTTAAGTCCAACTTCTTCGCAATGAGTAGCGATGAAAGCAGCCATCTTTTCCATGCTTTCCTGATCTTTACTCATTTCTGTATCAAAGTCTGCCATGATTTTAAATAGTTTCTTAAAATCTTCATCCAGGGCATAAAGAAGGTTATAGGTATAGGCATCACCTATCAGTAATACTTTAATATCCAACGGAATCGGCTCAGGCTTAAGCATCGAAGTGACCATTAGTCCCATTTGCTGAGATAGGTTCTCTATGTTTATTTCTCCAGTTTTAAGCGCACGTTTTAAAGTGTCCCAGGCATAAGGCTGCAACAGTATTTCTCTTGTGTGAAGGAGCAGGAATCCGCCGTTAGCCATATGAAGGGATCCTGGCTTTATTTGAGTAAAGTCAGTTCTGAGGGCTCCCATTTCATTTTTGTATTCAATAGCTCCCATCAGGTTGTAAAAAGTTGGATTGTTTTCGTTTATAATCGGAGCGTGTTTTGTTTCGCTGTGATCGATAAAAAGATTCACGCGATACCGGATTTGAAAGTTATCATCGCTTCCTCTTTTCATGAATAAGGCAGCGGCTCCCTTGTCCTGTGAAGATTCATCACCTTTCCTGAAACGATGAATGTTTTCAACAATATCCCTTTCCATTTCATTAATATATTCTCTGATTTCTTTTCGATGATTATAACGGTTTAACAGTTTTTTAATGTAATAATTAATTACATCGTATCCGGTCTGCTCGTCGAGCTTTTTAATTTTTCTTCTCAGTTTTTCTTCAAGATCTTTAATTTCATTAAACATTTCAAAGGTCTTCAAACTGAGCTCGTTGGATTTTTCTCTTATTTCATCCATCTTTTCCGCTGACAGGTTTTCATATTCTTCCTGGCTCATAGGACGGTCTTCAACCAGTGGAATCGTAACTAAACCATGCTCAGTTTCTTTAAACATAAAACCGTATTCCGAAGCAACCTCATTGAGCTTTTTTATCATTTCCTGATTCTTTTCCTGATACTCTTTAACCAATTCAGTTTTTTTGGATTCGTATTCCGTACTTCGGAATGCCGTAACTATTTCGTTGCGAATCTGTTCAATCATTGATTCAATGTCTTTTTTAAATTGTCTTCCGACTCCTGCTTCCATGCCTAAAGCTTTAGGCTTATCCGGATGCTTAAAATTGTAAACATATACCCAATCCTGCGGTGTTTGCATACTTTCTGCGTAAGATCTGGCAATAGATTCTGTATAACTGCTCCTCCCCGTTCCACTAAGTCCGGAAACATAGATGTTATAGCCTCTTTTCTTCATTTTGAGTCCAAATTCAAGTGACTTCGCAGCTCGGTCCTGACCGATAATCCCTTTCAGGGGTTTTAGATCTTTTGTTGTGTCGAAACTGAAAGTATCCATTGAGCAAAAGCTGTTCAACCGCTGCCAGTCTATTTTATACTTTTCCATGATCTGAGTCCTCCTTTGATGCTGCTCTCCATTAACGGGCTCTTATCAGTGTATATACCAAGTTTTTTGCGAATCATTCAAGAGAAACGATAATAAAAAAAACACCCGCAAAGTGTCAACAGGTGTTTAATTTGCTTTTATGACTGTATTTCTGCCGTCCAGTAACATAATTGTTTAATTTGAAGAAGGCGAGCTGTAAAACATGACCGTCTGGTCGCTTCCGTCCCAAGTGTATGATACGTCCATCATCTGTGCAAATCGGGAAATCGGGACGAAGGTTCTTCCTTGTCGAATTTCTGCAGTTGTGTCCATTTCCATCACTTTTTCTTCGCTTTTAAGTTGTGTGCTTCCAATAACCACCTGCAATAGGATTCCTTCATTTGTCCGGATTGATACAGTTTCGGTTTCGCCGTCCCAATGAACATTCTCATCAGGGATTCCCAGTGCTGCAGACACATAGCGAACCGGCACCATTGTTCGGCCATCTTTTATATAGGGACTGGCGTCCATCAAAACTTTTTCTCCATTGATGGTATAATGTTGTAACCCGACACCGAACAGGATTCCATCCAATCCTTCCTGATGTCCTCCAATCTCTTGCTGTTCTTTCACTTTGTAAAACACTTCGTCTCCTGACCGATAAAGATGCACTTCACGACCTGCATCATTTCCCATGCCAATGTAACGAATTCCATCTCTCATCTCTGTTCCAACACTACCGTTCCCAAAGAACACATAAACATTTTTTCCGTTTTCGGCCAGATTTTTAAGTTGCTCATTAAAAAGGTTTGCTTCAAGCTCATCACTAAAACCTAACGGCCCCCAAATTGGCTTAGGCATTATTACAATGACATTTTGAGACATATTCCCGGATAAAAGGTTTTTCAACCATGGCCACTGTTGATAATTGGTTCTTCTTAGACCATCATTACTGTTGTTAAGTAAAATAAACGTTTGCTGACCACTTTGTTGAGTGCCGTATCCCTGCGAATGAGTCAAAAGGTCTTGTCCATTCTGTCGAAGGGTGTTGTCATGCAGAATGGTCCATCTTTCATCAATTTTTTCTGGTTCTTTGTTTTTGGCGTCCTGAATTCTTCCTCCTGCTTCCTGGGCCGACAGCTTCGGCAAAGAAAAGGGCGCAGTGGCTTCGAGTCCGTCAAACTTGAGCGTTCCTTTTGTTTTAAAGAAAGGCTCCGGTTCAACAACATATATTCGTTCAAGGTTTATTGGAGAAGAAATGTTGTTTGGAAGATTCCCTTTAAGTTGCTGCCACCCTGTCCAGTCAATACCTCGCTTAAGATCCAGGACATGATTATTTCCTTGTCCATCTTTTACCTGGGCACGTATCCAGTGAGGTGCTGTTTCCTTCGCATGGGCCCAAATGCTGATTTCCCTAGTGCCCGAAGGAAGTGCTAAATTCGTCCCAAAGCTAATGTATGCTGCGGTGGTTTCCGTTGATTCAGTAAAGTCGTATGTTAGTTCCAGTGAACTATTGTTAACTTTACCTTCACTTGCAATCCTTACATTTCCTTTCACAGCATCCGGGTATCCAATAAACTCAGGTTTAAAATTATCCAGGTTTGGCATCGCTGATCTCTGAGACCCTACTGCCACTGGAATCGCAGCTGCGTGACCATTATAGGCAGCTCGAAGAACAGTAGCACCATCCCATTCTCCGCTCATATAATAACCATTCCTAAAAGTACCTGCTCCTTTTTCATCCGTCCACTGCACTCTGTCAAAGTCCAGCAATGCCCTGTTGCCTCTAAAATCGATACCTTCCACTGCAAGTTCCAATCTTTCATTATGACCCAGTTTATAAACCGGTGCGTTGATTTGAATTGCTGCTACATCCTCTAAAATGCGGAATTCTTTTTGTTCCCGAAAATCTTGAAAGCTTGCTTCCACCACCAGTTTTCCGGATTCTTCAGGAATGAGTTTTCCGTCTTCAACCCTTCCTGATCCTTCAAGAATTCTATAGGAAACATCGCTGTTGTTAATGGCTATTGGTCGATAGCTTTCATCATATCCTTTGATGTTTAGAGGGATACCGTTGTTCTTAAACAAATTGCTTTGAGGTGCTTCCAAAACAATGCCGCCAATATTATCGCCGGATTCAGGGTTTGGCGATATTGCCAAGGCATTAATTATTCTACGCTGACTCCCGTCAGACGGAACATTTGCCAGATGAGGAATTGCTTCTCCTGGATTTCTAATCATCATTGTTGTTGAGCCGCCACCGTCCATCATGATGGCGTCGTAGCTTCCTGCTTCCATCATTAACCGGGCCATTACTTCGCCGTTTACACCCTGATAAGAGTGGTGTCTCCCATCTACAGTGGCCATTATAAGCTGATTTCCTTCTCGATTAATTCCAATGGCTGTTCTAGGCTGACTTCCGTTTGTGTGTCTTGAAGGTGGTAATACTTGTCCGTTCCGCAGTATAGGAGTCCCGCCACCTACTGCCAGGTGAATGCCTTCAAGACTGGGAGCTGTTTGAGGGTGTACTTTTACACGTTCACCCAGATTAAAACTGGACTTCAGCCGTTTACCGTTTTCTCCGGAAGCGATAATCGCGTAACCGTTGTGAGGAATATCAGTGGAAGGAAGACTTTGCCGGATTTCGCTGACAATATCATCTTTAACAATTACTTCGACTAAATCTGAATATTCTCCTGCGGCCCCCGGCGTCTTTGATCCCCAGTTAGAATCGAGCACGGTTATAGATGCATAGTTCCAGTTTATACGATTATATGCTCCAACGCTCAGAATGATGTCATTTTCAGTTGTGATAAATGAACGGTTTTGCAGAGAGTTTATAGCAGCCTTCATCTCCTTTGTAATGATTACGGAAGAAAAGTCCTGGGCAGTTCCAGGGTCGCTAATTAGCTGTCCTTTCCTAATCATAACGCCCAGAGGTGAATCCGGGTTAGTTACATAAAAGTAGTCTGCGTTGATCGCAGCGATAGGATGTGTTTTTTGTTCGAGCATTTTTCCAAGCGTTTCTCTCTGTGACACGCCACTAGAACTTTGTATTAGATCAATTTCGCTCTTGTCATTATTCAGGTCTACTTTCACCACATTCATATGCAGCCAACCGCTTTCACCAAACCTGAGAATATTATCGTGAACAACACCACTTCCTATTGTGTTGCTTTTTCTGCTTTCATAAAGATAATCTCTTGCCAGAGCATTTTGCGCTAAAGAACAAAGCGTCAATAAACTTACCAAGCCGATAGTTATTATTTTCGTTTTCCACGAAACCATTGTTAATCCCTCCAAATATTACTTTACATACTGAATTACGCATTGAACTTTCAAACCATTAATTCTGCACTAATTATAGCCGAAATACAAAGTTCCGTGGGTTACAGTTGTTTTACAGTTTCTTCAGTCTTCATCTTTCATATCGTTAAAAGCCTAATGCTCAAGCAGGGAAGTATACTAGCTTTTTGCTTCAGAAAAACCTTCTCCCACCACTTCATGTATCGTAGACACCATCAGAAAGGCGTCTGGGTCTTCTTCATATACTAGCTTTTTCAACTTGACAACCTGAGCACGACTTACAACGCAAAGAAGCATATCTCTTTTTTCACCCGTATAAACACCCCTCGAGTCTATTGAAGTTACGCCTCTGCTCAGTTCATCAATAATTCTCTCTCCAATAATGTCAGATTTTCGAGATATAATGTAAAATGCTTTTGAGTAGCTAAGATCTTCTACAATAAAGTCAGCCAGTTTTACTAAAATATATAAGGCAATGACTGAGTACAGTGCAGTTTCGACTTTCTGATCAACAATACCGGCTATTCCAACTATAATTAAATCCAGTATCATCATTAATTTTGCAATGCTTATTGCAGGAAAATAATGATTAATCATAGCTCCTGCCAAGTCTGTTCCACCAGTGGTTCCACCCATTTTAAAGACCAGTCCTATTCCTACTCCCATGGTGACACCACCATAAATTGCTGCCAGCAGAATATCTGCTGTGATTGTGTAGTGTCCAAAAAAGACAATAAAAAGTCTAAGAAATAGTGATAGCATCAGCGTTGCATAGGCGGTTTTGGCGCCAAAAGCTTTCCCCAAAATCAAAATTCCTCCGATAAAAAGAGGAATATTGATGACCAGGTTCGTGATATCCATTGGAATGCCCATTAATCGTTGAATAACTACAGCCAAGCCTGTCACGCCGCCAGGTGCAATGGTATTGGGTTCAAGAAAAAAATGAAGTCCAAAAGCCATCAATGCACTACCCAAGGTCATAAAAGAATACTCTAATATAAACGTGCTTTTTTTCATCTGTATCGATTCCCTTCCGTGTTCATCCATCTTTTACAATTTCCATAAGGCTTTCCATAAAAATTGTGGAAGTACTGCCATCCTCTTAATACGCCAAGGTTCCTTCAATAGTCTGTAAAGCCACTCAAGACCTATTCTCTGAAATGCTGCAGGAGCCCTCTTCACCTTCCCTGCATATACATCCAAGCTTCCGCCAATTCCCATTACAATTTTACAAGGTAAGCGGTGACGGTTATCGTGTATCCATATTTCCTGCCTGGGAAACCCCAGGCCTACCAGCAACACGTCAGGGCTGGCATTATGTATCGTCTTCAAGATTCGATCCGTTTCGCTGTCAGAAAAATAGCCGTGATGGCTTCCTGCGATACCAATCCCTTTATGCATGTCTCTAATTTTGTCCGCTGCCTCGGAGGCAACCCCAGGCTTCCCACCTAATAAAAAAACTTTCTGTTTTTTTTCATTGGAAACATTTAGAATTTGTTCCATCGTGTCAATCCCTGTAACACGTTGCATGAGACCTTTTTTTTTGACTTTCGAAACAATTATCAGCCCTATGCCATCAGGAATCACCAGGTCTGAGCGTTTCAACGCTTCCATGAGTTTTGTATTCTTTTGCGCTTCCATTACCATCTCCGGGTTTGGAGTCATGATTGATTGTGTTTCATGGCTTTTCAAGTAGTCCTCTATCAGTCTTTTTACTTCCCCTTCGTCCACTGGGTGTATTGGTACCCCCATTATATCAATAGGTTTCATGAGTATTACTCCTAACTGAAACTTTTCTGTTCACTGCCTGCATTGTTATTCCATAAAATCATGAACGCTATTATTCAGCATCCATTTCATTTTGTTTTCCATAAGAACGTCTAAACTTTTTCCTCTTGCTCCATATACTTCTTTAACGGAATTCTGAAGCAGGAATAAATCGTTATACGTCAAATAATCGTAATCGATGAAACCCATATTTCCAGATGGAAGCAATGCATATTCTAAATTATTATTGTCTTTAATCCAAATGTCTGTCGTTAATATAATCCCATTCAATTTATATTCCGCAAATTCTAAATACCTGGCGTCCTGCTCTTCCAGAAACAACTGAAAGAAAACATGTGCCGCAAATGCATGATGATTTAAGGATACATGGGTGACTCTTTCTGTATTCTTGTCAGCATAATCCCATACCAGCCATCCTTTAGTATCTTCTGGAAACCCAGCACTTGCTTCACTTAGTTCTATCGTTCTGAAAGGCATTTTATTGTTCAGAACACGAACATCATTCTCGTCGCGAGATACTTCAAAATGTCTGGAAGACCCATGTTTCATGTAATAGTCAGCCAGCCGCAGGTAGGACTGTCGATATGCGGGAATTCCGTACTTTCTGTATCCCTCCAGAAAAGTCAGCATCATATCTGCATTGAATCTGGTGTCAAAAAATCCGGCACTAATGTCGTAGTCTTGTTTCAACCACGAGCTTTCAGGTAAAGTTGGTAAATACTGATTATCTCCAAGCTGCTCCATTGAAAGGTGAAGTAAAGCATTGCCTAATATGGTATCTAAACGCCCTTGCCCTTTTCTTATGTTATGATGGGCCATATACGCACTGGGAATTAACCAGTAGGAATTATCTGATGTGGGACTGTACGTGCTTGGACTCTGGTAGTAGTATCCTTCGTATCCAATTCTTGCAAAATAGTCGAAATCTCTTTTTTCCCATACCTTTCTCTCGGTTTCCGATTCAAAATTTACAAGCTGATGTTCTGACCCGACGCCCCACAAAATACCAAAAGCATCTTTTATCATCTTGTAGCGGTATTGAACCATCCACCCTCCATCGACTTGTTTAATGGATATAGGTGTCTGATGGACTGATTCGATAGTTCCTTTCCCCAGGTCTTTATATACATATCCCTGGCCTAAAAGATACGCATAAGACTCTGTTTCTAGAAAGAGAGCTCTTCCTTCCGGCTGCACTCCTTCCTTTAAGGGCATTTCTATGAGTTTTCCTGCTTCGTCAACATATGTAAGAGTTCCTTCTTCTCCCGGAACCATAAACTCCGTGAAGTAAATACCGTCATTATTCATAAAGGATATTTTTCGGACATAAAAACGGCCTTCTTGCGGAATAGAAATTGTTTTTTGCCTCATTTCAAACTGATTATTTGTGTAACTTTCGTAATTACTGTTAACACTTATTCTATTGTCCTCCAAAGCTTCTACCGTCACAAGAGACATAAGGGTCAATATAAAGCCAGTTATTAAGCTTATCACACAAACGAATCGATTGTTCATTTTGCTCATCCCTTCAGTACATATGTTTATCCGATGACTACCACCACTAAGAATTCTGTTTATTGCTCTATCAATCTTTTTAGTTGTTTTTCATTTTCAAGCGCTAATTGACTAATACGCTGATTGGCCTGTTTAAGTGCTCTTTCGCGCTCTTCATACTCAATTTCAAGTGTTTCAAAGTTACTAAGGAGCAAATTCTCATTTATTTTGTGTACAGGCCCCGCATTAATTTGCCCGCTAATTTTAGTGAAAGAATCAATCTTTGGATCATACGAAATGCTTAAAAAGGGAGTATCGCGAATACCTGCCCATATTAAAGCATGCAATCTCATGCCAATCATGCAGTAATATTCAGCATCACTATTGAGATAGTTTTGCATCGTTACATCTAAGAATGTATAATCGCCTAGTTTTTTCAGTTCAATATCATCGTGCCCTTTCTGCATTGAAACAAGCGCAATGTTGTAACCTTTTTCTTCGATTTTTTTCAAAAATGACTTCATGGAACTATGAAATCTTTCGTCCAAGTGCCACGGCCGTATATTTATCAAGACAGTTTTACTTTTCTGTTTGTTTTTCTTTTGGTATCCATAATAGACCAAGTCCGCCGCAAGAACCGGATTTTTTGCTCCTCTATTCACAACCTCATCCATTGTATCTTCATCCCTCGCCAAAAATAAATCAACTTTTCTTAACAAGTACGAAGTTGCTTTCTGATAAAAGGCTCCTTTTATAGGACCAATTCCATTACCCATCATAACGACTTTCTTTCTCATCGCCTTAGCACACAACAAAATGGTTATGTAGTAAATAATTGACCTATTACTGGTAACGTTTTGAAGTATACTACCGCCACCACCAATTACCACATCGCTTTTAAACATGGTTTCAAACAATCCCATGAAATCATTTCGACTAACCGCATGAATGCCATGCAGGTCTTCTGTATTGGTCTGGCTGTAAGAAAGTGAAGTAATCTCACAATCAGGGTCTACTTTATGGATAATTTGAATGGTTTGCTTTAGAAGAAGTTCATCGCCAAGATTGTCAAACCCAAAATAGCCCAGTACGAAATATTTCATACAATCACCTTTCTATTCATAGCTAAGTGCCAGTGCAACAAATCCCCAAAAGTACGCCAACATCATGGGGACTTCAAAAACATTTTCAACGGCATTCTGTAGTATCACAGCAACAATTCCTACCGCAATTCCTACAAGCAGTAACATGTTTTTCTTGCATGCCTGAGACTCCATTATACGTATAATCTTATAAAGAGAGTTTGCCCAAAGAAAAAATAAGTATAGTAATCCTGTAAGGCCCATCTCAACAAGTGTTTTTAAATAGTAGCTGTCTACGTAAAACGGCGTTAAGTTGTAATGAGTCGCTACCGCACCACCAAACCTACCTAATCCCCTCCCCATTAAGGGGTTTTCCTGGAATAATTCTAAGGCATGCTGGTACCTAAGTACCCTCCCACCTACTTGTGACCGTTCAAAGTATTCTGGCGTGAACAGATAAAAAATTCTATCGGCGACGCTCCTGAAAGTAACGAGCATTAAGCCGAGCAAGACAATGAAGTATTTAATAGTTTTTGGATAGTACCATATCAAAAACAGACCAAATGCTCCGATAAGAGCCAGATATGCCTGCCTTGAATATGTAAATAACAGCCCTACAAACATCAGTATCGTTGTAAGTGCACTAATGAATCGGAATTCTTTCTTTTCTTCCACAAGCGCCAATGCCATCATGAGCGGAATAAACAGAATAAAAACAGCTGCAAGGATATTTGGGCTTCCAATAATAGAAAATACTCTTATCGTTACTGCTTCTGTACTGTCAACCCAATTTCCAGGCATAGGAACCCGGGCTAATACCTGGTATAACGAGTGCAATCCCAGGAACAAGCCTTGAAAAATAATGGTTTTATATACCAGATGTCTATTATCTTGTCTAATAAGTCCCCTCAAAACAAAGTACCAAAGCATATGCTGATACACCGCTCTATAGCCGTCAATAGCTACATTCATTTCAGGAGAAACGAAAAAAAACAATCCAATTCCCAGTAGCATAAATAGAACGATAAGGTGATCTATTTCGTTATACCTGGCTTTCTCTTTATTCGCAAAAAGTGGTCTAAGGGCGAAATACATGAAAAAACTCAACAGCGCAAGTTCGTCCCATAAATTAGAGATCATTGATAGTGCTGAAAAATTTCTGAATCCGTAGTCTAAAAACAAATAACAAAAAGGGACGATCACTAAGTAATTATCGATTGTTCGAAATGCTTTCAATAATATATTTGATGAAAACAAGGCACTCTTTTTCCCATGTCCGGATAAAAAGTCACACCACTTATGAAAGCCTTTCAGAATAAAAGAAAACAATAAAAAAGACATGCTTCCCTGAATGAAGGTGATCTTTACACTTCTATCAGAATTAATTTTTCGATGTAAATAGTCCAGTCCCGGGTCTATTTTTGCATTGAGAAACAAATAAAGTCTCCACAACTGACTCTCTTTAATCATTTTCATCATTCACCTGCTCAACGCTCAAAATTCTGGTGCTGAATTTATACAGCTCCGACTCCAAAATCAACATCATCCCTGACCTAACTTCCTGTGTACCCAATTCGTAGTCCAGTCCTTTAATTTGAACATTCGCTTCAATTTCAACCTTTGCCTTTTGTTTCACCAAGTCCATGGAAAGAAAGTCTCTTCCAATATCTTTTCGCAAGTAGCCAATATCCAAATAGTGATCTTCAAAGTCTGCAATTTCAACATTCGTTACTGTAGCGTCCAACATTTGCTTTGCCTCAGATAATTGGTCTCCAACTTTTATATGCTCCAGCATTCCTGCTTCTGGTGCATAGACTTCAGCCTGGATTATCACAGACTTTTCTTCAGCGCGCCATGCTCCTCTTCCAATATTACCATCTGTTATTTTATATGCAATTCCCGCAACAACAAAAACAGCAAGGATCAGCACAAAAAAGTCCACTATTTTAAATACCTTATTTTTTTTCATGCTTTTATCTCCTTTACTCAATGATTTCCATTGCAATGATGTATCCCTTTAACACAGCGTCCACTGTTTTTATATAGTAAGAGCTTCCTACCTTCAATTCTTGACTGGCCTGTTCAATATAAGAAGCATAACGATTTGCAATCAATTCAAAGGTGATTTCAATATCCACAAGGTCATCACTAACGACTTTGACAAGTTCACCTGATTCTATTTTATACCCTTCTACAGGCTCAGAATTAATTGCGACTATTTCCCCTTTCTGCTCTCTTCCTGCAGCCAATGGAGCGTCTCCAATCCGGTAAGAATCAAGAACTTCCTTGGGTACAGCAAAAGCTTTCGCAGTGAGTAATACTGGTATCTCTTCGGATATACTTCCTGCTACATTTGTGCGTTGAAGAATCATGTTCCTTCCAAAGAAACCAATTGCTGCTGCTAAAACCAAAAGTATAACAGCGCCATCAACCCAGTTCAGTTTTCCCACTTTCATTTCTAAGCTCCTATCTCTGTTAAAATTTTTTTATATATGTTTTCATACTTTGCTGCCATGACATCACTTGTATAGTTATCCTTTATACGTCGATACAGAGCTTGCCCATATTCTTTTCGCAAGTCTTCATTTTCGGCCATTTTTTTAATGCCCGCAGCAAATGCCTCGCTATCACCTACCGGCACTTTCACTCCCTGTATTCCATCGTCAATCAAATCTTTCATTCCGCTGACATCAGTACATACTACAGGCTTCTTAAGGTATCCTGCTTCTAAGACAGAAAATGACAAGCCTTCACTGTATGAGGCCAGTAAGTTGACATCTATTGAATGATAAAACGAGTAGATGTCCTCCGTAAATCCAATGAAGATGATTTTATCTGATAGACTTAATTCATTAACTCTTTGTTTGTACTCATCTACTAATTTTTTCTCGCCGGTGCCAGCAACGATAATCATAATTTGCTCATTTTTCAGTAATGTTGCCGCTTCAATGACTACGTCAATGCCTTTCACCGGATGAATTCTGGCAGCAAGGCCCAAAATAAGATTATTTTCAGGATTAATGCCAGCTTCTTTCAGAAATTCAGGGTTTTGTTTTTTGTCATCCATTAAAGAAGTGTCCAATCCGTTGGGAATAAAGGTGCATCTTTCAGGATTAACTCCATCGTTAATAATCACTTCCTTAAACTGTTCAGATACAGTTACGAAATATGAAATGCGCGAAAAGGTTCTTTTGAAAATCTGCAGTGCAATTTTTTCTTTTAACCATTGTGTTTGATACTCATAACGATAGTCTGAATGTATTGTTGTGATTGTTTGCTTTTTAAGACCAGCCAAGGCTGCCAAAAGCATCGGCTTTAATCCATGGACATGGATTATCCATCTGTCCGAAAATTCATTCCTGATAAATCGAATGAACTTAAGCCATTGAAGGATACTTATATTCAAAACTTTTACTTCTATCCCCAATTCATTACAAGTTGTTGATATTCTTCCCGAGCCAATGCTCACCACAAAAACGCGATGGTTTTGGTTTTGAGCTTTTATCAAAGCACTTACCTGAGTTGTCGCGCCTCCATAATCATTTCCATTCACAATGTGCAAAATATTCATATAATCACCGTATCTTTTCAAAACATTGGATTAGTTGCTTTGTCTGCGACTCTCTGCTATATGTCCTGATAGCTTCTTCCTTCGGATGATATATTATCTGATTTTCTTTCCAGCCTTCGTAAAGCTTTCGGACAGCATTTTTTATTCCAGGAACATCCTCAGCATCCACAACAGCTCCCGTGCCAGTTTCATATATAACTGACGCTGCAGCTCCATCTATCGGGACTGTAGCCAGTATTGGAACGCCCATTTTTAAGTATTCAAAAATCTTCCCAGTATAAAAATTTTTTTCTCTCTCAATTAACAATAGTGCATTAGCATAGCCAACACTTTCCAGAAGTTGGTCGTGAGGCATATATTCCTTTACAGTCATCATGCCATGCAAGTTAAAATCTTCGATGTATCGATTCATTCTCTTTTGATTGTAATGACCAATAAACTCAATTTCCATCGTTTCTGGAGTAACAACGAGTTCACTGTGCAGCTCTTTGATTGCTTCAAAAAAATAGTCGGGAATCCTGCGGCCGTAAAGAGAACCTACATAGATTATTTTGAATTTACTATTGTTTTGATTTTTTAGCTGATACAGTTGAAAATCTTCTTCATCGTATCCATTTGGAATGTATGTGGATTTGTTTTCCAGTTCTGGTACGTCATCAATAAAGTTTTCCAGCATGAAGGGCGTATTCGTAATCAGATAGTCACAGTTTCCAAGAACGGCTCTCTCCATTTTTTTTTCGATAAACCATCGGGCTTTTTTGTGCCATTGCGACTTATGATATGGATTGTTGGTCCATTCATCCCGAAAGTCGACTATCCATTTAATATTGCTGCATCTGGTTTTTGCATATAACCCTATCAGGTGGTCGCTGTAAGGGTAAGAAGTCGTATAGACCCACTCAATGTTTTCTTTGTTAATAATATCCAGTATTCTTTGGCGATGCTTTCGATACCAAAAAGTATCTGCGTCTGGTATAAACAGGCGAGTGGCAATAATATTTTTTATACGCCCTAATAACCCTTTTCCATTTACCCAGTCATGTCCTGGCAAGTCATAACGGGAATACTCCCCTAAGTCTTGCAGCAGTGAGTAATCTTTGAGACCCCCTTGGTATTCCTTCGTAATCACGACCGGATGATAGCCTTGCCTGGATAAGTATTTGACGAACTTTGCTGTGCGCTGCACACCTGGGCCTCCCATAGGCGGGAATTCTGCAGCAATCACAAGTATCTTCTTCAACGTTTGCCACATCCCAACAGTGTATAGTGAAATCGGGAATCTTCTCCAATCAGATTTTTCCAGCTTCCTCTGGTATCCAGTATGTTTTTTTGTCTCATAAGTTTGTGCATTGCTTCAAAGTCTACATTAAGATATTGCTTATGGTTTACGCCAAGCACAACAAGGTCCGCATGACTTATTACTGTATTTATGTCAACGTTATACTCTTTAATAAAGGGATCATGGATAGCAATTTCATAATTTGCCTCGTCCTTTTTTAGCATATCAATCAGCTTAAGAATAGGACTTTCACGCAAATCTCCCACGTCTGGCTTGTATGTAATTCCCAAAACAGCTACTTTCCCTTTTTTGCCTACACTTTTTACCACTTTTTCAAAAACATGTGCCGGCATACTATCGTTAATAACTCTGGATTGATGTATCAAGGGCGATTTTTCCGGCTCTTTTTCATGTATAAACCAGGGATCCACAGCGATGCAATGTCCTCCTACTCCCGGTCCAGGCATGTGAATATTGACTCGTTGATGCTGATTAGATAACTCTCGCACTTCCCAAGCATCAATCCCCTGACTTTCACATATCACAGCCAGTTCATTTGCAAGAGCAATGTTTACGTCTCTATATGTGTTTTCCATTAATTTACACATCTCTGCGGTTCTTGAATCAGTAATAAACATTTCTCCCTTTACGAAGCTCCTGAACAAATCCCTGACCATTTCCGATGATTGGAGATTAATACCTCCGATAATTCTATTATTCTCAACAAGTTCTTCAAGAATTTTTCCTGGAATGACACGTTCTGGAGAATGGGCAACAAAAACATCTTCACCAATATTGAGACCCGACTTCTCTAAAATCGGAACTATACATTCCTCAACCGTTCCTGGCGGCGAAGTCGATTCCAAGACTACCAGGTTCCCTTTTTTAACTACATCTTTGATGCTGTTTGCAGCGGCAACGACATAACTAAGATCTGCCTTTTTATCTTTTGTTATAGGCGTAGGCACAGCAATGCTAAAAACGTCGGCTTCTTCAATGGTCGTGGAACCTCTTAGGTTACCTTTTTCCACTTCCGACCTTACAAGTTCGTCTAAATGTGGCTCACTGATGGTAATTCTCCCCTGGTTCAACTCACTTACAACAAACTCATCCAAGTCATATCCCACCACTTCATATCCACTGTTAGCTAGAATAGCCGCCGTAGGAAGTCCAATGTATCCAACTCCAATGACACAAATTTTTTTAAATTGTCTGCTCATTTTATCCCTTCCTTATCCTCGAAAATATTAATCCATACTCATCATCGAGCTCATGTGTTAACGTCAGCAGGACAAAATAAAGCACAGCTGAAATCAGAATCACAGCACCCATAGAAAGCAGATTGCTGATAAATCCCTTTGCATAATGTACAAACAGTCCCATTGCTAATGAAGCACTGCCAATCCTCAACACACTGAGCCATGTTATCGGCACCCGCTTTTCAGTACGAGCACCATAAAGAATTACGGCTACATAAGCAACATAGGCTATTAATGTGGTCACTCCTGCTGCCATATAACCGTACACAGGAATTAACAAAAAGTTTAGTGACAAATTAACTATTGCAGCCGATATACTAGCTTTAAATATTGGCCTCGTTTTCTTGGCAAGTTCCAGTGGTTTTATAAGGTACTCACTTATACCTAATATCAGCATGCTTATCGCCACGAACCCTATGATGGGAGAAGCTTCTGCGTATTGTGCTTCAACGATTCCTGTCGAAACTTCATTTGAAAGAATAACCAGTCCTGTAGCTCCAGGCAGTCCAAGCATTAAAAAAATCCGCAGCCCTTCCCAAACAGAATTCATGCCTCTGTCCATCCCGTGTTCAAATGATCGAAGGATGTTGGGATAAAAAGCGCGAATCACTCCTACCATAATCAACGTGAATGATGCTGAAGCGATGGTATAGTTTGCAGTATAAAACCCAGCTGCAGCTTCATTAACTTTCAGACCAATAATAAAACGATCCGACATATTGATTATGGACATCGATAGAGCCATACCTGTTAACGGTATACCATACTGGTAAAAGTCTTTTAAAACACTTTTATTAAAAAAACTCAACTTAATATTTTTCTGAACCCCGGTTCTGATTATCACTATTGAGAAAAACAAAGCATCTGCCAGTCCATGCGCTAAAACGACCGCCATAAGAGGTTCAGTTAAATGATTGAAAATCCATGCCAATAATAATTTCAGGAGAATGGTTGCAGTTGATAGTAATAATGCATATCCGACTTTCTTCAGACCAGACATATGGGCCATCAATAGCTGCACTCCCGAATAGGGCAGAAACATTAATCCTGTTAATGCCATCCAGCTTCGCACAGTCGGCAATGACAGATATAGGATTGTTATCATGCCCAAAAATACAGCCTGTAACAGAATCCATGCTATCCATACAGTGGAATAGAATTCTTTTTTTTCCTGGTTCCTCACAGGTTTATTTATGTTTCGATAGCTGGAGTGCATTAACCATCCTACTACCAAAATATAGGACATCATCACAAAACTGTTAATAAATCCATACTGGCCATATTCTCCAGGGCTTAACAGCCTTGAATATAAAGCGATCATCACTATTCCTGCTATGCCTTCAATTAATTTAGCTGGTAAATATAGAAATACTTCTTTTAGTGCTTGGCTATTCATATGCATTCCTTTTTTGTTTCTGTATTTTACCTCAAGTTCAATAAACATGATAATTATATCTAAAAACTTAATCAAGTGTCAACACAAAAATGCCATTGCACTTGGCAATCAATCAAGCATTCTCAAACTAAGAACTTTAAAACATGATGAGTGAGCATCTTATGTAATTGCTCCTTCTCAGTAACTGATTTAAAAAAGGCAAGTGCTAAATTATCATTTAATCGCTTGCCTGTTTTAACCATTTATTTAAGTTGTTATGTATTAAAAATCCATTAATCCTAAACTTATCATCAAAGCTTTATTTATGTCGGCCATGGACTCATCATCCATCCGGCCAAGGCGCTGCTGTAATCTCTTTTTGTCTATCGTTCTTATTTGCTCCAAGAGAATTACCGAGTCTTTTACCAATCCGTAGTCTGGTGCTTTTACCTCTATATGGGTTGGCAGCTTAGCTTTATTAATCTGTGTGGTAATCGCCGCCACAATCACTGTGGGACTGTACCGGTTTCCAATGTTATTCTGAACAATCAAAACGGGTCGAATCCCTCCCTGCTCAGATCCGACCGCAGGACTTAAATCAGCGTAGTATATTTCTCCTCTTTTTACCATGGCACCTCTTTCCATTCCGGCATTTCATCTTCGTAGTTTTCCAGGAGTGCATACTCAATACATAGTCCGATTTCTGCCAAAGCCAGGTTGATATTGCCCATCTCCTCGTATCCATTTTTCATTTTTTCATGCATCAATATCTTGTTTTTCTCGCACACAAAAAATTGCATAGCTTCCTTGATTACCTGATTTCTGTTTTTATTTTCTTTTTTGCTGTAAAAATCCAGTTCCCTTACCAGACTTTCCGGCAAATGAATTGTTAAAGGCTGTTCCGGTTTACTCATATCGCACCTCCGGAGTAAAAAGTAATTTGTTACCGCATATTATACCCGAAAGATTCATATAATGTCAATGCAGCTTTACAGTAGATCATCACGATTTTTCAGGGTTTTTCCAGCTTCAATGTAAACACGGGGAACACGCCTTCCAACCATACAGGTAATTTCGTAGTTGAGCGTTCCAAGTTTTCTGGCCACATCATCTACAGTATCTCCTTCTTCTTTATCGACTGCATACAGTGTCACTTCGTCACCGCGATGAACATCAAGGCCAGTAACATCTACCATACACTGATCCATACAAATCCGACCTATAACAGGGCACTTCGTTCCCTGAATCGTTACTTCAGCCTTCCCTCCAAGCATCCTGGTATATCCATCAGCATAACCAACCGGAAGAGTTGCAATTTTCATTCTGGCCGGGGCTCTGAAAGTCAGTCCATAGCTAACGCCTGTGCCTTCTTCTATTTCCTTTACATGAGCAACTCTCGCCTTTAGAGCCATTACCCTTTTCAAATGAATCTCCTGATGGCTGACTTCTTCCGAAGGGTAAAGACCATATATCATTATTCCTGCCCGAACCATATCCAGGTGAGTTTCCGGCAAGTCAATAATTGCCGCACTGTTAGCCATATGTTTTATCGGTATACTTATATTTCTCTTTTCCAGGTCATGACAAAATCCATTGTAACGGGTCATCTGCAGCCTTGCTTCTTTTTTATCCGCTTCATCAGCTGCTGCAAAATGAGTGTACAAACCCTCAATTTCAAGATTAGGCATCTCAATTATTCGGTTTATTTCCTCGATGGATTTGGTATTTGGCTGGAATCCAAGTCTCGACATTCCTGTGTCCAGCTTGATGTGAATTACTGCTTTTTTATTAAGTCTTTTAGATTCATCTGATATCTTTCGGGCTTGTTCCAAAGTATAGACTGTCAGAGTGAGATCTTCCTCTATGGCATAGCTAACCATCTCGTCAGGCGTATATCCAAGAATAAGTATCGGTTTATGACACCCGCTTTTCCTGAGCTCCAGAGCTTCTGTCAGAGTTGCAACCGCAAACCTCTCAACACCAAAACGCTCCAAATGTCTGGCAAATTCAACTGAACCATGTCCGTAACCGTTAGCTTTAATGACACAGCACAGGATGGTTTTTTCCGGGATGCTTTTTCGGATTTCTTTAATGTTATGGGCTAAGTGATCCAGATAGATTTCCGCCCATACAGGTCTTAACAGACTCTCGGATTTCATTTGCTCTCGCCTCCTTTAGTTGTGGTTGCCTTCACCAATTGCATAAGCCATCGCCAATTCACGGGAATGCGTAATGCTGATATGAACTCGATCGATCCCTCTGTGGGACGCAACACGCCCTGCTGCACCTTTTAATTTTACAAAGGGAGCACCTTCCGGATCTTTAAGGATGACTATTTCATGCCAACTCACTTTGCCAATGCCTGTTCCTAATACTTTTGCTACTGCTTCTTTTGCAGCAAACATGCCGGCAACTGTTTCTGCCTTACTGCCTCTCGCAGCGAATTGTTCTTGTTCTTCTGCCGTGAGTATTCTTTGCAGGAAACTGTTATTTTTTTCTATTGCTTTTTTAATTCGGGATATTTCAATTAGGTCAGTACCTACAGATACGATCATTATGGTCTCCTGTTCAAGATCACCGGTTTATTCTTCATACTTGTAATTTAGCTGGCGATCCAATTTTTCCATTTGTTCCGGTCCCAGCAAAGAGTGGAGAAACTGATAGTATAGTTGCATTTTCACTTCAGCCTCCTCTTTTTTTTCGCGAAGGGTGTTTAATTTCTCTCGCAGCTGGCTTATTTCTTCTTCAACTTTTTGGTTCCGGTTGTCCTCCCTGATTAAACAGGCTGATGCTCTGTCAACGGTAGCATTCAACAATTCAAAATTAACTTCCCTGATAGCAGCTGGAAGCTCTTCTTTTTTTTCATAAAGAGCATTGAGTTGATTTGTTGCTTCCCGAAGCTCCTGCCTGGCTTTTTGCATCTCCAGCCCTGCCTGGTCCTGGTTTTTTTCGTTTAGCTTATGTGACATTTCCAGTATTCGGTTCGTAATGTCATTCTTGGTTTTTTTTATGCGACTTATTTCAACCTCTATTGTTTTTTCTTCTTTGATAAGTCGACTCAATTCCTGGCTGATGTTATTAATTTTTCTATCCTTAATATTGGCAACCATGCTTTTCCATAGCGGATCTTTTATTAACAAAGGAACTTTATTCTTTTTGATTAGCTCTTCGTTAAGTTCTATATCCAGTTTTTTTCTAAAAAGCATAAAATCACCAACCAATCAGATTATACAAACAACCTTGAAATGACCAGCATCGCCATAATTACTGTCAGCAGGATGGCATAAATCAGAGTGTCGCCAAAAATAATAGGTTTCTCATATCTCTGCACACAAAAGTCAGGAAACTTTTCACAAACTGTATTAACCGGTGAATATATATACCTTTCAGCACTGGCCCAGCTGGGAAGTTTAAGATGAAAAAGATGAAACTTCATGCCTGTAAAAAACATTGCAAAACCCAGCCCATATACTAAGATCATTCCACTCAGGTCCTTCCAGTTCCAGAAGTCCATGTCTACCAGGTAGTTAGATATGAAATCCGGGTCATAGGAAAACGCCATCGCTGCAGGAATTAGAGCTGTATCCATTAACCAGTTTGGCGCAACTCCAAAGAATATAATCAGCACTGCCAGGACAGCCATCGGAATATTCATCGATTTGGGATCACTTATTTTTAATGGTTCATTATCCTTATTTTTCCGAAGAAAAATAAAATAGAAAAATTTAATAAAAGAGCACACCGTTCCTGCGCTGACAACGGTAAAAATCCACTCGGCATATTCAAAAGATGAATGACCATATAAAAAAGCTTCTTCGATGGCATGATGGAGTACGGTTTTGCTGGCATAACCATTAAAAAGTGGCATTCCGGTAATTCCCAGGGCAGCAATTAAACACAGTACTGCTGTGATTGGCATTTTTTTCCAAAGACTACCCATTTTGTACATGTTTGTTTCACCGGTCTGATAGAAAACAGCCCCCGCTACCATAAACAATAACACCTTGAAAAGCGAATGATTTAGCATATGGTACATACTTCCCACAAAACCCATGGGACCTATATATCCAAGGTAGGCAGCAACACCAGCGCCCATAATAATATACCCCATCTGGGATACACTGTGATAAGCCAACATTTTCTTTGTGCTACCCTGCTGGAGTGCCATGAACACACCTACCACCATGGTAAGAATTCCCAGCCAGATTACAACAAAACCTATATTTTCTGACACTTCCCACAACATTGGATAAAACTGCAATCCCTGAGTCGCGTCTACAGAAAAAGTGACAGCTAATACTTTAAGAATACCATAAGCACCTACTTTAATGAGAACACCGGAAGATAGCGCTATTACAGCAATAGGTGCACCATCATATACCCGGGGCATCCAAAAGTGAAACGGAGCCATACCTGCTTTGATCCCAAAACCAGCAATAAGAAAAAAAGCAATTAAATATTTTATATATCCCAGTTCACTAAACCTGACTGCAAGAGTTGTCCATTCAAAGGTTGCTGTATACGCCGACAGCATCAAAATTCCACTTAGGATCATCAGGCCGCCGATGATTCCCATATAAATATACACAAATCCCGCTTCCAGTTGTTCCTCACCGCGATGGTAAACCATCAGGGCATAGGAAGCAAATGTCATGATTTCAAAGAAGAGGAAGAAACTCAACAGGTCACCCGCCAATAAAGTGCCAATCGTTGCAATATATGTGACTGTAAAAAAGATATAATTAATATCTTCGCGGCTAAAGTAGCCTATTACCAGCCACAACAAACCCGTAAGAATCAAAAGCGGAAAGTTCAGCAAATCCACTTTAAAGAAAATACCTGTCTCAAAAACACCGGTAATATTATAAATAATCGGTTCTCTGAGAACTTCGGGAAAGGTGAACAAAAACAATAAAGTAGTGATTAAAATATATGCTTTTACCAAAGCACGACGAACGCGTCTTTCTTTAGCACCTACCAATGGAATAACAATAACTTCCATTGCAACAAAAGTAATAAACAACAGTGGTAGCCCTATTTGTACTATAATTCGTGCCAGATTCACTAAATTGGCTCCTTTCCGGAAAACTTATTAGCGGACAAAAACCGTAAGAAAGAACAAGGTTGCCAGCAAAATCATTGCATAAATATATACATCCGCATTATTTGTTCTTACTTCATACTGGTCTGTCACTTTTCGAGAAAAATTCATAACAACTTTAGCCAGTGGTTTGTACATAATAAACTCAAAATCCATCCATTTCGGCATATGCAAATGAAATAAATCAAACTTTTTGCCAGCGAAAAAGATTCCAAATCCAAGCAGGTATACCGGAATCATACCAGTTAAATCCTTATAATTAAAGAAATTCATATCAACCAGATAATTTCCTATAAAATAGGCATCATAGGTAAAGACACCGGCTGCCGGAATAATAAAGTGATCCATCACATAATTTGGAGCTATTCCTATACCAATAATAAGCAAGGCCAGTCCTCCCATAGCCATCTGCATCATTCCGTTTCCGCTTTTGGAAATGTTTTTATGTTCTTCAGGGCACTTCCCAAGAAAAACATAAGAAAACATTTTTACAAAGGAACAAACAGTTCCGGCGCTAACAATTGTAAATATAACCTCTGCATACTTGAAGGAATAATGGCCATATTCGTAGGCTTCATCAATAGCGTGATGCAAAACAGATTTACTGGCAAAACCATTAAATCCGGGCATCCCTGTAATACCTAAAGCAGCAATCAGGCAAACAAATGCAGAGAAAGGCATCTGCTTCCAGAGGCCACCAAGCTTATACATATTTTTTTCATGGGTTTTAAGGTACACTACACCGGCTACCATAAACAACAGTGCTTTAAACAGCGCATGATTAACAGTGTGATAGATACTCCCCGCAAACCCCATTGCTCCAATATAACCAAGGTACGAAGCGACACCTACACCCATTATAATGTAGCCCATCTGACTGATACTGTGGTAAGCCAGCATTTTTTTCATATCGCCCTGTTGGAGGGCCATAAAAACACCTACTGCCATAGTGGTAATTCCAATCCAGATAATAACGGCCCCCATGTTTTGAGATAGTGCCCATAATGGATCATCCCTGCCGGAAATCAGTTCGCCTGCCGGCATAAAGAAACTGGTGGTTATTCTCAGCAACCCATACGCTCCGATTTTTATCAGTAGTCCTGAAAGTAATGCTGATGCTGGTGTTGGAGCAACCGGATGCGCCTTGGGGAGCCATATGTGCAGCGGAAGCATTCCAGCTTTTATACCAAAACCAATAACAAACAGAAATGAGATAATATATTGCAGCCATCCGGTATCACTAAGTTCTAGGGCTAAAAAAGCGAAGTCCAGATGGTTGGTGTTAAATAATAGTAAGAGCATGCCAACCAGTACAGAAAGTCCGCCTCCTACGCCCATATAAATGTAGTTGTTTCCAGCCAGAATTGAATCAGTAGACTGATTATGCGCTACAAGAAGGTAGGAACTAAAGGTCATGATTTCAAAAAAAAGGAACATGGTAAGTATGTCACCCGCCATCACAGTGCCCAAAACACCGCTGAAGGTAATGGCTTTGAAAAGGTAGAACCGTTCCCGATGATGTTCTGACATCATATATTCGTGTGCATAAATACTCACCATTAACCATAGAATACCTGCTGTACTAACCATAATATAACTGAGCATGTCCACATTAAAGTGGAGCCCATACCCAAAAACGCCGGGTATTGAATTTTGAATACCTCCATCCAGCACCTGTGGATACATAGCAAGTACTACCAAAAAAGTGGCAAAACTGGTAAAGACAACAGTAAAGTCTCTGAGTTTTTCTGACCTCTTTCCGATATAAGCCTCCATTGGGCCTCCAAGGAAAGGAAGCAGGATAGCCAGAAGCGGCAGATACGGAAACTGAATTGCTGCATCTAATATGGTGAAATCACCATCACAAGTCCCTAAAAACCGGCAGTACATATCTCCTTCTGTATAAGTGCTGGTGGTAATGACAAAGAGAGTGACAAGAACCAAAGAAACTGCAAACATTACAATACAGCTAACACAAAAATAGTCTCGGGATATATTATGATACCATTTATTAAGCGGTTTCCCGCTAATTACATTTTGTTTTTCCGCAGCACTACGATTTGATGATTCCATATTATATTCCTCCACAGAACAGCACACGTTATTATTTTTCATTTATCCGATCATTAAAAAAAAGTCGGGATTGCTCTTTCAATAAAAGTCATCACCAGCTGAGGGAAGAATCCAATAATAATACAGAGCCCCGCTATGATGGACATGGGGATTGTCATGCTTTTAGGCACATCATCTACTATCATAACATTTTCCCGGTCTGCACTTTCCTTAAGGAAAGCGCTTATAATAATTGGTATATAATAGACCGCATTTAAAAAACTACTCAGAAGAATAACCAGTAAAATCAATGGCCTTCCTGCATCCAGCACCGCAAGCCCTAAATACCATTTACTCATAAAGCCGTTAATTCCAGGGATCCCTATCATTCCCAGCGCACCAATGGTAAACACAATCATACTTACCGGCATTTGGTAGCCGATTCCTTCAAAGTATCGAACATCCCTCTTACCGGTCTGATAAATAATTGCACCTGCACTAAGGAACAAAGCAGATTTCATGAGAGCATGGGTCACAACATGAAATAGAGCAACAGAAAGTCCCCGTTCCGTTGCCAGACCAATGCCCAGCACAATATAGCCAATCTGAGCAACGCTGGAATATGCCAGTATTCTCTTCATGTCTTTCTGCCCAATGGCAAAAACGGACCCCATGATCATTCCCACCATGGCAAAATATGTAAGAAAAAGGGGTATGTCCAACTGCGAAACAATATCAAAACCAATTACGCGATATATCATTTTAATAACTGCAAATAAATATATTTTCACCACCAGACCGGAAAGCAGAGCACTGGATGGTGTTGGCGCCGTGGAGTGAGCATCAGGCAGCCATGTGTGCAATGGAAAAACTGCCGCCTTAATACCAAATCCGGTAAGAATAAAACCGAGAGCCACCAAAATATTTCTTGGATAAATGTGCCACACTTCCTGAATTATTTCATAATTGAGTGTCATATTCAGGTTTCCAGTAACCATATACAGAAAGGCAATGCCCATCAGAATTGATACCGAGCCAATGGTACCCAGCATCAGGTATTTCATGCTTGCCAACAGGTTTTCCTTTTTCCGCTTAATAGAAACGATTCCGCATGATGTCAAAGAAAGTATCTCCATAAAAACGTATAGATTAAACAGGTCGTTGGTAAGAATCATACCAATCATAGAAAACATCAATAAGAAAACCAGCGTGTAGTATCCCGGAACTAAATGTGGATATATTTCATGTTCTATATCCCGGTAAGAATAAAGAACAACCAGGGTAGACAAGATTAAAACCAACGCCATCATCACAGCTGAAAATTCATCTACAACAAATTCAACACCAATCATCGGATCACGAAGGCCAAAGTGGTATACATAGGCACCTGCCTGAAGAACCCTCGCTACCGTTGCAATCGATAGGAGACTGGCTACTATCAGCGAATAGGTCATATAGATTTTTATTTCAAGATTTGAAAGCTTTGTTGCAAGAGGTATTATTAAAGCCGTTGCCAATAGAAGCAGCAATATGTAAACCGGCAAATGCATACTAATCATTGGCTTCTTCACTCCTTATCTGCATTATTTCGTCAAGTTCTATTGTTCCATAAGCATTATAAATCTTAATTATCATACTTAATCCGTATACTGTGATGCTGACAGCCACCACAATACCTGTCAGAATTAATGCAGAAGGAAGCGGGTTGACATACTGAACTGCCTCATTTCCTGACGTTTGGAGGATAGGGGCTCTACCTCCCTGTACAAACCCAATGGAAACAAAAAACAAAAAGACGCTTGTTTCCATGATGTTAATCCCGATAATTTTCTTGATCAGATTTGGATGGGTTAAAACCGTATATAATCCGATAACAAAAAGACAGGATGATCCTATGTAATTAATGTTTTGAAGGAAAAATTGAATCTGCACATTAATGCTCCTCTTCTTCTATCATGGTGTGAAACAGTGTAATCATTGTGCTCGCAACTTTGATACCGATAGCTAAGGTTACCATCGGAATAAAACCACCACTGATAATATCACCAGCCTGACCCATGTAGAAGCCCGCAGGCTTGTTAGTCAGAAACACATGCCCGGCAAAAATACCAAATAAACCCAGGATAATATACCAGATAACAGCACCACTCTCAAGCCATTTTGCGATGGAATGAGGCAACTTCAGATGTCCTTTTTCAGATCCAAAAGCCAGGGTGTATAAAATGATACTGGCTCCAAGAATCGCTCCTCCGGGAAACCCACCTCCCGGCGATAAATGTCCATGAAATACAACAAAAATTCCGTAGAGCTGAATAAAGGGAATAATCATGCGGCTTATGTTTCGAACAATCAAATCATCCATGGTGAGATTCCTCCTCTCCCGGCTTTGGATCTTTACCAACCAGCACCGTTAAAACTGCGGCAATGGATGTAAACAATACGGTTGCTTCACCCAAGGTATCCAGTGCCCGGTAATCCATAATAATAACCGCCACCGCATTTGGCGAATGGGTGTCTTCAAGTGCTTCTTCCAGGTAGTATTCTGCCACTTCATTATAAGAGGGGTTGTCAACATTCCCCATCGGCGGCATCTGCATATAACTGGAAATCATTATAAACAGCAAGCCGCCAAGAGCAGTAAACATAATTAATTTTTTCATTTTTCCATCCTCCTGGTTCTGCTGATTACGGCTATAAACATAATAGTGGTAACACCAGCACCAATAGCAGCCTCTGTCATTGCCACATCCGGCGATCTAAGCAACAGCCACAGCACTGCCATAATTAAACTGTACGATGCAAATATAATAACAGCACTTAACAGATCTCTGGTTTTTTCCACAGCAATAGCGCAGGCAATAAGGAATACAATAAGGATAACATTTAAAAGTTGCATTACCAGATCACCCTTTCTTAATAATTTTATGGGTTTTAGGAATTTCCGGATCAGTATTATAAGCAGCCTTTGAAATAATATGGGCTGCCGTTGGGTTGGTAATCCAGATAAATGTAAGAATAATGAAAAGTTTTACCGTTATGATCTGTATTCCTGTATGTATCATCAGCGCAACCAGTATAAGTCCGGCTCCAAGGGTGTCGCACTTGGTAGTAGCATGCATTCTTGAGAAGGCTTCAGGCATCCTTATAAGACCCACGGTACCTACCATAAAAAAGAAGCTTCCTCCGAGCAAAAAAATAATTATCAGTCCGTTTTGAATCATATCATATTCTCCTTACCCGAGTTTTCCTCTTTCGATATATTTTGAAACACAAATCGTCGCTATAAAACCCATCATAGCATAAATAAGTGCCACATCCACAAATGATTCCTGTCCAATTATAATTGACATCAGAACAATAAGCATGGCTACCTTTGTGGTAATTACATTGATGGCAACCACCCGGTCAACAGCAGAGGGGCCAACGTAAGCTCTGTATAAACAAAAAAAGGTCATAATTGCCAGAAAGACCGATGTTGCAATAAAAGCAATATTTATCATTCTGAACCCTCCTGTTGTTTCATCCATTTCTCAATAAAGCTATCTTCCATCGCGTCGGCAGCATCTGTAGTCAATGCATGGATAATAAAGCCATCATCAACAATGTCCACCGTCAGAGTTCCCGGAGTTAATGTTACTGAGTTTCCAAAAATTACTTTATTCATGTCGTTTTTCAACATCATGGGAACTTTTACGAAGTGAGGCTGTATAGGAAGCTTAGGATCCAAAACAATTCTTGCGACATCTATGTTTGCTTTGAAAATTTCCACAATCAACACACCGATGAATCGCATCATATTACCGAAGTGTTTCATCCTGTATAAAGGCATTTCTGTTGCAGAAAATAGAATATCCTTAGAATAAACCACAATCAAAGCGCTTATTAGTAATCCCAGGAGGATTGTCTGCAATCCAAAACCCGGCGAAAGAACCATCCAGAACAGAAACAGCAGAACTGCAGGAATAATATATTTTTTACCATGCTCACTTTTATTGTTAGACATTTCCACACCTCTTCATTCAAACTTGTTTCATTTTTGTCACACGTTTCAGTATAACATAGTCTTTCATTGTTTAAAATCAGTTTTTTAGTGACAAATATCCTTTCTTGCGCAATTATAATTAAACTTCTATTTTTTCCATTAATGCAAAATAAAAAAACTGGCACAGATACAGTACGCCAGTTCTTTTCAATATTTTTTAGCAATTGTTTAGTCCATTAACTCTAATCAATACCGAGGTTCTGCGGCTTTAATTTTATTGCCTAAAAGCTTTTTAATTCCAATCCAGGTAAAGCATGCAAGCGCAGCAATGGTTCCCAGTCTGCCACCAACACCAGCAAATGTGTTAGTAGAAGCAATGTAGAGTAGAGCAGTGATAAAACCAGCCGCTGCCATTTCTTTAAGGTTTGCAACATTTTTCTGCGCTACCATTCCTGTATATGTGGCTGTTGTTGCCACTACAGCGAGCCCGCTAATCGCAATCATATTTTCCGCTTCAAGATAACGGAATAAAAGGCCTGATACCAATACAACAATAGCAGATCCAAAGACAGCACCTTTTCCCATAATCACACTGATGTAATAGGTAGCCATTCCAGCAATGATAGATACAATAATAATCAATATATTTTCCATCTATAATTCACTCCCTTTAAACAAATAAGTTCGAAATAAATCTTGTAATCTGACCCGACAGTGCAGCCGTTGTTCCGCCTTTACCACCAATTCCGGCAAATATTTCTCCTGTGAAAGACAGCACCAGACCCACTACAAGTCCTCCAAGCAAAGAAACGCCAAAGCTTGGCAATACATTCAAACCTGACATACCAACAAAGGATGCAGCATAGGCAGGTCCAGCTAAAGTAGCAGGTAATAATGCAGCCGCAATAACCCCTACGACACCATTTGCTATAATAGGACCATATCCCATTTCATGACTGATAAACCAGGTAATGCTGGTAGCAACGATTGAGGCAATAATTATATGCACTTTTGTTTTGTTCATTTCCATCACCTATCCCTTCAAGTCTTCAAAATGTCCTTTAAATCCAATACCAGCCAGTACAGCGATAATTGCTGTTACTGCAATCCCAGGAATGTTTTCATACCGAACAACATTTTCAATAAGAAATCCGTAGCATGTAATAATAAAAGCAGCAAATCCAATCATTTTTCGAGTCATCATACTCCTCCTCCATCAGAAAACTTTTGATATTATTGTATAACTTTGTTAAATAAATGTCCAGCAAACAATTGTTATTTTTATAACTTTTTCTGAAAAAAGAGCAATAAAATAGCAGCACCAAGAGGTGGCGCTGCTACACATTTCAATAAAATGAAAAAACGAAGTTACCGGTCAACAGAATACGCTCTTATAATGTCTCTTCTTGTTACAATTCCGACAAGTTTTCCATTTTGTGTTACAGGAACTCTGTTAATGTTTTTTTTCGTCATAATCGTTGCTATTTCTTCAACTGTATCTTCCGCATCTACCAACACAACATCCTTGGTCATAATTTCCTTGACCCGGTAGCCTACCATTTTTCTTATCTGATCTTCCATTTTTTTGGTGTTATCAAAGAAAATATAACTGTCAAGAATAGTAAAGTATCTTGGTATTTCAAGTTTCTTGCTTCGATAAATCAGATCCCCTTCTGTTACAATGCCAATGACATGATTTTCATCATCCACTACGGGCAATCCGCTGATATTGTGATCCATCAAAAGTTGAATTACCTGGTCCACCGTCTGATCTTCCGTCACCGTCATGACATCTGTTACCATAATATCTTTTGCCTTTAGTTCGTCCGGAATTACATTTGTTTGATTATCATTATTCATCAGAACCCCTCCTGTGCATGTCTGTGATGATTGTTCTAATCAAAGTCTTCATACAGTCTGCTGGCTTGAATCCCACTGTTCAACTGATATTTACCACTTACATAGGGATCATAATCACCCTCGATGGTATGGTAGTATATTTGACAGATTTCCACATCCGGATATATTTTAATTGGATGAATGCAGAATATTTCCAGTGTCCAGTAGCCGCAAAATCCGACATCCCCAAAACCGGCCGTTACATGAATAAATAACCCCAGTCTTCCGATAGAAGACCTGCCTTCCAGCATTGGCACAAGCCCAAAGGTTTTGGTGTATTCCTGAATACGCCCCAGGTACAACCGATGGGGCTCCAAAACCAACCCTTCTTCCGGTATCTGTATACTCCGGGTCGGATTTGGTTTTTTCATATCAAGTATCTCTGAATCATATGTCAGCAACTCATTATGAAGCTTTAAGTTATAGCTGTTTGGGTTCAGCTGTTTTTCATCGAATGGTTCAATAAATATATCAGTTCCCAGTCGGCTTTTTATTTCACGTCCGGACAAAATCATTTCTTCCCCACCTTAAAAAGGAGTCCTGGCAGACTCCGGAATTAATAATTATTTTTTATGAGGCGTCTTTTGACTGCTGCAAAAATCCATGTAGGAACAAAGCGCTTTATAAAAATCATCTGTTTTCTCTGGAGATCCAATTAGCTCAAATAGGCTATCTTTAAATTCCTGATTTTCAATATCGGTAATGGCCATTCTATCAAGACTTATATCCATAGTCGTTTCTACCCAGCTGGCTCTGGATATCACTTCGCGAATTTCGTGCTCTGTTTCCATTCCAAGATTTTTTAAATATAATTCGAATCCTGCATGATTCATAAGCCAGACCTCCTCCTGGTTTAAGATGCAAATCCCCTTATTAGTATAAAAATACCCCTTTATTCAGAGAATAACCAGAAATATAATGAATCATTCAGAGTGCAGCAGTTTTTCTACATCATTTACCAGAGCTTTCACATGACTTTCCTCCGTCAGAAACGAGGTCATCAGTCGCACTTCATTTTCGGACTCATTCCAAACCAAAAACTGGTACTTCTGCTGAAGCGGCGGAATGATCCTTCTGGGCAGAGTGGCAAAAACAACATTTGCCTGAACCGGTTTTGTGATTTTTATATCCTTAAGGATAAGTAATTTTTCATGTAAATATTGTGCCATTCGATTTGCGTGTTCAGCACTTTCCTTCCACAACACTCTCCTCATCAGCGTTTCGAACTGAACTGCAATAAACCTCATTTTCGAGTGAAGCTGCATTCCCTGTTTTCTTAAATACTTAAAGTCTTCAGCAACAGCAGGATTAAAAAACAAAACTGCTTCACCAAACATCAACCCATTTTTAGTACCTCCAAAAGATAGAAGATCGACTCCACAATCTCTTGTAAATTGCCGAAAGGGCATTCCCAGACTCACTGCAGCGTTGGCAAGTCTTGCTCCATCCATGTGAAGGATCATGTTTTTTTCGTGAGCAAACTGACAAAGTGCCTTAATTTCTGCAGCGGTATACACAGTGCCATACTCCGTTGGTTGAGTAATTGATATCACACCCGGCTGCGATCGGTGTTCAACGCCAACCCCCTGCATATATGGTTCTATATCTTTGGCTGATATTTTTCCATCTGCAGAAGGAATCGCTTGCACTTTACATCCGCCGATACGTTCCATTGCACCGCACTCGTCCACATGGATATGAGCACTGTCAGAGCAGTATATCGTTTTAAAAGAGCTGGTTCCCTGAGTCAACCCAAGGACGTTTGCAGCTGTGCCATTGTATACAAAAAAGATTTCTGTCTCTTCTCCAAAATGCTTTCTAAAGGTCTTCACTGCTTTTTCCGTGTAAGCATCCTCACCATAGGAGTTGACATAGCCTTCATTAGCATTGTTCAGCGCTTTCATTACCTCCGCATGCACTCCTGCACAGTTATCACTGGCAAAACTAATTTCCTGATACATGTTAATCGCTCCTCATTCAAATAGTATATACCGGACATTTTATCATAAAGGTATCATTTTGTTTAAGAAAAACGAATAAATCCATTTTTCTTTTACCTGATGCTTTGTAAGCGTTTCTAACGCCTCCTGGTATAGATTCATCTGAATCCTGTATTTATCTTTCAACTGTTCCAGATTCTGATTAAGCACTACATCCGATTTGTAGTCAACCAGCACGATGGATTCCTCTTCATAAAAAAAGCAGTCTATCATTCCCTGTATCAGGGTTTTGCCATGTTCCCTCTCCTTTTCGTAAACGAAAGGCCACTCCCGTTGGCATTTTTCAGAATTTCTCATACGTATTCCCAAAGGACTCTCCAAAAATATTTCTATTTGAGCAGCCTCAATATTGCTGCATTCTTCCCTGGATATCATGCTTTTTTCTACCATAGAGTTTAATTGCGGCATTACTGCTTTGTCTTTTTCATAGCGTCTGAAATCAATTTGCTGAATAACATAGTGCAATAATGTCCCCTTTTCCGCTCCGCTTATCTGTTTGTCATTACTAAGAAATAACGGTTTTTTTATCAATGAAGGGTATTGGGATTGAAGAGACGATTGATGCTCTCCTCTTATTTCCGATACCAGATCACTAACAGAGTATTTTGTCTGTGTGTTTGTTTCTTCAATGTATGGGTATTCCCATTCAAGCCTCCTCTTTACATATGAAAAGTCTTTTTGCGGAAGGCTCTCAGGATACAATCGCAACGCCTCTTTAAGCGTCTTCTGTTCATTATCTTGATCTTCCTGTATTTCTGCCAGGTCTGTTTTATGCCATATCTTTAGTAACCATTGAATATTTTCAAATCCTTTTTCTTCCCCGGCGAGTTCATTTTCAGAGGCTAAGACAGGTCCGATCCAATCAAGATAGCTCTGGCCCCGTAAGAGTTGATGGGGATGCAAGGCATTTTCCCACTTATCCCACTTACTAAACGGGTCCTTAACGCTCCCGATAATCATCAGTTTTTCTTTTGCGCGGGTCATTGCCACATACAAAATACGCATTTCTTCCGATAAACTTTCCTGTCTTATTTTTTCTTTAATAATATTCCTGGCAATCGTGCTCCTGTAAACTCTTTTATCAGGTTCGGCGCAGATCGGCCCCAAACCCAGGTCTTTATGCACAAGTAATTTTTCATGGGTGTCGCGCAAATTGAACCCTCTCCCTGCACCAGCTAAAATAACCACCGGAAATTCCAGTCCCTTGCTTTTATGGATGCTCATAATTCTAACAACGTTATTGTTGGGACCTATCAGTTTAGCAACACCAAAATCATTACCTTTCCGTCCTTTAAGTTTCTCAACGTATTGAAGAAAACCGTACAGACTTCCTTCCTGATGAACTTCGAACTCTTCTGCTCTTTTCGCCAGTATTCTTAAGTTTGCCTGCCGCTGCTCACCACCTGGCATGGAAGCAACAAAAGCATAGTATCCGGACTCATTCATGATTTGCCATATCCATTCCGATAAGCCAATATCCAGATTTTCACGCCAATGTGCTATTTTTTCAACAAAATGGACTGTTTTGGGGCACAAATGAGTTTGGTATGCATATTCAACACTTTTATAAAATGGTGCATTTTTATCAAGGAGACGCAAAGCCGAAAGCTCTTCCACTTCAAAACCCCCTATCGGAGATCTCAGAACACTTAATAGTGGTATGTCCTGCCTTGAATTATCGACAATTTTTAAAAGATTTATAAACACCTGAACTTCAATGGTTTCAAAAAAACCGGTTCCAGTGTCAGTAAATACAGGAATCCCTTCCGCAGACAGAACATCCTCGTAAATTTGCTGATAAGGCCGTGTAGATCGCATCAATATAACAATATCCCTATATTGCACCTGTTTTTTTCGGCTAAGTGTTTCGTCATAAATAAACCCATTAATTGATTCCTTAATTCTTTTCGCCGTGACTTTAGCTTCCAGTTCCTGATCAGTCCAGTCATCAAAAACATCCTGGTCATTTTCATCCTGATTTTTTGTTTTATCCATAATATGTATTTCTATTGGGTTTTCTGCTTCCTCTTCAGGATAAACCCCTCCACTTAAAAGCATTGAATCGTCAGTATATTCCATTTCTCCCAGATGCGTACTCATTATTTTTTTAAAAATTGTGTTTACGCCAGTCAACACTTCTTTTCGGCTTCTGAAGTTTCGATTTAAGTCTATTCTTCTGTTAAGAGCTAATTTATCCTTGGAGAAAGAGTGTTGCTTTTTTATAAATAAAGCAGGTTCAGCCAGTCGAAAGCGATAAATACTTTGTTTAACGTCTCCTACCATAAACACATTAAATTCCCGCCTGATGCGGTCTGTTAATGCTTCCTGAACCCGGTTACTGTCCTGATACTCATCAATAAAAATATATTGAAACCGTTCACTGTAGTATTGAGAGGCTTCCGGGTAGCTCAATATATCCAGCGCCATATGTTCCAGATCATTAAAATCTACTATGTTTTTCTCTCTCTTAATGTCCGAAAAACGCCAATGAAACTCTTCCAAAAGTTCACGGAATACTTCCATGGGTTCTTTCATTTTTTGCAGGTCTTCGGCCCACTGATCTGCACCGCCTTCAAACCATTCTCTTTTAAGTACCGTTATTTCTTTTTTTACTGAAGTGCGTAACTCCTGAGCCAATTCCTTTAATTCTTTATCAACATTTTTTGCCGCAGGCAAGCGTTTAAATTCAAAGGTTTGAATAACATCAAAAATGTTTATGTCTTGATTGCTGCACATATCTGCCATTTCCTTTAATCTGCTGATTTCCTCTTCAATCAGCGGCTCATAAACATAAGGACCATCCGGCTCCAGGCTTATGGATTGTGCTCTTTCCATCTGATACACCATGCCGGTTAAACGTATATAAAGGATGTGATACAGTTCTTTAATCCATTTTGATTTCATCAGTGATGAATGGTCAGCCTCAAACTGTTCTACCTGTTCCTGCAGCCATTGAATCGGGTGCGGCTGGCTCTGAATAAAGTAATATATTTTGGAGAGATTAGTTTCCAGCCAAATATCACTTTTCATATCACAAAAACATTCGATTAGCTTATAAAAAGCCGGATTTTCTTTTTCGTAAAAGTTCTCCAGTGTTTTATCCAGAGCTTCCTGCTTAAGCAGTGTAATCTCCGTTTCTTTGCCTACCCGAAATAATGGATCCAGGTTAATCAGGTGGAAGTGACTCCTCAGTACTTTTAAACAGAATGAATGCATCGTCATAATATATGACCGGTTTAGCAGAGACAGCTGACGACGCAATTCAATCCTTTTGTCAGGATAATCACGGGAAGCCTTAAGCATTTCTCTGGCAATCCTTTCTTTCATTTCCGATGCTGCCGCATTGGTAAAAGTTACTACCAGCATCCGATCTATATCAACCCCGTCAATCATCACTAAATCCAGAATGCGTTGCACCAGCACCGCCGTTTTACCCGAGCCTGCCGCTGCCGAAACCAGCAAATTGCAATTTCTTCCATCAATGGCCTGTCGCTGCTCCTCCGTCCATTTTGGCATTATGAATCCACCTTCTTTCCACATTGCTGACGCATTCGTGTAAATGCCTCCTGATTGTTAACCAGCGAAAGAAAATTAGCCTGCTGATCCGGCAATGACTGATCAAATTGACATATCGCCATAAAATCACAGTGTTCACAAGCTCTTTTCCCGTTAAACTCACTGGGATAAATCGATATATTGCCTGATAGAATTTCTTCTGCCATCCTCACAATAACCTTTCCTACGTACTGCAACAGTAGTTCAAATTCTTCCGATGTGGCCACCAGTGAATTGGATTTAAAATCCCCGTCCTTCTTGAAGGCCAAAGGAAGAACCTCCGACTGATCCGTAATGGTCCGATCCATGGCATTAGCTATTTCTTTGTCTTTCAGAGTCAGACCGTTCAACTTCATTTGTTTAATCCATTCTCTTCTTATTTCTTCAATTTTTTCCGAATTGGTTTCAACCATCGGATCATCAAGCTGATAATAAAACATTCCCGCCGGGTAATGATTTCCCGGAACCTGTTTTTGCTGAGCCGTTAACACCGCCTGCAGATATACAGGAAGTTGAAGCTGAAGCCCGTGGTATACTTCCGGAATGCTCAGGTCTTTTTTGCCTGTTTTATAATCAATGACTCGGTAGTAATAATTTTCTTCCTCCCGGTACGAGTCCAGCCTGTCAATTCTTCCTTCTATGGATACCAATGGTTTATCGGTTTTTCCATACACAAGTGCTGGCCAGAGCTCATCTTTGCCAAATTTAACCTCATGATAAAGCGGAACAAAATCTCCTTTTTGAATATGCTGAACCATGGTTTTCACAGCTGTTTTACCTACTTGCTTTATCCGATTTCCTGCATAGGCATAACGACTGGAACTGTTAAAAATTCCATGTTTGAACTCTTCAATCAGAGGCTCCATGATCCGTTCCATTAAAAAACTGCTTTCATCCGGCTTTAATTGGTGCCAACCGATATTTTCCCGCTTAATATGATCAGCAAAACCATCCAGAGCATGGTGCAGCAAATTCCCCAGTTCCAACGGCTTTATCTCAAATTGTTTTCGATCTTCCGGCTTTAAGCCGTATTGAACAAAGTGAGAAAAAGGACATTTGCGGTATTTCTCCAGCCTGGCCACACTGGCATACAGCGGATTTCCAAAAAGCGCTTCACTAACGGAGGTTTTTATTGGCTTGCACTGATTATGATATTCAACACCGTCCATCATTTTGTTTATTTCACTGCTCCAGTTTTTTGCCTGATAAAACCATCGGTACACGTCATACCAAATGGGATCAACTTTGTCACCATCAAGTAATTTTCTGATTTCACCGGTCAGATTTAGAAATGCGCTGTTTGGTCTGGATATTTTTTTTCTTGTCTGATCACTTGTCAGAAATAAGTCATCCTCTTGTTCCAAAGTGGGAAACAACGACTGCAAGCGATCAATAATTATTGAAGGCCTTCGGGCCATTCCTTCTTCAGTAGCAAGAGAATAACTGATGTACAGTTTTTCCGATGGTTTTGTCATAGCCAAATATACATAAAACATTTCCTGCTTTTCGCGTTCTTCAGCTGTAATACCTAATTCACAACCATTCAGAGCCAGGATTTCTTTCTCTGGTGGCAGCAATAACGAGTCATCTTCCATTCCTGCCGGAATCACTCCGTCATTAGCACTGATAAAAAAAAGGCATTTTATATCCGACAAACGTGACCTTTCGATGGTTCCAACAAACACCTGATCAAGGGTGGATGGAATGGTGCCAACTTCAATGCTGCTTATGCCAGTTTCCAGGATTTCAATATACTCTTTAAGGGATAACTTTGCTTCCCCCATCATTTCCACCATTTGATCCATTATATTTATTAATTCATTCCATAACTGAGCATAAACCTGCTTTTGCTCAAAGGCATCTCTGGTGTCAGCATTTTTTAATTGTCTTTCTATTTGTTGTACAATATTCAGTTTTTCCAACCAGTAAAAAACTGATTTTGTTATATCTTCAACGTTTTCTGCTTTTTTCAGATCATCAGAAAGCTCCTCCAATGGATCCATTACGACTTTTCTCCACTTTTCCACTTCATCATCTTCAATCTCCGGTATACTTTCCGTTATGTTTCGTCTCCATTTTTTTCCGGTTATTCCATATTGCAAACACAGATTTTCCAGTTCTTCCACTTGCCAATGTCTCAAGCCGGCATACCCGGTTTTAAGATAGGCCATCATTCCGTTCACTGGATAGTTTTGATCGATGTTTTTCAGCCCACGGAGCAACAGGATCATTAGCGGGTGGTTACGCAGATCCATTTTTTCGTCCATGTAAACAGGAATCTGGTGCAGCCTCATAGTCCTTCGTATATGATTTTGTCTTTGTTCAAGATCGGGACACAATACCGCTATCTCTTTATAACGGTACCCTTTTTCCTGCACCAGGTTCTGTATGAAAAGCGCCGTCCATGTGATTTCCGTCTCGTCATTTGCAGCAGAAAATAACTCAATAGATCTAACCTCATCATCGTACTGCTTTACCGGAATGTTTCTGAATTCGGTTTCCAGATGTTTTAAATCTGCCGGCTTGTCACAAACTGAATCCCCTTTGTCTGTTATGCTTTTTTTTACTTCAATTCCCCTGCCCCCAAAATAGCTTTCCAGTCTTTTAACCTGTTTATAAAGCGAAAGCTCAGACGAATGTACGTCATTCATGTTTCCATACACGGACAGGTTAATTTCCGGTGCATTCTCCCCCAGCCTTTCAAGAACACTAAGCATATTCGGAGTAAAACTATAAAAGCCTTCAATCCAAAATTCTGCACCCTTAATTAATTCAGAGCAAACAATCTGTTTTCGAAACACTTCAAATCTATCTTCTTTATGAAGGTATTTTTGCTGCAGCATTTCATCCATTTTTTCGTAAATAATCGCAATGTCCTTCAGTTTACCGGGAGCATAATCACTCTCTCCCTGCATCTGCGATTGCTGTCTTAACATTTCCGGGGTGATTTGAAACTGCTTACATTCGTTAATCTGTTTCACCAAAGCTTCCACAAACCCCTGTTGCCTGGCCATATGCTGATAAACAGTTAGGTTTTTCTGCTGTTCTTTCAGAATTTTTCTGAGCAACATGTGAATGCCCTGATCATCAATATAAATATGGTTTCGACCACCAGTTTCCTGAAATACTCTGAAGGCCAGCCTGGAAAAGCTTAATACTTCAACCTGCATCAGTCCTTTTTCACCCGTATGTTTCAGAAACTGTTTTTCCGTTTCCAGTGTGTATTGTTCAGGAACCAGAATTATTTGTTTTTTCGGGTTTTCAACTCCCACTCTGCGATGTATTTCTTTCATGATTATTCGGCTTTTTTCTTCAATATCTTTCCCATACCATAATTTCAGCAATTTCTCTTCACCTCGCTCCGGTTCGGCAACAATTTATCACACATAAAACGAAAACCTCCGGTTAGCTAGAGGTTTTGTTGTACCATTCCTTTATATAGAATAACCATAAGGGATTACGTTTGATTTCCAGTTTAATTGATGACCTTTCTTCAGAAAATTGCCGAAATGGTATTGACTCATCATCAAATATCAATCGCATATCCAAATCTAAAGTCTGTGGATCAGTTCGGTAAACAAGAGCACTTGATACTTTATTAATATTATAAAGTCTGAATGAATCCTCAAAAATTTCATAATCATAATCTTTGTCCGTTGGCAGACCGGCGCCATATGACTGGTATACCATCTCAGTCAATAGTATTCTTTTGTCCGGCATAATTCTGTAGTGCTCAACAACAGGCGTTTTTTCAACCGAATGAGTATAGCTCACCTGAAATTCATCGTTCAGGCGCAGTGAATGGCGGTACAGCACAACTCCGGTTTTATTGTCCGAAGCCTGTAAAAAAAATACCGGCCATTGAATCACCAACAAAATAATAATCAGCGTTGCAATGATCCACCTGTTTACAGGCTTTAACCATAAAGATTTGAAAAACGTACTCTTATTAGATGCCATTCACTCAAAGTTCAACTCCTTATACTGCAATTTATAGATTAGTCAAGATGGTCTTCATAAAAACGGGCAGCTCCCGGATGTAAGTCCACCGGCATACCAATAAGAGCGGTTTCCAGCATAATATCATTGCCACGGTCATGGGCAGCTATAATGGACTCCTGATGCTCAAAAATAGCCTGAGTCATATTATAAACCAATCCTTCCGGCAATTCTGCAGGAACCACCAGCATAGCCATCACCGCTGCAGTCGTAATATCTTCACTCTGGCCTGTATAAGTTCTTTCCGGGATTGTAACCTCAACATAAAATGGGTATCTGGAAGATATCATGCTTATTATTTCACTTCTGACAGGCACAATATTAACATCCAGTGTTTCTGTCATTTCTACTATTGCCGAAGTAGGTATTCCAGCCGTTACAAAAGCAGCATCTATCTGCCCGCTCCTCATCTTCATAACCGCTTGAGCAAAGGATATATTCAGAACTTCCTCCATATCATCCTCATTGATGCCATGCACTTCAAGAATATGATTCGCATTAGCTTCCGTGCCGGAACCTTCTGCACCGACTGCCACTTTCTTTCCTCTTAAGTCTTCCACTTCTTCAATCCCCGAGTCCCCCAATGAAACAATTTGAACAAATTCCGGATACAGAATTGCCATTCCCCTTAAGTTTTCCACTGGATCCAGTTCCTCTGCGTACATTTCCGTACCTGTATAAGCATAATAAGTAATATCATTTTGGGTAAAAGCAACGTCTGCTTCTCCTGTTCGTATCAGATCAATGTTTGCCAAAGCCGCACCTGTCGATTCTGCACTTGCACTAAGTCCTGGCACGTATGCATTGAAGATGTTTGCCATCGCACCTCCTAACGGAAAATAAACCCCGCCGGTTCCTCCAGTTGCTATAGTAATTTCCATATCGTCATAGTCCTGATTCATTTCTTCTGTTACAAGGTCGGAAACCTCATTCCCCGGCTGAGAAGGCTGTGCACACCCAGTTAATAATAAAACTATAATCAGCATCACAATGAAAACCAGATTTGTTTTACTTCGCATCAGTATCTCCGGTGTTTAAACCAGAGATTCACCCCCTTGTTTATATCTGTTATGGTTTGAAGTACTTGTTTTTATTGAACAAAATCGCTTGCGCGATAGCTTTTAAACCTAAAGTCAAAACCCCTTCAAAAATACTTTAATTTATAATAGCAGCACGAGCACATATAAGGTATTGTTGAGTTACCGACAAA
>QYZZ01000123.1 GCA_003838145.1 Tindallia sp. MSAO_Bac2
GATGGAGGATCTATCGAATCATGAATTTGCTGGCTTCCTGCAAATCACAGGCCGGCTCTAAATGATGAACATAGTGGCTCTAAATGATCGCACCGCTGGCTCATTTTGATCGCTGTAAACATCTATACAGAAAATTAAAAGGGAGATTTGTATGGTTGAAAAACACGAACTAAAAAATGGTCTTCGGATTGTAACTGAAAAAATACCTCACGTAAAATCTGTAGCTGTTGGCATATGGGTTAAATCGGGTGTTATTCATGAAACAAAAGAACAAAATGGTATTTCTCACTTTATAGAGCATATGCTTTTTAAAGGTACGGAAAAGCGCTCTGCGCGTCAATTAGCAGAAGATGTCGACCTTGTCGGTGGGCATATTAATGCTTATACCAGTCGTGAATATACTTGTTACTATATTAAAGTGCTGGATGAACATATAGAGTTAGCAATAGATATTTTAACTGATATGTTTTTTCATTCTGAATTTGATCCAGAAGAAATCGAAAAAGAAAAATCCGTCATCATGGAAGAAATCAGTATGTATGACGATTCTCCCGAAGACTTGGCTCATGACATCCTTATAGAATCAATGCTATCCGGCAGCGCATTAGGATATCCAATTTTAGGCACTATGGAATCGGTTACTGCCATGAGTCAACATAAACTTAAAAAATATATGAATGAAGTTTACAGACCAGATAATACAGTAATATCTCTGGCAGGAAATTTTAACGAGAAGGAAACCATTGAGTTACTCAAAAGCCGCTTTGAAGACTGGAAAACTGTTTCTGATCATCAGGAAAATTGCAGTCAAATAATTAAACTTCGGTATGACGACTGGTATCGATATAAAGATATAGAGCAAATTCATTTAAATTTAGGATACCAGGGAGCTCCTCTGGGTACGGAAGATATGTATGATCTTCTTTTAGTCAATAATATTTTGGGTGGCAGCATGAGCTCCAGACTTTTTCAAACAATTCGTGAAGATAAAGGTCTGGCTTACAGTATATACTCTTACATGCAGAACTATTCCAAGGTAGGTATGTTAAGTATTTATTGCAGCTTGAATCCGGATCAATTGGATGCTGCCTATCACTTGATCAACCTTGAAATGACCAAACTTAGAAACTATGGACTAACAAGCGATGAGTTTATTAAAGCAAAAAATCAGCTAAAAGGAAGCTTTATACTTGGTATGGAAAGCACTAGTGGACGTATGGCCACTATGGGTAAGTCTCTATTAATGCTGGACAGAATAGACACTCAGGATACCATTCTTAGTAAAATAAACAGCATAAGCTATGACCGAATTATGGAAACAATTCATAATTATTTTCACAATGAGAAAAAATCAAGCGTTGTAGTAGGGAAAAATCATGGCCCCCTAAACTGACCGGTAAATCCTTTTTGAATATAACGAGGTGCTATGGATGCGAAAAACAAGTAAAAAAAAGAAATCTATCAATAAATATAAATCACAGATATTAAAGAAACTTCGACCATCCACTTATCCTGAAGAGATAAGAGGCATATTGTTGTTGTCCTTCTCCGTATTATTATTAATTTCTTTGCACTCTAATGCAGCCGGGCTGATTGGTTCTCTTCTCCGGGACCTTTTTATGGGTTTTTTCAGTTTGTTTTCTTATTTTTTCTCTTATGCTTTACTTGGTTTTTCTATTTTATACTTATTGAAGAAAAAAATGGGAAAACAAATTATGAGAAGATTATTCACTCTTACAATCATATTGATCTATACGATGATGATTCGTGGTGTATTTGACAGATCAATTACTTCAGTATTCGAAATCCACCACTTTGGTGAAATACTGACACTCGCATATAACAACGGTTTAGAGGGAATCGGTGCAGGAGCAGTACCTGCTGCATTTCATTATTGGATCTTCCCGTTGCTTGGTGTTTTTGGTACTTTGATTATGTGGACAGCCCTTGCATCAATATGTATTTTCCTGATCACACCAGATGCTTACAACACTTTGGAAAAAAATATTAAAAAATATTTTTTAAATAATAATCGCAAGGAAAAGCAAATTAAAGCATATACCAAACCTAACCAGAATGTTAAGGATGATTATGACGAGGAAACACTAATGATTAACGAGCTGCCATCTTTGTTAGAAAACGATGTGCAAAGATCTTATCCGGAAGAACAAGCTAAAATCATTAATTATGAAAAAGAATTACAGCATAAGGATGATATTTCCCAACTATCAAATAAAAGCAAAACATCATCTATCGAAATAAACCTTCCTCCCATTGAAATTTTAAGTGATTCAGCTACTCGAACTAATCGCACAGACAGACGAAAAGTCATCGAAAAAGCAAAAATGCTTGAGGATGCACTTCGTAGTTTTGGTGTGGAAACCAAAGTTAGCCGGGTCAATCGAGGGCCAACAATAACCCGATATGAATTACAGCCAAGTAAGGGTGTGAAGGTAAGTAAAATTGTCAATCTTAGTGATGATATAGCGCTTAATCTTGCTGCTTCATCTATCCGTATTGAAGCGCCGATTCCTGGCAAAGCAGCTATTGGTATTGAAATACCAAATGATGAAACGTCTTTAGTTACATTAAAAGAATTATTGACAAGTTCAAAATACAAATTCTCTGATGCTGTAATACCTTTTGCTATGGGTAAAAATATATCGGGAGAACCAGTTATTTTTGACCTTTCCAAAGCACCTCATATGCTAATTGCAGGTGCTACTGGTTCTGGTAAATCGGTTTGCATTAATACCCTTATACTAAGCATTCTCTTTAAAGCAAAGCCAGATGAAGTAAAACTATTAATGATCGATCCAAAAGTAGTTGAATTAAATATTTACAATGGAACTCCTCATTTGATGATTCCCGTGGTCACTGATCCCAAAAAAGCAACTGGTGCTTTAAGATGGGCAGTGACAGAAATGGAAGAGCGTTATCAAAAATTCGCTGATTCAGGAGTCCGTGATATTGGAAGTTATAATGAGAAATTCCAGGATGATTCATTGCCACATATCGTTGTAATTATCGATGAATTGGCAGATTTGATGTTGGCTGCCGCTAAAGAAGTTGAAGATTATATATGTCGTTTGGCACAAATGGCAAGAGCCGCTGGCATTCATTTGATTATTGCTACACAAAGACCGTCCGTCGATGTTATTACCGGCATTATAAAAGCAAACATACCGACACGTCTGGCATTTTCAGTAGCTTCGCAAGTTGATTCAAGAACAATCTTAGATATGGGTGGTGCTGAAAAGTTACTTGGTAAAGGGGATATGCTGTTTCACCCCGTTGGCGCCAGTAAATCAACAAGAATCCAAGGCGCTTTTGTAACTGAAGAAGAAGTTCGAAATGTTGTGAACTACTTGAAATCACAATGTGATGAACCTGAATACGAAGAAGAAGTGTTAGAAAAGATTGAAAATGCTCCAGCTGAAATAAGTGATGATTCTACAGACAGATTGTTCAATGATGCACTCCGTTTGGCCTACGAGCAGCAGCAAATTTCTATTTCAACGCTGCAAAGAAGATTCAAAATTGGTTATAACCGGGCTGCTCGAATCATTGATGAAATGGAGAATCAGGGCTATGTAGGACCTAATGAAGGAACCAAACCAAGAAAAGTAATTAAGCGACCAAGTAATGTGCCTGAAGCTGATGATTAACTAGTGAGAGGAATTTTTAAATGTATACAGTCAATATAGATGAAGTAATCAATGACAGTTCCTGTCTATTTGTTGATCTTAGATCACCAGCAGAATTTGAGAAAGGTACTATTCACAATGCTGTTAATCTTCCGATTTTAGATAATGAAGAAAGGGAATTAATAGGTACTATCTACAAACAGAAAAGTGCTTCTGAGGCTAAATTAGTTGGTATCGACAAAGTTTCACCGAAGCTGGACATGATGCTGAATAAAATCATTGACTATAAAAGCAGATATAAAAAAATTGTTTTGTTCTGTTCACGCGGAGGTTATCGTAGTGGACCACTGGTTCACTTGTGCAATCATATGAAAATTAAAGTATTTCAATTGAAAGGTGGCTATAAGTCATACCGGAAATACACTTTGAATTACTTTGACAATATTCACACATTTCATAAATTTATTGTATTGCACGGCTACACAGGTGTTGGAAAGACGATCATGCTGGACAAACTGGAAAATGAAGGCTTTCCTTGCATTAATCTTGAAGAGATGGCACATAACAGCGGTTCTGTTTTTGGGTTCATTGGGCAACCTATAGAAAAAACAACACAAAAGCAATTTGAATCATTACTTTTGGATAAAATGATAAAAAATAAATCCATTTATTTTTTTATTGAAAGTGAAAGCCAGCGAATTGGCGGAATTACTATCCCGACCGCCATATATAATCAAATGGTTAAGGGTTTTCATGTTTTAATTGACACCTCGCACAGTAACCGGGTGGATAATCTAATTAAAGAATATGCTGATGAAATGAGCAAAAAAAACGACGACCTCATTAAAGCATTAAATGACTTAAAGCAAATTCTCGGAACAGACAAAATACAAAAATATAAAAGGAAGTTGCTTGAAGGCGATTATAAAAGTATCGTTCAGGAATTGACAATAAACTATTATGATCCACTGTACCGCCACTCTCTTAAAAAGTATTCATATGATTTGAATATCACATATGATACAATAGAGGAGGCGTTGGAACAGTTGCGACAATTTTATAAAACGAAAGAAGGCTATCTGATTAATGAGTAAAAAAATTTATTTTGAGTCTTTGGGCTGCTCTAAAAATCTTGTTGATGCTGAAATCATGATGGATTTATTGCACAAAAATAAATACACGATAACAGATGATCTGGAACAGGCAGAAATAGCCGTCATTAACACTTGTGGTTTTATTGACAGTGCCAAGGAAGAATCAATACAGCATATATTATCTACTGCGAAGTATAAAGAAAAGCTTTTAAAAAAACTTATAGTGACTGGATGTCTTGCTGAACGTTACAAAGACGAGTTAATTAATGAAATGCCTGAAATAGATGCATTACTGGGAACTGGTCGTTATGAAGAGATTGTTGACCTGGTTGGCGAGAGCATTTATGAACAAAATCGTATAAGAACCGGTAATATTGACCAGCTGTACAATGAAGAAATGAGTCGCTTTAGAACAACTCCTGACTATATGGCTTACGTAAAAATAGCCGATGGATGTGATAATCACTGTACTTATTGCGTCATACCACAACTGCGTGGAAAATATCGAAGCAGAGAAATTGATGCGATTGTTAAGGAAGCTGAAAGTCTGGCTGATTCAGGTGTAAAAGAAATAGTTCTGATAGCTCAGGATACAACTGCTTATGGAATTGATATATACAATAAGTTTATGCTGCCGGAACTCCTGTATAAGCTGGAAAATATTCATGGAATACAATGGATCAGACTCCTGTACTGTTATCCTGAAAGAATTACAGATGAACTGATTTATGCAATGAAAACCTGCTCTAAAGTTTGCAAGTATCTTGATATACCAATCCAACACTCGGAGGATCGGATTCTTAAACGGATGAACAGAGCTGCGAGAAAAGATAAAATAATTCAACTTGTGAGTAAGTTACGCAATGAAATGCCTGGCATAACCATACGAACAACTCTAATTGTTGGTTTTCCCGGTGAAACAGAGGAAGAATTCAATTCTTTGAAAGAATTCGTAAAAACAATGAAATTTGATAAACTTGGTGTTTTTGATTATTCCCAGGAAGAAGGTACACCGGCCGCGACCATGGCTCAGCAGATCGATCACAATGTAAAAATTCAAAGAAAAGAGTCGGTGATGCTCCTACAACAGCAAATATCTGCTGAAATCCAAAACGGATATGTTGGTCAGGTTAAACAGATAATTGTTGAAGAAAGCCTTGTTGAATCAGATGACATCATAGAATATATTGGAAGAACTGAAAATGACGCACCGGAAATAGATGGTTCCGTATACTTTACCAGCAGGTTAAAGCTGACAATAGGCGACATAGTTCCAGTAAGAATCACCGGTGCCCTGGAATATGATTTGATGGGAGAGGCAATTGATGAAACTTAACCTTGCAAACAAATTGACTATCTTAAGAATCTTCATGATCCCGGTCTTCATGATTTTTCTGTTGAATAAAATACCTTACGGTGTTCCAATTGCAGCATTTATATTTATTTTGGCAGCATTAACGGATACACTGGACGGTTATATCGCCCGTAAACGTAATCAGGTAACAACATTGGGAAAATTTATTGATCCTTTAGCTGATAAGCTTTTGGTTTCTGCTGCCCTCATATCTCTGGTTCAAATGGGCGAATTATCCGCCTGGGTTGTTGTCATCATTATTTCACGCGAATTTACCATCAGTATATTAAGGGCTGTAGCTGCATCAGAAGGAGTAGTGATTGCTGCCAGCTGGTGGGGAAAAGCAAAAACAATAACTCAAATTTTAGCTATAATAGCTATTTTAATGAACAATTTTCCGTTTTCATATATTGGCTTTCCCTTTGATCAGATAATGGTTTTACTGGCTGTTGTTTTCACGATTATTTCTGGAGTAGATTATTTAAAACTAAATATGCATATTTTGACAAAAGAGTAGCAAAACTAATCTAAAAAAAGGTGGTGATCCAGCATTGGCTGGAAAAACAATGGACAAATCTAAAGCTTTGGAATCAGCAATTAATCAAATTGAGAAACAATTTGGCAAGGGTTCTGTAATGAAATTGGGAGAAGAAGCAAAAGTAAAATTAGCTACTATATCAACTGGTTCTATTGATTTGGATGTAGCCCTTGGATTGGGCGGTGTTCCAAGGGGTCGTGTAGTTGAAATATTTGGACCTGAATCCTCTGGTAAGACTACGCTGGCGCTTCACATTATTGCTGAAGCCCAAAAAGACGGTGGTACAGCCGCATTTATTGACGCAGAACATGCACTGGATCCAATGTATGCAGCAAAACTTGGAGTTGATGTTGAGAATTTGATTGTTTCTCAACCTGATACGGGAGAACAGGCTTTGGAAATCGCTGAAGCTTTGGTACGCAGTGGAGCCATTGATGTTATTGTGGTTGATTCAGTAGCTGCTTTGGTACCAAGAGCAGAAATTGAAGGTGAAATGGGAGACAGTCATGTTGGCCTTCAGGCGCGATTAATGTCTCAGGCACTAAGAAAACTTGCAGGCTCAGTTAATAAATCAAAAACAACAACTATTTTTATTAACCAGCTTCGCGAAAAAGTCGGTGTTATGTTCGGTAACCCGGAGACAACGCCCGGCGGCCGTGCACTTAAATTCTATTCTTCCGTTCGTTTGGATGTACGAAGGATAGAAAGCATCAAACAGGGAAGCGATATTCTAGGAAACCGTACGCGTGTTAAAGTAGTAAAAAATAAAGTTGCGCCACCATTTAAAATTGCTGAGTTCGATATAATGTACGGACAAGGTATCTCCAGCTATGGAGATGTGCTGGATGTTGCCAGTAATCTGGATATTGTAAAAAAATCAGGCGCCTGGTACAGTTATGGCGAAACAAGGCTGGGACAGGGCCGCGAAGCAGCAAAGCAGTTTTTGCAGGATAATCAGCAATTGTTTTCAGAAATCGATAATAAAATACGTGAACATTTTGATTTGCCGTTAAAAAATCGTGAAATTACGGCATCTGAATCTGACGAGTCATCAGAGTCAGAATAAAGCATTTTATTAATATAACAACAATAAACTCCAGGAACAACATCCTGGAGTTTTACTGTATTTTATCCCTTAATAATACTGATACTCAAACTCTTGAGTCACTAATGCTTTTCTTGACACTTGATAGAAAAAAAGATAGAATGAAATAGTCATAGTTTAATGTTTATTGTGAGCATAAATGTGTTTTTTGGGTTTCGACAGCTGGAAAAATCTTGTTAAAAAACTTAATAAAGGAGGTGTCCGCATATCAATTCTGGCATTATGATTCTACTATTAATCGTTGTTGCCGTTGCAGGATGCCTTGTCGGCTATTTTGTTCGAAAAAACATTGCTGAAGGAAAGTTAAACGCCGCAGAAGAGTTGGCTAAAAAAATTGTTGAAGAAGCTGAAAAAGAAGTTGAAACAACAAAAAAAGAGCTTCTGATTGAAGCCAAAGAAGAAGTTCATAAACTTCGCAGTGAGTTCGAAAGAGAAAGCAGAGAAAGGCGCAACGAGCTTCAAAAGTTTGAAAAAAGATTAATGCAGAAAGAAGAATCACTGGATAAAAAGTCAGATAATCTTGAGAAAAAAGAGGATAAACTGGCAAAAAAACTGCATGATCTCGAAGAAAAAAATATTGAAATTGAACAACTTCGCGAGCAGGAAAAGGAAAAGCTTGAAGAATTATCCGGATTAACGGGTGAAGAGGCTAAGACATTGCTGCTTCGTGATGTGGAAAAAGAAATTCGTGTAGAAACTGCCATGATGATCAAGGAAATGGAATCAAAGGCAAAAGAAGAGGCAGAAAAACGAGCAAAAGAAATTGTTTCCTACACCATTCAAAAGTGCGCAGCTGACCACGTCGCAGAAACAACCGTATCAGTGGTGCAGTTACCTAATGATGAAATGAAAGGGCGTATTATTGGTCGGGAGGGAAGAAATATAAGAGCCCTCGAAACCTTAACGGGAATAGACTTAATTATTGATGATACACCTGAAGCCGTAATTTTATCAGGATTTGACCCAATACGTCGGGAAACAGCACGGATAGCTCTTGAAAAACTGATTGTTGATGGACGCATTCATCCAGCACGAATTGAAGAAATGGTGGATAAAGCTAAAAAAGAAATTGAAACAATGATTAAAGATGAAGGTGAACAAGCTACCTTTGATGCTGGTGTACACAATGTTCACCCTGAACTGATTAAATTATTGGGCCGTTTGAAGTACAGAACCAGCTATGGTCAAAGTGTTTTAAAGCACGCTTTGGAAGTATCCCATCTTTCTGGTATTATGGCAGAAGAGCTTGGTGCCGATGTTAAAGTAGCAAAAAGAGCTGGATTATTCCATGATATTGGAAAAGCTGTTGATCATGAGCTTGAGGGTACTCATATAGAAATAGGTATGGAATTACTGAGAAAATATAAAGAGTCTAAAGACGTAATCCATGCTATGTCTACTCATCACGGTGATTATGAGCCCCAAACCATTGAAGCTGTTCTTGTTACAGCTGCAGACGCAATATCTGCAGCGCGCCCGGGAGCCCGTAGAGAGACACTTGAATCTTACATTAAACGACTTGAGAAATTGGAAGAAATTGCCAATGACTATGACGGAGTTGAAAAGTCTTTTGCGATTCAAGCTGGAAGAGAAATACGGATTTTAGTAAAACCTGAATCTTACTCAGATACTGAAATTGTGATGCTGGCCAGGGACTTAACCAAAAAGATTGAATCTGAATTAGAGTATCCTGGACAGATTAAGATTAATGTAATCAGAGAAACCAGAGCAGTTGAATATGCAAAATAAGCTTGCTATTATGATATGAAACGAACAGCTTTTCTCAAACGAGGAAAGCTGTTTTATATGGTTCAATATTATAAATAGATTTATTTTATGATTGATAAAAATTTAATAAAATATTTTAGCAAAAAAGAAGGATTTCAGAAATCCTCATCGAATAATTATACAGAAACAATAAAATAGTTAAGATAAGTTCAGTTACAGCAAAAGTAATTAAAGGGGGCAAAGTAAACATGGAAGTATTAAAAGTATCATCTAAGTCGAACCCAAACTCTGTTGCCGGAGCATTGGCTGGTGTTTTAAGAGAAAACGGTTCCGCGGAAATGCAGGCTATTGGAGCTGGGGCTTTAAATCAAGCCGTTAAAGCAGTTGCTATTGCCAGAGGCTTTGTAGCTCCTAGTGGTCTCGATCTGATTTGTATACCAGCTTTCGCGGACATCCAGATTGAAGGAGAAGAAAGAACAGCTATTAAATTAATAGTTGAGCCACGCTGATAGATTCTGACTGATCAGTCTGCACTTTACAGGTGCAGGCTTTTTTATATATTATATTTTCGTATTTGACGGGTATGACGTCATTAAATTATAATAGTAATAATGATGTAGAAAGAAGGATGATGCCTATCAACACTTTGGATTATAAGCAAGGTAAAATAGATCTTCATACTCACTCAAATGCTTCTGATGGCACATTATCTCCCGGTGAATTAATAAAATATGCTTATACCCATGGGTTGTCTGGCATTTCATTAACGGATCATGATTCAGTGTCAGGGCTGGATGAAGCACTCGAAGCTTCCGGAAAACTGAAAAACTTTTATTTTATTCCGGGAGTAGAGCTTAGCGCCGAATATCGAGGTATAGAAATACATTTGATAGGATATGCAATAGACTGGAAAAATAACGACTTTTTAAACAAATTAAATGTGATCCACAACGCACGTTTTGAAAGACTTAATAAAATGATCGAAAAGTTACTGAAACTGGGTATAGAGTTACATCAAAATCATTTATATAAGCTCCAAACTTTGCCAAATCCAGGCAGACTTCATGTAGCAAAAGTTTTAAAAGACATGAAAGTTGTCGGGTCTACAGATGATGCTTTCAGACTTTACTTAAACAAAAACGCACCGGCATACAGTCCACGATATAAACTCACACCAGGAGAAGCTATTGAGTTAATAATAAATGCCGGTGGGCTTCCTGTATTGGCCCATCCGGGTCTGATGAATCGTGATGATATTATATCAGTTTTACTTCAGTATCCACTGGCCGGCATAGAAGTTTATTACCCATCTCATTCCAATTCAGAAATACAACGATATTTATCCTTGGCAAATAAAAATGATCTTTTAGTTACCGGTGGATCGGATTTTCATGCACCACCAGATGACGATATCCGAGATAATCGCATTGGTGAATGTTCGATGACAAAAGAATCTGTGGCAAAGCTGATTGAGTACTCAAATGAGCGTCTTGAAAGGAGATTAATATGATAAATGAAACAAATGTTTACCAAAACCCTTTGGTTGAACGTTATGCCAGCAAAGAAATGTTATACCTGTTTTCTCATGACTATAAATTTTCGACATGGCGGAAATTATGGATCGCACTGGCAGAATCTCAGAAAGAGCTGGGATTGGAAATATCTGATCTTCAGATCGAAGAGTTGAAAGAGTATGTTGAAGATATCAACTATTCTGTCGCCGCAGAAAAAGAAAAAGAGATAAGGCATGATGTGATGGCACATGTTTACGCCTATGGAATCCAGTGTCCAACAGCACGTCCAATAATACATCTTGGAGCAACCAGTGCCTTCGTTGGAGATAATACTGATCTTGTACAAATGAAACATGCAATGCAATTAATTCACAACAAAACGCTGCTTTTAATGAAATCCATGGCTAACTTCTGCGAAAAGTATAAAGACTTACCAACCCTGGGCTTCACTCATTTTCAGCCAGCACAGTTAACAACAGTTGGCAAGAGAGGTAGTTTATGGCTTTACGATATTTTTATGGATCTCGAAAATATTCAGCATCAGTTATCCAGAATTAAATTCAGAGGAGTTAAAGGTACTACAGGAACTCAGGCAAGTTTTTTGAAGCTTTTTAATAATGACCACAAAAAAGTGGAAGCTTTAGATCAAAAAATTGCACAGCGAATGGGTTTTTCTGAAAGATTACCGGTAACCGGACAAACATACAGTAGAAAAATCGATTATGAGGTCGTTAGTACTCTCAGTGGGATCGCCCAGTCCTTGCATAAAATATCAAATGATATACGGTTACTGCAACATTTAAAAGAAATTGAAGAACCTTTTGAAAAACATCAGGTTGGCTCTTCGGCAATGGCTTATAAGCGTAATCCGATGAGAAGTGAAAGAATAGCAGCTTTATCACGCTATATTATCAATCTAACCCAAAATACAGCTATGACTCAGTCATCACAATGGTTTGAACGAACACTTGATGATTCTGCCAACAAGCGATTAACCATTCCTGAAGCTTTTCTGGCTACAGATGCAATTTTAGATATAGCCATTAATGTTTTTGATGGATTGGTTGTTTATGAAAAAATGATTCAACGTCATATAGAACAGGAGCTTCCATTTATGCTTACAGAAAATATCCTGATGGAAGCTGTTCAGAAAGGCGGTGATCGTCAGGAGTTACACGAACGAATTCGTGTCCATTCCATGGAAGCTTCACGAGAGGTTAAAAAAGAAGGAAAAGAAAACGATCTGTTAGCTCGTATACTGGAAGATGATGCTTTTGACTTATCTGAAAAGGAACTGAATAATATTCTGCATCCAAACCACTATATTGGCAGGTCATCAGAACAGGTGACACAATTATTAAATGATTATGTTTATCCTGTTTTTAAAGAATTCGAACACATATCCATGCAAAAAACAGACCTTAAGGTCTGATAGCAATTGTTTTCAAAAAACTGGAGGGATAATAATGAAGGAATGTGTATCAATTGAAAAAATGAAACAATTTGAAGGCCAGAGCATTACCATCAGTGGCTGGTTATATAACAAACGATCAAGTGGAAAAATTGTTTTTCTTCAGATTCGCGATGGCAGTGGATTTGTGCAGGGAGTTGTTGTTAAAAAAGAAGTGTCTCCTGACGTGTTTGATCTATGTAAAGAACTAACCCAGGAGTCTTCTATTTATGTTACCGGTATTGTACAGAAAGATGATCGCTCAAAGCTTGGCTATGAGCTTCTTGTCAGTGATGTAGAATTAGTTGCTCAGGCGGAGGAAGGCTACCCTATTTCATTAAAAGAACACGGAACTGATTTCTTAATGGATTTTCGTCATCTCTGGATGAGAACTCCAAAGCAAAATGCGATTCTTCGTATTCGTGATGAAATTAACCTGGCTATTCGGAATCATTTTCATGACAATGGATTTATACTTGTAGAACCACCTGTCATTACACCTACAAGCTGTGAAGGCACTACTGAGTTGTTTGAAATTGATTATTTTGGTGAACAGGCATATCTATCTCAAACAGGCCAGTTATATGCGGAGGCAGCTGCCATGGCCTTTGGAAAGGTTTATAGTTTTGGTCCGACCTTTAGAGCAGAAAAATCGAAAACAAGAAAACACTTAAATGAGTTCTGGATGGTGGAACCAGAAATGGCATACGTAGATTTTGATGGCAATCTAAAAGTGCAGGAAGAGTTAATTACCAAAATTGTTAAGACGGTTTTAAAGAATCGTAAGCATGAGTTATCGATTTTAGAAAGAGACACTTCAGTTTTAGAAAAAACAGAGCCGCCATTTCCACGTATTACCTATACGGATGCCGTAACATTGCTTCAGGAAGCTGAATTTGATTTTGAATGGGGCGATGACTTTGGAGCTCCGCATGAAACATATATTGCAGATCAATACGATAAACCGGTTTTTATAACGCATTTTCCTGCAAATATGAAACCATTTTACATGGAGCCTTGTCCGGAAAATCCTAACGTTATTTTGGGAGCTGATCTTATTGCGCCAGAAGGCTACGGAGAAATCATTGGTGGCTCTCAGCGTATTCATGACTTAGATTTGCTGCTTACAAAAATGAAAGAAGAGGATTTACCGCAAGAAGCTTATCAATGGTATATAGAGTTGCGAAAATATGGTTCAGTTCCTCATTCCGGTTTTGGCATGGGATTGGAGAGAACCGTTGCGTGGATATGCGGAGTTGAACATATTCGCCAAACAATTCCCTTTGCCAGAACCTTAAACCGGATTTACCCTTAAAGGAGCTGCTGTCTTGAGATTACAAAAATATTTAGCTCAGTGTGGTATTGCCTCCCGAAGAAAGTGTGAGCTTTACATTCATAATGGAGAAGTGGCTGTCAACGGTAAAATCATCACCGAAATGGGCTATATCGTTGATCCTTATAAAGATCATATTACTTTTAGGGGCAATGATGTTAAAAATCCTGAAAACAATGTCTATCTTCTACTTAATAAACCAAAGGAGACAGTGACAACATCAAAAGACCAGTTTAACAGAAAATCAGTTATTGATCTGGTCGATGTCCCACAAAGAGTATATCCCGTCGGAAGACTGGACTATCATACAACAGGTTTACTGATACTGACTAATGACGGAGAATTAGCACAGCGACTGACTCATCCAAGTCATAGTATTGAAAAAATATATCAGGCTCTTGTTAAAGGGGAAGTCAGCCAGGATACACTCCAGAAGCTGCGTCTAGGCATCGAAATAGATGGAAGAAAAACTCGCAAAGCAACAGCACGAATTGTCAGATCTTACACTGGTAAAAATAGAACACTGCTGGAAATAGGTATTAAAGAAGGCCGAAACCGTCAGGTTAGGAAAATGTGCGAAGCGGTTGACCATCCGGTAATCTATTTGAAAAGAATTTCTGTTGGGTCTTTAACAATTGGAAATCTTAAGCCCGGCGAATACCGCAACTTAAAACCAGAAGAGGTAAATCGATTAAAAAAAGAGGCAGGGATGGTATTATGATTTCAATAAAAGAGCTAAATCCATTACACTATGATGCATTCATGGTTTATTTGACCAACAGTTCATTGCCGGCTTCCTTTACCTGTAATGAATATCATCCAATATGGATTGCCACGGAAGGAGAGGAAATAAAAGGCTTCCTGTCAGTACACATTACCAGTGGTCATCATGTGGTTTTAAGTTTCCTGAAAAGTGACGATAAAAATATTAAAGATGGGCTGATGAGAACTGCCTTAAATTCTTTATATAAAAAAAACATTAAATGGGTGTTATGTCATGAATCTTTTTATCATCAATCTTTTCCTCTAAAAGAGCATTTTACCTTGTTGAAAGATAACCAGAAGCTGTATGATGAAATAAAAAATGATTCATCACTGAGCATTGACAAAGACCACTATTATGTCGTCAATGCCAGCATTATATATGAAACTGGCACTTGTAAAGGGGGGGCAAATCTCAGTGAATCAAACTCCTCCAGCCACTAAACATAAAGCTTTACGAATAACTGCAATGAATCATGTGATGATAAAAGAATATATAAAACCTGGCTCCGAAGTAATTGATGCCACTGCCGGTAATGGACATGACTCCATTTTCTTGTTAAAACAAATTGACCCTGGTGGCACCTTATACGCCTTCGATACACAGGCGGCTGCACTGGAAAATACGAAAAACAGAATAGAAAACCTGATTTTGAATTCAGATACGAAGTTTCATCTTATTAATGACAGTCATGGTAATATTCATCAATATATAAAAGGACCAGCTGACGCTGCTGTTTTTAATCTGGGATATCTGCCAGGAAGTGATCATACAGTCACTACTACATGGAATGAGCTTTACAAGGCTCTGAATGCTCTAACGTTACACTTAATTAAACCTGGTGGTATTATTAGCATTATTTCTTATAGCGGCCACCAGGGAGGAAAAGAAGAACAGGAAAAAATATTCCATTTTCTGGAGGAATTACCCGCAAATAAATTTTCTGTTCACATTACTAAAAAATGGAATGCAATAAAATCATCTCCCGTACTTATTCTAATTGAATGTCTTAAAAATGAATTATAATCAATAAATCTTTCATTTCATAAAGTTGTTTAACTATAGCTTAAATTTCATATAATTATTTATTGGAATTACACATTAATTCAGCTTGAAAAAAAGAACCAGTTGCTTTATACTTTACTAGTGGATGTCAATTTTCTAAGACTTAAAACAAATAATGCAAGTAGAATATATAATCTTGCGTTATGGCGAAAAATAAGTTATTTATTTAAAGGAGGCGTAAAAATGGGAGTTAAGTTTACAGATACTACTTATCGGGATGCTCACCAGTCCTTAATGGCTACCAGAATGTCAACAGATGTAATGATACCTATTGCAGAAAAAATGGATAATGCAGGGTATCATTCACTCGAAATGTGGGGCGGTGCAACTTTTGACAGTTGCTTGCGCTATTTGAATGAAGATCCCTGGGAAAGACTGAGGACTATCAGAAAACATATAAAAAAGACAAAACTGCAGATGCTTTTAAGAGGTCAAAATATATTGGGCTACAAACACTATGCTGATGATGTTGTAGAAGAATTTGTTAAACGGGCTATTGGAAACGGGATTGATATTATACGTGTTTTTGATGCGGTTAATGATGTTCGAAATCTGGAAACTGCAGTAAGAGCCATAAATCAGGAAGGTGGCCATGCACAGTGTTGCATATCTTACACTATAAGTCCGGTTCATAATACAGATTATTATTTAGAACGAGCTAAAAAAATGAAAGAGATGGGTGCTGACTCACTGTGTATAAAAGACATGTCAGGTATTCTTGAACCATACGTGGCTTATGATCTAGTTAAAGCTCTGAAGGATAATTTTGATCTTCCAGTTCAGGTTCATACTCATTATACCTGTGGTCTTGCATCAATGACCTATCTAAAAGCCATCGAAGCCGGTGCTGATGTTGTAGATACAGCGATATCACCAATGGCTCTTGGTACTTCTCAACCGGCTGCTGAACCACTGGTTGCTTCACTCCAGGGAACAGAGTACGATACCGGTATGGATCTGGTTGCCCTTGATGAAATAGCCTCATATTTCAGACCATTACGTGATAAGTACTTTAAAGAAGGCTTGATTAATGAAAAAGTCCTTAGTATCGACACCCGTACACTGATAAATCAAATTCCCGGCGGTATGATGTCTAATTTTATTTCACAGTTAAATGAACAAAACAAATTGGATAGAATGGATGACGTAATGAAAGAAGTACCGCGTGTACGCGAAGATTTAGGTTATCCACCGCTGGTAACGCCAACCAGCCAAATTGTCGGAACACAAGCTTTGTTTAATGTTCTTTCGGGTGAACGATATAAAATGATACCGAAGGAAGTAAAAGACTATGTTAAAGGCCTTTACGGCCAGCCTGCCAAAGAAATGGATCCGGAGATTATCAAAAAAATAGTTGGTGATGAAAAAGTTATTACACATCGCCCTGCAGATGATATCCCGCCACAGCTGGAAAAAATCAAAAGTGAGATCAAAGAGTATATTGAACAGGATGAAGATGTATTATCTTATGCTTTATTCCCACAAATAGCCATGAAATACTTTAAGGAAAGATGGACTAAAAAGTATCAGATTGAACCTGAGTTGTATAATGAAGAGGACATGACACATCCTGTATAACAGAAGCTGAAATAATACAACGAACAGCTGGTATTGTCCTTTGGACAAGACCAGCTGTTCTATATAAAAAGAAGTATAGGAGAGCTGCGAATGCACATTTTAATCACCAATGATGATGGAATATATGCACCTGGTATAAAATCATTAATAAATGCCCTTAAACAGATAGGAAGAATAACTGTTGCTGCACCAGATAAAGAAAGAAGCGCTACCGGACACGCAATTACGATGCATTCACCTATCATGGCTAAATCTATTGATAAATATGGCGAGGAGATTAAAGCGCATGCTGTAAGTGGAACGCCTGCAGACTGTGTTAAACTAGCTTTGGATATGTTTATTAAAGACGATTGGCCGGATATAGTTGTTTCCGGGATTAACAACGGACCCAATCTTGGAACCGATGTCATATATTCAGGTACAGTATCTGGAGCGATAGAAGCATCCATGATGGGGGTTCCTTCCATTGCAATTTCAATGTCAGATCATCGTTTTATATCATTTGAGGATGCAGCGGCTTTCACATCAAAAATGGTGTGCAAAGTATTTGAATGCTCAATCACATCATCGCCTATTTTTAATATTAATTATCCTGTCTGCAAGCCTGGTGAAGTTAAGGGAGCCAAAATTACCAAACTGGGTATTCGAAAGTATCGTAATAACTTTATCCATCGTGAAGATCCTCGGGGTAATCGTTACTACTGGATGGCTGGAGAGCTTGAAGACCTACCTCAGGATGACAATAGCGACATTGTTGCTATCAATAATAATTATATTTCTATAACACCATTACAGTTCGATCTGACTCATTACAAAGTAATGGAATCAATTAAAGGATGGGAATCCACTTTTGATCTGAAATAACGTTATTGATGTGCAAAATATGCAGGATTTATTCTCGCTCCTTCAATTTTATCCAGGAAAACGATTTCAATCATGTACAAAATAAGCTCTATACCCTATTGCAGAACAACTTGCAAGATTTAACAAAAATGACTCTTATGGGATCACATCGATAAAAACGCAACAATTGAAATTAAAATTTCATGTTTTCAACAAGCCGGAAGAAAATGAAATATTTATTGCATTTTCTTCCGGCTTTTGTTATGATTAAAACATAGATTATTAAATCATTTAAGGTAGTTTAGACCAGAGATTTAATAGAATGTATAAGGAGTTGAAAAAATGGCAATGGCACAAGAACAGAAAAAGAAAAAGAATCTGAAAACCATTCGTGAATGGTGTAAAGGTTGCGGAATTTGTGTGGCTTTCTGTCCGGTTAAGGTTTTAAAGCTGGAAGACGAAAAAGTTAAGGTTATTGATTATGACAAATGTACACGATGCGGATTATGCGAGCTACGCTGTCCTGATTTAGCAATTTATCTGGAGGAGGATCAGAATGAGTAAAAAAGTAGTTAAACTAATGCAGGGAAACGAAGCATGTGTTGAAGGTGCTTTGGCTGCAGGACTTCAATTCTATGCCGGATATCCTATCACACCTTCAACGGAAATCGCTGAGATTTGTTCAGAAAAACTACCTTTAGTAGGCGGTAAATTTATACAGATGGAAGACGAAATTGCCGGTATGGCAGCCACAATTGGTGGATCCCTGGCTGGCCTTAAGTCAATGACTGCCACCAGTGGACCTGGATTTTCCCTGAAACAGGAAAACATTGGCTATGCTGCCATGGCTCAAATTCCATGCGTTGTCGTTGATGTCATGAGAGCTGGTCCAAGCACCGGGCTTCCAACAGCACCTTCACAAGGAGATGTTATGCAGGCTAAATGGGGAACACACGGTGACCATCCCACTATTACACTTACACCAAATTCAGTTAGAGAAGCCTTTGATCTTACTGTTCGTGCTTTTAATCTGGCAGAAAAATACCGCACTCCCGTTTTCTTATTGATGGACGAAGTGATCGGCCATCTAAGAGAGCGAATTGAAATACCATCACCAGGTGAATATGAAGTTTTTGATCGAATTAAGCCAATCCCCAACGATAAGAATTATAAAGCTTATGCTGTTAAAGAAGGTGAAATTGTTCCCAGAATGGCCGCCTTTGGCGATGGCTTTTCTTACCATGTCACCGGTCTGGTATATGATGAATTTGGTTTTCCAAAAACCGACACCGATGTTGCAGAGAACCTGCTTAATCATCTAATGGGTAAAATAGAAAACAACGTAGATGACATTATCACGTATGAAGAGACCCAGACCGAAGATGCTGAACTGCTTATTATTGCATATGGTGGTGTCGCCAGAGCGGCTGCAAAAGCAGTTAAAGAATGCCGCGAGCAGGGCTTGAAGGTTGGTCTGTTCCGCCCTATTACTTTATGGCCTTTCCCTGAAAAAAGGGTGAATCAACTAACTCAGAAATCTAAAAAGGTATTAGTTGTTGAAATGAATTTAGGTCAATATGTAATTCCCGTTCACCGTGTCAAAGAACCGGATTCTAAAGTATTCCACTACGGTAAGGTGAACGGTGAACCAATTGCCCCCGACGAAATTATCAAGAAAATAAAGGAGGCCTACTAATCATGAGTTTAGGAAGCCCAGTTGTAAAAGAGTATTTCAGAAGCGACCGTCTGCCTCATATTTGGTGTCCCGGATGCGGCCATGGAGTTATTATGCGTGGTATTGCAGTTGCCATCGATAATTTAAAACTTGACAAAAACAAGGTATGTATTGTGTCTGGAATTGGGTGTTCTTCACGAGCTGCCGGATATATGGATTTTAATACACTCCATACAGCACATGGCCGTGCATTGGCTTTTGCTACCGGAGTGAAGCTTGCCAATCCTGAGCTGGAAGTAATCGTTGTTACAGGTGATGGTGACTGTACTGCCATTGGAGGTAATCACTTTATTCATGCAGCCAGAAGGAATATAGATATAACCACGATACTATTCAACAATAAAATATACGGTATGACAGGTGGTCAGTCTTCCCCTGCAACACCGCAGACGGAGAAGGGAACAACTGCACCTTACGGAACAGTAGATCCTGATTTCGATATCTGTAAACTTGCTACGGGTGCTGGTTCTTCCTATGTAGCGCGTTCAACAGCTTATCATGCCAATCAGTTAATCAAGTATATTGAAAAAGGCATTGAAAACAAAGGTTTTTCTTTGATCGAGGCCATCAGCGGATGCCCCACTTATTACGGAAGAAAAAACAAAAAAGGCTCAGCTGTTGACTTGATGAATTATTATAAAGACTATGCTTTAGATATTAAAGCGGCCGAGAAACTGCCTGAAGACAAAAAAGCCGGTAAATTTCTGGTCGGAGAATTTCATAATGAAACCAGACCAGAGTACGTTTCCGAGTACATGAAATTAGTAGAAAAAGTACAGAAGGAGCGATCCGAAAATGAGTAAACAAACAGAAATAAGATTGGGCGGTTCCGGCGGCCAGGGATTAATCCTCGGCGGAATTATTTTGGCAGAAGCTGCCATTCTTGAGGATAAAAATGCTGTTCAAGCGCAATCCTATGGTCCGGAAGCTCGTGGCGGCGCCAGCAAAGCAGAGGTTATAATCAGTGACGGTGATATTGATTATCCAAAGGTACAAAAAGCAGATGTATTTCTGGCCTTGACACAGAAAGCCTGTGACAAATACTTGCCGGACTTAAAAATGAATGGCTTATTGATCTTAGATGATAAAATTGAGTTGAATCCGACTGCCTACGAAAATTTCAAAGTTGTTAAAGTACCAATCATTAAAACTGCAGTAGAAGATCTTAAAAAAGGAATGGTAGCAAACATTGTAGCGATGGCGGTTATTCAACAGCTTACCCAGGTTATTTCTAAAGAATCCCTGGAAGCCGCTGTCCTGAAAAGAGTACCAAAAGGAACTGAAGAGTTAAACAAAAAAGCGTTGGTAGCGGGTTATGAGCTGGTAAAAAAATAAGCTTAACCCGGAGGTGTCTAAATGGAAGAAAGAAACGACTTGATTCTCAGTATTCAGAAACAATTTCCTAAGCTTAGCAAGGGTCAGAAACGTATTGCTCAGTTTATCATAGAAAACTATGAAAAAGCAGCATTTATGACTGCATCTAAACTGGGTATGGAAACTAACGTCAGTGAATCTACCGTTGTACGATTTGCCAATAATCTTGGCTTCGATGGTTATCCGCAGTTACAGCGAGCGCTGCAGGATATTATAAAAACAAAGCTAACAACTGTACAGCGCGTTGATATGGGTAAAGAGTATTCAACGGACCTGGAAGTTGTTGAGCGCATAATGAAATCAGATATGGAGAACATGCGCAATACTATCGACATGATCAACGCAGAAAAAATCGAATCTGTCATTGATATGATACTGAGTGCTGACAAAGTCTATGTTCTGGGACTTCGAAGCTCCAAATCTCTTGCTGACTTTCTTGGTTTCTACCTTGGCTTGATACTCGGCGATGTTGTACTGGTTGGACATGGTATTAGTGATATCTATGAACAGATGCTGCGCATTTCCGATAAAGACCTTCTTATCAGCCTTAGTTTTCCACGCTATTCCAGCCGAAGTATTGAAGTGACAAGATACGCTAAGGAACAAGGCACAAAGGTCGTTGCGATTACTGACAGTGAAATATCTCCTATCGCCAGTATGGCAGACGAATACCTGACTGCAAAAAGCAATATGGCATCCTTTGTCGATTCATTAGTTGCTCCTCTAAGCTTGTTAAATGCTTTAATTGTAGCAATAGGCATGAGGGAAAAAAGCGATATTAAAGAACACTTTAACAAACTTGAAACCATTTGGGAAAAGTACAAAATTTATGATGGTGATTACTAAAAACCTATTGAATAATCTAAGCGCGGTGGAAACACCGCGTTTTAGGTTGTTAACAAACTAACCTTTTAACGCGTCTTTTGATTTTGCTTTTCCATTCCAACCTGCCACCTGACATCTTTCTCCTTGTACCTTGAGGTTTTAAACATGATAAGGTATAATTATATGGTGTGTATTATAAACAGGGTATCATGAATAATTCTCAAAACAGGAGCTGAATTGATTGAAAGTTGTACTTGCTAAGCACTCAGGTTTTTGCTTTGGTGTTCAGAAAGCTATTGAAAAAGCTTTTCAAGAAATGGATAATTCAAAAAGTCGTGGTGAAGATATCTATTCACTCGGTCCTTTGATCCATAATAACCAGGTTGTAGAAGATCTCCAGTCCCGGGGATTAATTCTTTCAGATACCGTTGATGAAATAGAAAGCGGATCTGTCATTATCAGATCCCACGGTGTTCCTAAACAAATATATACCGATATAAAAAATAAAGATCTACAGTTAGTTGATACAACCTGTCCCTTTGTTAAAAGAATACAAAAAATAGTTGATCAATACCATAGAGATCACTACACCATAGTAATAGTAGGCAGTGCAACACATCCGGAAGTAATAGGAATTAATGGCTGGTGCGGGCATGATGGTTATGTCATACAAAGTCCTGAAGATATTCATCGAATACCTTCTGATCGTCCCCTTTGTGTTGTATCTCAAACAACGATGCCAATTCCACTTTTTGAGAATGTTGTAGCAGCATTAAAGAAACAGCATACTAATATAAAAGTTTTTAATACAATTTGTCTTGCAACACAGGATCGACAAGAGGCAGCTTTGGAACTTTCACAGCAGGTGGATGCTATGATTGTAATTGGCGGAAGACATAGCTCTAATACACAAAAACTTGTAGAGCTTTGTAGGCGAATACTTCCCAACGACACCTATGCCATAGAACATTCTGTTGATTTAGATCAGTTTAGTTTGGAAAATTATTCAGTTGTTGGTATCACCGCAGGTGCTTCTACTCCTAATTATATAATTAAAGAAGTTATGAATAAAATCGAAAAAAGTTATCGAAGCAATAAACAAATTGCCATTGACGGTCCTGCAGGAGCCGGAAAAAGCACGATAGCTAAAAAATTGGCAAAAGAAACAGGATTTTTATATATTGATACAGGGGCTATGTATCGGGCGCTAACTTTAAAAATCCTTGAGAAGAACGTCAATTTGTACGACCAGGCTGAATTACAACAGCTTTTGAATGAGACGAAAATCGATATCAGAAATGATCAAATCATACTTGATGGAAATCTTGTTGAAGAAGAAATTAGAACCGCCGAAGTTACCTCTAATGTTTCTAAAGTTGCAGCTTTAAGAGATGTCCGAAATAAACTGGTGGAAATGCAGCAGCAGATAGCTTCGAATAACGATGTTGTGATGGATGGCAGAGATATAGGAACTGTAGTATTACCTAACGCTGATTTGAAAGTATTTTTAACTGCATCTGTTGACGAGAGGGCTAAACGCCGTTATGCAGAGTTAAAAGAAAGTAGCCAGTCTAAGATTACTCTTGAAGAAATCAAGCGGACAATCCAAAGCCGGGACTATGAAGACGAAAACAGGGAAATTAATCCTCTTATTCCGGCGAGTGATTCCGTTCATATAGATACAACAAAGTTAACAATAGAGGAAGTGGTTCAAAAAATCAAAAGTCTATTTGAAAAAGTATAACATGAGATTTAAGATTTTGGAATTATACCTATTTTTTTTTCGAATAAAAGAAGGAATTTCAAAAGTTATGTAGAAATAGGATGATAGTGAGAAAGGTATGAAATTATTTACCAATTTTTATTTATTACCTTTTTTTGAAATTTATTCACATGGGAGGTTATTGAATGAGCAACAATAACGATCAGTCAAACGAAATGAATGAAATGATGGAAGAAATTGAAAAATCAATGGTACGCTTGCACAGTGGCGATATCGTGAAAGGCCACGTAATTGACGTAACTCCAAACGAAGTAATAGTAAATCTGGGATACAAATCCGATGGGATTATTCCACGTGAAGAATTTACTCCTGAACTGGCTGCCGATTTGCCTGCACACTTTAATACAGGCGATGAAATAGAAGTATTTGTTCAACAAGTTGATGATGGAGAAGGAAACGTGCTGCTTTCTAAAAAGAAAGTTGATGCTATGAACGAATGGGTAGAACTGAATGAAGCTCAGGAAAATGATAATATGATAACTGTCACATTAAAGGAAGTTGTACGTGGCGGTATGATTGCCTATTATAAAAACGTGAAATGCTTTATCCCTGCCAGTCAGCTATCTGATCGATACGTGGATGATTTGAGTGTTTTTGTGGGAGAAACTGTTAATGCACGAATTTTAGAAATGGACAGACGCAGAAGCAAAGTAATCCTTTCCAGAAAAGCCGTGCTGCAGGAAGAAAAAGAGATAAAGAAAAAAGAATTGCTTGAAACCCTCCAAAAAGGACAGGTAGTTGACGGACAAGTAAAACAGATTACAAACTTCGGGGCATTTGTTGATATTGGAGGAATTGATGGATTAATCCATATTTCAGAACTTTCTTGGGGCCGGGTAAAGCATCCTTCTGATGTTCTCAGTATTGGGGAACAGGTTAAGGTAGAAGTTCTGGATTTCGAAGAATCGAGCGAGAGAATTTCTCTAAGCTTAAAATCCACTCAGCCTGAACCATGGAAAGTTGCCGGTGAAAAATATGAAATTGGACAAATTATTGAAGGTGAAGTTGTTCGATTAGTTGATTTTGGAGCATTTATTGAAATCGAGCCCGGACTTGACGGATTAGTTCATATATCACAAATAAGTGAAGAGCACGTCGCAAAACCTTCTGATGTATTGCAAAAAGGGCAGAAAGTTATGGTTAAAATTCTTGATATCAATACTGAAGACCAGCGAATGAGCTTAAGCATGTCAGCTATAGAAAAGGATAAAAAAGAAGAAGAAGAAAAACAGGAAGCTGCTGCAGCTGAGGAAGCAATCCAGGAAGACCAGCAAGTTACCATAGGAGATGCTCTGGGACATGTAGAAAACCAGGAAACAGACTCACCAAAAGAAATAACTGAAATGAAAGTAGAAGAAAAAACAGCAGAAGCGGAAGAAGCTGGAGAAGAAGCGGAAGAAGTTAAAGAGTAGTATTATAACTTATTTATTAAAGCATTTACAACCAGGTTAGTTTGGAAGTTTATCTCTTCCATATTTGCCTGGTTGTCTTTCAATCATAAAGAAAAGGAAGAATCGATATGGAAGGTTATGAATCATTTAAGACAAAAATATACCAGTTCACAGGCATAAACCTTTCCAGCTACAAGGAAAGACAAATGAAAAGAAGAATCGAATCATTAATCTCCAGAAATAAGTTTAGTGGTTACGAATCCTATTTTTCTGAATTGAAGAAAAACAAAGATTTATTGGAAGAGTTTATCAACTATTTGACTATTAATGTTTCTGAATTTCGACGTAATCCACAGCAATGGGACGTGCTAGAAAAAGACATCATGCCTTCAATACTGCAGAAATCTAAAAAACCTAAAATTTGGAGTGCGGCTTGTTCAACAGGAGAAGAACCTTATACATTGGTAATGCTAATGAATAAGTTTATGCCACTCTCTGAAATCGAAATTCATGCCACCGATATTGATTCCGGAGCTCTAGAAAAAGCGGATATTGGTATGTATAATGAAAAAGCAACAAAGAATCTACCTCCTGATGACGTCAAAAGGTTTTTCCTTCGAAATGGTGATTTTTACCAGATTAAAAAAGAAGTCAAAGATCAGGTAAAGTTTAAAAAACACAATTTACTTGAGGATAAATATCCGGATAACTGTGACTTGATTATTTGTAGAAATGTAATGATTTACTTTACCGAAGATACAAAAAGTGTGATGTATCATAAATTCCATGATGCACTAAAGCCCGGAGGTGTCCTCTTCGTAGGAAGTACTGAGCAAATAATTATGCCTAATCGGTATAAACTTACTCCTTTGAAAACATTCTTTTATCAAAAGAAATAGTAAAATGCACCCACTAAGCTGGGTGCATTTTACTATTATTGAGTTTTTCCCGGATAAGATTCCAGTGCAATTGTTAATATTTTCATCGCTCTTTTCAATTCCTCTGAATTTAAAATGTAAGCAATTCTGACTTCATCCTTGCCAAGACCATAGGTTGAATAAAACCCTTCTGCTGGTGCCAGCATAAGAGTTTCTCCCTCATGATCAAACTCTTTAAGGAGCCACATTACAAATTTTTCGGCATCATCGACCGGCAGTTTTGCTATGACATAAAAAGCTCCTGCTGGTTTTTTACATATAACGCCGGAGACTTCGTTAAGTGTATTCATAACAATGTCACGTCGTTTTGCGTACTCTTTATTAACCTTTTGTAAATATGCTGATGGAGTTTTGTACAGTTGTGTTGCACCGATCTGTTCAAGCGTCGGAACGCAAAGGCGCACCTGGCAAAGCTTAAGAATCTGTTTTATCAGCTCTTTATTCTTTGAAGCAATACTGCCAATTCGCGCTCCGCAGGCACTATAGCGTTTAGAGATACTGTCAACAATAATAACACGGTCCTGAATGCTTTTAATATGACCAAAGCTGATAAAACTCATTCCATCATAAACAAACTCTCGATACACCTCGTCAGCTATGATAAACAAATCGTATTCTACAGCCAATTCAGCGATCATTTGAACTTCCTCTTTACTATAAACAACACCTGTCGGGTTTCCCGGATTAGATAGCATAATTGCTTTTGTCCGTGGTTTTATGCTTTCTTCTATTGTCTTTTTGTCAGGTAAATGAAACCCATCCTCTGCTTTGCATGTGATTGGTGCTACTTTAACGTTTACTGCTGAGCTGAAACCGTTATAATTTGTGTAGAACGGCTCTGGAATAAGCACCTCATCACCCGAGTCAGCAACAGCAATAATTGAGAATATAATAGCTTCTGATCCACCATTCGTTATAAGAATTTCATCTGATTCAAAATCCAAATCATAGCTTTTGTAATAATCCATAATTGCATCAATCAGCTCTGGAATCCCCTGAGAAAGAGTATAAGCCAATACTTTTTCATCAAATTGTTTAACAGCATCCATAAAGCTTGACGGTGTTTCAATATCCGGCTGTCCTATGTTCAAATGATAAACGTGTTTTCCGTCTGCTTTAGCTTTCTGTGCAAAAGGTACCAGTTTTCGGATCGGCGACTCCTGCATTGCCATAATTCGTTTTGAAAATTCCATAATTCTTTCCCTCCTGTCATCACAGTGCCTATAATTTAGTAGTGCCATTATAACATAGATCATAAACAGATTGTTAAATGCAATCAATGTCCCAAACTTGTGTATATTCAGACTCTTGAGATTGGTAAATCGGTCTGATCCATTCATCACTTTCTGTGGCACTTTCTTTCTGACACCTTTTTTTAAGCTTAAAAATAAGGTACAATGAATTATGATATCTAAAGAAAGGTGAGCTAAAATTGAACTTTACAAATAACACTAATAACTCTGAAATGAAAACATTGAGATACAATGTTCAGACATTTGGATGCCAAATGAACTTTCATGACTCTGAAAAACTCTCTGCCATGCTTCAGCAGATGGGCTACCTGGAAACGGAGAGAAAAGAACAAGCGGACCTCATTATTATCAATACCTGCTGCGTTCGTGAAAATGCGGAACTTAAAGTATATGGTAATTTAGGTGAATTAAAGCGTATGAAACAAAATAATCCCAACTTGGTTTTGGCAATATGTGGATGCATGATGCAGCAAAAACACGTAGTCGAGAAAATCCAAAGATCATACCCATTCGTCGATTTGGTATTTGGAACCCATAATATACACCGGTTTCCTGAACTGTTAAACAATGCATCCCAAATGGAAGGATTACTCGTTGAAGTATGGGACCACGAAGAAGACATTCCGGAAGACTTGCCGGTGCAAAGAAAGTTTTCCAGCAAAGCTTTTGTAAACATTATGTATGGTTGTAATAATTTTTGTTCCTATTGCATAGTACCTTATACAAGAGGAAGAGAACGTAGCCGTGAACCGGAAAAAATTATTGAAGAAGTTACTAATCTAGCCAATGCCGGCACTTTGGAAATAACCTTGCTTGGACAGAACGTAAATTCATACGGTAAAACCCTGGATAAAGAAATTGATTTTGCAGACTTATTGACGCTAATAAATCAGATTCCCGGAATCCAACGAATCCGTTTTATGACATCACATCCGGCTGACTTTTCTGAAAAACTAATGGATGCCATTGCCAACCTGGAGAAAGTATCTCCTCATATCCATTTACCAGTGCAGGCAGGAAGTGACAGAATTCTAAAAGCAATGAACCGGAAGTATACCAGTGATCAGTATCTGAAAAAAATTGAATTATTAAAAACAAAAGTACCGGAAATTGCAATTTCTACTGACATTATAGTTGGATTCCCTGGAGAAACAGAAGATGACTTCCTTGACACATTAGATTTAATTCGTAAAGCGGAATATGATTCAGCTTTTACATTTCTGTACTCCATCCGGACCGGTACTCCGGCAGCAAATATGGAGGAACAAGTTCCTGATGAAGATAAAATGCAGCGATTCAACCGACTTGTTGAACTTGTTAATGAAATTGGATTAAGGAAAAACTTATCATTGATAGGAAAAACAATGCCCGTTTTAGTTGAAGGGATCAGTAAGAATAACGCAAATCGATTAACTGGTCGAACTGACACACACAAACTGGTTAACTTTGATGGTCCGGAGTACTATATCGGAAAAATTGTCCCTGTAAAAATCACTGAAGCAAAAACATTTTCTTTGTTGGGAACTCTCGAAGAATAACGTTAATTCTCGGTTAAGGAGCGATTCTGCCCATGGCAAAATTAACACCTATGATGCAACAGTTTTTTGACATTAAAAATAAATATCAGGATGCACTGTTATTTTTTAGGCTAGGCGATTTTTACGAACTGTTTTATGATGATGCATTAATTGCTTCTCAGGAGCTGGAAATTACTTTGACAGGCCGAAACTGCGGACAAGAGGAACGAGCACCAATGTGCGGAGTTCCTCATCATTCTGCGCAAACTTATATCGATCGTCTAATTAAAAAAGGATATAAAGTTGCCATCTGCGAACAGGTAGAAGATCCAGAAACGGCTCCCGGCATTGTGAAAAGAGAAGTAGTCAGAGTTGTTACCCCCGGAACTGCTTACGATAGTCAGATTCTTGAAGAAAAAAACAATCATTACCTATTATCCATACATTACCAGAAGGGTGGCTGGGGAATGGGTTATGTTGATTTATCCACCGGAGAAATGCTCTGCACTCAAAGTCGAAGTGATGATGATTTTCTGACTTTAGTCAATGAGACCAACAAAATTCAACCTGGCGAAATTATTTTTAGTACAGAAAGTGAAGCAGAAAGCAGAAAGCTTAATAACTGGCTGAAGACAACTTCTTATTTCGTCAGCTCCTCCAATGATTATGCAAAAGATATTTATAGTGGAAAAAAATTTCTCCATGAACATTTTGAATTAAAAGAATCAAAGAGTTTTATTTTGAGTGAAGAACATCTTGCATTACCAGCCCTTGTAAACCTTTTCAATTATCTTAAAGATACTCAAAAACGAAGCTTGGATCACATAACGGATTTAATTCATTATCAACTGGACGACCGAATGATGCTAGACCAGTATACCAGAAAAAATCTTGAATTAACTGAAACGCTACAAGATCATGAAAAAAAAGGCTCATTATTAGGTATATTGGATAAAACCAAAACGGCTATGGGTGGAAGATTGCTTCGAAAATGGGTTGAAGAGCCGTTAACAGATACAGCAGCGATCAATGAACGTCTGGATGCTGTTACTGATTTTGTTTATAACCCTTTATTGAGAAAAGACTTAAGACGGTTGATGCGACATGTTTATGATATAGAAAGACTGGTTGCCAAAGTTGGTCTTCAGTCAGCTGGACCAAGAGATTTAATAAGTTTGAAACAAACTTTGGAACAGGTAAAGAACATCAAAATTTTGCTGCAAAATGAAAGCCAATCCAGCCTAATTAATAAATGGGACTCCATGTTGGACCCACATATAGTAATCATCGAATTATTGGAGAATGCCATTGCAGATGACCCACCTGTAACTTTAAAAGACGGTGGATTCATCAAAGAAGGATTTGATAGTAAAATAGATGAACTGAAAATTGCTGCACGTGAAGGAAAAATGTGGATTGCAGAGTATGAAAAAAAAGAACGGGATCGCACCGGTATTAAAACGCTTAAAACCGGCTATAATAAAGTTTTTGGCTATTATATAGAAGTATCCAAATCATACATGAATTCAGTTCCGGATGAATATCAGCGAAAACAAACCCTCTCTAACTGTGAACGGTATATTACCGATCCTCTGAAAGAGCTGGAATCAAAAATATTGGGAGCGGAAGAACAATCACAAGTTCTTGAAATTCAGGCTTTTAAAGACATAAGAGAAGCCCTGGCTCATCATATTTTTACGTTGCAACAGACCGCTAAAGCTGTTGCGGGGCTGGATGTCATGACAGCTCTTGCTGAAGTTGCTTTTTTAAATCAATATTCAAAACCTGAATTGAAAGAAGATCCAATTATCCAAATAGAAAATGGGCGACATCCGGTAGTGGAAAAAATGCTTGAACAGGAAATGTTTGTTCCAAACCATACCTATATGGATTCCAAAGACCAGACTATTCAAATAATTACAGGTCCTAACATGGCTGGCAAATCAACATATATGCGCCAAGTTGCTCTTATAGTGCTTATGGCTCAGATCGGGTCCTATGTTCCAGCTGATAAAGTAACCCTGGGAGTAGTTGATCGCATTTTCACCCGTATCGGAGCTAGCGATGACTTATCCCAGGGTCGCAGCACATTTATGATGGAGATGAGTGAAGTCTCCACTATTTTAAAAGAAGCAACACCAGATAGCCTTATTATTCTTGACGAAGTGGGGAGAGGTACCAGCACCTATGATGGCCTGAGTATTGCCTGGTCCGTTGTGAAATACATTCATCAGCAAATAAAAGCAAAAACTTTATTTTCCACTCATTATCATGAATTGACTGAGCTGGCTGATATTTTACCAGGTATTAAAAACTATAAAGTATCCGTCAAAGAAGATGGTCATGATATCATATTTCTCAGAAAGGTGACTGAAGGAACAAGTGATAAAAGTTATGGTGTTCAGGTAGCCAGATTGGCAGGTTTGCCGGAATCATTGCTGACTGAAGCAAAAGATATTCTTGAAGGTCTTGAATGTGGTAAAGATATCACTCATCGGACCATACCCCTTTTTGAGAGAAAAGAAAAAACAAGACTAAAAGAGGAGAAGCATGAATCGGGTAACCCGCAGATCGATAAGAAAAAAGAAAAAATTCTTCAAAAAATAAGTGGTACTGATGTGATGCAAATGTCACCCTTGGAAGCATTAAACTACTTATACGAGTTACAGCAGGAACTCAAGGAAACCAGCTCCGAAAGAACAGTTACCACTAGCAGACATAGAATTGGGGAGATTGGTAAATAATGGATAGATTACAAAGAATCCATAAACTTGATCAGCAGGTTATCAATCAGATCGCTGCTGGCGAAGTCATTGAAGCACCTCATTCAGCCGTAAAAGAACTAATCGAAAACTCTATTGATGCCCAGGCAACTGAAATTAAGGTGGAAATTATAAAGGGTGGGAAGAAGCTGATTAAAGTAGCTGATAATGGAATCGGCATCGACGCCGATGAATTGGCCACGGCATTTTTACCGCATACAACCTCTAAGCTTCAAAAGCTTGAAGATTTAGACCGGATTCTTTCGCTTGGTTTTCGTGGGGAGGCATTGGCAAGCATAGCTTCAGTAGCAAAAGTAGAAGTGTATACTAAATCCCTGGAGGCAGAACACGGTACCTATGCGATCTTTCAAAATGGACAGCTCAGTTTACAAAAACCAGCCGGCTGTCCTCAGGGAACCAGTATAATAATCCATGATCTTTTTTCCAATACACCCGCAAGATTTAAGTACCTAAGAAATGATGGTGCTGAATCAAGCCGCATTACAGAACTAATAACACGGATGGCGTTAAGCAAACCGGATATTGCTTTTCAATATGTTAACAATAATAATGTTATGTTAACCACCAGAGGCGATCATTCCATCAAAACTGCAATAGCTTCTATTTTCCCAAGGGAATTAGCATCAGCTATGATTGAGGGAGAAGAAGAGAGTGCTTTCGTAGAAAATAAAGAGCTTACTGTTCATGGTCTGATCGGTCAGGCACATGCAACCCGTGGCAACCGCTCTTATCAGATTTTTTACGTGAATAACCGGCTAATACGCAGTTCTTTTTTATCTAAGATTTTTGAAGAAGCATATGGTGAGTCTTTAATGGTGCGTCGTCATCCTGTGGGCATAGTGTACTTATCGATACCACCTGCAATGATCGATGTAAACGTTCATCCTTCAAAAACCACTGTTAAGTTTGCCAACGAAGAGATTATCCAGGATATAGTTCAGAAATTTGTTATAAACAATTTAAACAAGCACGCAACCTTATCTTCTGCATCACCCCACGATTCTTCAGATAACAGTGCTGCTGCTTCTAAGAAAAATAACAATACCGCAGATTATGCTTCATCAGTTCAGGAAACCATCTACAATTATGATATTGATGATCGTGCTAAAACTAAAGTGAAAATACTGGAAGGCCCGTCAAAAAATACAAATAATGAACTCAAAGAAACCTTCAAATCAAATGAATCATCAATATCAAATATCGTACATTCAGAAGGAAGCAGTGTCGATACGAACCCTATAAAACAAGAAGATCATTCAAATAAACAAATACACTTTATCGAAGAAGTTTTAAAAAACAGGATGTATCGATTTGCCGGGCATATCTTCAACACCTATATTATATTAGAGTCAGGTGAATCTGTATATTATATTGATCAGCATGCTGCTCATGAAAGAGTTGTTTATGAATTAATGATAGATGCATATCGACGGGAAGCCATTTCTGTACAACAGTTAATGGATGGACAGCTACTGGAATTAAGTGTTGAAGAAGCAGAAGTAGTTTCTTTATATGAGCATATATTTTCTAGAATTGGCATTGAAATTCAGAAGTATGGACCTTATTCTTATCGACTAACAGGAGTTCCTTACGAAATGGGTGTACCGGTTGGCAAGAACTGGATAATGAATTTAATTGACGACTTAAGAGAAAACCATCGTGCCAACAATAACATACCAACAGAAAAAATAATAAGAAATGCCTGCCATTATTCTATAAGAGCAAAAGAGTCTTTAAATAACCATGAAATGGTTTCTTTGCTGGACCAACTAAAAAATCTTAAGCCTCCGTTAACCTGCCCCCATGGCAGACCTATTGTTGTTCATCAACGATTATATGATATTGAAAGAATGTTCAAACGGGTATAGCGCAGGTATTAACTTCAGATAACTAATTTTCGAAAGCAGGTGATGATCATTGCCGAGTTTCTATAATCCTGTTATCCCCATTATTGTAGGCCCTACAGCTATTGGCAAAACATATTTGGGTATACAGCTTGCCTTAAAAATGGAAGGCGAAATAATTTCTGCTGATTCGATGCAGGTTTATAAATATATGAACATAGGAACCGCCAAGCCCGATTTAAATGAAAAAAATGGCATTACTCATCATTTAATTGATTTTGTATCCCCGGAAGATAGGTTTACGGTGGCTGATTTTCAGGAAATGGCATTGAAGAAGATAGAAGACCTTCTCGCACAAAATACATTACCCATCATTGTCGGCGGAACAGGTCTATATATCCACTCATTGCTTTATGATATGGATTTTACTGAACAGGAAATTGATGTGGATTTACGTTCACAACTTGAAAAAATATATCAGAATGAAGGCAGTCATGTCCTTTTTCAAAAATTAAAGAAACTTGACCCGGAGGTTGCTCTGCGAATTCATCCAAACAACTGGAAGCGGATTATTCGTGCTATTGAAGTATGTTCTAACACAAAGGAAGGTATTAAAGATTTTTCAAAGGATTTAAAATTAAGAAAAAACTTCAGTTTTAAAGTATATGGCTTATATCAGGATCGTGATCTTTTGTATGAATCAATAAATCATAGAGTAGACAATATGATTCAACAAGGACTGGAAAAAGAAGTAGAATTCTTGTTAAATTCAGGCTTCAACCCTAATTTACCAGCAATGAAAGGTGTTGGTTATAAGGAATTAATCAGTTATTTAAACGGTGAATATGGGTATGAAAGAGCTGTAGAGTTAATCAAACGTAATACCAGGAGATTTGCAAAGCGGCAGATGACTTGGTTTAAAAGAACTCCAAATGTTACCTGGTTTCAGCTTCACAAATCAGATCCGGAAGAAAAGAAAGCGGAAATAGTGAAAATAAGCAGGCACATTACTAATGAACTGGAAGGGATGGTTGATAATGAAAAGCAATGTTAATCTACAAGATGTTTTTTTAAATCAAGTGCGCAAAGAAAGCATATCTATTACAATTTTTCTGGTCAATGGGTTCCAATTGAAAGGGCAGGTTAAAGGGTTTGACAATTATACCATTGTATTGGAGTCAGAAGGTAAGCAGCAATTAATTTATAAGCACGCTATATCAACCATTATTCCCTTTAAATCAGTTAATTTTTATCAAGCATCACAACAAAACAATGAACATCAGGAGTAAACAAGGTTTACCATAATAATATTATGACAACTTACTTCGTAAAAGGAATGATTTATGTGTCTGATTTTTTAAAGGAAAAGTATCAATTAGATCCTGGAATAGTAGAACTGGTGGAAGCCTCTGAGAACAGCCTGGCTTCCATTTTTCTGGGGAGAGAGAAAATTAAAGAGGAGAACCAGTACAAAGTGATTCATGCTATGCAAAAACACAACTTAAGCGATCAACACTTTAACTGGACAACAGGATACGGTTATAATGACCTTGGTCGGGAAAAAACAGAAGCTATTTTTGCAGAAATTTTTGATACAGAAGATGCTCTTGTGCGTCCAAATATTGTAAACGGAACACATGCTTTAAGTCTATGCTTATCCGCATTGCTGAGCCCGGGTGATTTAATGTTATCTGTTACAGGCGCACCTTATGACACCCTTCATGAGTTGATTGGCCTGGAGGGAAGCTACCCACATAGCCTGAAAAATTTAAATATAAAATACGAGCAAATGGATTTGGACATAATTATTAAAGACGGAAATTTCATTAATAGTGCAAGAATACGTGAATTAAACCCAAAACTGGTTTATTTGCAACGTTCCACAGGTTACAGCTTCAGGCCGGCCATTAGGATCTCTGAAATGGAAAAAATCATTCAACATATAAAAGAACAGTTGCCTCATGTTATTATCATGGTAGACAACTGTTATGGAGAATTTATAGAAACAACAGAACCGACCAGTGTTGGTGCTGACATCATTGCAGGGTCACTAATAAAAAATCCTGGTGGTGGAATCGCTTTAACCGGTGGATATATAGCTGGTAAATCAAACCTTGTAGAATTGGTGTCCCAACGGCTAACTGCACCTGGCATTGGAAAGGAATGTGGCCTCACCTTCGGAACTACCCGCTCTGTACTTCAGGGAGTTTTTTTAGCACCAAATGTTGTGAGCGAGGCTGTGAAAGGTGCCATTCTGGCCTCACACATATTTAATAAACTGGGTTATTCAGTAAATCCCGAACCAAATGAAGCTCGCAGTGATATTATCCAGGCAATTTGCCTCAATTCTCCTGAGAAGCTGATGGCATTCTGCAAAGGTGTTCAGGAAGCTGCTCCAGTAGATTCATTTGTAACTCCAATGCCATGGGATATGCCAGGTTATCAGGACCAAGTCATAATGGCTGCAGGAGCCTTTATACAGGGATCTTCAATTGAACTAAGTGCAGACGGCCCCATGAGGCCGCCTTACCACGTTTATTATCAGGGCGGTCTAACCTATGCTCACTCAAAGCTGGGAATTATGAAAGCTTTACAACATTTGAAAGAGATCCCTAAAAACGACGTAATAAACCAATAATTTTTCCTAAAATCACCACTTCTGAGACATAAAAAGGTTCCATTGCACTATTTTCCGGTTGAAGTCGGAACCCTTTTTTCTCCTTGTAAAATCGTTTTACTGTTGCTTCATCATCCAGCAATGCCACAACAATATCACCATTTTGAGCTGTACTTTGTTTTTTTACTATAACACTATCTCCATCCAGTATACCGGCTTCAACCATTGAAGATCCTTCAACCTGTAGTAGAAATACATCTTCGCTTGTTTCCAGGAAATCCTGAGGCAAAGGAAACACATCTTCAATATTTTCATTGGCCAGAATAGGCTGACCTGCAGTAACCTTGCCAACAAGCGGAACATTAACCATGCGTTTTTTAAAACTTTGTTCCTGATGCGGATAATCCATTATTTCAATGGCTCTTGGTTTCGTTGGATCCCTTTTAATATAACCTTTCTTTTCAAGATTAGTCAGGTGGCTATGTACTGTGGAGGTTGATTTTAAGCCCACTGCTTCACAAGTTTCACGGACTGATGGTGGATAACCTCTTTTATGAACTACCTCTTTCAAAAAATCCAGCACACTCTTTTGTTTTGCTGTTAAGTCTTCGTACAAGACCATTCTCTCCTTTCGGAAAACAGGTTATTTATTTTTTTATTTAGTTAATTGTTTATATAATTATATCACATTAAATATCCATTTAAAACAAACGTTCCTATTTTTTATCCTGATGTACAATCCATTCAAAATTTTTAACAAGTTCTCTTTTTACATCCTTACGGTGCGCAGCATAAAGCTGTGTAGTTGCCACATTTTCATGATCCATTAAATTTTGAACATCAAAAATAGAAAACCCTTGTTGAATTAAAGAAGTAGCAGCAGTAGCTCGTAATTTGTGAGGACTATATCCATGAGAAGCAGAAGTGTTTAGAATTAGCGCAGTATATTTTTTAACCATATTTCTGATAGCTCTTACAGTCATTCGTCGCTTTTGAAGAGACAGAAACAATGCGCTCTGATGTTCTAAAGGTATGGATTCCTGCACAGGCCGTTCATGTTGGATATATTCCTTTATGACTTCTTCACAGGAAAAATTAATGGGCATTAATGTTTCTTTCCCACGCTTACGGTAAATTTTGAATTCTCCACGGTTAAAGTTGAAGGATGATATATCCAGTTGATGGAGTTCATTCAATCTTAACCCGTAAGTCAAAAACAATACTAATATAGCCCTGTCTCTATATTTCGTTTTTTTCCAATATCTTTTTTCCTTTTCTGTCAATTCTTCTCCAGTTTCCACCAGTTCCAGCAAACGCACAACTTCATCAATATCTAACCGTTTAATGGCATCCGGCTGAGGTTTAGGTAACTGTATAGGGTTAAAACCGTCAGTTATATTTTTTGTAAGGATCTCGTCTCTGTATAAGTTTTTAAACATGACAGACAGCGAAGACTTCTTCCTGGCAAGCGATCTTTGATGGTTTTCCATCACACGCACAGATTTTTCATCCTCAAGAAGATAGCGGCTACAGTATTGTCCCAAAAATTGATTGATATCTTTTGCAGTCAGAAGCTGAAATTCACTTATAGAAATATCAGCCGGATCTTCAGCCATTGTTTTTGGTGTTTCCTTTACAAGATACTGGCAGAAGAAGTATATGTCTTCCAGATAAGCAAGACGCGTTGTTGCAGCAACAGAACTTTTAAGATATAAAAAGAAATCAAACATGAAAGCAGGCAGCCTGGCCTCAATGTCCAGACATCGTTGGATGATTCTTTGTTCCTGAAGAACAACATGGTCTGGTTTATCTGTTTTATTATGAATGACTAAGTTTTTTTTGTTCTTATCATCAGTATCCTTCATTAGAAGCTCCTTTCAACAACGGAAGTTGTACTGTTCCCAAAATATACATTTAAAGAATAGTACAAAATCACATTCCTGTCAAGTAATTGTCAATTTCTTTTTCATTCATCAGATTCATCCATAATTTTATCCTGTAAATGCTCCTGTTCAAATTCTGAAGGCTTATCCGGTGTTTCATCTTCTATTTCCTCAAAGGACTCCGGGTCAGGCAAGTCCTCCAAAGATTCAAGGCCATAAACTTTTAAAAATGTATGGGTTGTTCCATATAATATGGGTCTGCCTATTTTATCCATACGGCCCTTCTCCTCGATCAGGTTTTTCTCCAGCAATGTCCTCACCGCATGATCCGATTTCACGCCTCGTATATCGTCCAACATGGACCGTGTAATGGGCTGACGATATGCTATAATGGCTAAAACCTCCAGAGCAGCCTGTGATAAAGATTTTTGTTTTTGTGGTGCTACAAGCTTTTCAAGGTATTCAGCATAAGTTGGGTTGGCTGCAATCTGATAATGATCTTCCATCCGAATTAGCAGGATACCACGATGATAAAATTTATAATCTTCTTCCATTTCCTTCAATAAAGACTGTACTTCCTTATAGGAGAATCCTGTAGCTTTAGATAACTCTCCGGCAGCAATAGGTTCTCCCCAGGCAAATAAAAGTGCCTCAAGGACAGCTTTTTTCTTTTCTACGCTCACTTTTTATGTCACTTCCTTTATTTCTGCATCCATCTGTTTATTAAGCAGATTAACTTGTACCATACCTTTATGAATCATCTCAAGCAGAGCCAGGAACGTTACCACCATTTCCTGACGACACTCCAGAGATTTAAAAAACAGACTAAAAGACAAAGTACCTTTAGAAGAACGCAGCGCCCTGGTGATTTTAGTGATCTGTTGAGATACTTTGTAAGTCTCCCTGGCTACATAAATAGGTTTAGGCCGATAAGCCAGTGCATCCCGTTTCATGGCCTGAGTAATCACTGTTTCAAACAATGCTTTTAGATCATCTATATTTGCATTCTGTTCCAGATTTTCCAATGCCTCATTATGATGATTCATATAACAGCTTAAATCATCCTGATTTTTAAAATACAAATTAAAGCCTGTCTTTTCTTTTTCCTTCAGCTCATCAGCCACTCGTTTATATCGCTGATATTCCAATAATTTACTTACCAGCTCATCTCTTGGATCCTCTTCTACTTCTTCTTCCTCCGAATTAGTGTTCGTATTCGGTAATAGCATCCGTGATTTTATTTCCATTAAGGTAGCAGCCATCACCAAAAATTCGCTGGTTACTTCCATATCCAGCGAATTCATTCCATGTAAATAAGCCATGTACTGATCTGTAATTTCATGAATCGGTATATCATAAATATCTATCTCATTCTCCCGGATCAAATGATAAAGTAGATCCAATGGCCCTTCAAAAGCTTTTAGCTTTAACTGATACGTCATTCAGACACCTTCATTTCAGTTTCCATTTCAATAATGCACTAATTAAATTTCCCTGTACTATATTAAAAAACAATCATGCTGAGGTATAATAGCAAGACATTATATAACGCACTGACAATCGGAAATAAAACATTTCGTATTACACCAAAAACCAACAACAAAATTAAAATAATAACAGAGTATTGTTCAATTTGGTAAAAAGTTTCTTCAAAACGGGATGGAAAAAGAGACATCAATATTTTCGACCCATCAAGGGGTGGAATTGGAAACAAATTAAATACCGCCAGAACCAGGTTTATTGAAACTGCCGACAAAATCACTTGCTGAACTGCAAAACCGGCGCCTGTCGTTCTCATAAGAATTCCCAGCAAGGTAGTTAGCAAAAAAGCCATTATGATATTGGAAGCTGGTCCTGCAATAGAAACAAGAAAGGTTCCTTTGCGCCTGTCTGTAAAAAAATAAGGATTAATAGGGACAGGCTTTGCCCATCCAAATCCTGCAAACATGAGCATCAAAAAACCGATAGGGTCAATATGAGCCACTGGATTAAGTGTGAGCCTGCCCTGGTTACGGGCAGTATCATCGCCCAGCAGGTAAGCTGTATATCCATGAGAGAATTCATGAACTGTTAATCCCAGTAATATTCCTGGCAAAATCATAATAATGCTTGTTGGATCCAGTGTTCTAAACATTAATTTATTTTCCTCCTTCAAGTCGCTGGTACATATTTCTGGCATATTCCAGTTCGCTGTTGCGATCATAAATGGTGCCCAGAACCTTTGCCTTCAATACACTGTCCAAAATTTTCTTATATACAGGTCCTGGTTTGATCCCCATAGACTGCAGATCATTTCCGGTTATTGTCAATTGAATATTTGCCAGCTTTAGTTTATAAAATGCAATGTAATGACGGATATACGGATTTTCTGAGTCGTTATAAAAGAATACCAGACCCTCATCCGAATGCGGTTTTAATGCATTATAGACTGTGTAACGGTCCACTTCTTCCTTGTTCAGCGTTTCATAAACGTATTCTCTCTGCTTCATCGATTGAGCTATAGATGATACCAGCGTTTCATTAACAATCAGTTTTTTCAGCACTCTGGTGACATCCTTATCATTAACGGCAGATACCAATTGCATCATCATAACAATAGTCTGGTTAAATGGCTTTTTGGAAAGCTGACGAAACCCTTCCAGGGAAAAACGAATATTTTTGATCTTCCGAATCGTATCCTCAGTAATCACCAGAGATGGCTCAATCGCCTTAAAAATATTAAGGGAATTCATCAACTGGAGGCTTTGAACCAGCACATCCTGTTCCCTGATAATATGCAGCATTTCTTCCCGGATTCTGTCATTGCTTAATTTGTCAATCATGTCCGCATTCACGGCTTGCTCAATATACTGGCGGGTAGACTTTTCTATGCGAAATCCAAAACGTGCAGCAAATCGGATTGCTCGAAATATTCGGGTGGGATCCTCAATAAAGCTTAAATTATATAAGACCCTTATTTGTTTGTTTTGAAGATCTTTCATGCCGCCAAAATAGTCAATCATTTCGCCAAAATTATCCTGGTTTAAAATAACAGCCATGCAGTTAATGGTAAAGTCACGACGGAACAAATCACTCCAGATATTACTTCGCTCCACTTTAGGAAGTGCAGCCGGATACTCGTAATATTCCCTGCGGGCCGTTACAATATCGAGGGCAATAAACTTGGGTAGTTTAATCACGGCGGTACCAAACTTACTATGCTCCGTAAGCTTTCCACCCAGTCTTTCATTCAAGGCTCTGGCATACTCTATGCCGTCCCCTTCAGTAACAAAATCCAGATCCCAGTTATCTGTCTTTAGCAGCAAGTCTCTGACAAAGCCACCAACAATATATACTCTCTGGTTCAGTTCATCTCCAACCTGACCTGCAGTAATTAGCAAATCCCGTATTTTGGGCGGTAAATCTTTAATGGCCTCAGAGCACTGGTATACCTGTTCACCTGTATCATTAAACAGTTTTTGATACCAGTAGGATGTATTGGTTCCATGTAAGTATTTTAGCAAATCAGTTCTGGTAACAATCCCCGTCAGATGACCGTCTTCAACCACTGGTAATCTTCCGATATTGTGGGTCACTAAAAGTTCATTAATTTCATTTAATGAAGTGGTTGGCTCCACTGTAACGACATCATGGCTCATGAATGCTTTAACCGGAGCATGTCCCAGTCCGTGATTCATTGCTTTTTCGATATCCGTTCTTGAAATTATTCCACAAATCTTTTGCTGATCGTCAATTACCGGCATTCCGGTATGTCCATACCTCAACATAATCTTATTTGCCTCATGAATGGAAATGCTCTGATCCAGTGACTTAACCGGCCAGCTCATTATTTCTTTTGCAACCACCTGCGGAGTAATTCTTTTTTCAAGCTCCTCTACAAGCTCATGCTTAAGCTGATCCGGGTTACCTTCCCGGATTGTAGCCGACGCTGCTCTTGGATGCCCCGCTCCTTTAAATTTTTTAAGGATAAAGGGAATATTTATATTGTCTTCCAGACTTCTTCCAATAATATAGCATCGGGCTTCCATTCGAACAATCAGAAAGACCGCATCTACCCGAAGCACATCTAATATTTTATTGGCTATAATTCCAATCTCATTTACAAACTCAGGACTGGTGTAGGTAGCAACCGCCACTCTGAAATGATTGATTTCAAGAGTTTGGGAGTTTTGTAACAAAAAAGTGAATATTTCTTCATGCTCCGGACTCCAGGTATCCTGAATATATTCATTAATTATTTCCAGATTAGCTCCATTTTCAAGGAGGAATGACAAAGCTTTTGCATCTGCACTGGTAGAATTGGAAAAGGTCAGACAGTTGGTGTCTGCATAGATGCCAAGTGCAAATAAGGTTGCTTCAAAAGGATTAATGGAAATATCGTTTTTAATCAGTTCTTCGATCAAAATGGTAATGCAGGCTCCATATTTTCGCATATGCAATTCAGCATCCGGAATAGCCTTATCATGCAGGTAATGATGATCGAATATTGTAACCGGCACTTTATCAACTATTTTACTGAATTTACCAATTCGGTCAGATGTATGAATATCTACAATTATCAGACTTGTTACATGATCTGTTTTGATTTTATTGGAAAAACGAATAGACAATACATTCTTGTAAAATGTATAAAACCGTTTAACCTCCTGCTCCAGATTTCCGGAAAAAGCCATCACCGCATCCGGATGTAGCTTGGAGCAAGCCACCATACTGGCAAGTCCGTCAAAATCCAGGTTTTGATGACTGGTGATCAGCTTCATATGTGACACTCCTTCACGCCGAATTACTTTATAACTGCCTGCACCATATCAATGGATTCAGGAGCATTTTCTCTTAAAGAATACGCCTTCTCAATCCAGTCTATGGCTTCAGGAATTGCATCCTCAACATTAGCATGGATAACAGCAACCGTTTCTCCCCTGGTTACAAAGTCACCACGTTTTTTCTTTAAAACTACTCCCACACTCAAATCAATAATACTGTCTTTCTGTGTACGCCCGGCACCAAGAACCAAAGCAGCTTTTCCTATGTTCTCCGCATTGATTGCCACAACATATCCTTCTCCATCAACTGTAACTTCTCTGATAAAATGCGCCTGGTCATAAGCATCCGGATGATCAATAATCTGTGTATCTCCATTTTGCTCCTGAACAAATTCTTTTAATTTTGCCAGAGCTTTTCCATTACTGATGCTTTCTTGCATTAACTCTCTGGCAGATGCTAAACTATCTGTTTTTTCAGCCAGCAAAAGCATTTGTGCTCCCAATTCAATGCATAGATACTTCAGATCCTCCGGACCATTACCTTTCAAAACATCAATTGCTTCCAAAACTTCCAGTGTATTACCCACAGAACAGCCCAAAGGCTGATCCATATCCGTTACAAGCGCTACTACCTGACGGTCTAGTTTTTTGCCAATTGAAACCATGGATTCCGCCAGCTTCTTAGCTTCTTCCAAAGACTTCATAAAAGCCCCACTGCCATATTTTACATCAAGCACAATGGCATCTGCGCCAGAAGCCAGTTTTTTTGACATAATGCTGCTGGCAATTAAAGAAATATTGTCCACTGTTCCTGTTACATCTCTCAGGGCATACAGTTTTTTATCAGCCGGTGCCAGGTTTGCTGTCTGCCCGGCTACCGCCAGTTTAATATCATTGACACGATTGATGAATGCTTCAATGGACATTTCTGTTTCCAGATTTTTAAAAGCCTCCAGCTTGTCGATAGTTCCTCCGGTATGACCAAGACCCCGGCCTGACATTTTTGCCACCGGAACATCACAGGCAGCCACCATGGGAGCAAGAACTATCGTTGTCTTGTCTCCAACCCCGCCGGTGCTGTGTTTATCCACTTTTATTCCATCAATGTTTTTCAATGAAATTATATCTCCGGAATGCATCATTGCCTCCGTAAGATCAGCTGTTTCGCGTTCATTCATTTTTTGGAAATATACAGCCATTAAAAAAGCCGACACCTGATAATCCGGAAACTCATCATCAGTGACTCCTTTGACAAAAAAGTTTATTTCATCCTTTGTAAGCTCATATCCGTTACGCTTTTTATAAATTAAATCAAGCATTCTCATATTAAAAGCCCTCTTTAATAAGATCACGAATTAATTGCTTAAACGTATCCTCCACCTGTTTTGCCGTATGCATTACTTCTTCATGCGTCAGGGGTTGATCCAGGATGCCGGCTGCCATGTTGGTAATACAGGATATGCCCAGTACTTTCATACCAGCGTGAACCGCAGTCAGGACTTCAGGCACGGTAGACATTCCCACCGCATCTGCGCCAATAGTTCTAGCCATTCGTATTTCAGCCGGTGTTTCAAAGCTGGGACCTGTGAACCAGGCATAAACACCCTCCTGAAGCGTTAAGTTCTGTTTTTGTGCTGCTTCTTTTGCTTTCCTTCTCATAAGCGGGTTATAGGCATTTGACATATCAGGAAAACGTGGACCAAAATGATCCACATTGGGTCCCATCAACGGGTTTCGGGTTGCCAGATTTATATGGTCTTCAATAATCATAAGATCACCCGGCTTGAAGGATTCATTTACACCGCCGGCAGCGTTGGTAACAACAAGATGATTTATTCCCAACTCTTTCATCACCCTTACCGGGAAAGCCAATAAAGATGGATCATATCCTTCATACAGATGAAACCTGCCCTTCATCATTAAAACCTGCCTGCCGCTCAGTTCACCGATAATCAGCTGGTTGGCATGGCCTTCTACCATCGAAACAGGAAAATGCGGAATTTCTTCATAAGGAATGATAACCGGATCTTTAATTTCATCCGCTAAAATTCCCAGACCAGAGCCAAGAATCATACCAATTTCCGGCTTGGATTTAAGTTTTTCTTCAATATAAAAAGCCGCAGTCGAAATCATTTCATAGGATACCATCATTTATAGCCCCCATCTTTTATTAAATTAAATCATCGCATTACTTTGTCGGCAAAACTGGTACCAACTTCAGTGTCTTTTACATTCAGCAGCTCAGAAATGGTACTGGCGATGTCCGCAAAAGTTCTGCGGGTGCCAATATCTGTTCCTGCCGACACTTTTTCTCCCAGTACAAGTATAGGCACATACTCCCTGGTGTGATCCGTTCCTTTATGCGTTGGATCATTTCCATGATCAGCCGTGATAATCAGTATATCTTCCTGATTCATAGCCTTCAGGATTTCCGGGATTCTTTTATCAGCATCCTCCAGAGCTTCCTTGTAACCTTCAGGATCTCTTCGGTGGCCATATTTCATATCAAAATCCACCAGATTAGTAAAAATCAACCCCTGTTGATGCTCTTGCATCGCTTTAAGCATCAGGTCAACTCCATCCATGTTGCTTTCAGTATGAACAGCATGAGTTATACCCTTACCATTATAAATGTCTTCAATTTTCCCCACTCCGACTACCGGATAGCCTGCTTCAACGCAATAATCCAGCACAGTTGGTGACGGGGGTGAAAGGGAATAGTCTTTGCGCCGGTGCGTACGGGTAAAGGCTCCGGGTTCACCAACAAACGGTCTGGCAATAATACGCGCCAGTGCATATTCTCCCTGCATAATTTCCCTGGCTGTTTCGCACATTCTGTAAAGTTCTTCAATAGGAATAATATCTTCATGAGCCGCAATTTGAAATACGCTGTCAGCAGATGTATAAACGATGGGAAAACCGGTTTCCATATGTTCTTTTCCCAATTCTTCAATAATAACAGTTCCGGAAGCAGCATAATTGCCCAGAGATTTTCTTCCGATTCTCTCCTCAAAGCTATTCATTACTTCATCCGGAAACCCATCCGGAAAGGTTTTAAAGGGCTCTTTAATATGCAGCCCGGCAATTTCCCAGTGACCGGTAGTTGTATCTTTTCCCATTGAAATTTCCGCAGCTCTTCCAAAGGCACCAATAGGCTTATTGATCGCATCTATCCCATCGACACCTTTAATATTTCCAATACCTGCCTGCTGCAAATTCGGCAGATTGATACCCCCTGTAGCTTTCACAATATTTCCCAGCGTATCAGCTCCTAAGTCACCAAACTGATCTGCGTCAGGCAAAGCACCAATGCCTACACTATCAAGTATCAAAAGCAAAACCCGTCTGATCATATCCAGTCACCTCCGTTATTTATTCCTGCAATTCGATAAAACGATTATGCCCTGGGATGAGTCTTACTGTACACATCTCTCAATTTAGATTTAATCATTTGAGCATAAACTTGTGTTGTAGAAATATCCGAATGACCCATCATTTCCTGAACTGATTTCAAGTCTGCGCCATTTTCAATCAGATGAGTGGCAAAAGAATGTCGCAAGGTATGAGGCGTAATTTCTGCATCTATACCAGCGGAAGCTGCATAAGCTTTTATAATTTTCCAGAAGCCCTGTCGTGACATAGGTTTTCCCTGCATATTCAAAAAAAGTTTATCCCCAACTCCAAAATCCGAATAATGATTCCAATACAATTCCAGGTATCCGTTCAAGGCATTAATGGCCTGACTGCCTAAAGGAATAATTCTTGATTTTCCTCTGCTTCCTTTGCAATTAATAAACCCCATAGCCAGATTCACATCCTCCAACTTAAGGTTGATCAGTTCTGTAACACGAATTCCGGTAGCATAAAGAATCTCCAGCATGGCCCGATCCCTTGCTCCTTTAAAGGTGCTGGTATCCGGCTGCCCAATCAAACGTTCGATTTCCTGTGTTTTCAGGCTTTCAGGTGCTTTTTTCTCACTTTTGGGAGCCTCCAGGATAGAAGCCGGATTATCTTCAATATGCTTTTCCTTTGTCAAAAAATGAAAAAAACATCGGATACTGGCAATACTGCGAGCAATAGTGGAAGGAGCACGTCCTTCTTTTTCCATCAGCACGCAGTAGCTAAGAAGTGTTGTTTGACTGACATCATTAAGCTGGTTAATTTCTTTGTTTTGTAAAAACCTTATTAGTTGCTTTACATCTCTTCTATAGGAAATCGCCGTATTTTCAGAGAGATCACGGTCGGAAATCAAAAAGTTTGAAAAGTCATCCAGTAATCGAACCATATCTTTCTCCTTTTCTTGTCAGTTATTTATTTCGCTTATTTGTTTCGTGTTTTTAATATGCGATCCGCAGCCAAAATACCGATCACTGTTTTACTGTCTTTAATCTCGCCATCCATGATTTTTTGAAGCAATTCATCAAAAGGTATTTCGATAACTTCTAAATACTCATCTTCATCTGGCTTGGCCTTACCTTCTTCCAAATTATGGGCCAGATAAATATGTATAATTTCATCGGAAAACCCGGGACTTGTATAATAATCCAGAATTTTTTCCAAATGATCTGTGGAATACCCGGTTTCTTCAGCCAGTTCTCTTCTCGCACAGGTTTCCGGATCTTCATCCTGCTCCAGCCTCCCCGCCGGAATTTCCAGCAGCACGGTTTCAACAGGCTTTCGGTATTGCTTCACAACAATTACATTGCCCTCTGTTGTAACCGGCACAACGGCAGCAGCACCTGAATGCTCCACTATTTCTCTTTTGGAGTATTTCTTATCCGGAAGCTCCACAGTATCCAATCGCAACGTCACAATCTTACCTTCATATATTTTTTGGCTTTTTAGTGTTTTTTCCTCCACTGGTTTCTCCCCCTCTTAAACACGCCACTTTAACAGCAACTCAGTTTCTTCTATCATACCTGTTTTTAGAGCTGTTGACAAGGATAACAAAGCATGTACAATGATGATATAATTCATATTAATTGCTTAAAGAAAGGAACATAATCATGACAAAAAAAGAAACCGCTCTCTCAAAGGCTCTGCATTATCTTTCCTGGCGCTCCCGCACAAAATCTGAAGTAGTCCAGCACCTAAGAGCAAAAGATTACACCGAAGAAGAAATAACCGAAGCAATTCAGCGACTTTCAGAATATGGTTACGTTAATGACGAAGAGTATATTAAGCGGGTGACCGAAACCATCAGACTGCATCCCGGTAAAGGGAAGCATACGATCAAACAAAGAGTAAGGAACAAAGGAATTGAAGATCAGCTGGTCAGTCAGTTCATTGAAAACTATGATGAAAAAGTGGATGAAGAGAAGGCAATTCAGTTAGCAAAAAAACTGATAGAGCGATCCTCCAGCCTTCCATGGAAAAAAATTCAGGAAAAAATAAGCCGCCAGTTAATGAGCAAAGGCTTCTCACAGGAAGTCATACAGAAAACCTTTCTGGAACTGGACAAAAGTTCCGATATCATTCAATTGTATGATGAAAGACATGAGGAGCGAAAAGAAAAGGCCTTAGCCGAAGCTGTTAAACTCTATCATAAATGGATAAAAAAAGAAAAAGACCGTCGGATAATACGGTCTAAACTGATGCAGTCCCTTTATCAGAAAGGATATTCAACAGAGCTGATCCAACAGGCAATAGATATTGTTATGCAAGAGGATTAGCAGACTCAGAAGCCTTTAGCATTTCTCTGGCATGCTGCAAGGTAATATCCGTTACCTTTCCATCCAGCAATCGACCCAATTCGTGCAAACGCTCTTCTTCCTCCAGGATATTTACCTGAACCTTCGTTTTCTTTCCGATGGCTTTTTTTTCAATCTGGAAATGATTTTTCGCCATGGCAGCTATTTGTGGCAAGTGAGTAATACATATGACCTGATGATTCTGAGAAACATAGGAAAGCTTTTCTCCTACAACCTGAGCGGTACGGCCACTAATTCCAGCATCAATCTCGTCAAAGATTAAGGTCGGAATAGAATCTATTCGTGCAAATAATGTTTTAAATGCCAGCATAATACGTGACATTTCTCCACCGGAAGCAATTTTTGAAAGCGGCTTAAGGGGCTCACCCTGATTGGTGGAAATTAAAAAAGAAATTTCATCTATACCGGAAGCTTTCATTTCTGTTGGCTGGCGGTCCACAGAAAACGTTACCTTGCCCATATTCAGTGTTTTAAGTATATCCACCATTTCTTTCTGCAGTTTTCGGGCAGTCTCCATTCTTGTTTTGGATAATTTCTCAGCTAATTCCATAGCCGCATTTTTTTCGGCTTCCAGTTCCTTTATTGTCTGCTCATATTTTTCAGCGCTGTTATTTAACTCATCCAGTTCATTTTGCAGAGATTCCCGGAAGTCCAGGATTTCTTCAATGCTGGAACCATATTTTCGCTTCAAATGATTGATTTGTTCCAGCCTTTGTTGTATCGTCTCCAGTTCCTCCGGCATAAAGTCCACCTGATCATGGTAAGATCTGACATCGCGGCACAACTCTTCCAGGTTAATTCTAATTTCCTCAGCCCGCTGGGAAAAATCCTCCAAAGGCTTACTTAAATGCGCCAATGAAAACATTTCCTTTACGTGCATACTCAATAAGTCTAAAGAAGAAGGGTATTCTCCTCCTTCATATACACCTTCATGAAAAGCACCCAGTGTCTGAAAAATCTGCTGGCCATGCCTAAGAAATTCATTACGTTCTTTCAACGTTTCTTCTTCACCGGCCGAGAGACCCGCTTCGTCAATTTCTTCAATTTGAGCTTGTAAAAAATCTAATTGACGAGCTCTTTCCTGATCACTGGTTCCCAGTCTTTCCAACTCTTTTCTCAGTGAAAGAATATTTTCGTAGCGGTCTTTATAATTTTCATATAAAGTTTCCAGTTTCTTTCCACCATATACATCAAGAATCTTACAATGCCTGCTCTGGTCCAGCAGGGACTGATGCTCATGCTGACCGTGGATATCCATTAAACGACTCATTACCCTTTTGAGAATCTGCTGAGTTACCGTCAGTCCATTCAGACGACAGATGCTGCGTCCGTTCTGATATAAATCTCTGCTAACCACCAGCTGATGGTCATCATCAATATCAACTCCATATTCCTCCAAAAGCGTCAGTACTTCTTCCTCACATTCGGCCACGTCAAATACAGCCTGTATTCGCGCCTTATCCCTTCCGGACTTCACCAGCTCCCGGTCTCCGCGGCCACCAAGGCACAGACCAACTGCATCAATGATAATTGATTTTCCCGCACCGGTCTCACCGGTTAATACCGTAAATCCTTTGTTAAAGGCTACAGCAACATGATCAATGAGCGCAAAATCTCTGATATCCAGTTCAATCAGCATCATTCGTCCTCCATTGTTAAGAACCTTTATTATTCAGTCAGTTCGCGAAAACGAGCCTTTACTTCTTCTACCTGATCTTCTTCACGAATCAGCACAAAAATAGTATCATCACCAGCTATCGTACCAACAACCTCTTCGAAATTTGCTGCATCAATGGCAGATGCGGCTGCCTGTCCGGCTGCAATAATGGTCTTGATAACAATAATATTTCCAGCATGATCAATAGACACAATAGACTCCTTGAATAGCCGCACCAGGCGCTCTGTCAGCATAGATTCCTGACTTCCCATAGCCGCATATTTGTATCGGCCGTTACGTGACATCTGCTTAATAAGATGAAGTTCTTTAATATCTCTTGAAACAGTGGCCTGAGTGACATTCATGCCCATTTCCTTAAGCGCCCGGGTCAGCTCTTCCTGGGTTTCAATGTCCCGGTGACTAATAATCTCCAGAATTTTAGCGTGACGTATATATTTCATGACTCCCTCCTTATTCTACGGTAAACCATTTTAAAACTGATGTGACTGTGATTCATTAACAACCGCTGTAACTTTTTCATTATCAATGCTTACATGATCAGCTATCGAAATTCCATCCTCCGCTTTTTGTGCCAGTAAGAGAAATTCGACATTGCCTTTAGGGCCTTTTATCGGAGAAAAAGTAAGATCCAGTGCCTTTAGCCCCCATTCAGGACAAAGGTTTAATATTTTTTCAATCACCTGTTGATGCACGGAAGCATCCCGAACCACACCATTCTTTCCAACCAGTTCTCTGCCAGCTTCAAATTGCGGTTTAATAAGAGCAACAATATAGGAACCTGGCTTTATAAGCGCTGTTACCACAGGCAAAACAAGTTTCAAAGAAATAAAGGAAACGTCTACGGAAGCAAAGTCGGCTGCTTCTTCCAATTGATCCGGCTGAACGTATCGGATGTTGGTTCTTTCCATCACAACAACCCGTTCATCTTTGCGCAATGACCAATCCAGCTGGCCGTATCCTACATCAATGGCATAGACTTTGTTAGCACCGTTTTTCAGCATGCAGTCTGTAAAACCGCCCGTTGATGCACCAATATCAAGGCAAACCTTGTCCTTTAAACTTAATTTAAAGGAATTCAGAGCTTTTTCAAGTTTTAAGCCACCTCTGCTAACATAGGGGATATCCGTTCCTTTAACGACTATTTCTGCTTCTTCGTCAACCTTGGCTCCGGCTTTCTCTACCGGCATATTATCAACTTTAATGAGTCCAGCCATTAAAGCACTTCTGGCTTTTTCCCGGCTTTTAAAAAACCCTTTTTCCACCAACAAAACATCAATTCGCTGTTTTTTCATGTCTTTTCCTTTCGTCTGACTGAATCGAAACAACTTTAGATGCATGATTCTTCCAGGCTTCTTGAATGCTCTCAAACAAGTCATCTGCCGTCAGGCCAACCTGCTTATATAAAGCCGTCATATCTCCCTGTTCTGTAAACTCGTCAGGCAGGGCAAAAATAGTTACTTTTTTCATTAAATCATGCTCCTGATATAAATGCTGCACCAGCGAGCCAAAGCCTCCAATTTTCTGGTTTTCTTCCATTACATATACAAAATCGGAAGTCTGTCCATATTCCAGCAATAACTGATGATCTAGTGGTTTTATAAACCGGGGATCAATCAGGGTACCCAGTATTCCGATTTCTTTTGCTTTTTCCAGCACTTCCAGCCCTACTCGGCTAAGACTGCCAACAGCTATCAGAACAAAGTCGCGCCCATATTCTTTTATAACTCTTCCTTTTCCTGTTTTAACAGGTGTATTATCAGTCGGAAGTGTAAAGGCCTGTCCCCGGGGATATCGGATCAACGAAGGCCCGGAAAGCGTCATGGTATGATTTACCATAGCTTTCAGGTCGCTTTCATCAGAAGGAGACATGATGGTTAAACCAGGTACAGCAGAAAGACACGAAATATCAAATACTCCGTGATGCGTTTCGCCATCATTACCAACAAGGCCAGCCCTGTCTACCATAAAGGTGACCGGAAGCCTTTGCAGGGCAACATCATGAATAACCTGATCGTAAGCCCGTTGCAAAAATGAGGAATATACTGCAAAGAATGGCCTGAGACCTGCTACAGCCTGTCCTGCAGCAAAGGTTACAGCGTGTTGCTCTGCGATACCAACATCAAAAATACGGTTGGGAAAACGATCCTTGAAGTTATTCAACCCTGTTCCATCCGGCATAGCAGCTGTTATGGCCACAATGCGTTCATCTTTCTCCGCCAGTGCTTCCATCGCAGAACCAGCCACCGCCGAAAAGTCTTTTGCAGAAGGTTTAATTTTCTTTCCGGTATTAACATCAAAAGGACCAATTCCATGAAATTTTGCCGGATATTTTTCTGCCATATCATAGCCTTTTCCTTTTACTGTCAGAACATGAACCACTTTAGGTCCCTTAATTTTTTTAGACAAATTAAGAGCCTCTGTCACATCTTCAATGTTGTGACCATCAATGGGTCCGATATAGGTAAAGCCAAGTTCTTCAAACAATACACCCGGGACAAAAAAATACTTGATTGAATCCTTGGCTTTCTCAGCTGTTCGATAAACAGATTTTCCAAGAGCCGGCAAGTGACCAATAAAGCTTTCAAGATCTTCTTTCAGCCGTGAATAAACAGGAAAACTGCGAATCCGGGTAAGATAATTAGACAGCCCACCCACATTTTCTGCAATAGACATTTCATTATCATTGAGAACAACCGTAAGGTCTGTTCGATTTTGGCCTGCATGGTTCAGTGCCTCAAATGCCATACCACCCGTCAGAGCTCCATCACCAATTATTGCCGCAACCTGATAAGACTCGTTTTTCAGATCTCTGGCTGTAGCCATTCCAAGGGCTGCCGAAAGTGAAGTAGCACTATGACCGGTGTTAAAATGATCATGAATGCTCTCATAACGTTTTGGAAATCCACTCAATCCGCCAAACTGGCGCAAAGAATCAAAGTCGTCCCTGCGACCTGTTAACAATTTATGCACATAGCACTGATGACCCACGTCCCAAACAACCTTATCCTGGAAGGTATTCAGAGAACTATGTAATGCAATGGTCAGTTCTACTACGCCAAGGTTTGAAGCCAGATGACCGCCAGTCTGAGATACTTTTTCAAGTAAAAACTCGCGTATTTCTGCCGCAAGTTGTTTTTTTTCACGGTTATTAAGAGCTTTCAGATCAGATGGTGACTGAATCTGATGCAAATATGAAGCCATGACAAACCTCCTTAGAATAGAAACGGTTTTTCATTATTATATGTTTCTTCCGTTTATAATTCTACATCATTTATACAATTTATTCAAAGCTAAGAAATATTAATTATTTTGGAAACCGCATGAACTAACTGATGGGATTTTTCAAGAGCAACGTTTTTACCAACGGCTTTACCGCCTACAGTTAGCGAAGCAACAAATCCGCCTAATACTAAAGTTGCAGCAACCTGCTGTAATGAAGTAAGATTAGGCGACAGCTTCAATAAAATCGTTGCAGAAGCTACACCACTGACAATACCGCATATATCGCCTACCACGTCGTTACAGATGTTGGAAACAATTCCGGCATTTTTCAGTAATTGAATTGCTTTTCGGGCTGAAGGCACCTTGTCCGCCGCCATAGCATGAAAAGGCTTTTCCGAAGCAACAGCAACAGCTATTCCAATCATATCAAAAAAAACACCAAGTAAAACAATAAAAACCAAAATGATAAAAGCAGGAATAACGCTGGACCTTATTAATATTTGTTCTGACAGATAGTGAAACCCGGCTGCCAGAAAAAAAGTCCAAAAGGATACCAGTGCCACCCACTTCAGATTATACTTTTTAAATAATTCTTCAATATGATTTTGTTCGGAACGTTCAATTCCGTTTTTAACCATCCTTTTCCATTTGGTCAACTCTAAATTCCTCCATTAATCTTTCCAGGCATGCTATTTTAACCAGAAAAGCTGATAGCCTTTGTGAGCTATCAGCTAAAGCTGCAGTGGTAACAAGTCAGGTAAATTTTACGGCTTAGGTCCAGTAAGTTTTCCCAGACTTCTACTGCGTGTCGCCATCACAGCGGTTTCCCTTTAAAAAAGTCTCTGCTATGTCGCCATACGCAGAACTGGATTGCCACTTAGTCCGCACTGTAATCCCTGACTCATCTCTTTGTGAACAGTCTAGGAGATTTCCTCAACAGGTTCACCGAATCTTAGCCTCTTTTGCAATGAAGGTTTCAAGCAGCAATAATTTTTTCAGCCGGGCCCTGGCTTCCAAAATCTGATCCACTTATCTGCCAACATCACTCAAGGCAGGCTACACTGTGCGCTACGCTGCCTCATTAAGGACGCCTGCACAGGTTTCCACCTCTCCGGCCCGATTACCGGAGAAGCCTCCACGAAGCGAGGGTCAACGCCCGCATGCCATTGCGGATCGCCCCCATCTTCTTTACTCCCAGAATCGACCCACAACTGGGCGTCACAAGCCGAAACCAGAAACTTCATCGATGTGCCCTTCGACGGATTTTTAGGCCCGCCTTCAGATACCGGTGATTCTGACTAGAATACTGCACCACTGCATTCTGTAGTTAAAGTATATCATATTTGTTACAGGAACTCAATCAAAGCGGCCGTTTAGAGTCATATCATCCACAGCGCAACAACAACCCCCAAAACCGCCCCTGCAAAAACCTCGATGGGTGTGTGTCCCACCAGCTCCTTAAGCTGTTCCTCCGACATTTTTCGGTCTTTCTGGTAATCTTTCATGATTTCATTAAGTATAATCGCTTGTTTGCCAACGGCATATCGGACACCTGCCGCATCATACATCACGACAAAAGCAAATACCAGTGTTACTGTAAACAATGGTGAATCCCAGCCATAAATTTTACCCATCCCCGTTGCCAGACTCATTACAAAGGATGAGTGTGAACTGGGCATACCTCCAGATCCAACAAATCTGAGAACATTAAATCGCTTATCAACAATCAATGTAAAGAGAACCTTGAGTGCCTGCGCAATAAACCAGGCAATCATCGTTACCCATAAAAGTCTGTTGCTCCCAATTCCCTGAAAAAAATCCATCCTGCAGCCCTCCTGATCATGAACGACGATTCACTAATGCTTCTGTTAATGATCGTAGAAAATCAGCTTTTTCGCCATATGGATTAAATGCTTCCAATACTTGCTGCGTTAACTCGTTAATCTTTTTGCGGGATTTTTCAATCCCATAAAGTGCCGGATACGTAGCTTTTTTATTTTTCTCATCGCTACCAACCGGTTTACCCATTTCCGCTGCATCCCCTTCAATATCCAGCAAGTCATCCTGAATTTGAAACGCGGTGCCCAGAGCATAACCAATATTTTCCCACTGATCAGCTTCTTTGTCATCCACTCCAGCCATTTGGGCACCAGCCTTAACAGCTGCTGAAATCAATGCGCCGGTTTTATGATGATGTATATACGAAAGCATGGAATCATTAATCTCCTTACCTTCGTTTTGCAAGTCTGCAGTCTGACCACCAATCATTCCCTGCACACCGGAAGCATCCGCTATGCTTTTCATGGCTTTCAAACCGTGCATTGGCTCTTCCAGGGTCAGGGTGTTGTCTGTCATTATTTCAAATGCCCTGTTAAGCAAACCATCACCTGCCAGAATTGCTACCCCCTCACCATAAACAATATGATTGGTTGGTTTTCCCCGTCTGGTTTCATCATCATCCATGGCAGGTAAATCATCATGAATTAAAGAATATGTATGAATCATCTCCAGTGCGCAGGCGTAGGGCAGGGCAACAGCAGGTTTTTTCCCCAACATACCACAAACCGCCAGCATCAGCACCGGTCTCAGTCGTTTTCCACCTGCAAAAAGACTATATTTCATGGATTCAAGTACAATGGCGTTTGGCTCTTCCGTAAGGATAATATAGTCATCAAGAGCTTTATTAATCATTTCTATATATTCATTCATCTCAGCCTTCCAGTCCACGAGCTATTCCTCCTTTTCGGTAATTAATCCATTCTCTTCCATGATCGTTGTCAACATTTTTTCTGTATCAGTCAAACGTTCATGGCATTTCCGATACATTTCTATGCCTTGCTGAAACAACTCCAGAGATTCCTCCAGGGACAACTGCTGACTTTCAAGTTTTTCAACGATGTCTTCCAGTTTTTTAAAGTCTTTTTCATACTGACCTTTTTTCACGATTCTAATCCACCTTCCTCAGTGTTCATCAGTTTTGCCAGTAATTTACCATCCTGCATACTGACCTTAAAAAGTTCATCTAATTGCAGTTGATGAATACTCGTAATTGTTTTGCCCTCAGAATCCTGAACTACCCCATAGCCTCTTTTCATAACAGATAATGGACTTAAGTGATCCAGCTTTTCACCCTGGCCGGTCAGCTTAAGTTTTTCCTTACTAATGGATTCTGTCATAGAGCGTATCATACTCTTTTTATACTGCTCTAAAGCTCTTAAGTCGGCTTCAAGCATTCTTTCAGGAAAACGAAACGGCATTCGCTGACTGACAGCCTTCAGCTCAGATTTTTTATTAGTAAGTAATTGCTCCGTGTATCTTTTCATGTTACGCAGATGTTGATCCAACCGCTCACGCAACTCTTCAATATCCGGTACAGCTATTTCAGCAGCTGCCGTTGGTGTATGCGCCCGATAATCAGCAACAAAATCAGCAATGGTAAAATCCGTTTCATGACCAATTCCGGTAATAATTGGTACTTTGGAACCAGCAATGGCATAAGCCAGCGCTTCATCATTAAAAGCCCAAAGCTCCTCAACAGCACCGCCTCCGCGTCCAAGTATCACTACATCCAGCTCAAATCCCTGAGCCAGGTTAACTGCAGACTCAAGCTCTGAAGCTGCTGCTTCACCCTGTACCTGAACTGGAAATAAATAAAGCCTGGCAATGGGCCAGCGTTTTTTCAGAACCTTAAGTATATCCTGCAAAGCAGCTCCGGTAGACGATGTGATCAATCCTATTCTTTCCGGATAGTCCGGCAGTTTTTTCTTTCTGTCTTTATCAAATAAGCCCTGTTTTTCAAGTTTTTCCTTTAGCTTCTGAAAAGCAATATAGTATTCTCCAAGTCCGGTTTCTTCAATAGTTTCAGCATATAATTGGTACTGTCCGTCCCTTTCATAAACTGAAATACCACCGTTTACCTTTATCTTCATTCCATCCTTCACGTTAACATCCAGATGCATCGCATGCTGTCGAAACATAACACAACGCAAACGGGAATTTTCATCCTTCAGGGTAAAGTAGATGTGGCCACTGCTATGAGCTTTAAAACCAGTCACTTCGCCGGCAACAGACACCCGGTGTAATATCGGATCTGCATTAATCAGTCTTTTTACATAGCGATTAAGTTCAGATACAGAAAGCGTTTTAATTCTCATACCTATATCATCCTTTATGGTAACCAAGTTGTTGAATCGTCAGTGCACATACTCCAAGAGCATTGTCACTGCAATGCTCTGGTTGGGCATAAATAACTTCTGCCATCTTAGCCATATCCTCATCCAGTGCTTTCCGGAAGATCGAATTGGATGCTACGCCGCCAACCACAAGCAACAAGGGGATCGGTCGTAAACGATGATGATTTAATAACCATTTAGAAATAGACTTACCCAAAAACTGGAATAATGAACGGGCAATCAGAGATGGATTTTGGGATTCCTTGATTTTTTTCTGCAGAAAAGTTTCAGGGCCTGAAAAGTTCAGGTCCAACCCTTTTACTCCGCCAGGTATACTGATAAGCTCGCCATCCCACCGAAGCGCTATTTCTTCCAGCTGAGGTCCTGCAGGAAAAGAGTATCCCATGGAAACACCCACACGGTCCACCAGTTGTCCTATGCTTATATCTTTAGTCGAGCTGGCAATCACTATATCATATCCACTGTTATTTTTAGGTGTAATCTCCAGCAGTTCAGTTGTTCCGCCGGATAAATGCAGCGCAAAAAATGAATCAGTATAGACAACACCTTCAGACCACAAGCCTGCTGCTACATGGCCCTCCTGATGACTGAAAGGACAAAAAGGCACCCCTTCACGAGCTGCCATCGAACGAGCCACTGCTTCTCCTGCCAGAAAAACAGGCATATATGAACCTTCCACCGGCCTTGGCGTCACACTGGCTCCAATCCCGATAATATCTGTCACCGACAGCTCCGGTTTCATTTTTTCCAGCAGCTCCGGCAGTTTTTTCACATGCTGAAACAATGCATCAGACTGTCTCAGTCCTCTACTGCCTTCTGGTACTGTCAGCAACTTTCTGTCTGAAGCCAAAACCTCGCCGTTAATATCCATAAGAGCAACAGATGTAGTGTAATTACTGGTATCAAATCCAAGAACAGCAGGCCTTTTACTTTTCATTGTCAGTTTCATCCTGTTCCTGATACTCCCGATGATATTTACCCAGCACACCATTAATATATGAAGGAGAATGCTCCGTACCAAATTTTTTCGCCAGCTCTACCGCTTCATTAATGGTTACATGATTTGGTACGTCAGGCATATAAAGCAGTTCTGAAAAACCAACTTTTAGAATAGCCAGATCTACTCTGGCAATCCGGTCAAACTCCCAATCCACCGAATAGGATTTGATCAGATCATCCATGGAAGATTTATGTTCAATAACATGATTCAGAACTTCCGTCATGTAAGATTGCTGATTTAAATCTTCCGGATTTTCCTCAACATATAGATCCAATCCGGTAAAATTATATTCTTCCTTTATAATCATTTCGTACACCAGCTGCATACACAGTTCCCGTGCCTGTGTCCGTTTCATAAATTCTCCCCCAGCTCATAAATTCTTATTCTTCTTTGGGACTTTCATCTGTTTCTTCCGGAAATTTAACAGCCTGAACATGTACATTCACCTGTCTGACTTTCATCGCTGTCATATTTTCCACCATTGCTTTTACACGATCCTGAATCTTCCAGGATATATCCGGTATCTTGCAACCATAATCAACAATTAAATTTAAATGAAGCGTTATCATTTTATCCTTCACTTCAACTTTTACACCTTTGGATAGATTTTTTTTGCCTAAGGCTTCTGCAAATCCACCCGTCAAACCACTGCTCATTCCAGCCACACCTTTAACAGAAGTAGCGCTGATGCTTGCAATTGTTGCAATTACCTCTTCTGCAATATGAACTTCGCCGGCAGCATTATTAATATCTGATTGCATCACTATCCCCCCTTTGCAAATTAAAAGAGAAAAAGAAAATCCAATGATTACTCAGAGGATTTTCTTTGCAAAATCATTGATTTCTTTTAGTTGGTTTCAGGTTCTTCGTGGTCATGACCGCAGCAGCAGCTATCATCACATAAGTCTTCTTCTTCGAATTCAATAATCTCATGACATTGCGGACACAATACCTCGGCGTCATCATCATAAAGAATATCTTCGTCCAGATAGATTACTTCGCCACATTTAGGGCATTCCACTTCCATGAAATCGATGTCATCCTCATCATAGTCAAAGTCATCTTCATCAATATCCAGATCTTCTTCAACATCTGCCAGGTCATCATCAAGTGCCTCTACATACTCCTCCAGGTCCTCCTGATCTTCCTGAATCTCAACAATTGCCTCAGCCATCTCTTCCAGGGTGTCCAGAATTCCTAACAGAAGTTTACCTTCCTTGGAGGATTCCTTAATGTCCAACCCTTCCGCCAGTCCTTTCAGATAAGCGACATTTTCAAATAAATGATTCATTTTACTCCTCCTTTTTTTCTACACCCTTGACATATATTCGCCGGTCCTGGTATCAATTTTCACAACATCACCCTCATTAATAAACAAGGGTACATGAACAACAGCACCTGTTTCCACTTTAGCTGTTTTTGTCACATTAGATGCAGTATCACCTTTTACTCCCGGCTCTGTTTCTATAACTGTCAGCTCCACAAAGTTTGGAGCATCTAGTTGAAACGCCTTACCCTGATAAAACCTTACCGTTGCACTGTCGTTTTCTTTAAGAAAACCAATAGCATCCGCAACGATATCATTTGTTAATGGTACCTGCTCAAATGTTTCATTATCCATAAAGTAATAGAATTCTCCGTCACTGTATAGATACTGCATTTCCTTTGTCTCAATCAAAGCTTTCTCAAATTTGTCACTTGGATTGAAAGCTTCTTCCCGAATGGCGCCAGTCATTAAATTTTTATATTTGGTTCTGACAAATGCAGCACCTTTACCTGGCTTAACATGCTGAAAATCCATAACAACACATGGTTCACCATTCTTTTGAAATGTGATGCCTTTCCTAAAATCTCCTGCCTGTATCATACTGTTCCTCCTTATCGGTTATTTCTGGATCCCCTAGGTAATCTCCAGCAATTCCTTGTCTGAGTGCGATAAAACTTCAAATCCATCTTCAGTCACCACCACCAGGTCTTCAATTCGGACACCACCAGGTTCCGGCAAATAGATACCCGGTTCAATGGTAATCACCATACCCGGCTCCATAGGATTGGTGCCTTTATGATTTATATGTGGTAGCTCATGAACTTCCAGACCAACACCATGACCCAGTCCATGACCAAAAGCTTCACCAAATCCGGCATCTTTAATGATATTTCGGGCAATTTCATCCAGTTCAACGCCGGTTATACCTGGACGCACAGCATTTAAGGCCGTTTTCTGAGCCTTCAGAACAGTCTCGTAAATTTTCTTTTGCTGATCAGAGGCTTTGCCAACCACCACCGTTCGGGTCATATCCGAACAAAAATGATTCACACGACACCCAAAATCGATGGTGACAAAATCACCCTCATCTATAATTTTATCAGAAGCCCGTCCATGAGGCAACGAGCTGCGACAGCCAGATGCCGTTATAATTGGAAAACTGATTCCTTCCGCACCATGATTCCTAATAAAAAATTCCAGATCCAGAGCCAGTTCTTTTTCCATTATACCCGGTCTGATCTGTTCTTTTATGTATTCCCAACCCCTGTCCGTGATTTCTGCAGCACGGCGGATTTCATCGACTTCTTCTTTAAACTTAACAGAGCGTTCCCTTTCCATCAAACCATCTAAAGGAATCAGTTCAACAGGATCCAGATTCTTTTGAATATCAAGGATTTGACTATAGACTATCTTTCCTTCTTCCACGCCTATTTTCTTCAACCCGAGTTCCTTCAGATAACCCGTTATAGGATTATGCTGATCAATCATTAAAAATTCATATTCAGGGGACTCAGATTCTATTTGCTGTTGATAGCGAAAGTCCGAAATTACAAACCTTCTGTCTTTCATTATCAGCACAGCACCGGCAGAACCAGTAAATCCGGAAAGATAGTAACGATTAGCGCCGCCAGTTATCAGTACGCCGTCTGCCTGATGCTCAACAATCCATTGCCGTATGGCGTCTATTCCCTTTGTCATTAAAATCCTCCCAGTTTATGTTAATTGAGTACCTCAGACCCTTATAAAGTATATCACATTTACCAACCAGTGAACAGTGTTATTCTATCATACCTCAGTGTCTGGGATGGGTTTTAACCTTTTCGATACCCTGGATCAATGCTCTGACAACATCCGCCTCAAACTGGATCGTTAGATCCTTGGCCTTCGTATACACTTCCCCTTTTTCCGTTACAAAGTATTGCGGTGGCAGATTATTAAGAGCAAAAGCTTTAATATCCAGAATACAATTTTCACACTGACAAATATCCGAGTCTTTTTCGATAAACTTTTTGAGCATCCGATCCACTACAATTTCCATATGATTTTTTAATTCCATAACCATCCTCCTTTTGTTAAACCTCCGGATAACCCTGTAAAAGAGATTGCAGATACAAATTCCGTATCCTCACATTCTCAGTGCCATCCTCAGCAATATCCGTTTCTATGCGAGGCATCAGAACAATTCCTTCCAGATATATCCTCGCATTTGCATAATACCCCTGAACCCTTATCTTAAGCGTTTTTCTGTTAGCAGATGGCTTTACGGATACATAGATGCCATGATCCTGTTTGTATTCCGGATATAGCTGGCTCATGGCAGTGTGTTCATATTGATTGATGATGTATAGTCGATTAATAATGTTTTCTTCAAGAAAAGCATTTGACTGAAAAGGGAAAGGTTTTTCATCCTCTGTCATACTCAGAAGATCTTCAATGGCCTCTTCTGCCCAGAGGTTTAACTGATGCATCGTCATATCCATCCCGGACTCGGCCAGATACTGAGCCCTTATCCGATTGGCAGATGACCGCTGTATATGAAAATCGTTCATATATAAAGTCATAACCGATAAAGTTAAGGCAATAACACTCATTCCAATAATAAGGCAAACAATGCTGATGTATCCTTCCTGTCTATGCTTTATCATGTTTCCTCCACCGGCCAGTTCAGGCGAACATCTGTATAGGCCTGATAATCAGTATTTCTGCAGTAAATAGTTATGCGTACCAGTCGGCCCGGAATAACTTCATCCGTTTCAATACGACCAATACCAGAGATTAGAACATTGTGCTCTCCTTTCAGGTTAACCCGCAGTGTTCCGGAATTCCGATGAAAGTACAGCCAAGTGTTCGTTTTCTTGGGATTCTCTCCATCAAACTGCAAATAAACCGGATACCACTGACTGGTCTTTTCATCATACAATTCACTGACAAACAAGCTCTGGTTTGATCGATAAGCCAATCGCTGCTGGTTACTCTGTTGAATTCGTTTTTCAATGGCAATGATGGCATGTCGGATATTTTGTTCGTGTCTCAGCCTGTCAATTTGTTCCTGACTGTTTTTCTGAAGAAAAACACTTCCGGTTGCCATGGTCATCAACAGAAGCGATAATAATGAAAAGGATATCATTACTTCGATTAGCGTCAGCCCTTTTTCATAACAACGTTGGTTATTCTTCATCATGGACCGCTGCCTGATAATATTTAATGGAATTCCAGGGTTTGTCTTCCAGGTAACCGGTATAAAGGAGAAGAAACTCGCTATCCGTCTCATCACATTCAGCTTTAACATGAACTCTATATATCATTTCTGATTCATCCAAAGCAAAGGCAGCAACACCATCCTCATTTGTTTCACCGGCCAGGTAATTTTCAAGTTGAGATTTTGCCTTTGTTGTCAGTTCATGTTGAATATCAGACTGTTTTCTAACCTGTAAAGATTGCATTAATGCACCACCGGCAGTCATAAAAAAAAGGCTGATGACAAATAATGACAGTAATACTTCCACTAATGTAAAACCCTTATGTCCATGTGTTTTTTTCAATTCCGTCGCCTCCAAAGATGTTTAGTAGTAAAACCGATCACTGACCCGTAAAACTATTTCTGACCAGGTCAACCGGCATTTCACAGCCGGTCCAAATTTTGAAAGCCAGTGCTCCCTGCCCAATAATCATACCTGATCCATTAATAATATGACATCCTTCCTTTTCCGCCATTTTTAGCATTTTAGTTTTAGCTGGCGAATATATTATATCCGCCACAACCAAAGGATGGTGAAAAACATCAGGATCTGTAATAATCGATTCATTGATGCTATTCCCCATTCCGACATTTGTTGTGTTTATCAAAACAGCTGAATCTTTACACTGCTCCTTAAAGATATCCATATTGATCTCAAACCAGTTAATTTTACATCTGGGTATATACGCATTGATCAGTTGTACTAAACTGTTTGCCGGCTGTTTACTTCGATTAAAAAGGGCAATTTCCTCAGCACCCTCCATGGCTAAACGTATTACTATACTTTTTGCCGCACCACCAGCTCCAATTACAGTAAATTTATTTCCTTCCACTTGAATACCCTCGTCATAAAGAGATCTTACAAATCCCATACCATCAGTATTGTAGCCAATCAGTTTCCCGTTGTCATTTTTTACAGTATTAACAGCCCCACACAGTTTTGCTTCTTCTGAAATTTCATCAAGCAGAGGAATTACAGCCTGTTTATGTGGCATTGTAAGGTTAAACCCGACAGCATTTAGACTTCTTAGTCCTTCTACAGCATCTTTAAGGTGCCTTTCTTTGACTTCGAAAGCCATATAGATATAATCTATTCCCAAATATTGAAATCCAAGATTGTGCATTTCAGGGGATTTACTATGCTTCACCGGATCCCCCAATAATGCGACCAATTTAGTTTCGCCACTAATTTTCTCGCTCAATATCAACACTCCCAAGCAGTGAAATGATTTCCATACCAATCTCTTTCACCGTTTTTCCATCCGTTTCAACATTAAAATCGGCAGCGCTTCGATAATACTGATTACGTTCCTCCAACATTTCGGTAATTTTTTCCAAAGACATATTATTTTTCAGAAGCGGCCTGTCTTCACTTTGAGAAATCCGATTATATGTTTCAGCAGCACTTGCCTTAAGCCAAACGATAACACCGGTGTTTTTTAATATATTTACATTGTCATCGCTTAAAACCACACCACCTCCGGTGCTTATAATCATCTTGTCTTCTTTTGCTGAGACATCATCCAGCAGTTCATGCTCTGTCCGTCTAAAGGACACCTCGCCATCCTCCTGGAAAATGTCATTTATCGATTTGCCATATCGGTTTTCTATCAGTTGATCCATTTCAACGGACTCTTTAGCCAGCATTTCTGCCAGGGTTATGGCAACACTTGATTTTCCGCTGCCCATAAATCCAACCAGATAAATATGATAAGGGAATAGATGACTTGACTGTATTTTTTTGCAGCTTTCCATAATGGTCTGCTGGATTGATTGAATTTCTTCCTGAAACAAATTATATGAAATGTATTTTTTAACTTTATTCAAAACTTCTTTTTCTCTTTCAGGGTCAAATATCGGGATTTTCAATTCCTTTTTCTGTTCCATAATTTCTGTTACAACCAACATTCGTCGCTCCAGCAATTTTACTATTTCCTGATCCAAATAATCAATTTCCGATCTCAGTTTTTCCAGACTAGCCACATTATATCCCCTTCCACGATTTGTTTGTTTTCTAATAAATATCCGACACAGCAACCCTTCCGGTGCCAATATGAATTTCTATATCAATGCGGTCATTGCGTCTGTTTTCCAGTGTGAATTTTCCATAGCCCGTTACGCCTTTCCGGTTAAAGGATATATTGTCATCGGAAGTGGGTGCTTTTCCAACACCTTCCGGATAATCCCAGCTATGAATTCGTTTTCCTGTTGCCAAAGACTCCCGAATGCTAAATCTGGATGTTGAAAGTAATACCTCATAGGATTTGGATTCATCCATACTTAACTGACGTGCCATTATCAGGGCGCTTTCCACTTCATTGGCCGTATTTCTAAGAATTGTACGCTGATAAATACTCTGACCGTTTGGCAAGGCAATAGATGCCATCAAACCTAAGATGGCAATTACCAGGATCAGCTCCAGCATCGTAAATCCCCGGGTATTTTTAGGCCCAGTCATTTCAAGCTCTTCCTTCTTCCCGGCGCATTACCAGCTGGTTTCTTTCCGCCTGTCTGGCGGCTGTTTTCATTAACTTATCCAGGGATGCAGACTGATCTTCTCTTGTTGCGGCGCCCATTACCAGTTTTGCCCGTATTACTTCTTTATGTTTATCTGCATAGTCAGTTATCCGCTGAAAAATATTGCTGACGGCTTCCTGTGGAGTCGTCGGGAAAATAACAGCAAATTCGTCTTCGCTCCATCGGGCAATGATATCTTCATGACGGCATACATGCCGAAGAATACCGGCAGCTTGTTTTAAGGTTTCATCCATGATTTCGGGACTAAATATTTGCTGACCTTCCTGGAAACCCTCCAATTTAATAATCATCACTGACAAAGGATACATTCGGTCCGTATCCAGTCGCTTCAGCGCGTCTTCAAAGTATTGTCGGTTGTATAAACCGGTTATAGGATCATGCAGCATTTTGAACCGGGCCATTTCTTCTTCCATCTTGCGCTTACTGATATCTTCATGAGATCCGGTCAGCCTTATGACATTACCATCCTTCTCCTCACTTATTTTTCCGCGGCCCAGCACCCATTTATACTGACCATTTGAACAGTACATCCGATACTCCATGGAAAAACTGTCTTTTTTTCCTGAGGCAGATTGCTGAAAGGCTTTCATTACCTTACCTGCATCCGCCGGATGTACCCATTTGTTAAATTGCTGCAAACTATGCTCCACCTGATCTGATTCAAAACCAAGCATGGTTAAAAACTGGTCGGAAAAATACATTTTTCCGGTCTCCATATTCCATTCCCATACTCCATGCTGGCTGGTTTCCAGGGCTTTTTGGAAGCGCTTTTCTTTCTCCGATAAGTCCAGCTCTTTTTCCTTATACCTGGTTATATCCACCATATATTCTGCCACTAATAAAATATTGCCGTAATCATCTTTTACCGGCAGGCAGTTAATTTCAATCCATCCTCCATCTCTCAACTTTACTTCCTTCCGCAATACAGCATCGCCGGATTGATAAACCGCCTTCGCACAGCATTCTTCCGGGCTGTTTTGTATATAGCGGCAATGTCGATAGCATTTATGACCAATCATATTTTTACCTTCAATCGAATGATTTCTTGGTGTAACATTAGTGTAGACCAGGTTATAATCTGAATCAATCACATTTAAGTCTCCCGGAAATAAGTCGATAATTTTTTCCAGCATTTCTTTCATAAAAAAATACCCTCCTTCCAATGCACCTCTGGATCTCTGGGTATATTTTATCATATTTTCCGGGTAACAGTGATGTTGGATTTCTAATCTTGCAAATATTTATGAATATCCAGCTTAACAAAAGCCTTTACCATATCCGGATCAAACTGCGTACCGGCGCAACGTTTTAATTCCTTAATGGACTCTTTATGTGTTCGCGGTTGCTTGTAAACCCGCTCGTGAGTCATAACATCATATGCATCTATAATCGCCAAAAGTCTGGATAAGCGCGGCGTCTCCTCACCTTTAAGCCCTTTGGGATATCCACCGCCGTCCCACCGCTCATGATGAAAGAGAATAAACTCCGCGATATGCTCCAGTTTATTTGAAGATTTTGCGATCCGGTAACCAATTTCCGGATGTTTTTTCATCTGATGCCATTCTTCTGAGCTAAGTGAACCGGCCTTCTTTAAAATCGAATCAGTAATGGCTATTTTCCCAATGTCATGCAGCACACACAACAAACTCAAAGCATCCTGCTCTGCCGCTGTTAGGTTCAATTCCTTGCCAAGACGGAAACCCATTATTTTCATCCGCTGGGCATGTTCCTCCGTCTCTGTACTTCGCTCAAAAAGCGTTTTTTCAAGGGAAGAAATCAGCACACTCTGATTACTCTGGCTTTCCAGAAGTTTATGCCGATACATTAAATCTTCCGCTTCCTTGATCAATTCATTGAAACGATGGGAAATACGAACCTTTGTTGCAGCGCCGAGAGAAATACTGGGTTTAATGATTTCTTCCTGATTGTTTTCACAGGCTTCCGTAATCCTCCGGCAAATATCCAGCGTTACTTTTTCCGCTGTTTTAGGCAACAGAATGGCAAATTCATCACCGCCCCAACGGGCTATGACATCCTCTTTACGGCATGATTTTTTAAGAATTTCAGCAATTTTCTTCAAAAGTTCATCACCCATGTGATGACCGAAAATATCGTTGGTTACCTTTAATCCATTAACATCTCCAATAATAAGGGACAAAGGCAGCATTCGTTCTGTATTCAGTCGTTCAATGGCATCTTCAAAAAACGCACGATTATATAATCCGGTCAGCTTATCATGAAAGGTTAAATAATTAATTTCCTGTTCTCGGATTTTTCGCTCAGTGATATCCGTATGGGAACCAGTCATACGAATTGCATTTCCTTCGTTGTCCCAGGTAGCCTGCGCTCTTCCAAGCACCCATTTATACTGGCCTTCCTTACAACGAATCCGGTACTCCATAGAAAAATGAGGTGTTTTCTGCCTCATATGATCATGAATTCCTTTCATGACAACCCCAATATCTGCCGGATGTACCAGGCCTGAAAATGAAGAGAATACTCCAGGAAGCTCGTCATTTGAGTAACCAAGCATGGTTTTCCAGCGCTCGGAAAAAAACACTTCATTAGTACGAATATTCCAGTCCCAAATTCCGTCGTTATTACCTTCCAGCGCCAGATGCCATCGTTCTTCACTTTCTTTCAGGGAAGCTTCCGTTTCCTTGTAAAGGCTGATATCTGAAATGAATTCCACCACCAGCTGAACCTTGCCATTTTCATTCTTTATGGGCAGGCAGTTTATCTCCACCCATTTATCATTTTTTAGCTGCACCTGCTGACGCAAAATTGCTTCACCTTTGCGGTAAACCTGTTTAGCGTAGCATTCTTCCGGGCTTTTTTGTATATAATTGCAATATCGGTAACATTTTTCTCCGATAATGTTCGCCTTGTCAATGCCCGGATTTCGGGGCTCAACATTGGAATAAATAATATTGTAGTCTGGGTCAATGACAGAAAGATCCCCGGGAAAAACATCAATGACACTTTGCAGAATCTGGTCCAGCTGTCGACTTTCCTGTTTGTAGCTGAGCAACCGCATTGTATCCTCTCCTTAATCCCGGGGCATAAGGTTCTATTGGTTTATCATGTAAAGAAAATATGCAGCTTCTGCACGGGTCATGTTTGCATCCAAATCATTCAAACCTTCTGATGAATGGCCGGCTTCTGATTCAATCTGTGCTGCTGTATCCTCCCATTGATAGTCTTCATCATCCAGAACTTTTTCCATAACAAATTCAACTTCTTCGTATGAGATAGGCATATGTGGTCTAAGCGTGTTATCCTCGTAGCCAATAATAAATCCGCTTAAGTAACCGCTGAAAAGTGCTCTTGAAACGGCACTTTCAAATCGTCCCAGCGAGTCGTAATCCTCAAAGTCGGTTAAATCCACCGGTTCATCCGGCATTGGCCAGTCATAAAGCCGGTCCAGTAATATGATAAATTCACCGCGGGAAATCGGTTCATCCGGTTCAAAATTCAGGCTTCCGGAAGGTGGGAAAGCACCCATTTCCCCAAGACCATGAATCGCATCCTCCGCCCAATGTCCTTCAATATCCTCGAAAGGAATATACTGAGCCTGAGCCATCATCGCTGTTTCTGAATCCCGGAAAACATAACGGATCTGGAAGTCCTGCTCCGGGCCCGGTGCGGTAAAGGGATTGTTCTTAACCGCATCCATATCCTGAAACCACATAAACAGCGGATCTATTTCTCCGGTAATATGAGCCAGGTCATATAAATCGACGGTAAAGCTGCCTGTCAGCGTGTCATTTTCACCACTGTTCATACTGATAGAGCTCAGCACCACCTGCCTGTCAAACTGCCATATCGACCGCAACAGATTCATTAACGAAGGATAATTCGCCTCATAAGACAGGGTAGTGCTCATAAAAGCCAGATCAACCTCATCCACCGTAATATTCTGTGGAGGCGTGAAACTTAATGAAGATGCACTGACATCCGGACTTAGCAGAAATTCATTTAAAAGCAAAATAATTTCTTCCTGCTGCTCAATCAGTGAAAAATAATTCTTCTGAATCGCATCCTTCTCACTCTTTACATCAGCAATTTCCTTATCCAGATTTTCTTCCACATCCTCAATTGTTTCCAGTCTTATCAGATCAGCCTCCAGCATAGCAATTTCCATTTCTCTTTCAGCAATAATCAAATCCTGATCCTGAACAATAAACCGATAAGACCCATAAAAGAGAACCGCAAAAATCAGGACTGCCAACAACATTTTTTCACGCTTCGTCAATCTCATGAGCCGGCACCTCCTTCAGTTCAAAATTCAGGTTAAACTGCCATAGTTCTTCCTGCTGCGACATGGAAGGAACAAAAATATTTTGGAACATTTGGGTTTTCCGTAAATTATATTCAAACTCCGCAACGGCAGGCTTGCTTTGCGCAATGCCATTTACCTGGATAGATGTACCGGACATGCTCATGGAATTCAGCGCCGTATCTTCAGGCATGGAAGTTGCAATTGTAAAGAACAGATTTTCATCTATCAGTTCCATTTCATCAATCAGTGCCACCGCATCTTCCATTTGCTGAAGCTGCTCCCTTTTTTCCGCCAGTTCCATTTCCTTGGCATCCACAATGTCGAATCGGTGAAAATCGGGAGAGGTTTCAAGGGTATGACGAAGATCCTCCGCTTCATTATTCAACTGATAAATCCGAAAAAAATTGAAGGCCGGCCAGATTGCCGCCGCCAGGACTACAAAGATCAACACAACCGTATAACTCAACCGCGGACCTTTAGAGGATTGAGTTTTCTTTTCGAAATGTTCAAAAAAGTTAAAATCTCGCACGCTTCATCCCCCCTTTATCTGCGGATCATAGTCCCCAATGCGTTAACATATTCTGACATCGAATCACTTCCATTAAAGTTACTTACCTGTACATTCGATATATTGTCCACCTTTTTTACCGGAATGTTAAAAGCATCATACAGGTACTGATCCAACCCTTTCATACTGGCAGTGCCGCCATAAATATAAATCACATCAATGGCATTCCTGGTGCCGCGGGTCAGGTAGTAACGAAAAACGCGTTCAATGTCATCTGTCCACCCATCAACAGTGTTGCGGATAATATTAAGCACCCGCATTTTCCGCGCCCGTTCATCCTCCGGATCTATCCCTTCCTCCGGCAGATCCAGGTCATCATTGATGTTATCAATTTCCGACTTATACTTTTCGGCCTCTTCATAAGAAATATCCATAAAATTCGCCAGATTATAATCTATGTTTCGAGCACCCAGATTCATAAATCGGTTAAACTTGTACTGTCCCTGTTCGAATAAAATAACATTCATATGGTTATAGCCCATATCAATGACAGCAACAACCTTGTCTTTCATATCCTTTTCATTATTAAAGAAAAAATCCGCATGAATCAGCTTATCCACCGCATTAGACTGAATATCCATTACTGCAGGATGAAAGCCCAGTGAGTGTAACAAATCGTAATAGCTTCGGCCCAATTCTCTTGGAACTGCCGTTACCAGTACTCTTGTTTTGGACACCCCTTCTTCTACAAATTCATCTAGAATTTTTGACTGTACCAGATAATCATTAAGTTCGATCGGCATATACTGGGTAATCTCAAATTGAAGCATGTTGGCAATCTCTTCCTCACTTGCTGTCGGAACTGAAATTTCCCTGGTAATGATGTCCCCGTTCTCAACGGAACACAAAGCCATACGGGATCGGATTTTCAGTTCATTTAACTTCGATCCAATGCTCTGCTTTAAAGTTTCAAAATTTGTGATCTGACCCTTTTCGCAACTGTCTTTCGGTGTAGGAATCGTAACAGCATGTTCTACTGTCAACTTATCCTTACCCGGCTTACCGGCAACCATTTTTGTAGTATGTTGGCCGATGTCGATGGAAATCACATTCTTTCCGGTTAGCTTTAACTCTTTCTGTTTCAAAACGCATGCCCCCTTTTACCATCATCTATAAAAAGCGAGTCAGATACCACAGAAGAATATCCTGCCCGTACAATGCGCTCAGAAAGCCACCAAGAGCGATAAAAGGACCAAAAGGAACCATATCCTTTCTTCCCTTTCCCCTCAACACCAGCAATCCAACCGCATAAATACCACCAATAATAAATGCCAGAAACATTACCAGCAAGATTCCCTGCCAGCCAAACCAGATGCCCAAAGCCGCCATTAGTTTGATATCACCACCACCCATACCGCCTTTGGAGGCCACAGCAATTAATAAAAAGAATCCTCCGCCCAGCAATAAGCCGGTAGCAGCATTCAAAATGCTGATCCCATCTCCACCAACATACCCATACAACAGATTTACCAGACCGGTTGCTGCAATCAACAGCGTAAGGCCATCCGGAATAATCTGATGATCAAGGTCAATAAAGGTAATCACCAGCAATAAAAGGCTTATTATCGACAATAGTAAGAACCGAAACCCTATTCCCACTTCCATATAAACAAGCAATAATATGATACTGGTTAAAAATTCAACAAATGGGTACCTGCCATTAATTCGACTTTGACAGGTGCGGCATTTACCTCCCAGCCACAGCCAGCTGAATACAGGAATCAGTTCAACAGCTTTCAGATTAGTATTGCAGGATGGACAATGAGATCCGGGGAATACAATGGATTCTTCCCGGGGAATTCGATAAATACATACATTTAAAAAAGACCCCACCAATAAACCTGCTATAAAAACCACCAGTCCCATAAACAGCCTCCGTCAGCGCAATGATCATTTAATAGAATTGAACAAAATCGCTTGCGCGATAGCTTTTAAACCTAAAGTCAAAACCCCTTCAAAAATACTTTAATTTATAATAGCAGCACGAGCACATATAAGGTATTGTTGAGTTACCGACAAAAC
>QYZZ01000124.1 GCA_003838145.1 Tindallia sp. MSAO_Bac2
TCAGGCCTTCTTAAATCCAGGTAGCGGTACCGGAGGCGTAAATTTTCATCCACATCAATACCGTCTTCTATGTAGAAGGGAGGTGTTTTTGATGGGTTCAAAATCTCCAGGTGATCAACCATAACTTCTATCTCACCTGTAGGGATTTTAGGGTTAACCGTTTCAGGAGACCGGGACACTATATCCCCTTCTACAGCCAGAACATATTCACTACGCACCCTTTCTGCCAGGTTAAAAACTTCCCTGTTATCCTCATAATTAAAAACCAGCTGTATGACCCCGCTTCTATCCCTCAGATCAATAAAAATTACACCACCATGGTCCCTTCGGGTTTGAACCCATCCTTGTAAACCCACCCTTTCTCCTACCTGCTCTACTTTCAAAATTCCACAGTTATGAGTCCTCTTAATCAACTTTTTACCTCCCCATCTTTTCTTTCAAATGAGCTGTAATTTCTTTTTTTGTTACTTCCCGTTGATGCCCTTCCTTCATATCCCTTAAAAGAACTTTACCCTTTTCTAATTCTTCCTCCCCCATAATAATTACATACCTGGCATTAATTCTGTCTGCCTGCTTCATTTGGGCTTTTAAACTTCTATGCAGGTAATCTTTCTCTGCTTTAATTCCTTCATGACGGAGTTCTGTTACCATCTTCAACCCTTCCATGCCAGCTTTATTTCCCAGGGCTGCCACAAAAACCCCTGGTTTTTCTTGATATAAATCCTCAATACTTTTGCTTTTAAGAGCCAACAAAGCTCTCTCCAGGCCTATAGCAAAACCCACCGCCGGGGTGGGATTACCGCCACATACCTCTACCAGATCATCGTAGCGGCCTCCACCCCCCAGGGAATTTTGGGCTCCCAGTTGAGGATCAATAATTTCAAAGGCCGTCCTGGTATAATAATCCAGGCCCCTTACCAGTCGGGGATTTATCCGGTAGGAGACTTTTATAGCTTCCAAACTTTCCACTACTTCTTTAAAATGCTCCCTGCATTCTTCGCACAGGTGCCCTGTCATTTCAGGGATATTGTTTGTTATTTCCCTGCAGTTTTTTTCCTTACAGTCCAGTATACGCATGGGATTTGTTTCAAGGCGCCTGCTGCAGTCAAGACAGAGGGAATCCCTGTATCCGGCAATATATTTTCGGATCTCTTCCCGGTAGGAAGGACGACATTTAGAACAGCCAACACTGTTTAATTCCAGGATTAATCCTTCTATTCCTACCGAATTGAAAAAAGCCACTGCCAGGGATATTACCTCCGCATCCAGCAAAGGCTCCCGGGAACCAAAGACTTCTACTCCCCACTGGTGAAACTGCCTGAATCTTCCCGCCTGGGGCCTGTCATAACGAAACATGGGTCCGTAATAAAAAAGCTTTACAGGCTGAGCCTGGCCGTACAATTTGTGCTGGAGATAAGCTCTGACGGTAGGGGCAGTGCCCTCGGGACGCAGGGTTATACTCCTGTCTCCCTTGTCCAGAAAGGTATACATCTCCTTACCTACAATATCCGTATCTTCTCCTACACTGCGGACAAATAATTCCGTATGCTCAAAAATAGGGGTCCTTATTTCTTTATAATTATAGTCCCGGCAAAGTTTCTTGAACTGTTCCTCCAGGTACTGCCATTTTTCCACTTCACCGGGTAGTATATCACCCGTTCCCCGGGGAGCTTTAGTCAACAATATTTTCCCCTCCTCATCCTTAATCCTGGCAGGTAATATTTATTTAAAACAGCTTACTGCTGTCCAGGATAAAAGTCACTGGACCGTCATTTATTATTTCTACCACCATCATAGCCTGAAATTCTCCCTGCTCCACCTTAATGCCTTTTTCTTCCATAACCTTGCAAAATTTCTGGTACAATTCTTCTGCTTGTTCCGGGGGAGCAGCATCATAAAAACTGGGCCTTCGTCCTTTACGACAATCTCCATACAGGGTAAACTGGGAAACAACCAGGGCTTCCCCTTCTATATCTCTAAGGGAAAGATTCATCTTTCCTTCCTCATCTTCGAATATTCTTAAATTAGTGATTTTATCAGCCAAATATTGTGCATCATCGATATCATCTTCTTTTCCTACCCCCAAAAAGACAACAACTCCTTTATTAATTGAACCTACCTGGCTGTCATTAACGGTAACCTTCCCTCTTTTCACTCTCTGCACCAGGGCCCGCAATTTAAATACCCCCCTACTGAGAATAACATCTTTCTACACTGAAAACATCTTTTACCTTTTTAAGTTTGTTCATGATGTGATTCATTTGCTCCAGATCCCGGACAACTAAAGTCAGGTGTATGGTAGCAATCTTATCTTTATTAGTCCGGCCGTCTACCGCCGCTATATTGATCTTGCTTTCTGAAACTGCTGCTATCAGTTCTTGAAGGAGATTGGTGCGATCCATAGCTGTAATTTCTATCTTAACCGGGTAAGATACCCTGGGCTTTTCCTCCCAGGAAGCATTTAAAGACCTTTCTTCGTAATCCTCCCGGTTAACTATATTAGGGCAGTTTTTCTGGTGAATGGAAACCCCCCTTCCCCTGGTTATAAAACCTACTATTTCATCCCCCGGCAGAGGATTACAGCAGCGGGCAAAACGAATAAGCAGATTGTCAATTCCTTCAATCTTAACTCCTTTGGCCGCCTTGCCCTCACCTTTCCAGGGTTTTATCTCCGGTTCTTTATAAGGTACTTCTTCTTTATGAAGTTTCTGGTGCTCCTCTTTTAACTTGCTTATCACCTGCTGGGAGGTTACCCCCCCATAGCCTACAGCCACCAGCACATCCTCTTCGGACATCAGGTTAAACTTTTTCCCCACCTCTTCTAATACCGACGGCTTTAAGAGTTCCTTGGGATCCAGGTATATTTTTCTCAGCTCTTTTTCCAGTATTTCCCTTCCCCGCACAATATTCTCTTCCCGTCTTTCCTTTTTAAACCAGTTTCTGATTTTACTTTTGGCCTGGGAGCTTTTAACCATCTTAAGCCAGTCTCTGCTGGGAGATCCCTGCTTGGAGGTAACAACCTCTACAATATCCCCCGTATTAAGTTTGTAGTCCAGGGAAACCAGGCGACCGTTAACCTTTGCTCCCACACATCGGTGGCCTATATCTGTATGAATCCGGTAAGCAAAATCCAGGGGAATAGACCCGGCGGGAAGAGCTATCACATCCCCCTTGGGAGTAAATACAAAAACTTCATCGGTGAATAAATCTATTTTCAAGTTCTCCATAAATTCATGGGCGTCTTTTAAATCCTGCTGCCATTCCAGAAGCTGCCGCAGCCAGGAAAGTTTTTCCGAAAACTCCTCATCCCCTTTAACTCCCTCTTTATAACGCCAGTGGGCCGCAATCCCATACTCAGCTGTCCGGTGCATCTCCCAGGTCCTTATTTGAACTTCCAGGAGTTCATTCTTGGCACATACTACCGTGGTATGAAGGGACTGGTACATATTAGGTTTGGGCATAGCTATAAAATCTTTAAACCTCCCGGGAATTGGTTTCCATAAAGTATGAACCATCCCCAGGGCCCCATAACAGTCTTTAATAGAATCAACCAAAACCCTGATCCCGGTAAGGTCATAAATCTCGTTAATATCTTTGTCCTGAGAAGTCATTTTTTCATAAATGCCATAGAGGTGCTTGGGCCGACCCTGGATATCAGCCTCAATACCCATTTCATCAAGGCGGTCCTTGAGCTGTTTTATTACCCGGGTGATAAATTCTTCCCTTTCCATTCGTTTCTTTGCCAGTTTGTCCACCAGGTTGTAATACTTTTCCGGTTCCATAAACCTGAAGGCCAGGTCTTCCAGTTCCCACTTTAACTTGTGAATACCTAACCTTTGGGCTAAGGGGGCATATATCTCCAGGGTTTCCCTGGCTATCTCCTTCCTTTTGGCCGGGTGAAGATATTTTAAAGTCCTCATATTATGCAGCCGGTCTGCCAGTTTAATCAGTATAACTCTTATGTCTTTAGCCATAGCCACAAACATTTTTCTTAGATTTTCTGCCTGCTGCTCTTCCTTGGACGTAAATTCAAGTTTGCTTAATTTAGTCACCCCGTCCACCAGGAGGGCTATTTCTTCACCAAAATTTTCCTTAAGCTCTTCCAGGGTTACATCGGTATCTTCAACTACATCATGAAGAAGACCCGCTGCAATGGTGACAGGATCCAGTTCCAGGTTGGCAATAATTTGGGCCACTCCCAGGGGATGAATAATATAAACATCCCCGGATACCCTTTTTTGACCGGCATGGGCTTTAAGGGCAAACTTGTATGCCTCTTCAATAAAAGACCAATTGCCTTCGGGACTGTATGATCTAAATTTTTTCTTTAACATTTCCAAACTCATACGACCACCCTCTTTTAGGAAGAGTCCCTCTCCAGGCTTAAAATCTTGTCTTCCCCCTCCAGAATTAAAGAAATCAAAGCATCTTTATCCATTTCCAGCATTAAGGACTGGAACTTTTCCGACTCTTTCCATATCTGCTGGCTTTCTACAAAGAGGGGGGATTCTCTTAATTCCCCTACCTGCCGGGAAGACACCAGTCTCCAGTTATCTCCTTTATCCCTGGGCAGGGGCTTGATCAAGTTTATCTCTTCGAAAACCTTCAAGCTTTTCATAAGCAGGTACTCTGTAAAGACAAAACCTTTAAGACTTTTTAAGGAAGCCCTCAGCCTGTTAAGGTCCACCTTATCTTCTTCTGAAATCTCTTTTATAACCTGGTAGATCTTAACCAGAGAGTTACGGCAGGGTAAAAAGGCCTGTAAAAAAGCCATGTTGTTTTTTAAGTCCTGGGATCCATATATAAGATGAATGTTAATATCACCTATTTTAACAGATATATCCCTCATAAAGGAAATAAATTTTGTATATTCCAGGGGCAAATCATAAATAACTAAATGTTCAATATCCCCTAAACTATCCTGGTTTATACTCCCCTGATGGGAGTATAACAATTCTTCCCTGCCCCCCACCAACTTTGCCAGCCTGTCCTGCTGCCAGCGGCTGTTTATATAAGTTAGGGTTTTATTTCCCAGGACCAGGGATCGCAAGTAATCTTCTTTCTTGCCAAGGTGGCGGCGGTCAATTATGGTTAATCCGCCCCTATGTATATAATCGGTAAAATAAAAATCCTTTAATTGAAGAACCGGGGTTCGGAAATCACCCCAGTTATTATCCTCCAGGAGGAAGGCTGCCGATACCTGCCGGTGGGCCAGGGAGCCCTTCACTTCTTCCATGTTAAAAAAAATACCTTCCAGGGCCTCTTTTTTCCCCCTTAACCGGAGCTTTAAATGATTCCTGTTCTTACCTACAAAATTATAATCCTCTATTTCCAGGCCTCCACTTTTAAAGAGGGGAGGGGGATTACCCTGTCCAAAAGGTTCCAGAAGCTTTAACTGGTCCAGCAATTCCAGGGAAATATCTTCTGTTTCCAGCTCTGCCTCCAGGTGGAGACGGGGTATCAAAAGGGAGGGGAAAAGCTCTTCTTCCGCCAGGTAATTAAGCTGCTTTCTGAACTCATCCAGGTTTTCCCGGGAGATAGTTAATCCACAGGCCTGTTCATGGCCTCCATACCTGGTAAGTAGTTTTGCACATTTGCTGACAGCTTCTATTATATTAAACCCTTCAATGCTTCGGCCAGATCCCCTGCCCTCTTCCCCTTCCAGGGATATTAAAAGAACGGGACGATAATATTTGTCTACCAGGCGGGAGGCAACAATGCCGGTGACTCCTGGATGCCAACCTTCTCCAGCCAGCACCAGGACTTTGTTACGATATAATTCCTTTTCTTCAATCTCCTGGCGGGCCTTTTCCAGGATGCCTTTTTCAATTTGCTGCCTTTCCCGGTTAAATCCATCCAGGTTTTCTGCTATTTCCCGGGCTTTTTCAGGAGAGTCCGTTAAAAGAAGCTCTACAGCCTTTTCTGCCGACCCCATCCTTCCTGCTGCATTCAAACGGGGAATCAGGGAATAAGAAAGCTGACAGGAGGATATTTCTTTACCCGTAAATCCGCTAACATCTCTTAAAGCCTTAATCCCTTCTCCCGGGGCCCAATTAATCCTTTCCACCCCATATTTGACCAGGATCCTGTTTTCCTCCAGGAGGGTAACCACATCGCCAATGGTTCCCAGGGCAGCCAGGTCCATATACTTTTCCCCTTTACCTTCCGGCAGCAGGTACTGAACCAGTTTAAAAGCAACCCCTACCCCCGCCAGTTTTTTCCAGGGATAGGGGCAATCCTTTTGTAATGGGTTTAAAATAAGGCAGAAAGAAGGTATCTCAGGGGGAGGCCTATGGTGATCGGTAACAATTATCTCCAGGCCCAGGCTCCTGGCGTATTCTATTTCCTCAATAGAACTGATACCGCAGTCAACGGTAATAATAAGATTTATCCCATCATCACTTATTTTTTTCAAAGCATTAAAATTCAAGCCGTAGCCTTCATTAAAACGACTGGGGATATAGTAAGAAACCTGGCCTCCCTCTTCCCTTAAAAAAGAAACCAGTAAGGCCGTCCCGGTAATGCCATCCACATCATAATCACCGTAAATTAATATCTTTTCACCCCTTTTAAGGGCTTCTTTAATCCTTTCCCCCGCTGAAACCAGGTCCTTCATCAATTGGGGAGGGTAAAGGTTCTCCAGGGAGGGGTACAAAAATTTTTTTCCCTCTACCACCTCTTCAATCCCCCGGTTAATAAGAAGCTGTGCCACCGGTTCCATAACATCCAGTTCCCTGCTTAAACTCTTTTTTAGCTGAAAAACTTCCTCTTTTAACTGCCATTGATATTCCTTACCCATCTACTATTCCTCTTCTTCCTTTAGAGGATCAATGAATTCGGACTCAGTGTATTCTTCTTCTCCATACAACTGGTCCTCCAGGTGGGACAGCTGGTCCAGGAGTTCCTCTTCCTTTTTTTTCATCCGGTTAAGCTCCTCTTCCATTTTTCTCAACTTCCCTTCCAGGTCCCGGAATTTAAAGCCGTACTTAACCCGGCCCACCAGGCTAAAAATACCTACTACCAGGGCTCCCAAAAAAGCAGAAGCTAAAATAACTATTACCAGGGAAACGGGGGCTTCACCAAAAAGGTAGTTTATGGTCACTACTTCGTTATTTAATATGGCAAAAATTGCTATGATGATACTGAACAAAAGGGCTATAATAAATCCTAACTGCAAGTTTACCACCACCTTTTAAAATATAGCCTGTTATTCCTCTATTTCACAGGGGTTTACGTGAACTATGACCTCCAGGATGTCATCCCGCCGGGACAAGAGTCCCTCTTTCACCTTTTTAGCAATGCCGTGGCCCTCTTTCACCGTCAGGTCACACCTGACTCCTATACGCAGGTCCACCAGCACATAAGGTCCTGCTGAACGGGCTTTGACATCATGGACCTCTGTCACTCCTTCTACAGAACAGGCAGCTTCCCTAATATCCTCTATAATATCCTTCCTGGCGGAAGCATCCATGAGTTCATAGGCCGCTTCACCTGCAAGGCGCAATCCCATCCTTATAATCAAAACTGAAACCAGCAAACCCGCCAGGGGATCCATATATAAAAAAAGGGGATACCCCAAAAAATCCCCTATCCTGGCTGCCCCTATACCTATAAGGGCAGCAACGGAGGAAAAAACATCACTCCGGTGCTCCCAGGAACTAGTTAAAAGCACCTTGCAATCTACCTTTTCACCTAAATAATGAGTATACCGGAAAGTAATTTCTTTAACCAATATGGAAAGTAAAGCTGCCCATAAAGCCATTGATCCTGGAGGAACATCAACCCCTTCAAAAAAAACTCCCAGGGAGGAGATGGCTACATTTAATCCTGCCAGGACAATAATTAAAGCTATGATTTTAGAAGCTATGGTTTCTGCTTTTCCATGTCCGTAAGGATGTTCCTGATCCGCAGGTTTGCTGGCTATAAACATTCCAATAATTACGGCACAGGAAACAAAAATGTCTGCCCCCGAGTGGAGGGCATCAGCTATCATAGCCTGGCTGTTAGCCAAATATCCCGCCAGTCCTTTAATAATCATTAGTATAAAGTTAACTATAATTCCAACCCAGGCACCAAGGAGCCCGGTCTTATACCTATTAGACAACCCGTTCACCTCAAGTATGAAGTAAAGGGTATATTTTCCTTAATATACCCTTATTATATCATACGACAATTTCATAAAATAGTGTCGAAATAACTTGTTTAACAGCAGGCTAAAAGGCCTCAACTTTTTTCTTTTTCCGGATATCCCATTCTTTCCAGGTTACCCACAGGGGGCTGGCTACAAAGAGGGAAGAATAGGTTCCACTTATAACCCCCACCAGCAAGGCCGCAATGAAGGGACGCAGGGTAACTCCTCCAAAGATGAACAATGCTGACAGAACCAGGAGGGTGGTTACAGAAGTGTTAATAGACCTGATAATGGTCTGATTTATGCTATCATTAACCACCGTCGCATAATCTTCCTTTTTCATTTCTTTTAAGTTTTCCCTGATGCGGTCAAAAACTACTATAGTATCATTTATAGAATAACCAAAGATAGTTAAAATGGCCGCCACGAAGGGGCTGTTAATCTCTATTTGTAATAGAGAAACCACCGTTAGCAATATAATGATGTCGTGAACCAGGGCTGCTATAGCAGACATGGCAAACCTGAATTCAAAGCGAATGGTTATATAAGCTATCATACCCAGGGTAGCAATGACAAGGGCCAAAGCCGCATCCCGCTGCAGTTCCCTTCCAATTACCCCTCCTACATTTTCTACTTCAATAATTTCCGTTTCCCCCTGGTCCCATCTTTCCTGAATGGCCATGAATATCTGGTTTCGCTCCTCCTCATCGAGGGAAACGGTTTTAATTAAAACTTCATCCTTTTCTTCCTCGGCAAGACCCCCGTGGCCAACCTTCTGAACAAAGCTGCCCCCCAGGCCAAACTCCTCCAGGATTTCCCGGACTTCTTCCACCTGGAAGGGCTCCCCAATTTTATAATGCAAATTAGTCCCCCCGGTGAAATCTATTCCCAGGTTTAAGCCATTAAAAATTAAAGAAATAATTCCTATAAAAATGATAAATGCCGATAATAGGGCTGCATGTTTACGGTAATTAATTACCTTTAAGTTCAACATTATCTTCTATCCCCCTGACTCCGAAAAGATTGGGATTGGTAATTATATTGGCACCGATTAAATAACGAAGGAGGTACCTGGTAAGAACTATAGCCGTAAACATGCTCATTACAATACCTATACTCAAGGTTACGGCAAATCCCCTCACCGGGCCCGTTCCAAAATAAAAGAGGACGGCAGCAGCGATTAAGGTGGTAACATTAGCATCCAAAATGGTACTAAGGGCATTCCGGAAGGCTGCTTCTACCCCGGACCTCAAAGTTTTACCACTGCGGTATTCCTCTTTAAAGCGTTCAAATATAATAACATTGGCATCTACCGCCATACCAATGGATAGTATTAGACCAGCTATTCCCGGTAGGGTAAGGGTGGCATTTAAAACAGTCAAAACTCCTAAAACCAGAACCACATATACCCCCAGGGCAAAACTGGCTAAAGCTCCAATAACCCTGTAAATTATTAGCATGAAAACTAATAAGAGGGATAAGCCTATTATGCCAGCATTAATGCTCCGGTCCCGGGAATCAGCCCCTAAAGTTGGGCCTATGGTCCTGGTTTCCAGTTCCACCAGTTCCACGGGCAGGGCACCAGACCTGAGGATCAGGGCCAGGTCTCCTGCTTCCTCGGCAGTAAAGTCTCCCCTTATGATAGCCTTTCCTTCCCCAATGACCTCATCAACCACGGGGGCTGAAACCAGTTCATCATCCAGGTATATGCTTAAAGGCTCATTGGTGCCTGCCAGTCTTCCGGTAACTTCAGCAAACTTATCCCTGCCCTCCCTGTCAAATTCCAGGGCTACCGCCGGCCGGTTAAACTGGTCATAGGTAAACTCCGCCGTATCTAAATTTGCCCCTGTCAAAACCACTTCTTCATCAGGGTCTACAAAAGTAAGAAGGGCAGTCCTTCCTATCACTTCCATGGCCCGGGAAGGATCATCTATATCGGGAAGCTCCACCCGGATGCGCCTATCTCCTTCCTGCTGGATGATTGGCTCCGAAACCCCAAACTCGTCTACTCGATTTCGGATAATGGTAATAGCCCTTTCAATTGTATCCCTGGTTGCCGGTTCATCTTCTCCCTCCCTGGCTTCCAGGAGGACATAAACACCTCCTACCAGGTCCAGGCCCAGGTTAATATGGGGGGGTATCTGGGCAGCAATTAAGAGAGAAAAAGCTACTAAAATCACAATAGCTCCTGTTAACAGCATCCGGGACCGTTTAACCATATCAGTCCCAACCTTTTTTTTCCTCTTATCCATTTAATTTTCCTCCTGTAGTAACTGATCTTTTTAAAGAAGCCTGGTGTCATTAATAACCAGGGAAAAATTGGTGTCTAAATAGGTGGCTGCCCTTCTACACAGCACCATCCTGCTTAAAAATATTTCAAAATACTCCATGACCTGGATTATCATCAAGTCAATAACCAGTTCCAGGGTAATAGTCTTTGATTCTTTTTCTATGCGCAGAAAGGACCTTTTAACTGCAAAATTCACCCGGTCGTGGATATCGAAGGAAGCATAATCCAGATTACGCACCCGGGAACGGTGCACATCAGACTTATCCGCCAGAACCAGGGCTGCCGATACAGGATTTACCACCCGGCCCTCCCTTTCATCGTGGTTGCCTATGGCCGACACTATATCGGCTATTTCATTATAAGGCATGCCCAGTCTTTCTAAGATGCTCATGGCAATATTTGCTCCCGTTTGGGCATGGCCGTAACGGCCTACCACATTCCCTATATCATGCAAATAACCGGCTATAGCAGCCAGTTCCGCTTCCCTCCCCGAATAGCCAAGCCGGGAAAGGATATTATAAGCTATCTTGGCAACCAGGTTGGAATGACGAAAGCTGTGTTCCGTATATCCTATGGCTCCCAGATGTTCATTAGCTTTTTGAATATAAATATTCACTTGAGAATCCTTTTTAATGTCCTCCAGGGTTACCACCTTTGCCTCCTGCATTCCCTTCCCCCTTTAACTCAACCTTAGTCTAAAAAACTTAACCTATTATAATTCGTTAAATCCCAATTAAAATCCTTTTTTATTTCACGCAAAAACTTCTCAACCTGTTAAAGGCTGCAGCTATTTCATATTTTCTAGGAAGGGCATATTCTCCCGGGTGCTGACCCTTGAAAGGAGAAATAAGGTCCAGCCCTTCTTTTTCTATTTGCCTTAAAACCAGCTCTATGATTTCCGCCAGGGTCCTTTTACCATCAATGAAATTTACACTTAAATACAATATATCGCCTACCGCTCGTGTCTGGCTGATATCCACCAGCTGCTCTACCAGGGACAGGTCTACCTCCTGCCGGCCAAACTGGATAGTGTTAAGGCCCTTAGCACTTATTTTGACCTTTCTTCCCTTTACAGGGTCTAGGCCCTTTTGGAGGGGTACCCTGGAGGCTAAAGCTCCGAAATTTTTGCCTCCCTCTTCCTTCCTTTCGGTAGGATAGCGGGAAGATATTTCCCTGGCCCTTTCCGTAACTTCCCGGACCTTATACTCATCCATCATTATGACATTATCCGCGGCATCAAAATAATCTCCTGAACCACCCAGGACCAGGATAGAAGAAACCTTCAGGTCCTCCTTTAGAAGTTTTACCTTGTCTATAAAAGGGGTAATGGGCTCTTTATCTTTAGCAACCAGGGACTGCATCCGTACATCCCTGATCATGAAATTAGTAGCAGAAGTATCCTCGTCTAAAAGAAGAACCCTGCCTCCTAACTCCAGGGCCTCCATTATATTGGCCGCCTGGGAGGTTGACCCGCTGGCTTCATCCGTTGAGAATTCCACCGTATCCTTGCCGAAGGGTAAGTTATTTATAAAGGGACTGATATTTACCTTTTCCACCCTTCTTCCATCCTCGGCCCTTATTTTCACGGCATCCTCCCGGGTAACCACATATTCCCTTCCGTCCCGGGGAATATGGTTGTATACCCCTCTTTCTACAGCCCTAAGGAGAGTAGATTTTCCGTGGTAGCCTCCCCCCACTACCAGGGTTATCCCTTCAGGTATGCCCATTCCTTTAATTCTCCCGGCATTGGGAACCTCCAGCTGTACCTCTAATTCCGGTGGAGATACAAAGGGCACCACCCCTTCCCCCGTCATGGGCAGGTCACTTATACCGCTTCGACGGGGAAGCAGGGAATTATTCCTGATAAAGGAAACCAGTCCCAGCCTCTCCAGTTCCCGCCTTATAAAGTCCTGATCTTCATTAATCTCCACATGATTTTTAACCTTTTCCCCCTCCAGGCTGGAATAGAGGAGGGAAATATCCACTATTTTAGGCAGTTCCTTGAAAAACATGTCCGCAGCTTCATTGCTTAAAACCTTTCGGCCCCGGGCAGGCAGACCCATAGAAATCCTTGCCTCTATATAATGGGAATTAACCACCATAGACGTCCTTTCCAGTATCTCCTGGCCGCAGGAGTCAATGAAAATCATACCGCTTTTACCCGTGCCCCGGCTTCTCTTTATAACTGTATTTATTCCCCGGCTGAACTGGCGAGTTAAATAATCCTCCAGGGCAACCCGGCGCATCTTGGAAGAA
>QYZZ01000125.1 GCA_003838145.1 Tindallia sp. MSAO_Bac2
GGCGGTTAGTTTTCCTTTTTCATGTTGGCTGGCGATTTTCTTCTCGCCGCCGCCCTGTTGGATTTTTGATTTGCTTTGCTGCATTTCTTCAAGTTTGTTTACCGTCATCCTTTACCCTCCTACTTTTCATTCGGTGAACTAGAAACAAGTTAATTACTTAATCGTCTTCCCGCTCACTCAATTCTACCAGGACACCGCCCGTGCTCTTGGGATGGCAAAAAGCGATTTTAGCACCACCTGCGCCATAGCGGGGCTTTTCATCGATCATGCGGATCCCTTTTTCTTTCATGGTTTCGATGGCCTGTTCGATATTGTCGACACGAAACGCAATGTGTTGAATTCCTTCCCCCTTCTTATCAATATATTTGGCAATGGGTCCCTCCGGATCGGTAGATTCCAGAAGTTCTACCTCTGAATCGCCGACAGGAAGGAAAGCAACCCGAACCTTTTGTTCTTCAACTTCCTCTTTACCGGTACATTCCATGCCCAGCACATCTTCATAAAACTTAAGGGTTTCATCAAGATTTTTCACCGCAATTCCAATATGATCAACTTTCAATGTTTTCATACTTCCATGCCTCCTTCTGCGCCTACAATCATTTCCTTTAGAACGGTTTGGCTGATGCTATATGGATCCCGCTCACGACTCGCAACTTTTTGTGCCAACTCGCGAATACGGTTTCGGTTATCGTCATTTCCCATCATCTCTTTTAAGATAGCCGTCTGGGTCAGATCAATGATTTCCAACTCGCTGTTATGAATTCTTTTTTCTATTAATTTACTGCTGCTTTCCATGTAATTCCAATGTCGATCCAGGTTTTCCGTCAGTTCTTCTATGCCTGTGTTGTTAACAGCCACTGCCTGCGATACCGGAGGACGCCATTCGCCATGATCAAAGTCCAGCATCATCTCAATTTCTGTTTTCGTTCGGTCTGCACCATCACGGTCTGATTTGTTAACGACAAAGACATCACCGATTTCCATAATCCCGGCTTTTAACGCCTGAATATCGTCGCCAAGTCCCGGGACCATCACCATCAATACAGAATCTGCCGCTTTTACGATATCCACCTCGGATTGTCCAACACCGACGGTTTCAATAAGTATGTAGTCCATACCCATTATATCAAGAATTTTGACTGCACCCAGCGTTGATTTGGATAGTCCTCCCAAATGACCTCTGGTTCCCATGCTGCGTATAAAAACCCCCGGATCAAGGTTTAAATCTGACATGCGAATACGGTCTCCAAGAATTGATCCACCCGAAAATGGGCTGGTGGGGTCCACTGCCAGCACTCCTACTTTAGCATTCTGCTTTCTGAGCTGCTTTGCCAGCTTGTCAACCAGTGTGCTTTTACCCGCACCCGGGGGGCCTGTAATGCCAATTACTCTCGCTCTGCCTGTATAAGAAAAATAGGCTGAAAGGATGGCGACTGCTTCCGGATCATCATTTTCTATCATCGTTATAAGCCGGGCTGCCGCCCTTTTATCGCCATTCAAAAGTCTTTTGCCCAGTTCCATACGAAAACTCCTTTCAGCCCTTCATATCAGTATATGTTTCATAAATTTCAGGATAAAAAACATCAAATGTCATTATATAACTATTTGCGCTAAAGTTAAAGACTTCTTTTAAGATTGTTTTTAATAAAGTCAATTGTAACGCCAGTTGGAGTTCCCGGTGTAAAAATTTCAGCTACTCCTGCCTTTTTAAGCTCTGGGATGTCATCTTCCGGAATAACGCCACCTCCAAGCACCAGCACCTCGTCATAGATGCCTTCTTCTTTCAGTTTATCCACTACTTTTGGAAGCAAGTGGCCATGGGCTCCTGAAAGGATACTAAGCGCCACCACATCAACATCTTCCTGAACGGCTGCTTGTACAATTTGGTCCGGTGTTAATCTTAAACCCGTATAAATGACTTCCATTCCTGCATCCCTCAGGGCACGGGCAATTACTTTCGCTCCACGATCATGTCCATCCAGACCTGGCTTTGCAACTAAAACTCTAATGGGTCGATCCATAACAGTTCCTCCTTAATGGTTTCAGATTTTACAGCACAACGCTTTGCTGGTATTCACCAAAAACTTCCCTGAGGGATCCGCATATTTCTCCCAGGGTTGCATAGGCCTTAACAGCATCTAAAATAAATGGCATCAGGTTTTGATCTGTTTCTGCAGCTTTTTTCAGCTCAGCCAGTTTTTGGACTACCTGATCATTGTCTCGTTCTTTTTTCAGTTCTGCTATTTTTTCTTTTTGCAGTTCGCCTACAGATGGATCTACACGCAAAAGTCCCTGCGGAGGCTGCTCTTCTGTTTGGAACTTATTTACACCAACAACAATTCGGTCATTGCTCTCGATCTGTTTTTGGTATTCATAGGCACTATCCATTATTTCCTTCTGGATATATCCTTTTTCGATAGCATTGGGTGCACCGCCCATACCAACGATGCGATCAATATATTCCATTGCTTTTTCTTCAATATCGTTTGTTAAACTTTCCACATAATAGGATCCAGCCAAAGGATCAACTGTCTCAGCCACTCCACTTTCATGAGCTACTATCTGTTGTGTTCGCAGTGCAATTCGGACAGAGTCTTCTGTTGGAAGGGCCATAGCCTCATCTTTTGAATTCGTATGCAATGACTGTGTTCCGCCAAGAACAGCAGCTAATGTCTGGATAGCGACGCGCACAATATTGTTGTCCGGCTGTTGTGCAGTCAGTGTGGATCCACCGGTTTGAGTGTGGAACTTCAGTTGCATGGATTTTGGATTTTTCGCCCCAAACTTTTCTTTCATTATTTTTGCCCATATTCTTCTGGCAGCTCTAAATTTAGCTACTTCTTCAAGCAGATCGTTATGGGAGTTAAAGAAGAAGGAAAGTCTCGGAGCAAATTTGTCCACTTCAAGACCGGCTTCAATGGCCGCTTCTACATAAGCTATGCCATCAGCCAGCGTAAATGCAACTTCCTGAACTGCCGAGGAACCGGCTTCTCTAATGTGATAACCGGAAATACTTATCGTATTCCAATTTGGCACTTCATCTGAACAGTATTCGAAAATATTGGTTATTAATCTCATTGAAGGTTCCACTGGAAAAATATAGGTTCCTCTAGCAATATATTCTTTCAGAATGTCATTTTGGATGGTTCCTCTTAGCTGGTCAGAAGCAACTCCCTGTTTTTCGGCAACCGCAATATACATAGCCAGCAAAACTGAAGCAGGTGCATTAATGGTCATGGACGTGCTCACCTGGTCCAGGGGAATTCCGTCAAAAAGGATTTCCATATCTTTTAATGAATCAATGGCTACACCAACTTTTCCTACTTCACCTTCGGATAAAGCATGGTCAGAATCATATCCAATCTGTGTTGGCAGGTCGAAGGCAACGGAAAGCCCGGTCTGGCCCTGGTCAAGCAGGTACTTGTACCGCTTATTTGATTCTTCTGCCGTTGCAAATCCAGCGTATTGACGCATAGTCCAGAAACGACCCCGATACATTGTTGGCTGTACGCCACGAGTGTAGGGGTACTCACCCGGAAAACCAAGTGCCTCTTCGTATTCCATGTTTTCCAGGTCCACCGGAGTATATAGTCTTTGAACTTCCTGGTTTGACCCGGTAACAAACGTTTCTTTTCTCTCCGGCCTTTTTTTAACTGCCTCGTCTGTTTTTTGGGTCCATTCCTGCTGGGCATTTTTCAATTGTTCCATCTTTTCTTTTCCAGCCATCATTTTTCCTCCCTCATCAATTAGTTTCCCTCATTCGAAGTCTGTATTTCTTTATGTCTATTGGCAACATGCTGTTAACATGCTGTCAGTCACACTTTTGGCAGTTTGCTTGCATTTCATTTTAAGAATGAAGAGTAAACCACCAGTCTTATTCTACATTTTTTTTTGCCTCAGCGCAACTGATTTAGGCTCCAGAATGAAAATCTTTATTTTTTTCTAATTAATTAGAATCGATCAACATTATTTAAATTAAAGGTGTTGAAAAAATGGATTTAAAAAACCTCGCAGCCTAAATTGACTGCGAGGCTTTCAAATCTTTAATTGTCTGATTCGATATTTTCGCTTCGAACAGGCCGGTAAGCTTCCTGTTCCGGACTGCTTGCTTCCGGTTCCTGTTTTTGCTCCATTTCATTTTCTACATGATCAGTACCGGCTTCCTTTTTTTCACTATCAGGTGCTGGCTCTGCAGAAGATTCTGAGGCGGTTTCCTGTAACTGAACCGATGCAATTTTGTTTTTTACAGTGTCTATATCATCATCTTCTTCAATGATGATTTCACCATCAAAAATTCTTTTGTATTCGTCTGCATTCAGGGTCTCTAATTTTAGCAATGCATTAGAGATGGAATGAAGTTTTTCCATGTTTTCTTTCAGCAACATTTCTGTCCGATGGTACGCTTCATCCACGATGCGACGAATTTCATCATCAATCTGAGCTGCTACTTCCTCGGAATAGTTTCGTCTGGAGGTCATGTCCCTGCCCAGAAAGACTTCGTCTTCATCACTACCAAAAGTCATCGGACCCAATTTATCGCTCATTCCGTATTTCGTAACCATTCCTCTGGCAATAGCTGTTACCCGCTGAAGGTCATTCTGTGCTCCGGTACTTATATCTGAGAGCACCAGCTTTTCAGCTACACGCCCTCCGAGCAAATGGATGATATGCTCTTCCATCTCAGTCTTGGTAGCATAATACTTATCTTCCTTGGGAAGAATCATAGTAAAGCCACCAGCTCTTCCTCTCGGAATGATACTGATTTGGTGAACCGGATCTGTATTCGGCAACATAGATGCCACCAGCGCATGACCGGCCTCGTGGAAAGCAGTGAGGATTCTTTCTTTTTCACTAATGACACGGCTTTTCTTCTCCATGCCGGCTATCACCTTGGTAATTGCTTCTTCAATGGTGTCCATCATTATTTTTTTCTGATTTTTTCTAGCGGTTAATAACGCCGCTTCGTTCATCAGGTTTTCAATATCTGCAGGCGTAAAACCAGGCGTTCTTCTGGCAAGAACCTGCAGATCCACAGATTCATCAATAGGCTTCCCTCTGGCATGAACTTTCAATATTGATTCCCGGCCTTTTAAGTCTGGCAGTCCAACTGCAACCTGTCGGTCAAATCGACCGGGTCTCAGCAGCGCCGGATCAAGAATATCGGCACGGTTAGTTGCAGCTACAACAATAACACCTTCGTTTATTCCAAAACCGTCCATTTCAACCAATAGCTGATTCAAAGTCTGCTCCCGCTCATCATGGCCACCACCCAGGCCTGCACCACGACGACGTCCGACAGCGTCAATCTCATCAATAAATATAATGCAAGGTGCACTTTTCTTTGCCTGATCAAAAAGATCTCTCACCCGGGAAGCACCAACACCAACAAACATCTCAACAAAGTCAGAACCACTGATACTATAGAAGGGTACACCGGCTTCTCCCGCTACAGCCTTGGACAGGAATGTTTTTCCCGTTCCCGGCGGGCCAACCATTAAAATACCTTTTGGTATTCTTGCGCCCAATTCCACAAACTTACGTGGATTTTTAAGAAAATCCACCAGTTCCTGTAATTCTTCTTTCTCTTCATCAAGACCAGCTACGTCACTAAAGTTAATCTTCGTTTTTTCATCTTCTTTATGAAGTTTTGCCTTGCTTTTTCCGAATGACATAACTTTATTTCCGCCGCCCTGGGATTGTTGCATAAAAACAAACCAAAGCACCACAAAAATAAGAATCATGAAAACAGAAGGCAACAACTGTATAAACCATGGAGTTGAAGGTGGCGGAGCACCTTTCACTTCAGCTCCTATGTCAACCATATTGCTTTCCAAAATAGCGGTTAGACGCTCATCACTGAAAACAACCGGCACAAAAGACTCAAAACTGACAGATTCACCGTCCCGGTTCAGAATTCCCTCCACTGATCTGTCGACAATATTAATTTCTTCCACGTTTCCATTGATCAGTTCCTGGTAAAGCTCTGAAAACGATATTTCAACGGATTCCTGCGGTGGTTGTACGAATTGCTGTACCAGTATCAGCAGCACGATAAAAATGATGATATAGAAACTGGCACCGCGGAACATTTTCCTCAACCTGTCTTCCTCCTCCCAACAAATCTCATTTTCACATTTTACAATTGTACCACACAACAAGTTGATAGACAACCTGAAAAAAACCTATTCACAGCCTGTTTTTTCCTTCCCTGGCCGATATTGCATTCTGACTACTTTTTGAGTATCCGTCGTCACCTTTGCCCTGTCACTGATTCGATGTCCAACGACCCAGAAAATTTCATTTTCATGTGCCAGAAGGACTATTCGATCCCTTTCTTCAGCAGGTATTTTCTGATCAATAAAAAAATCTTTCAACTTCTTTGTTCCTTCCATTCCCAAGGGTTTTATCCGGTCACCTGTGCTACGGGTCCTTACAACCAGTTCTTGCGGCAGCTTTTCTTGGTCGAAAATTTGGCAATATGGACCTTCATTTCTCTCGCTCACCTTTTGAACACGAAGAACTTCGCAGTAAATACTGCTGTCTGAGCCTAAAAGGTGTGTAATGCCTGGTATCTTAAGCGTTGTCTGATCCTTCGAGACATCCGGTTCTGCAGCGCGATTTTCAAAATACCTTTCTGCTGCAAATAAAATTTCTTCCGTCTTAAGTTTCACTATAATTTTTCCGGGTAACTGGTACTCCTTACCATAAGTACCCTTTCGCAAGTTCTCCATCACATTTTTTATATGACTAAAGCTAACCGTCTGACCAGTCTTCTCCAGGTCATGGTACGCCCGTCGCAGAATTCTCGAAGCAACAGCCGGATGTTCTTTTGAAACTGTTTCGTAGTCCAGGCTAATGCATTCCAGCATTTTGAAACGAACTGCATCCTGATATTTCGCTTCGACCACTTCCTCAATGTAGTCTCTGTCCTGCTCAAGCAGTTCTATTGTTCTCCCCATAGATTCCATCAGGCTTGGCTGACAGGTCTCCATATCAGGAATAATACGGTTTCTGATTTTGTTTCTGAAAAATTCTGTTTCCTGATTCGTAGCGTCTATTCGGTATGGTAAGTTACGTCGGTGACAAAAATCAATTATTTCTTCTCTTCTGCAATGAATCAGAGGGCGGATAATTTTCTTGCGTACAGCTGGAATTCCTGTTAATCCCTCCAGTCCACTTCCCCGAATAAGATTCATTAAAAGCGTTTCTGCCTGATCGTTCAAGTGATGTCCTACTGCAATTTTATCAATACCGATTTTTTCTGCCACTTCTTCAAAAAACCGGTAACGACAAATCCGTCCGGCCATTTCCAGGGACACTCCGGTACGTGATGCATATTCAGCTACCTCTATGCTTTTCACTACACATGCTATATTGTGCTTCCTTGAAAAATTCACCGCAAAAGATGCATCTTCATTTGACTCCATCCCTCTCAAATTATGGTTCAAATGAGCAGCATAAATAGTTAATGAAAATGATTCTGCTATTTCATGTAATGCAGTAAGCAAACATACAGAGTCCGGTCCTCCCGAAAAACCAACAAGAATAGTGTCGCCGGACTTGATAAGTTTTGTTTTTTTTATTTTTTCGATAATGGATTCTTTCATCTCTTACCCTCTTTCTATCTCTGAATCCACTATTATTGTATCATACTCCACACAGAAAAAAAGTCTGTTTCACATCTTACTTCAATCGATGCGAAACAGACTTATTAAAAATAGCAATATTTCTATACCAGGTTTCGCTCCAGCATTTCATGGATGACAAATGCCGCTACATCCTCTGCATAGGTGTTCGTTCCGAAACCTGCATCATATCCAAGTTCTTTAGCCAGTTCATGTGAGATACGAGGACCGCCGCAAACAACAATTAACTTGTCTCTTAGGTTTTCAGCCTCCAGCAGTTCAATCAAATTGGTCAGGTTTTTTATGTGAACATCTTTTTGAGTTACTACCTGAGAAACCAGTAATGCATCAGCTTTCATCTCAATGGCTTTAGCGATAAGTTCTTCGTTCTCCACCTGACTCCCCAGGTTGTACGCTTCTATTCCTTTATAACGCTCAAGACCATAGTGCCCGTGGTAGCCTTTCATGTTGATTATAGCGTCAATCCCCACGGTATGAGCGTCCGATCCGGTACAGGCTCCCAGGATAACTACGTCCCGCTTAATTTTCTTATCTATAAACTCTTCCACTTCTTCCTTAGTCATTCGCTCCACTTCAACCTTAGGCACTTTAATAGCATTGTAGTTTATGGTGTGGCTGCTTTTAGCATAAACAATGAAGTAAGTGTATCCGATACCCAGATCCATGGCATTAACCACATTAGGTTCCTCCAGACCCATTTTCAGCATAAGGCGTCTGGCCGACTCTTTGGCTTCTTCTCCATAGGGAACCGGGAGAGTAAAACTGAGCTGTATCATTCCATCATTCAGTGTATCGCCATAAGGTTTCACATTTGATAAATCCACTTTTTCAATTGCCATTACCGGTCACCTCCTAACATCAGATCGATAAAGGGATTAACATAGCCTTCTGCTTTCTCAATAACTCCCTCAAGGCCTTTTCCACCGTTCTGCGGCCGCTTTACACCACCGAACTTTCCCTCTTCGATGGTTTTAAAAATACCGTCTTCTTCGATCTGATCCAGCAGTTCAACCGCATCGCCCAACACTTTTTGAGCACGCTTCTGAATGATGCCGTCTTTTTTAAATTCAATTTCATCACCAATATCTTTGCAGTTATTGAAAACATATTTAGCGTTTTCGATAGACAGTGCTCTGTCATGCAGGTGAGGGGTATGATTAGCCTCCGTCAGCATTCCCAGCAATTGAATCCCTTGCTGTGTCCAGATTGCCGCTAAATTAAACATGGCATCCTGAATATGGCCTTTAAAAATGTTGCCGGTCATAAATTTAGTGGGTGGCATATATTTTAATGGTGCTTTCGGGAAAATTTCCCGTGCCATCTGCGCCTGAGCCAGCTCAAGCAAAAAACCATTGGTCAGCTCCGGATCCATTTCGAAGGCATGACCCAGTGCCATCTGTTCTTCCGGAAGTCCGGCCTTCAAAGCAAATTGTTCGTTAATAAACTGGGAGGCTACTACGGTATGGGCTTCTTCAACTGCATCGGCAGTCGTCAGGTAATTATCTTCTCCCGTGTTTATAATGATGCCGGCAAAACCGTTGATAACTCTGGAAAAATATTGATCAACAAAGGTTCTTTTCATGTTAATATCCCTGAACAGTATTCCATAAAGAGCATCATTCAGCATTACATCCAGCCTTTCGATGGCTCCCATGGCAGCAATTTCCGGCATGCATAATCCGCTGCAGTAATTGCACAGACGAATATACCTGCCTACTTTTTCACCCACCTCATCCAGTGCTTTTCTCATAATCCTAAAGTTTTCCTGGGTTGCGTAAGTCCCACCAAATCCTTCTGTTGTAGGCCCATATGGAACATAGTCCAGCAAACTCTGAGCAGTACTTCGGATAACAGCAATAATATCAGCACCCTGACGAACCGCCGCCTGAGCCTGCACAACATCTTCGTAAATGTTTCCAGAAGCAACAATCAAATAAAGGAGCGGCTTTCGTCCATCTCCAAGGGTTTCGATCATTTCTTCCCTTTTCTGTCGGTTCATTTTTATATGCTCTACCATTTCTTCGGCTTTGGCAGTAACGGCCTGAAGAACTTCCTGTCGGTTCTGAGCCGGTATTTCAGTCAAAATCATTTCTTCCCTGCTAACAGCTTCAGCAATTTCCTGAGGGTTTTTTCCGGTATGCACCATGGCATTACCAATCCAGTAGGCTATTCCCTGGTTAAGACCACCGCTCTCCCTTACGTGGTTTACAATTATATTGGGCAGTGGTCGATCCACATCATCAATGCCATCAATTCCCAGCAACCGGGCGATGGTTCTTTCAACACTTACCGTTGTATTCTCATCGATAAAAGGCTGCACTTCTTCTGCAACAGATTTAGAAGCTCTACGCGCCTCCTCAATTACTGCCTGGTCCAGATTCAGTTTGCTTTCCATACTCATTCCTCCTCTTTCCATCAGTCTTTTTCCATTAAATATTTTCGGGCATCCATTAATATTTTTTCCGGCAGACCCATTAATTCAGCAACACGTATAGCATCCCGGGGAACCGGTTCTCCGCTTTCTTTTGGAACCAAGCGATAATCCATATATTTTTCAAAAATACCTGCCGGATTTCTGGTTTTTTTCAATTCATCCTCAAGGCCTTCCAGTTTGCCTTCCTTAAGCCCTACCACCTGTAAATGTCTGACTTCCGGAAGTTCTCCAGTTCCATCATAGTGAGTAGTTACAATTGATATGGCAGACCGTTGACTCAGATGATCCACTATTGCCTTGGAAATACCATACCCTTCCTTGGGGTTCGTTCCACTGGCCAGCTCATCCAACAGAATTAATCCTTTTTTATCCGCTACCTCAAGTGCTTTTTTCAGGCCGAAAACTTCAGCTCCAAATGTGGAGAGTCCCAACTCTTGTGACTGCTGATCACCGGTGGAAAAGTATATATAATCCATCGGATAAAAGGAAAACTTCTTCGCAGGCACCCAAAACCCCATTTGTGCCATAGATGTTAATAATGCCGTCATTTTGAGAGACATGGTTTTACCGCCCATATTCGCACCGGTAATAAGCGTAACGCCTCTTTTCGCTTTCAGATCCACCGGCATATAACTAAGTCCTTCTTTTTTCAGTTTTTCTTCCAAGCCAGGATGTCTTCCCTCTGTAATTTCTATTAGCGGTTCTTTTGTAATTTCAGGCATACAGCATTTATATTTCATGGCCACAGCCACTTTTCCCAACAACAGATCCAGACGAGCCAATGCATAGGTGTTTTCAAGGAGTTCCTCGCCTTTTTTTCCAATTTCCCCACTAAGCCAGTGCCGTACTTGTTGTTCTAACACCTCTTCTTTTTGCAATAAATCATTCAGTTCTTCTTCCTGATCCTGCTTAATAGGCCGATATATCCAATGACTCCGGGTTTCATTAGAAAGTACATATGTTTTTAATTCTTTCAATTCTTCCTGTTTTTCAGGCTGGTCCTTCGGGATGTGAATCTCCCTGTTCCATAAAGGTTTAATGTTCAGTTTCTCTGCAGCCTGCTTTTCTCGCTTTTTTTCTTCCGTTAGAATCCTTTCCTGAAGGTCCGTTTTCCGACTCCTTATATCCCTAAGATCGGGATCATATTCATCATACAGATAAAAGGTTTCTATCCCGGTTTTTTCTGGATCCAGCAATTCAGTAAGCCATTGTACCGGGTACAGAAATATGGAAGAAAAATATATAGCCTTGTGCTGTTGAAGATACTGCCAGAGTCTTTGAGTTGCAAAGGCCTGTTTTTTAATTTCAAACAATTCCACGTCCGACAGCACTTCATCCATTAGAGCATTTCTAATGGATTTACGAATATTTTTCTGTCCATGAATCAGTTTTCGAATTTCTTTCAAAAGACCCGGATGCCTTTTGGATTCTTCCGTTATACCCCGGATTTCCAGGTACATTTCCTCCAAATCCTGCTCATTGTCTTTTGTAACAGGTTCAAGGTTTTCCTTCAAAATGCGGCCATATTCTGTTTCAACAGGAACATTGTTCAAAAATTCCTTTAATCCAATCTGTTCCGGAGTATCCGGATTCATAAAATAGCTCAATCCAGTCCTCCTTCCTCCAGAGCATCCACCACTGGTATCGGTTCAAGAGCATTTTTCATTTTTTCCCTGAAGGTTTTTTTGTCAAACTCATAACCTTCCGGCGATATGGGGTTAACAGTGACCATCAGTAGATTAACCGGATTTATTACTTTAAGAATTACACCCATCCGTTTCCAGATTTTCCAATCGTTTTCTGACATAAATATTTTTGTAGCGTCGGAAACCACCAGTGGAACCTTTCGGTAGAGCGAAGTTACTTGCGTAATCTCTTTGATGGTTTTACCAGTCAAGCTTCCATTGATGAGCAGGCACATATCCTTTTCCTGCATAGCATTTCCAAGATCACGCCCGTTATTAATAGCCGATGTTACCGGTATTACTCTCAGCTCACCTTCATCGTCAATAGCACCAACCGTGCCTTTAGTCTTAAGGGTTTCCCATTGACGCTTAACTTCATAAATATTTTCAATTACCGGCAGCGAAAACATTTCCGTCTGATGGCGCGTCATCGCAACAGCAACATCAGGATCCCGGTGCAGCACCGCCCCGGTGGCCAGTATACAACCATCAGTTATAGCCGGAGATGCGCTGGCTTTGCGGTCAAGCGCTCCGTCAACCAAAACCCTGGAAGCTCCATGCTTTTCAAGAATTTTGGAAATCATCAAAATGCCTCGATTTGTGTCTGGCCCTGCTATTTGAATAAATCCCGGCTGCCGAACACGAATAACCACCACCTGGCCCATCGGGGTGTTTTCTCCTGTAGTTTCAAGCACTTCAACTCTGGCATCACTGTTTTTCAGACAGATTTCCGTTGTTGCCAGCAATGTTCCCACAGGAACATATATCCTGGGCTTTTCTGTAAGCGTCACAAGGTCCTGTTCTTCACCATCTCTTCCGGTGGAGGTTATACCTATTGTAATACCTTCTTTTGTCATCTCGGATATAAGCCGATTAAGAATCACCGTTTTGCCAGCGTTTTTTGCCATACCCACAACTGCAATTCGGCGGCACTTATCTGGAATATAATTTATTAAAATCATTTTTTGCTTCTTTGATGACGCTCCAGATCTGCTGGCTCCAGGGCTATTTTCTCACCGTTAATTAATCCGGCCACGCCGCCAAGTTTCTTCCCGCTCTTATCTCCACAGGTTTTACATTCGTCACCGTGATGATAATTGTCCGGCTCAGAGTAGGTCGAAATTACGCCTTCATAGTTTCTCAGAACCACTTTCCCTGCACCTTGAGAGATCATATATGTTGGCATTACCGGAATTTTCCCGCCACCACCAGGTGCGTCAACAACAAAGGAAGGTACCGCATAACCGGAAGTATGACCACGAAGGCCTTCAATAATTTCTATTCCTTTTGAAACAGTCGTTCTGAAATGTTCAATACCTACAGATAAATCACACTGATACAGGTAGTATGGTCTTACTCTTTCTTTTACCAGTTCATGAACCAGCTCTTTCATAACAGGAACACAGTCGTTGATCCCTCTCAGGAGAACAGACTGATTGCCTAAGGGTATCCCGGCATCAGCTAATTTTGCCAGTGCTTTTCTGGATTCAGGTGTCAGCTCCTTGCTATGATTAAAATGAGTGTTTAACCATATTGGATGATATTTTTTCAGCATGTTGACCAGTGAATCAGTTATACGTTGTGGCATAACAACCGGAGTCCGGCTCCCAAGTCTGATGATTTCCACATGTGGAATTTCACGCAGTTTTTGAATGATGGTTTCCAGTCGCTGATCAGAAACCAACAGACAATCCCCACCAGAAAGCAACACGTCTCTGACCTGTGGTGTTTTTCGAATATAGTCCACAGCAGCGTCAATTCTATCCATAGGCAGCCCTGTATCCTGCTGGCCGGCAAATCGGCGGCGTGTGCAGTGGCGGCAATACATGGAACACATATCAGTGATTAATAAAAGGACCCTGTCCGGGTATCGGTGAGTTAGTCCCTCCACTGGTGAGTCCACATCTTCATGTAATGGATCATCCATGTCCGATAAACCCTGATGAAGCTCCGCCGACTGTGGAACTGCCTGCATCCTGACAGGACAGTTTTCATCCTCCGGATCCATTAATGATGCGTAATAGGGAGTGATGCCCATTCTCAGTTTTTTCAGGCATTGTTCTATGCCTTCTTCTTCTCCGGCTTTAAGGTTAACAACTTTTTTCAGATCTTCCACCGTACTGATCCGATTTTTCACCTGCCATTCCCAACTGTTCCACTCTTCCTCAGTGACATCTTTCCATAACTCTATGTCTCGATAATCGCGCATTTCTTTTCTCTCCTTTGGGATTTAATCAGATGGAAAACCCCGGCAATTCTTTTGGGAACCACCTGGGGTTTTCATCAGTTCTATCTACGCATACAGTTCTTCAAATTTTTTGCGAAGCGCTTCGCTTTCTCTCATAATCTGCAGGGATATTTCTGCATGCCCTTTAGTATATCCATTTCCGATAAGCATAGTGGTATCCCGGCCAATTCCTTCCGCGCCCAGAGCTGCCTTTGTAAAGCTGGTGGCCATACTAAAGAAATAAATTAAGCCGGTATCTTTAGCAGACAAGATACTTCCCATCTCAGTATTAGGAATATTTACGCAGTTAATTACGACATCGGCCATCTCGCCTCCTGTCGCTTCTTTTACCGCTTCCATAAGCTCCACAGCATTTGTTGAGTCAGCAACTACATATTCGTCAGCCAGGTTAAGGTCCCGGATCCCGTCTATACCGTCTTTTCGGCGTCCAACACAAACTACTTTTCCTGTTACGCCAGCGCGTTTTTTCGCTTCATACAGGCAAAGCATTCCCGACTTGCCATAACCACCTATAATAACGGCTGTATCACCTGGCTTAACCAGTTTTGCAGTTTGAGCAGGAGCTCCGGCTACATCCAAAACAGATAAAGCCAGATTTTCCGGCAGGTCATCCGGCAGTACAGCGTAAATACCACTTTCAAAGAGAACTGCCTGCCCTTTGATATCAACCTGGTCAATATCTTTACGTATTTCATTTATCTCTTCAATCACCAATGGGGTTAATGAAAGAGAAACTAATGTTGCAAGCTTATCGCCCACTTTAAGATCTGTTTTTCCTTTCATGGCATCACCAATTTTCGCCACTGTTCCTATCAGCATACCTCCAGAACCGGTTACCGGATTATGGTGCTTCCCTCTTTCAGCAACAATTCCTTTCATTATTTCTCTGATTTTATCCAAATCACCACCGGCCTGCTCTTTAATTTGAGTAAAGCTGGCAGAATCAACATTTAGGGTTTGAACATCCAGCAGGATTTCATTATCATAGATTTCCATACTGTTATCAATTTTCTGAGCTGGTTGAGGCAGCACCCCTTTTGGCTCAATTACCCGATGTGTACCATAAGGACATCCCATTCTTTTCATTTTAAATTCCTCCTTTTTCAAATTATGTGCCACAAGCACTGTTTTTACACATATAGCTTTATTAATATGCAAGGTTTATGCCACAATTAAAAGATAAGCCCCAATTAAACCTTTGGTGTATTTTTCATCCATTCCGCTTAAACGTACTAAACTAAAAACCGGCAATTCAGATGCCCTGCATTTCAGACTTTCAGCCTGCAGCTGAAGCAATCACGAATCATTCCCCTCTTATTTTTTTGATTATTATGTATTTTTAGCAATGAACAAAAACAGCATAAAAAATCATAATTAAATTGCCTCAACGGAAATAAACCGCCTGTTTTTCGGCGGTTTATTTTTTCTTTTATTCCTCTTCCTGGGTAATCCCCAGTTTCATCAATCGATACTGAAGCGTCTGCCTCGGTACAGATAGTTTTTCAGCTGTCTTTGTAATGTTTCTATTGTTCTGGTAAAAAACTCTGGCTATTATCTCTTTTTCCATGGACTTCATTAACTCTTTAAGAGAAAGCTTTTCTCCCACTGGTATCTCTGCCGTTAATTTTTCATGCACTTTCTTCCTTTTTTGCAGATAGTATGGCAAATCTTCTATCTGAATCCATTTTCCATCCATGACATTCATGGTGCCTTCAATAATGTTTTCCAACTCACGCACATTCCCTGGCCAGGAATGATTTTCCAACTGTTCAAGTGCCTCCCGACTCACACCAAGAACTCTTTTATTCAATTTCTGATTGAACTTTTCAATAAAAAATGTTAATAAAACAGAAAAGTCATTCTTCCGTTCCATTAAATCCGGCAGTCTGAGAGAGACGACATTAAGCCGATAAAAAAGATCTTCCCGCAGCTTTTTTTCCTGGACCGCCTGGAAAGGATCCATATTCATCGCAGCTATAATCCGCACATTAATCTCTCTGGTTTTTATATCACCTACACGTCTTATTGACTTTTCTTCCAGTACCCGCAACAATTTAGACTGCAGTTCCATAGGCATTGAGTTTATTTCATCAAGGAATAGCGTTCCTTCATTTGCCAGTTCAAACAAGCCCGGTCTGTGGTCTGCACCAGTAAAACTTCCTTTAACCGTACCAAACAGAATACTCTCCAGCAACGCCGATGGGATTGCAGCACAGTTTTGGGCAATAAAAGGATAATGCCTGCGCTGGCTTGCATTGTGAATTGCCTGTACTGCCAGCTCTTTACCGGTACCAGTATTTCCATATACAATAACTGAAGAGTTGGTTCCTGCAGCTTTTTGTGCTTTATGTTTCAGCTTGTTTATTTCATAACTGTCTCCTATAATATCCTCAAAGGTATAGCGTGCTGTTCCCTTAACAGCTTTTGATGAAACCGGTTTTTGAGCATAGATTTTTTCCTGCAGATCCACCAGCTGTTCCGAAAGCTCCCTGACTTGAGTTATGTTTCTGGAAAGCTCCAGTGCCCCAACCAGAAGGCCATTTTTATTAAGTGGAATCGTACTGTTAACGGTGGTGATTTTGCTCCCTTTATAGTTTAAAAAGTCCTGCTGATAGTGATAAATAGCTTTTCCTGTTTTTAACACTTCCAGCAGTGTACTGGTTTCTTTGGTAAGGGACGGATAGATATCCAGTATATGGCTGCCAATGACCTCTTCTTTCTTTAAGCTGTCCAGTTCAGCAGCTGCCTCATTGCAGTATACTATGATTCCTTCTCTGTCAACCACCTGAATTCCTTCATCCAGTATATCCAATACCGCTTCCATATCTTCTTTGCTAAGCAAGCTATCCAATTAATCACCGCCTGTTTTTCGGCATTATTGCCGATTATTCAGCGCCGCTGCCATTGTCGTCTTTTTCCTTTTTTCTGGGTGGCCTGGGACCCTGATACTGATAATACTGGCACATAATCCTTCCATTATAAAGCTTTCGTCTGCGATCCGCTTTTTTCCCAAAATCAGTTTCCAGATCCGGATATGCTGTCAGTATATATTTCGACCATGTCTCCAGACCCAACAACACCTTGCCGAACTCTCTGTATAGTTGTTGTACTTCCGCCTCTTCCCCCATCCGCTCTCCATAAGGAGGATTTGTAATAACACATCCATAATGATAACGGGATCTCAACTCCCTGAAGTCTCGCTTCTCAAAGTGTATCTCATCTTCCAGAAACGCTTCCTGAGCATAATGCCTTGCCGAGCGCAGAGACCTTTCATCAATGTCAAATCCCTGTATTTGGATGGGCTCATCATAACGTGCCACATCATGAGTTTCACGCCGGGCCTGTCTCCAGTTTTCAGCCGGGATCCATGGCCAGGACTCAGATATAAATTCACGATTCATTCCCGGTGCCAGGTTTTTACCAATCAATGCAGCTTCAATAGGAATGGTTCCTGAACCGCAAAAGGGGTCTATCAGAACTCTTTCCGGTTTCCAGAAGCTTAACTGCACAAGCGCTGAAGCCAACGTCTCCTTGAGCGGTGCCTGGTGGGTGCTTTTTCTATATCCACGCTTATGAAGTCCTTCTCCGCTGGTATCAATGGTCAACGTTGCTCTGTCTTTTAGCAGCGCTACTTCGATTCGATACTCGCTGTCTGTTTCTTCAAACCATTCTTTATGATACCTTTGCTTCAGACTTTCCACCACAGCTTTTTTAACAATGGCCTGACAGTCCGGTACACTGCTTAGCTGTGATTTTACAGATTTACCGATGACCGGAAATCTGCCTTCTTTGGGGATCCACCGACTCCAGTCGAGAGCCTTTGTTTTTTCAAAGAGTTCTTCAAAGGACTTTGCCTGAAATTCACCGACTTTAAGCAGAACTCTTTCTGCAGTTCTCAGCCAAAGATTACATCTGCAAATTGCATCCACCGGTCCTGTAAATGTAACACGGCCATTTTCAGTCTCCACCACTTCGTAACCAAGGCTTTTTATTTCTCTGGCTGCAATGGCTTCCAGTCCAAAAGCCGCTGTTGCTATTAATGTTATTTGAGAAGATTGCTCATTGTTTTTCACTTTATTGATGTCCTTCCTCCGGTACAATGCAAATGAATTCAAAAGGTTCACTGCCATCGTTTCTGAATTGGTGTTTCTTTCCTGCAGGCACATAAGCATAGGAGCCTTCTTTAACCGGATGTTCTTTTCCATCCATAAACAAGGTTCCATACCCTTTAACCATGTAGTTTATATGTGGCCATGGATGCTCATGTCGAGGTGTGTACCCACCGGGCTTCAGCTCGAAAAGACGCATTACATGGCTCTCCCAGCCCTCTTTCGGTGAAACAAGTACTTTCATGGACGCTTCACTGGCTTCCGGATGTGTAACCTGTTTTTTTTCTGCTTCCTGCACATGAGAAATAATCATTTTTCCTCCTCCTTCAATATATTTCTTAGCACATCTGATTTTTAGGCTTTCCTTTCCTTCGCTTTTCGTCTATTTCTGCAACATTTTTCTCAATCTGTCTCCATGTCCAAAGCCCCCAGAGGCTTCCCACAGCCATAAATGTCAATACGGTTATCATTCCAGAACCGCTGAATACTGTATTCCTCCAGGCCGAAAAAGAAAAACCATCGTTCCATAAGCTTTGAATTGTTAAAAACAAAAACCCTGTTAAAAGCCCCCAGCTTAAAATACCGTTGAACAAAATATGCGTCCGTTTCCCCCGTTGATGATAACGAATCAGTGCTTGTTGTCTTTCAGTCAGCTTTGTTTTACGTCCCACCTGAATCCCCTTTCCTGATGCTGTTCTTTGAAGCGGTTTTGTTTTATTATAGCAAATATCATCATCCTTCGCCAATGAAGTCATTACAAAGAAAAAAGACCCACTCCGGGTCTTAGTTGGTCCTGTCATCTACCGGCACTTCAGTAACTTCCCTGCGAACCAGCACTTTTAATTTTTCCGGCGTCAACACTGTTCCTTTTTTCATAAGCAGAAGACCGGAGTCATTGTACAGATCTTCTGACAAAACCATTCCCACTTCACATTGATCCAGTGGAATCTTTGACTTCAGCATTGTGATCATCTCCTTTTGCTATACTTGATTGTATTCACAACAAAATAAAAGACCCGTTGCAAACGGGTCGCCAATAGCAAAAAAAACCATGATTCTGGCAACCCGACCATCCTATCAGAATTAGCTGACGTAGACTCGTGGCTTTGCGTCACCGACTTTCGTGCGGCTTTGCCTTTTTCTTCTTTTCTTAATTTTAACACAAACCGAAAATTTTGACAACAATCCAGCAGTAACCGACTCTAACCTTCTTCCTGGTATCGCACCTCCCCATTTACCATTGTCATGGTCACTTTTCCTCGCAATGCCATGGCATGGTATGGGGTATTCCTTGCTTTGGAGTAAAAACACTGACTGTCAACTATCCATCGACGGTTCGGGTCAACCAGAACAAGATCTGCATCCATTCCCGGAGAGACTTCGCCCTTGCTTTCAAGTCCCAGTAGTTTGGCCGGCCGGGAGCTCATTCGATACGCCAGCTCTTTTAGGCTCAGAATGTTTTGATCTACCAAATAAGTATTCCCAACAGAAAAAGCTGTTTCCAAACCTATAATTCCATTGGCGGAATGAATAAGGTCATCTGTTTTATCGCTGTCCAGATGAGGCGCATGATCCGTTGCAATAACATCAATCGTTCCATCTTTCAAACCTTTTTGAACCGCTTTTACATCATCCTGTGTTCGCAGGGGCGGACTCATTTTTGCCATGGAGCCCCGGGTCAGAACAGCTTCCTCTGTCAGTGAAAAGTGGTGAGGAGCAGCTTCACAGGATACCAGAACGCCTCTGGCCTTTGCTTCCCTGATTAACCTGACGCTTTCCGCCGCACTGACATGCTGGATATGCAACGGACAATTAAGCTTTTCTGCCAGATACAAGTCCCGGTGAATCATTATTGCCTCAGCCATAACCGGTACACCCTGTAAATTTAGTTTTCGGGATATCCGGCCCTGATTGATACTGCGGTCAAACATCATACTTTCATCCTCACAGTGAAGCCCGACCATCAGTCCTTCCCGTAATCCATCCTGCAGCGCTTCAGCAAGAATAGCAGCATTGGATACCGGTCTTCCGTCATCTGTTACTCCTATAAACCTTGGGTGTTTGTACAAACTGAAATCTGTCTTTTCCTCCCCGGCCAGACCTTTTGAAATGCTTCCCATTAGCAAAACCTGACAGGGAAGCTTCTCCGTTCTGGCAAGCAGGTCGTCGATAGCATCCGTATGATCCGGCACCGGCTGCGTGTTGGGCATGCAAACAACGCTTGTGTAACCGCCAGCCAGAGCTGCCCTGGATCCAGTTTCCAGAGTCTCCTTCTCTTCCCCTCCCGGTTCACGAAAATGCACGTGCATATCAATAAATCCAGGAAGCAGCCACTGGAATTTTCCATCGATCACCTTTGCACCTTCAACCTCTGTGGCGTCAATAAACTTTTCGATTTTTCCTTCTGAAATCAAAATATTCCCTTTCAAAGGTTCTCCGTTTTCCGGGGAGTAATACCCGATGTTTCGTATCAGTGTTTTCATGGACTCACTCCTTTATTCATGGTCGTTCATTTCTATGTTTTCTTCACTTTCAGAAGACTCCTGTTCAGTATCTGCGGTTTCTTCCGACTCCTCCGGTTCTTCCGGGATCACCGGGGGAGGAGGTGCCCGATGAATCCTGCAGTAGCTGTCTGGTTCAGTACCGAGAATAAATAGTTCCTGCCTGGTTCTGTTACAGTAGCGATTTGCCAGGAGTCCGGATGAAGTACAGATTGTTTCTGTAACTATATCCTTAGGCTCCCGATACTCCTTCGCTTCTTTTTCTTCATGAATGGCCGTCATCATAATCTGCCAAAGCTCAGCTGCCATTCCACTGCCATCAGACAAAGCTTCCGGGCGGTCATTTCCAATCCACAGCCCTGCAGCATAATAAGGAGTGTACCCTACGAACCAGGCATCTTTCTGATCGGAAGTGGTTCCGGTTTTACCGGCAACCGGAATCAGCTCATTCCGGGGATCAAGCCTGGCACGGGATCCGGTGCCGTAAGTGATGCTGTGCACCATTAAATCCGTCATTATATATGCGGTTTGTGGCGTCACCACCCGTTCTCTGGACGCATTTCGTTCCACAAGAACATTTCCCTGCCGGTCAGTTATGTGTGTAAAGGTATATGGTTCTGTGTAGATACCTTCATTGGCCAGAACACTATATGCCGCCGTCATTTCCAGTGGTGAAATCCCCAGTGTCATTCCACCCAGCGCCGTCGAAAAAGTTTCATCGTGATAGGATGCACCATCCATGCCGGTATGAGGTTCATTCCTTTTTACCAGTGATGTGATTCCAAGCCTTTCCAGGTATTCAAACATGATATCGTATGCTCCCTGACGACTGCCGCCTATTTCGTGCAGCAGTTTTACTGTTGCCACATTACTGGACCATTGCAGAGCGTCTCTCAGCGTGATATTACCAAAATATCCCTGCTGGTACCAGTTCCGGGGCCAGGGTCGGTTAGGATTTTGTGGATCAAGATAGACAGGAGCATCGTGAATAATTGATGCAGCCGTTTTTCCTTTATCAATGGCAGGTGTATAAACCGCCAGTGGTTTGATGGCCGATCCCGGTTGTCTTGGAAGTAGTGCCCGGTTCAGAACATTTCTTCCTGTAACCATTCGCCCCCCTGAGATACCTCTAATTGCACCGCTTTGATAATCCATTACGACAAACGCACTTTGGGGCTGGATATTTCCGTGAATATCCCTCAGTAAATTACCTTCTGTATCGCGCATGGTTTCAGGAAATGCATCCGGGTCAGCAAAGGTTCTTTCTATGACCTGTTGTATTTCCATATCCAGTGTACTATGGATATGCAATCCTCCCGCATATAGAAAGTGCCTGGCTTCTTCAAGACTGTGACCCCAGTCCTGAAGAAGGTTAATAACATCCCGCTTCACCAGGTCAGCAAAGTATGAAGCTATTTCGTCTCTATGCTGCTGTCTCCCCGGGTTTAACAATTCTTCCAGCTCAGTATCCACCGCTTCATTGTACTGGTTGGTTGTGATCCATCCCAGTTCTTTCATTTTACGAAGAACCATCCGTTGTCTATGTATTGTCTCCGGTTGAATCACCGTCACATAATTATTGTCCAAATGTTGAAGTATCAATTTTTCATCTACTGCCTGATCTTCTCTGACGGTTATAAAAGGAGCATACCTTGAAGGATTTCGTGGTATTCCGGCTAATAACGCAGCCTCTGCCAGAGTCAGCTGATCAACGTTTTTAGAAAAATACACCTGTGCTGCCGCCTGAACTCCATAAGCTCCTGCTCCTAAATAAATAGTGTTCAGGTACGTCTCCAGAATTTTTTCTTTTGAAAGGTTCTGGTCCATCTGAATCCCATAGTACATATCCTGAATTTTCCGGGTATAGGTCTGCTCATGAGACAGAAAAAGATTTTTTGCCAATTGCTGGTTGATGGTGCTGGCACCCTGACGGCTGCCGGTGCGGTAATTCGTCCATCCGGCACCTAAAATCCTTCGAATGTCGATACCAGAATGATTCCAAAAACGTTCATCTTCAATGGCCACAAATGCATTCTGAAGGACAGCAGGCATTTCATCATAAGTAATGATTTCACGGTACATTGGCGTTTCAATTTTTTCCAGCACTTCCCACTCATCGCCATTCTGATAATAGATAAATGAACTTTCATCCAGCAAGCGATACAGATTTTCCGTATTAATCGGCTCCAGATCAGACACGATATTATGGACAATGGCAATAGTGGTGCCGGTAACCGCTCCAAAAACGATGAGCATCACCAGCACCACTGTGATGAAAATTCGACGAAAGAATCGAGACCACTTTCGTTTTTTTATTAACTGTTTTTCTGTTCGCGGCTTTTTACTGTTCATACCAGTACCCCATTCGCAATCCCTGCTACTGATATCATTGTAAAGGATTAGCAGAAATGGTGCAACGCCCAGTTTCCTAATATTTAGTCTATGAGCGTTTCTTCCAGCATGCTTTTAGCAACCTGCGGGTTAGCCTGACCTTTTGAGGCCTTCATTACCTGTCCCATCAGAAATCCAATGGCTTGTTTTTTACCGCTTTTAAAATCCTCCACAGAAGCAGGATTTTCAGCAATTACCTTTTCGATGATTGCCTGCAATTCATCCTGACCGCTTATTTGTTTTAATCCTTTTTCCTGGATAATCTTTTCAGGTGGTTTTCCAGTTTCCATCATTTCATCAAAAACTTCCCGGCCGGCAGTCCCACTAATAGTACCTTTTTCGATCAGTTCTATCAGCTTTGCCAGGTCTTCAGCCTTTAATGGTTGCTCTTCTGCCGTCAGCTCCATTTCTTTCATCGACCGGAGAAAATCTCCCAAAATCCAGTTTGCCGAGGCCTTCGGGTCCGCTCCTGACTCCACCACTTCTTCGTAAAACTGACTTAGAGCCATTTCACCGACAAGTATTTCCACTTCTTTCGGAGTTAATCCATAAGTTTTTAAAAACCGCCGGGATTTTTCATCCGGTAATTCAGGCAGCTGACGTTCCATTTTGTTAATCAGCTCTTCTTCAATGTAAACCGGCTTAAGATCCGGTTCAGGAAAATATCGGTAATCGTGAGCATCTTCCTTTGTTCGCATGGAAATCGTTCTTCCTTTTGCTGCATCCCACCGGCGTGTTTCTTGTACTACTTTTTCACCCTCGTTAAAACTGTAGAGCTCCAACTGCCGTTTTTCTTCTTTTTCCAGCGCCTTTTGAAGTTCCTTGAATGAGTTAATATTTTTTAATTCTACTTTAGCATTAAAGTGATCCTGTCCGTAAGGCCTGACAGAGATATTCCCATCGCACCTGAGGGACCCTTGTTCCATCCGGCAATCGGAAACGCCTGCATATTGCAAGATGGATCGGACGGCTTTCAGGTATGCAACTGCCTCTTCCGGAGATCTCATATCCGCTTCGGAAACAATTTCTATCAGAGGAACGCCTACACGGTTATAATCGATAAAAGACACGGGATCTTCCTCATCGTGAAGTAATTTTCCGGCATCTTCTTCAATATGAATACGGTGTACCCGCACCCTTTTCACTTCTTCTCCACTGGCGATTTCCACGTAGCCACCGGTACAAATCGGCAGGTCGTACTGTGATATTTGATAGGCTTTAGGCAAATCAGGATAAAAGTAGTTTTTGCGATCCATTTTGTTGGTTCTTTGGATTTCACAATTCAGAGCTAATCCTGCTTTTACTGCCATTTCCACAACAGCTTCATTCAGGACCGGCAACGTACCCGGTAATCCAAGGCAGACAGGGCATGTATTCCGATTAGGCGGAGAGCCAAAAGTTGTAGGGCAATTACAGAAGATTTTCGTCTTTGTATCCAGCTCAACATGAACTTCCAGGCCTATTATGGTTTCCCAGTTCATTTGGACGCCTCCTTTCCGATAGTGTTTCTAAGATCAAGATTAAGACTCTTTTCCAGCTGATAAGCTGCCCGAAGTAATGTCTGTTCACCAAAATGCCTTCCGATCAGCTGCATTCCCACTGGAAGACCTTCCTTGCTGAATCCACAGGGCAGCGAAATAGCCGGCAGTTCTGCCAGATTTACATCAACGGTATACACATCTCCCAGATACATTGCCAGTGGGTCATCAATTTTTTCGCCTTGGACAAAGGGAAGAATTGGCGATACCGGCCCGAGGACAATATCGTACTGCCGGAATATATCTTCAAATTGCTGGCGTATCATTTTTCTCAGCTTTTGAGCCCTTTGATAATAGGCGTCATAGTATCCGGAGGACAACGCATAAGTACCCAGCATAATGCGGCGTTTCACTTCTTGACCAAAGGCCTCGGAGCGGCTGTTAACCATCAGCTCCTCCAGCGTTTCGAAACTTTCAGGCCGATGTCCGTAGCGAACACCATCAAACCTGGCCAGATTAGAACTGGCTTCGGCCGAAGAAATTAAGTAGTACGCAGACAGACCTGCTGCAGAATAAGGAAGGGATACTGACTCCACCGTTGCACCAAGGGATTTAAGCTCTGCAGCAGTCTTTATAAGTGTTTCGTTTATTTCCGGATTCAGTCCTTCCTGCTGGTATTCTACCGGCAAAGCTACCTTAAGCCCTTTAAGGCTTTCTTCCATTCCCACAGTATAAGATCCCTTCTGATCTGCACGGAGGCTGGTAGCATCTAGGGCATCGTAACCAACCAGTGCATCCAGTGCCAAGCCACTGTCTTCCACATTTCTTGTCAATGGTCCTATCTGATCCAAAGAAGAAGCAAAAGCTACCAGTCCATAACGCGATACAAGCCCATAAGTCGGCTTAAGACCTACCACACCACAGAATGCCGCCGGCTGACGAATGGAACCACCGGTATCTGACCCCAGCGCCAGAGAAACAGTTTCAGCTGCAACTGCAGCTGCAGAACCTCCGGAAGATCCTCCGGGAACCCGCTGCAGATCCCAAGGATTTCCGGTTGTTTTAAAAGCAGAGTTTTCTGTGGATGATCCCATGGCAAATTCATCCATATTCGTTTTTCCAATGATAATACCGTCCGCTTCACGAACCTGCCGCACAACGGTAGCATCATATGGCGGCACGAAGTCCTTAAGCATTTTCGATGCACAGGTAGTCAGAACCCCGTCGGTGCAGATATTATCCTTTATGGCCAAAGGAACACCAGCCAATGCGCCGGTTTTTTCTCCCCGGCTTCTTTTGGCATCTATTTTTTCTGCCTGTTCCATTGCTTCATCCTGGCATAGATGCAGGTATGCATTTACTTTTCCATCCGTAACATCGATTCTCCGAAAAGCATCTTCCACTAATTCTTTGGCAGAAGCCTCTCCTTTCAGCCACAAATCACGCTGGTATTTTAAATTTGTCATTTCAATTGACATAAGTGACCTCCTTAATCTTTCGGCTTTATTCCAGAATTTTCGGAACCTGAATTAATCCATTTTTTAACGTTTTTGTATTTTGATAAAGCTTCTCCTGATCTCCAAACAATGTTGGATCGTCTTCACGGAGAGAAGAAGTTTGTTTTTCATCAAAGACGTTCACATCCACTTTTTCCACGTCATAACTGGCAATGACGGCAAAGTGCTCCAGTATATCATCAAATTCACGAGTGTATTGACTGATCTCATTTTCGCTCAGGTTAAGCTTTGCTAATTTTGCAATATACTTTACCTCTTCCGGTTTAATTTTCATCATCTCTTCCTCCTTTATGGGGTGATTCTTTTCATATCTCTTGGCAGTAACGTCGCTTCCCGGATGTTTTCCAGCTGACAAAATTTCATTGTGAGTCTTTCAAGCCCAATGGCCAGTCCACCATGTGGAGGCATTCCATATCGAAAGGTTTCCAGATAAAAGTCAAAATCCTCCGGGTTCAGGCCAAAGGCAATCATGTTATCTGTCAATTGTATATAATCATGAATCCGTTGCCCTCCTGTTGTTATTTCCAGCCCTCTGAAAATAAGGTCAAAACTCCTGGTAAGTTCAGGCTCATCCCTTACCGGCATCGTATAAACAGGTCGTTTGCTGGCCGGATATCGTGTCAGAAAAACAAAATCACTGTCATATTTTTCTTTTATATATTTTGAGAAAAGAATTTCACCTTCAGCATCCAAGTTACCTAAGGGCGACTTCTTGTTATATTCTTCCAGCAAAATTTCTCTTGCTTTTTCCAGTTCAATCCGTGGAATACTGGTAATAACTGGAAGTTCAACCTGAAGCAGCTCCAGCTCTTTTTTGCAGTTTTTGTTTAAGTGGTTCAGGATGTACTTCAGAAGATCCTCTTCAAGATCCATAATATCATTTTCATCTTCAATAAAGCCCATTTCTATGTCCAAGCTAACATATTCGTTGAGATGGCGCCAGGTATTATGCAGTTCAGCCCGATACGCATGTCCGATTTCAAATACTCTCTCAAACCCTGCTCCCACCATCATTTGTTTATAAAACTGAGGGCTTTGCGCCAGAAAGGCACGGGTATCAAAGTATTTTACAGTGAACATCTCTGAGCCACCTTCGGTACCGGAAGAAATAATTTTTGGAGTGTGAATTTCCGAAAAATCATTCTCCTTCAGATATTCACTGAAAGCTGCTACTATTTCGTTTTGAATGGTGAAAGGCGCTCTGGTTTTGGGGTTTCTCAGACTGATTGTCCGATGATTCAACTGGGTTTCCAGATGAACACCTTCTTCCCGGTTTACAGCAAAGGGCAGTTTGTCATAATGTGCCTGACCTACAATTCTAATGCCATCCACTTTTATTTCCACGCCTCCGATGGCTTTAGGGTTTTCTGCCACTGTCCCCGTTACTTCCAAGGCCATTTCCAACCTTAACCCTTCTTTTTGCCTTTCATCCAGAACAAGCTGTACAAGCCCTGTTTTGTCACGGAGCGTTACAAAAACAATGCGACCAAGATCATGAATTCGATGAATCCATCCTTTCACCAATACCTTCTGTTGCTGCATACTTTCCAGATCTCTTACATAATAACGTTTCATTTGCAATCTCCTCTCTATTATTCCATACAAAAAACCCGTCTCTGATCAGCAATAAATGCTGATACAGGGACGGGTATATATTCCGCGGTGCCACCCTTGTTAGCCTAAAAAAGACTCGCTTCATTAATCGTACGGAAAGACTTTTCTTTCGATACTTACTCCCTGTATCGGAGGAGAACCGTCCAAGTCTACTTGAGTCCCAGAGTCTGCACTCTGTTCTTCTTTCGGTCGGATGCTCCCGGGTGTTTTTCCATCCAGTTCACCTGCCGATCTCACACCACCACCGGCTCGCTAGTAGGTTTAAATGAATGTACTCTCCCGTTCTTCGCATTAATTATCTTAATTTTTACTAATTATATCACTTTTTCCAAACAATGCAACCCCTGTTTACGGATTATATTTACGGGTTAATCCAATGAGGATTGTTATCTATCAGCCTCTTGATATCACTGGAAGATATTGCGAAATTAAGGTTTTCTGACTCGTCAATTTTAAAAGTTGTCAGTCCCACCAGTTCACCTTTCATATTCAACAGCGCTCCTCCAGAATTCCCCGGGGAAATAGGTGCCGTAATCTGTATAAGTGTTTGACCTTCACTTTCTCTTATCCCGGATACAATTCCATCGGACACAGAATTGATGAGTCCTCTCGGACTTCCTATGGTAACTATTTTCTGCCCGGCACTAACGGATGAAACCGACCCCAGCGGTATTGGATTCAAATCCATTTCATCCCGGTTTTTGAGTTGCAACACTGCCAGGTCCTGCTGCAAATCATAACCGAGCAGCATTAAATCTCTTTCCACTACCAGACCTCCGGTTGATTCAAACTGAGCCTTCGCCATATACGGTGAAGATTCTATCACGTGGAAATTTGTTACAATATGTCCATGAGAACTTATGAGAACACCCGAACCCTGATTTTCACCAGCTTCTATCTTTACAACGCTTTCCTTTAATGCCGCCACCTGCTCAATGCTTCTTTCCATTGGTGAATCCAGAGTCTTATAAGCTGACACCCGTTCAATTGAAGGTGCTTCCAAAACCGGCTCTTCCCCATTTTCAGCATGATGCTCATCCGCAGATGCAGCCCTTTCTTCAGCTTCCACTTCCACACCTGTTTCAGTCGGAAGGGAAGCCGTTTCAGGATGCTCATGACGGAAGTACTGAAACAAAAGAAATCCTGCCGTTCCGTATACAAAAAGAAGCATGAAAGTAATCCCGGCTATCATGGTTATCGCCAGGGATTTTGATATTTTTTTGTTTTGGGGTTTCTTATCTTCCTTTTTTGCCATTCCATCACCACTTCACAAAGGTTTTGATTTCTGCTGTTATTTTATACACTTTTATCTAGTATTATATATGATCTCCCGGATCTTTCAAAGTTTTGATTATCGTAAAGCTTCTTTTTTCAAGCAAGTTTATATGTTTTCCGCGAAGTGGTCCGTTAACTGCTTTAATAACCGGCCTGGTATGATAGGGAGTGTTGGTTTTAATAACCACGGCTGAACTTCCATCATTCATTTCAACCAGTGTATTAATTGGATATGGATTTATATTCCGGATAAATTCTTTTACCAGCTTAGGGTTAAATTGGGTGCCTGCCTGCGACATGATGAACTCATGCACCTCTGAAACAGAGTAGGCTTTTCTGTAAGGTCGTTCATTGATCATGGAATCGAAAGTGTCTGCCAACCCAATAATTTGGGCATTTTCGTCGATTTTATCGCCTTCTTTTTCATTAGGATAACCACTGCCATCCCAGCGTTCATGATGCTCTAATATTGCCCGGAGAATGCTTTGGTCAAGATTAGCATTGTCCTTCAGAAACAGATAGCTTTTAAGGGGATGGCTTTTGATAATTTGATATTCATCTTTAGAGAGCCGCTGTTTTTCCATTATTTCCAGTGGAATAAACAGCATACCAATATCATGAAATATCGCCGCTCTCCCAAGAGATTTCAATTGAGTTTTCGAAATACCCAGGCTGGTTCCCAGCAACATGGCGTTGATCATCACACCCACAGAGTGCTGATACAGGTATTCGTAAGCAGTCCTCATATTTGCCAGCTTTTCCATAACCGCTTCTTCTTTCAGAAAATCCTCCACCACCGAAGTCATCATCGCTCTTACTTCATAAATTTTAAATTCCTGATTTGCATCAGAGTCAGTTCCCCTGATTCTAACTAACTGTCTCATCTGAGCAGATAATTTTTCCTGAATCTCCGGTCTGATTATTTCCTGCTTCTGGTAATCCAGCATGCGAGGATACACCCGGATCGTTTCAACGCCTTCCATGTACATTTGTGTTCTGTTAAAAATAGTTACAGCAGTCCCCGGAGGATAAATCATTTTTCCCTGCCGGTCATAAACAGGGTCTGCCAGAATACTGTTTTCTTCAGCATAGTTAGCTTTAACTTCTTTTATCATAGTTTCCATCTCCAACGGTGTACTTAAAGCAACGCCTCCGTATAATTATATCGAAATAAAGTGCATCTGTCGATGCACTTTTCTCAGAATACTTCATAATGAGAAACCGAATTGCCACCTTTTTCTTTTGACCGATAAAGCCCCTGGTCAGCTTTTTGAATTAATTCCATTACAGTCTCGCCATCTTCCGGGAAAACTGCAATGCCAATAGAAATAGTAAAGTGGGGATCTTTTGTGCTGCTGACTTTTTCCAACAGACGATCTGCTACCAGTCTGCTTTCAGCTAAATTTAACTTTGGCAGCAACACAATGAATTCATCACCGCCATATCGGCCAAGATAGTCATATTCTCTGATCACACTGAGAGTTATGGAGGAAAGGGTTTTAAGTGCAATATCACCTTTTACATGACCGTATTCATCGTTAATTTTTTTAAACTTATCAATATCAAACATCAGGATCGTAAATGATGATCCATCATTTTGTCGTATCTGATTGTCAATAAAATCCATGATACTAATCCGATTAAAGGCGCCTGTCAGTCCATCTTTTCTGGCATTTTCCAAAATCCTTTGATGACTTCGAATAATTTCGCTTTCCCTTTTCTTAGCCGCATGATCAGCTGTTTTTTTCAGCCGTCGCTGATAATTCTCCGTCAGGCTCTGAATCGACTTAATTTCTTTTTCCATAGTGCTGGAAAAGTGCGTTAATACAAGGCTGTATCCAAGTATTTTTAAAAGTAGTGACACCTCCGGGACATACAGAGATCCCTGAAAAAACTGCACCGTATACGCTAAAACCAGCATCAGAAGACCATAATGAAATCTGTTAAACACTTCTTTCTTACTCCGCATTTTCACTGCAGTGATAATAAATGGAATCCATAAAAACCATAAAGCCCTCCGATGATCCACCAAACCGATGTATTCAGCAACAAACCTGTTGGCTGACCAGAATACGATTATGCTTGAAATAGCTGCCATCACCAAAAGAAATAACGGGTTTGTATTTTTGCGGATCACTTCCAGATATATCAGCATCAATGCAGCAACCAGAAGTGTTTCTGCCATCCAGTAAACGTGCTCAATCCGCAAGCCCGGAGTCAGCAATAGTCCGTTCATAAAATAGCCAATAAGCGGTATGGAAAAAACAGCGCCATATAATCGCTCTCTTTTCTGTTGATAGGGGAAGTTTATTACCATTACTACTATTGCAAAGCTGACACTCAAAGAGTAAAGCCATAAAAATCGGTTTGCCACATTATAGTAGTCCATATCTTCCCCCCATTCTTATTTTGTCTCTAATCTCATTTATACCTATTTTATAGATTCTATAACCATAAACAGAATTCTATTGTGTGACCTTTAGGTTACCTGTGACCTTTAGGTTACATGTTTTTTTCTGCTAGCTGGGCAAGAGGACTTCGTTCAACCTGTCTTAAAGTGATATGACCGGTAATTTCAAAGGGCTTCATACGGTCAACGGTATAAACAAGACCGTTAGACTTGGAATCAACCAGTACATTGTCAATCTGATTATCAGAAGGATCTCCTATAAATAAAAACTTAGAACCTTCCCCAGCTCTCGTCAGCATCAATTTAGCCAGATGAGGCGTTGTTTCCTGGGCTTCATCCACAATTACCAGAGAATTCGCCAGGGTTCTCCCTCTCATATAGTTGAAGGTTTTCATTTCGAGAACACCAGCATCCATATAAGTGTTAATAAAATGCTCAACTGAAAAGTCCGGTTTCTCGCCTTTTGAGAAATGGCGAATATTGTCTTCTTTTTTGTTTTTCTGCTTCTGATCAAAAAGATTATCAACTGAGTCATACAGAGCCTGCATCCATGGTTTCAGCTTTTCACGCTCTTCCCCCGGCAAATATCCAATATCATTTCCTGCCGGGACCACAGGGCGAACAAATATAATCTTTCTGAAAATATTCTTTTCCAGTACGCTCTGCAGGGCATAGGCAATGCTGAGAATGCTTTTTCCACTGCCGGCACCCCCCATGATGCTGGCAAAGTGAACTGTTGGATCGTGCAGTAACTCCATCGCCATTTTTTGTTCCCGGTTAATTGGTTTAAGCCCCCATGTATTCTCATTGGAGTATTCCAACGGTTGTATCAAATTGTTTTTCACTTTTGCGAGAATTTCATGACCGGACTGATCCTGGCTCTTGATATGAAAAAAATGATTGGGATAAACCGACTCCGGCAAGTTACCGGGTATTTCAAGGCCTCCGGAAAAAATTTTATTAATCTCATCCGACGGCATCATAAGCTCACTATAACCCTGATAAAGGTCATCTGCGTGGATCTTGTCTGTTTCATAGTCCTGAACCGTAAGGCCAAGCGCATCCGCTTTAACCGTCATACACATATCCTTCGTTACAAGTATAGTTGGTCTTTCATTGTCCTTTTCAGCCACTGCTTTTGCAATAGAAAGGATTCGGTTGTCATTTTTTTTCGAGTCCATGCCTTCTGGCAGGTTTGTTATATCAACATAGTTCATTTCAATACGAATCAAACCACCAGATGGTAAACGAATTCCTTCAACAAAGTCTCCATATTGCCTGACCTTATTCAACTCCTTCAGCACTTGTCTGGCATGGTAGCCCACCATCCCAGAAGCTTTCTTTAAACCATCCAGTTCTTCAACAGTAACCAGTGGTAAAATTAAATGGTTATCCTGAAAATTGTACAGAAAAAGTGGATCGTGTATCATCACATTGGTATCAATCACATAGTTTTTTATCATCGCCGGGCTCCTTTACGATTTATTCTTCAACAAAAGGGACGAAAGCAAAACCAGCGTGTTTAACTTCCCGATAGTTTTCATCATCCAGCTTTTCAATTTTCATCATGTTACCCATCATATCCCGAAGGGGTATTACCATGATCCCCCCGATTTTCAACTGTTGCAGGAGAGCCTCTGGTACTTTTTTCGCCGAGGCACTCACCAATATACGATCATAGGGGGCTTCTGCCGGCCATCCTTCGGTGGCATTTGCATGGTAAAGACTTATTGGGTACTTTGGGTATTCTTCCAGGTTTTTGCATCCAAAATCAACCAGTTCCTGAATTCGTTCAAGGGCTATAACACGGCCTTTTATTCCAACAATATAGGCAAGCAGTGCTGTTGTCCAACAAGACCCTGATCCGACATCAAGGATTGTCTGGTCTGCCTGCGGCGATAATAGCTGGAGCATAAATGCAACGGTTGATGGTTGCGAGATCGTTTGTCCATACCCTATCGGAAGTGCACGGTCCTCGTAACAATAATTAAGCAAGTTGGCGGGGACAAAGTTCCTTCGGTCTATGTTTCGAAATGCTTCCTCAATAACAGGCGATTTTAACATGCCCCTTTTTTTCATTTCTTTTATAAGCAATTCCAGCGAAGCCAAAGAAATCCCCCCCTTCTTTGTACTAAGCTTCTCGGAAACCCGAGAGCATTGATCACTCAACATTTGTTTGTTGGGTGATTTTTCTTTTTCCTCCCATTTTCGCCTTTTTAAAGCAGATCGAAAATTGGGACTTGACATCGTAA
>QYZZ01000126.1 GCA_003838145.1 Tindallia sp. MSAO_Bac2
AAGGGGAAACACCTGTTTCCATCCCGAACACAGCCGTTAAGCCCTTCAGCGCTGATGGTACCTGGAAGGAGACTTCCCGGGAGAGTAGGTCGTCGCGTCTTCTTACCCTGATTACTTGCTTGATATTCGATTACATAAAACTCAATATGTTGATTAAGAGACGTGATCATAGCGAAGGGGAAACACCTGTTTCCATCCCGAACACAGCCGTTAAGCCCTTCAGCGCTGATGGTACCTGGAAGGAGACTTCCCGGGAGAGTAGGTCGTCGCGTCTCTTTTCTATTTTTTGAAACAATAAAACTAAGTCTTCCTGATTATTTTACAATAAGTTAAAAAATAATGATTCAATTAGTTCGGGATATGGTAAAATGATTGGCAGGTATAAATTTCCGGTATCCGGATAAATTCAGGAGGCTATATCAATGCACAAATTACATAAGAAAATTAAAAGAAACAAATTTCGATCTATAGTGGCGGTCATTCTGGGCGTTAGTCTTTTTATACCGGCATGCGGAGCGACTGAAATAATCACCTCTCAGGAGTCTGGAGTTACCGCGGACTTGGTCAACGAATTGAATTTTGATGAAATAACAATGCATAGAGAGGACTATCTTCAGCAAAAGAGTATAAGCTGGGAGCCATATAAAGAATACAGGGAAGCGAGAGGGATTTATGTAACTGGAAATTCTCTTGGTCTTGGCTGGAGATTTGAACAATTTCTGGAAGAAACCGAGAATTCTGTTATTAATGCCTGGGTCATTGATGTAAAGGATGATCATGGAACCTTCACCTATAAATCGAACATAGAAAAAGTTAATGAATTCGAACAGGACCGGCAGGTCAAAGTCCGAGATTTTAGACGCGCCATGAGCCTTCTTGAAGAAAATGATATTTACCCTATAGCTAGAATTGTAGCTTTCAAGGATGTTATTGCTGCCACTTCTTATCCGGACTGGGCGATTCAAACACATGATGGAGAAATATGGCGGGACAATAAGAACGATGCCTGGCTTAACCCATATGATCGAAGAACCTGGGATTACCTGGTAGATATCGCAAAAGAAGCTGCGACAAAAGGGTTTAAAGAAATTCAGTATGATTACGTCCGTTTTCCAACGGATGGTCCCAGAGACCAGATTGATTATGGTGAAGCTGGTGAGCAGGAAACGATGTATGAAGCAATTGCAGCCTTCCTGGAATACGCGAGAGAAGAGCTCAGACCCTATGGTGTTTATGTATCTGCAGATATTTTTGGACTTGTTCCAATAGTTTCTGATGATATGCGGTTGGGACAGCACCTTGAAACCTTAACTACGGCTACAGATATCCTTTGCCCAATGATATATCCTTCTCATTATGCAATGGGCACTTTTGGAGTACGATTGCCAGACCTGGAACCTTATACCATGATTTATGAAACGATGATTAAAGCCGTAGAACGTATTGAAGCCCTTGATACCGATGAACCCAAGGCGACCCTGAGACCGTGGTTACAGGATTTCACAGCAGTCTACTTAGGAGCTGGAAACTACCAGCGCTATGAAGAAAAACAAATTACAGAACAAATTGAAGCCACTTATGATGCAGGCGTTAGAGAATGGCTGTTATGGAATGCGAGCAATAACTATACCTGGGAAGCATTGCGTGAACATCCGGATAACGCGCCGGACTTGACAGATTGATTTATCTTCTGCTAACAATATTTATGTTTATCAAGAACAATATATGGTATAATGACAACTAGAACGTTGATTGTTATACTATATATTGTTTTTTTATTTAAAGTTGAGGAGGTTGACGATTGAGAATACAAAAGCGTGATGGAAGGTTAATGACTTTTGAAAGGGGAAAGATTAGTAATGCTATCCAAAAAGCCATGGCGGAGACGAAGGATGGCATAGATACTTTTCTGAGTGAAGAAGTAGCTCTAAGGGTGGAGGAATCTCTGAAGCTGGAGAAGGAACCCGTCCATGTTGAGACAATTCAGGACTGGGTGGAATACTACCTAATGGACAGCACACGTAAAGATGTGGCTAAAAATTACATCATATATAGGAACGAACGGAACAAATCAAGAGCTCTCCGGATGGAGTCGGATTATCAAATGATCGATGATGCCTTTGTCAGTCGCTATAAGCACATGACTAATCCAATGGCTCAGCTGGGATCTTTCGTTTATTACCGTACATATTCTCGCTGGCTGAAGGAGGAAAACCGGAGAGAGTATTGGTGGGAAACAGTACGGAGAGCTGTGGAATACAATTCAAGCCTGGTTCAAACAACCCGAGATGAAGCTCAAAAATTGTATGATAATGTATTTAATCTGAAGCAATTTCTTTCTGGTCGTACTTTTTGGGTTGGAAATACAGATGTGGCAAAAGACTACCCTATGTCGAACTATAACTGTGCCTTTATTATTGTTGATTCTTTAGGTTCACTGAAAGAATTGTTTTATCTCTTGATGTTGGGCAGCGGAGTAGGAGCGAGAATCCTATACTCTGATGTGGAGTCTATTCCAAAAGTTAGATGTGACTTTGAGCTGATCCATAAAGATTATATGCCGGTACCACCATCTCTAAGAGAAGATAATACCAGCCTGCAATTTATGCACAATAACACTGTTAAAATCACTGTGGGAGACAGCAAGGAAGGATGGACACAATCGCTGGATCACTTTTTTCAGCTTCTATCCAACAGCGAGTACAAAAATATTAAAACAATTATAGTTGACTATGATCATGTGCGTCCCAAGGGCGAAAAACTCCAAACTTTTGGGGGTACGGCCAGTGGACACACCAGTCTGAAAAACATGTTCGCCAAAATAGATTATGTAGTTCGCAAAAGAGGTTGGACTGAAGGCGAGAACCGTGTAAAGCTACATCCGGTGGATATGTTGGATGTCATTAACGTTATTGGTGAAAACGTTGTTGTAGGAGGAGTGCGCAGAACTGCGGAAATGGTACTGCTTGACCCGCAGGATCATGACAGCATTACTGCGAAGGAATCACTATACAGAAAAATTGACGGTCAGTGGATAGTTGATCAGGACTTAATACATCGTCAGATGAGCAATAATTCTATTTATTATCAGGAAAAGCCGGATAGAGAAACGCTAAGCTGGTTAATGAAAAAAATGCGCTACTCTGGCGAACCGGGTTTTGTAAACGCTCAGGCAGCGGCGAAAAGACGGGAGAATATGAATGGAGTGAATCCCTGCGGCGAAATATTACTTGACTCAAGAGGCGTATGCAATCTAACCACCATCAATGTGTATGCATTTGTTCAGGAAGATGGAACTCTGGATTGGGATGGTTTGATGGAAGCGCAAAAACTATCAGTAAGAGCTGCATACAGAATGACTTGTGTAGAATTGGAACTTCCGGGTTGGGATGCTGTGCAGCGAAGGGATAAGCTGGTTGGCTGTTCCCTTACAGGTTGGCAGGATATGGTCAATGCCTTGGGGATGGATAAAAATGAACAGATTCGTGTTTTGAAAGCATTAAAAGATGTGGCCAGAAGAACAGCAGATGAATATGCAGACGAGGTTGGTGAGAACAGACCATTGCTTGTGACAACGGTTAAGCCGGAAGGAACTCTTAGTCAGCTTCCAACGGTTTCGTCAGGAGTTCATTATTCTCACTCACCATATTATCTAAGGAGGATCCGAGTCAGTGCACAGGATCCGTTGGTAAAGGTGTGCGAAGAACTGGGATACTCTGTATATCCGGAAATAGGCCAGACAGAAGACAATTGCACAACAAAAGTGGTTGAATTCCCCATAAAAGCTCCGGAAGGTAAAACAAAGTATGATGTTGGAGCTATAGAACAGTTGGAGAATTATAAAATGTTCATGAATTATTATGTGGATCACAACTGTTCTATCACGGTTCACGTCAGGGATCATGAATGGGAAGATGTGGAAGAATGGATGTGGAACAACTGGGATGATGTTGTAGCGGTCAGCTTTATATCACTGAGCGAAAGCTTTTATCAGCTAATGCCCTATGAGAGCATTGATAAGGAAACATATGAAGAAAAAGCAGCTCAGATGAGACCCTTTGTTGCATCTTTGTTAAATAAGTATGAAAACCCTGGATTTATGCAGGACATAGGTGACGAAAGCTGTGAAAACGGAGTTTGTCCTGTGAGATAATGGCAAAAAAACAAAGTCTCGTAAAGAGGCTTTGTTTTTTTATAAAAAATATTCGAATAAAAAGAAGGAGTTTGAATATTCGTATCGAATATGTTACTGTTAGAAATAATGTTAACAGACGGGAGGAAATAACGATGAAAGTTTATGAAGCTGAAAAAATCAGAAACATAGCACTGCTAGGACACGGTGGAAGCGGCAAGACTACTCTGACAGAAGCAGCACTATACTCCGCAGGTGTTTCGAAAAGAATAGGTAAAGTGGAAGATGGCAATACATTTTCTGACTTTGACAAAGAAGAGATAAATCGAAAAACCTCTATTAACACATCCGTAATTCCGGTGGAATGGAACGGGTATAAAGTAAACTTTATTGATACTCCGGGATACTTTGATTTTATAGGAGAAGTGCAGGGTGCCATGAAAGCGGCTGGTGGTGCCGTTATTTTAATTGATGCCACCAGTGGAATAGAAGTGGGCACTGAAAAAGCCTGGAACTTCGCTGCGGCAAAAAGAATCCCGACATTTATTGCTGTTAATAAAATGGATCGGGAAAATGTTGAATATGAAAAAATAATTTCTGACTTGAGAGAAAAATTTGGCAAACGGATTGCACCCTTTCAGATACCGATTGGTGCTGAAGAAAGCTTTATTGGTAATGTAAACGTTGTCAAAATGATGGCAAGAGAATATGATGGAAGTACGTGCAAAGAAATTCCAATCCCTTCTGAATATGAAGAACAGGCAGCTGAAATGCGTGAGCTGCTAATGGAATCCGTTGCGGAAAGCGATGAAGCATTACTCGAAAAATACTTTGAAGGTGAAGCATTTTCTGAGGAAGAAATACAGAGCGGATTGCGCAAAGGTGTTTTAAGTGGTGAAGTAATACCGGTGGTTTGCGCATCCTTTGTAAAAAATGTCGGTATTCATACATTGATGGACATGATTTGTGATTTTTCGCCTTCCCCCAAGGATATGCCGCCCAAAACAGGAATTAATCCTAAGGATGGATCTGAAGTTGAAAGAACCCTCGAACCTGACGAGCCTTTTTCAGCTCAAATTTTTAAAACCGTTGCTGACCCTTTCATAGGAAAAATATCCATTATGAAAGTGATATCCGGATCCTTGAAAGCAGATGCGGAAGTGCTGAACAGCACAAGAAATGAAAAAGAAAAAATCGGTTCACTATTCTTCCTTCGCGGAAAGCATCAGGAAGAAACCAAAGAAGTTAAAGCTGGTGATATCGCTGCTGTTGCAAAGCTCCAACATTCAAAAACCGGAGACACACTGTGCAGCATATCTGATCCAGTAAAATATAGTGAAATTGAATTCATAGAACCCCAGCTGTATTTGGCATTAGAGCCTAAAAGTCGGGGTGATGAGGAAAAAATCAGTTCCGGACTTCATAAACTTGCGGAAGAAGATCCATCATTTACTTTTATGCGTAATGCAGAAACGAAACAAACTCTTATTCGGGGCCAGGGTGAGCTGCATATCAAGGTTATTACCAGTAAGCTAAAAGCAAAATATGGAGTTGAAGTGGAGCTTAGCGACCCGATTGTTCCATACCGTGAAACAATAAAAGGTAAATCGGATGTACAAGGTAAGCACAAGAAGCAGTCCGGCGGACGCGGCCAGTATGGTGACGTTAAAATGAGATTTGAACCAAGCACTGAAGATTTTGAGTTTGAAGAAGTTATTTTCGGAGGTTCTGTTCCTAAAGCCTATATTCCTGCGGTAGAGAAAGGACTGTTGGAAGCGAAAGAAACAGGTGTTTTGGCAGGGTACCCGGTTGTTAACATTAAAGCCACCCTTTATGATGGATCTTACCACGATGTAGATTCTTCGGAAATGGCCTTTAAAATTGCCGCGTCAATGGCTTTCAAAAAAGGACTGGAAGAAGCTAATCCTGTTTTGTTGGAACCTATTGTAAAGGTTGAGGTAATGGTTCCGGAAGATAATATGGGTGATATAATGGGAGATTTAAATAAACGTCGTGGCAGAATTCTTGGAATGGATCCCCAGGACGACGGCTATCAGAAAGTGACGGCTGAAGCTCCACAGTCAGAAATGTTTAAATACGCAATAGACCTTCGCTCCATGACGCAGTCCAGAGGCGAATTTACAATGGAGTTTACAAGATACGAAGAAGTTCCTCAGGCAATGAGTGATAAAGTGATAGAGGCAGCGAAAGCAGCGAAAGAAAGTAAAGACGCATAACAAACTTATTAGGGGCCTCCTGAGAATGATTCAGGGGGTCTTTTTTATTGGTATGGCGGTCCGCCTTGACGTACCGATGAAAGCGTATTATAATTAAAGTCAAAGAAAGTCAATAAGTGGGACTGTGGAGGGGATTAAATGGCAAGTGTCAGCGACGTTATCGAAAAATTTTTCAAGGAGCTGCTTGAGCAAAACCAAGGTAAAACCATTCAAATACAACGAAATGAAGTGGCGAAATATTTTGACTGTTCACCTTCGCAAATAAACTATGTCCTGATGACGAGGTTCAGTGTTCAACATGGGTATTATATAGAAAGTCAGAGAGGTGGAGGTGGACATATTAAGATCACCATGCTAAAGTCGGAAAACAATAAGCCGGCGTACCACTTACTGATGAACGAAATAGGAGATGAAATTACTAAAACACAGGCACACCGCATTATAAATGCACTCAAAGAACAAAAATACATTTCTGAAAGAGAAGCTTTGATTATGAAAGCTGCCATGGAAGACAGCGCGCTTCTATCGCCGTTAAATAACCGGGATCAGCTTCGTGCTCAGCTTCTAAAGGGAATGATATCCGTATTGTTTCACTAATGCTTCCGAAGGAGGGACGATATGCTGTGTCAACAATGTAAACAACGCAAAGCAACAGTCCATCTAAAAGAAAATATACAAGGTCAGACCAATGAACGTTTTATTTGTGACATATGCGCAGAAAAAATGAATCATCTCAATTCTCCGTTTTCATTTTCCGTACACAACCTGCTGTCAAGCTATTTTGATCAGGAACCAAAAGCGGAAAAAGATGGAGCTGCTATAGGGGAGAAAGCTTGTCCTCAGTGTGGACAATTGTACCGTCATTACAAAGAGACCGGGTTATTGGGATGCGCTAAATGCTATGAAACCTTCAGGCCGATGATTATGCCGCTGATCAGAAGAATACAGGGAAGTAATCAGCATGTTGGCAAGGTGCCGGCTAAAACTGAACGCATCCAAAGATTTCAGAGAAGAGTGCAGCATTTGCGATCAGCTCTTAAAGATGCGATCAGAAAAGAAGAGTATGAAAAAGCGGCAGAGCTAAGGGATCAGATTAGCCAATTGGAAAATAAAGTGGTGCATATGAAGGAGGAGTCAAAATGAACCAGATATATCCTGCACTGGGACCTCATGGCGACATTGTTATGAGTAGCAGAGTGCGTATCGCCAGGAATCTGGAACCCTTTGTCTTTCCCCATTTGATAAGTGATAAAGAAGCAAAAAAAATATCGGATTTGGTGAAAAATGTTCTTGAGAAAGAGAATTCTCAGTATAAGCAACGATTTCAATCGATAAAAATGCACGACATTGATGCCATTGACCGACAGGTTTACGTGGAGGATCATACGATAAGCCCTGCTTTGGCGTCTAACGTCAATAAAGGTGAACTGTTGGTGCATAGCGCAAGCGGATGCAGTGTGATGATCCATGAGGAAGATCATATCCGTATTCAATGCCTTTTGAAAGGACTGCAGCCTGAAGAGGCGTTCATGGAGGCCGATGCGCTGGATGACTGGATGGGAAAACATCTTTCTTACGCTTTTGATGAAAGGCTGGGTTTTCTTACTGCGTGTCCTACGAATACTGGCACCGGCCTTAGGGCGTCTGTCATGCTTCACTTGCCGGCTTTAACAATGATGGGTTATCTTGAAGGTCTTATCCGGGCAGCAGGCCAGTTAGGCTTTGCTGTGCGGGGCGTATTTGGAGAAGGAACAGCATACCTGGGAAATCTTTATCAGATATCGAATCAGATTACGCTTGGGATTAAGGAACAGGAAATAATAGCTAACCTGGAAGATATTACAGAACAGGTAATTCATAAAGAAAGAATGGCAAGACAAAGCGTACTGAAAGAAAGAAAACTTGAATTGGAAGATAGAGTTTATCGCTCTCTTGGAACTTTAAAATATGCACGTCTTATTCAACGGAATGAAGCAATGCAGCTGATTTCAGACTTAATCCTGGGGACTTCACTGGGAGTAATAAATCAATATCCACTTACATGCCTTAATGAATTAATGGAACAAATACAGCCGGCAAACCTGCAAAAACAATCCGGAAAAGCGCTTTCGGAATCAGAAAGAGACCAGAAAAGAGCAGAGCTGATTAGCGCTACATTGGAACAAGGAGGAAATGATCATGTCGATGAATGAACGGTTTACTGAAAGAGCGCAGAAAGTTATTTTGTTATCTCAGGAGTTTGCTCAGCAATTTGGACACAATTATGTTGGTACGGAGCATTTATTACTGGGACTGATGCAGGAAGGTGAAGGTATAGCTGCTGAAGCTATGAAGCAAATGGGAATGCAGCTTCCATCGCTGAAAGAAAGAGTAATGCGGATTGTGGGAACCGGGCAGCAAAAAGCCCAGTTATTAGGATTTACACCAAGAACAAAGCGGATATTTGAATTAAGTTTTGCTGAAGCCAGGAGCTTGGGGCATAGCTATATTGGAACAGAGCATCTTTTACTTGGACTGGTCCGGGAAGGAGAAGGTGTAGGGGCCAAAATACTGGCAGAACTTGGCCTTACACCGGAAAAAGTAAGGGAGGAAATCCTCAAGCTTTTAAACAACAACAAACAGGCAGGAACCGGAAAAGACAAACAATCAACAGGTAAAAAAGATAAAACTGTGCTGGAGCAATATAGTCGCAACTTAAATCAAATGGCAAGAGACGAAAAAATAGATCCTGTTATCGGTCGAAGCGATGAAATCCAACGAGTCATCCAGATACTAAGTCGGAGAACCAAAAACAATCCTTGCGTCATAGGTGAAAGTGGAGTAGGTAAAACAGCTATTGCGGAAGGATTAGCTCAAAGAATCGTCTCTGGTGATGTGCCGCAGAATTTAAAGGAAAAACAAATCGTGACGCTGGATTTGGCTGGAATGGTAGCTGGAGCGAAATATCGTGGAGAATTTGAAGAGCGTTTAAAGAAAGTCATGGAAGAACTGAGAGATAATAATAAGGTCATTTTATTTATCGATGAGATTCACACTATTATTGGTGCAGGAGCTGCCGAAGGCGCCATAGATGCTTCCAACATCTTGAAACCGGCTTTGGCCAGGGGTGAAATACAAGCAATTGGTGCCACTACTATCGATGAATATAAAAAGCATATTGAAAGAGACGCTGCACTGGAAAGGCGGTTCATGCCAATAATAATTGAAGAACCATCGACGGAAGACTCTATCAGGATATTAGAAGGGCTCCGTGATCGGTATGAAGCACATCACCGGGTTAAAATTACAGATGAGGCATTAGCGGCATCCGTGCATCTTTCGTATAGGTATATATCTGATCGGTTTTTACCGGATAAGGCTATAGATCTAATTGATGAAGCAGCTTCAAAAATAAGGCTGCAAACCATTACTGAGCCGCCGGATCTTAAAGATCTGGAAGAAAAACTGCAGAATTTGTTAAAAGAAAAGGAAGAAGCCATTAGCATACAGGATTATGAGCGCGCAGCAGTCCTTAGAGACAAGGAAAAAGAAGTTCGTGAAACACTTAATCAGGAGAAAAAAGAATGGTATCAGATGAAAGAAGGAAAAAAGCCTATTGTAACCGATGAAAACATTGCTGACATTATATCTGACTGGACCGGAATTCCTGTTAGAAAATTGCAGGAAGATGAATCTGAGCGTCTCTTAAGCATGGAAAATATTTTGCATGAGCGTGTGGTTGGCCAACAGGAAGCGATAGAATCTGTTTCTAAAGCAATCCGAAGAGCTCGCGTTGGTCTGAAAGATCCAAAGCGCCCAATTGGTTCCTTTGTGTTCCTTGGCCCCACTGGTGTAGGTAAAACAGAACTATCGCGAGCCTTGGCAGAAGCTATTTTCGGAGATGAAAATGCAATGATACGCGTTGATATGTCCGAATACATGGAAAAACATACTGTCTCAAAACTAATTGGCTCTCCCCCTGGATATGTAGGTTACGACGAAGGTGGTCAGCTGACAGAAAAAGTGCGCAGAAAGCCATACTCAGTTATACTGTTCGATGAAATTGAAAAAGCGCATCCGGATGTTTTTAATGCATTGCTGCAGATTCTGGAAGATGGAAGATTGACAGATGGAAGAGGAAGGCTTGTAAATTTTAAAAACACGATTATTATCATGACATCAAATGTAGGAGCACATAATATTAAGAAACAAAAAACACTTGGTTTTGCTGCCAATGCAGAACAGGAAAAAGCAAGCGGATATGAAAAAATGAAAGAAAACATTATGGAAGATCTTAAAAAAACTTTCCGTCCGGAATTCCTGAATCGAATTGACGACATGATTGTATTTCATAGCCTGGAAGAAAAAGACATTGCAAATATCGTTGAGCTAATGATTAAAGAGCTCTCAAAAAGGCTTGAAGAAATGGATATTCATATTGAACTCTCCCGTGAAGCAAAACATTTTATTGGTCAAAAAGGATTTGATCCAGACTATGGAGCCCGACCACTGAAAAGAACTATCCAAAAAATGCTGGAAGACCGGTTGACAGAAGAAATATTGAAAGGGGACGTCCGTGCCGGACAAAAAGTGGTAGTGGATTTAGTGGACGAGCAGCTGACATTTAAGCCTGAAGCCATACACACTTCATAATATAACTACAAGGAGATGCTATGAAAAAGAAAACCGTATTTGAATGCATCGAATGTGGCCAGCAAACACCTAAATGGAACGGTCAATGTCCTGGCTGCGGCAATTGGAATACCATGGAAGAAAGAGAAATAATAAAAGGGAAATCTGGCAACAAGGTGCAGCTTATGCATAAAACAAAAGAGGCCCGAAAACTTAAAGATGTTATAGACGGTCGATCAGATAGAATAATAACCGGCATTTCAGAATTTAATCGAGTGATTGGCGGCGGTATTGTCAAAGATTCGATGCTAATCATAACATCTCCACCCGGAGGCGGAAAATCAACCTTAAGTCTGGAAATAGCCAACGATGCTGCGCAGCAGGGATATCGGGTACTGTACGCTTCCGGGGAGGAGAGTGAAAGTCAGATAAAAAGCCGGGCAAATCGAATCTTGTCAGAAATTGACGCAAACCTTTGGATTCTCTCGGATAATAGCATGGAAAATGTGATTGGACAAATTGAAAAAATTAATGCAGAACTGGTCGTGGTAGACAGTATTCAGACATTTGCATTTGAGGCTCTGGAGTCACGACCTGGTTCGCCTACTCAAACCATGGAATGCTCATCGGTTCTGCAAAAAATGGCAAAAAACAGTGATCAAAACCGTGCGGTCATTTTAATCGGACAAATGACAAAAGAAGATGAGCTAGCTGGACTAAGAGCACTGGAACATCTTGTTGATACGGTTTTGATTATCGACAGCGATAAGGGAGAAGAACTGAGAGGTGTTTATTGTTCAAAGAACAGGTTTGGAAGTACCGGTGAGATGGGTTTTTTTGCAATGACAGAACAGGGCATGGTATCCATAGATAATCCCTCGGAGTATTTTATGACTATGAGATCAACGGAGGAAAAAGTCTCGGGAAGTGCTCTAACGGTTGTGAAGGAGGGTACAAGGCCTGTAATTGTAGAAGTTGAAAGTTTAGTTTCACAGACCTTTATGCCATATCCTTCCCGTATTGGTGAATGCCTGCGAAAAGAGCAGCTGAATACGCTCCTTTCAATTTTGGAACAACGCGCCTCAATGCCTTTGCATGATAAGAACGTTGTCATTAAAACAACTGGTGGCTTTAAGCTTAGAGAAGCTGCTGTGAATTTAGCTGTTATTATGAGCACGGTTTCATCGATTTTAGACCAGGGCATACCTAATGATACAGCGTTTATAGCTGATGTGGGTCTGACTGGTGAGCTTAAAAGAATACCATCGATGGAGTCGCGTATACGTGAGTTGGATCGTATGGGTTTTAAAAAAGTGTATGTAGCACCAGAAAGTGTTTCTAAATCTATAATTACAGAGAAAATTGACATCATAGAAAAAAAGACACTTATATCCGTAATCCGTCACGTTTTTACCGCTCATGGAAAGTAAATGGAGGATATGACAGAAAGTATATTGACAATATCATAAGCCTATGATATTGTCTTTTGTTTATGCTTTATTGACAGCCTTTCGACACTCATGTATACTTAAGTTACAAACTGCCGGTTTATGCAGGATTTGGAGGGCTGTTTATGTACAATATAGGTGATAAGATCGCTTATCCGGTTCATGGAGCAGGTGTGATTGAATCGATTGAAGAAAAAAAGATTTTAGGAGAACTTAAACGGTATTATGTTATGAGAATGCCATTGAATGACATGCAGGTAATGATTCCGATGGAAAATGTGGAACAAATCGGTGTGAGACCTATAATCAGTATTGAAGAAGTAGGTCATGTGTTTGCGATATTGTCGGCAGATGTTACTAAAATGCCGCAAAACTGGAATCATCGCTATCGTGCGAATATGGACAGGATTAAAAGCGGAGATATTTACGAAGTAGCTGAAGTGGTAAGAAATCTTGTGTTGCGGGATAGGGAAAAATCATTGTCCACCGGCGAACGTAAAATTCTGAACAATGCCCGTCAAATTCTTATCAGTGAAATTATTTTAGCTGGTGACATGAATGAAGATGAAGCGGTGAATATGATAGATCAGGTAATCAAGTAAATGCCTTCCATTATGTTGCTGTAGAATCATTTATTATTTTTGCTGCAAAAAGGCTCCTCATACTGTGCGTTATCTGATATACTAGTTGATATCATTCGCAGGAGCTTTTTTTTGTGCGCATGAAACAGTTCGAACAAAAGGAGGTGAGAGTTAAAATGAATCGAGTGTTAAAGTGGGTTATAGCATTTTTGGGTGGATTTACTGGTTTGGCGGTTTTTGTATTTGTTACCAGAACGGGTCAAATGCTAAGTGTTGACAGTTGGTCACTATTTTTTTTCGGACTTATAACGGCCACCTTTCTGAGTGGCGTTCTTTTTTATATGATTTCTCCCTGGCTCATTAATATGGGCCGCAATCTGGCGAACTTTATTGTCAATGAATTGTCTGGTGTCCCTGTGGATAAACTTGTAATAGGATCCGGAGGATTGATTGCAGGTCTTATAGTAGCTTATCTCATAAGTCAAATTATTTCTGATATTCCAGTGCCCTTTGTAAGTGCGATTATATCGATTGTGGTCTATATTTTCATGGGGTATCTGGGTGTGAATCTGGCAGTTAAGGCAGGTGAATATGTGAGCATAGGCAATGTTCTGAAAAGAAATATTCTTAAGGAGGATTCCTCGGCATCCCCTGAAGTTCCTGTCGTCAAAGGAGTACCGAAAATACTTGACACCAGTGTTATTATTGATGGACGAATCGCTGATATCTGCAGAACGGGATTTGTAGAAGGACCGCTGATTATCCCTGAATTCATTCTGGAAGAACTACGGCATATTGCCGATTCTTCAGCTTCTCTAAAGCGTAACAGAGGGCGGCGAGGTCTGGATATACTGAATATCATCCAGAAAGAACTGGACATTGAAGTTCGGATAGTCGATCAGGACTTTCCGGAAATTAACGAAGTGGATGTTAAGCTTTTAAAACTGGCCTTGCTGACTGATGGAACGGTGGTAACCAATGACTACAACCTGAACAAGGTTGCTGGGCTGCAGGGTGTAAAGGTATTGAATATCAACGAGCTTGCCAATGCTGTTAAGCCAGTGGTTCTTCCTGGAGAAGAAATGCATGTGGAAGTCATTAAGGATGGTAAGGAAGCCGGACAGGGACTTGCTTATCTGGATGATGGTACAATGATTGTTGTTGAAGGCGGGAGGAAATGTATAGGTCAGGAAATTGAAGTTCTTGTGACCAGTGTTCTTCAGACAGCAGCGGGAAGAATGATATTTGCTAAACCAAAGCATCATGACTCTTGACGGAATGAGGACGATGGATTGAAGATGGATAATAAAACAGCTGTTATTATTGTTGCTGGTGGTAGCGGTAAACGCATGAAAACCAAAGAACCCAAACAGTTTTTGTCTTTGCTGGGCAAGCCGGTATTATTTCACTCGATACTGCCATTTCAGCAGTCTCCTAAAGTAAGGGAGATTATTCTGGTGGTGCCTCCGGGAGATCTTGAATGGTGTCAAAAGAACATTGTCAGCAGGTTCGGGCTGAGTAAAGTGACCAGGATTGTGGCTGGAGGAAAAGAGAGAATCGACTCGGTTAGAGAAGGGTTAAATGCTGTTGATCCTCAAACAGACTATATTGCTGTGCATGACGGAGCCCGCCCTTTAATTGACTGCGAAACAATAGAAAGAGTATTTGATGGGGCATTAGAAACTGGTGCGGCTATGTTGGTTCAACCTATGACAGATACGGTTAAGAAAGTGGATGGTTCAGGCAATGTTATAAAAACCATTCCCCGTCACGACCTGAGGCTGGCACAGACTCCTCAGATTTTTCGTGCTGAATGGCTTCGGAAAGCATACGATCTGCTCCCGGAAAACTTGCAGGCAACGGATGATGCCAGCGTTGTGGAGCATGCAGGGTATCAGATAAAAACCGTCTGCGGTGAAAAGATAAATGTTAAAATCACAACGCCGGCAGATTTAACCGTTGCTGCGTTCATTCTGAGTCAAAGGAGAAAAGAGCATGAAGATAGGGATCGGATTTGATGTGCATCGTATGGAAAAGAATCGAAAGTTGATTTTGGGTGGCGTTACAATACCTCATGAGAAGGGGCTTGCCGGGCACTCGGATGCAGACGTGCTGGTGCACGCAATTATGGATGCTCTTTTAGGAGCAGCAGGGCTTGGAGATATAGGCCACCACTTTCCGGATCAGGACGAAGCATATAAAAATGCCGACAGCATAAAACTCATGAAACACGTAAACAATCTGATAAATCAAAGAAGTTTAATGGTGTCTAACTTGGATGCGGTGGTAATGGCTCAAAACCCAAAACTGGCTCCGCACCTGCCAATGATGGCAAAAAGAATCGGTGAAGCACTCGAAACTGATGTAAATTCGATTAACATAAAGGCAACCACAACTGAAAAACTGGGGTTTGTTGGACGTGAAGAAGGAATGGCGGCACAGGCAGTTGTTTTGTTGAAAGAATTTGACACGCCGCTTAGTTAAAAAAATATCAAACCCATTACAGTAACTGATGCTTGACTGCAAAAGATAAATGTGTTGAGAAAATCAATTGATTATCACTGTCCTAATAGCGTATAATTGAGGTCGGAATGAGATTTCGGTTTTATTGAAATAAAAGGAAATCCAATAGATTGACATAAACTGAATTTGAGAGGAGACGGAAAAATGGGAAAAAAAGAAAAACAATTTGTAGAAGAAATAACTCCTATGGAAGTAGATTTTGCTCAGTGGTATACGGATGTCATTAAAAAAACTGACATGGTGGACTATTCGCCAGTAAAAGGCTTTATGGTAATAAAACCATATGGGTACGCTATCTGGGAGAACATTCAACAGTTCATGGACAAACGTTTCAAGGATACGGGGCACAAAAACTGTTACTTTCCGCTTCTTATCCCGGAGAGTTTGTTGCAGAAAGAAGCGGAACACGTAGAGGGATTTGCGCCTGAAGTTGCATGGGTTACCCATGGTGGAAACGAAGAGCTTGCAGAACGGCTATGCGTAAGACCTACTTCGGAAACAATTATTTGTTCAATGTATTCCAAGTGGCTGGGCTCTTACAGAGATTTGCCCTTTCTATATAATCAGTGGTGCAATGTAGTTCGTTGGGAAAAAAGCACAAGACCATTCTTAAGAACTTCAGAATTTTTGTGGCAGGAAGGCCATACCCTTCACGAGACTTATGATGAAGCTCAGGAAGAAACGTTGCAGATGCTTGGAATATATCAGGAGACAGCAGAAGAGCTGCTGGCGATACCTGTTATTACCGGTCAGAAATCTGAAAGAGAAAAGTTTGCGGGAGCTTACTCTACCTACACCATGGAAGCTTTGATGCATGACGGAAAAGCTTTGCAAGCCGGAACATCTCATAATCTGGGACAGCATTTCACAAAAGCTTTTGATATATCATATCTGGATCGCGACGGAGTGTTAAAAAATCCATACCATACATCCTGGGGTGTATCAACCCGTCTGATCGGTGGTATTATCATGGTACATGGTGATAATCGAGGCTTATCCCTACCTCCTGGCATAGCTCCTGTACAGGCTGTCATTGTGCCTATTGCTGCTCACAAGGGCGGTGTAAGTGAAGTGGCTGAAAAAATTTATGAAGAATTGCGTCAGAACTTCAGAGTAGAGATGGACGACAGAGACCAGTATTCACCTGGATGGAAGTTTAACGAATGGGAAATGAAGGGTGTGCCGATCCGGATCGAAATTGGTCCAAGGGACCTGGAGAATCAGCAAGTTGTTATCTTTAGAAGAGACACATTAGAAAAACAGACCTGTCCTCTTGATCAACTTAATGAAACCGTTGAAAAACTGATGAAGGAAATCCAAAAAAACCTGTTTGATAAAGCTAAAGATATGCGCGATCAGAATACTCACGTCGCAACCGATGCAGAAACATTTAAAAAAATCATGAAAGAAACACCAGGATTTGTGAAAACCATGTGGTGCGGTGACGAGTCCTGTGAACTGAAAACAAAGGAAGAAACCGGAGCGACCATCCGATGCATTCCTTTTGAGCAGGAAAAACTGGGAGATACCTGTCCTTTCTGTGGCGAAAAGGCTGAAAAAATGGTATATTATGCAAAAGCATATTAATGATATGGCAAAGGTGTCTCAAAAGGAGGAATGCCTGTGAGTGTTAGAGTAAGATTTGCGCCAAGTCCAACGGGTTTTGTTCACGTAGGCGGGCTTCGGACGGCTCTTTATAATTATTTGTTTGCGAAGGCAAACGAAGGAACATATTTATTGCGTATTGAGGATACTGATCAGGAACGTTATGTTGAAGGTGCTTTGGAAAACATGCTGGACTCACTGAGCTGGGCTGGCATACCGCATGATGAAGGCGTTGTGCTGACTAATGGAAAAGTAACAGATAAAGGCAATAAGGGGCCATACATTCAGTCGCAAAGACTCCATATTTATCGGGAGCATCTTCAAAACCTGCTGGATTCAGGGCATGCATACCCCTGTTTTTGCAGCAAGGAAAGGCTGGAAAAAGTAAGGGAGCAGGAGCGAAAGAAAAAGGGTACTCCACGTTATGATGGTCACTGTCGAAATTTTAGCCAGAAAGAAATAAGTGAAAGACTGGATAGTGGCGAAACTTATGTTGTGAGACTGAAGCTTCCAGAAAAAACGGACATAAAATTTCACGATTTAATTCGTGGTGATGTTTCCATGAATACAGAAGATATGGATGATCAGGTACTAATGAAATCCGATGGGTATCCCACTTATCATTTTGCAGTAGTGGTAGATGATCACTTAATGGAAATCTCTCACGTTATTCGTGGGGAGGAGTGGCTCTCCTCAACACCGAAGCATGTTTTTCTCTATCAGGCCCTGGGTTGGGAAGCGCCGATTCATGTACATCTTCCCAACATTTTGAATCATGACCGGAAAAAACTGAGTAAGCGTCATGGTGATGTTGCTGCAGAGGATTTTCGCCGAAAAGGATATCTGCCGGAAGCGCTGATAAACTATATTGCGTTACTGGGATGGAGTCCAAAAGAGAATCAGGAGCTTTTTACGCTGGAAGAACTGGAACAAAATTTTTCGTTGGAAAGAGTTTCAAAAAGCGGCGGGGTTTTCGATGTGAAAAAGCTAAACTGGATTAACTCTCATTACCTGAGAGAAGCAGATATTGATAAACTTGCTGAACTGGCTATTCCGCACTTGGTTGAAGCTGGCCTGATTGATGAAAGCAATGTAGAAAAAGAAAAAGACTGGGTTAAAAACTTAACAGCAGTGCTAAGGGAAAGCATTGATCACTTGTCCGAACTTCCTGCCAAAGCATCCGTGTTTTTTCGGGACGAAATCCAGGTCGAAGCCGGAGAGGCTCAGGAATGGTTTGAGTCCGATGAGTTGCGAACTTTAAAGCAGCCACTTATAGAGGCATTGAGCGAACTCGAAGAATGGCATGAATCAACAATTAAAAAAGCACTAAAACCGATTCAAAAAGATACTGGGCTTAAAGGGCCGAAATTTTTCAAACCATTGCGTGTGGCCTTAACTGGCAATGTTCACGGTCCGGACCTCATGCTTGTAATTCAGGTTCTGGGCAAAGAACGAGTTCTTAAAAGGCTGGAAAAACTTCCTTCATAACTTAATACAACTACTAATCTGTTCAGAACTGAGGTAAAAACCAGATGCTACAGAGAGGCACTGATTGCTGAAAAGTGCTGCATCCCTTTACTGAATTGCGACTGAACCGGAATGACAAGATTGGTCGGTGCGGTATCGATAAAACCGTATAAAAGCAGACAAAGAATTCTTTGTAAGCAGAGTGGAACCGCGGTAAAGGCCGTCTCTGAATGTATATTCAGAGACGGCCTTTTTTCAAAATTATTGTTCAGAAAAGGTGAAAGAAGGAGTGAAAAAAGATGAAACTTTTTAATACGCTTACACGAAAAAAGGAAGAGTTTAATCCTATAGAACCAGGAAAAATCAAGATGTATGCTTGCGGACCAACGGTATATAATTATTTTCATATAGGAAACGCCAGAACCTTCATTACCTTTGATGCTATGCGAAATTATTTCGAATATAGAGGGTATGAAGTTCAATTTGTTCAGAATTTTACGGACGTGGACGACAAAATCATCCAGCAAGCTTCGAAAGAAAATTTGACGCCTGAAGAAGTGAGCCTGAAGTATATCAAAGCATACTTTGAAGATGCAGAGAGTCTTGGCATTCGCAAAGCGGATATTCACCCAAGAGTCACAGAGAATATTGAAGAAATAATTCAATTTGTCAAAGAGCTGATCGATAAGGGATACGCCTATGAGTTGGAGGGAGATGTATATTTTGATGTTTCAGCATATCCCAATTATGGTCGTTTGTCTAAGCAAAGCCTTGAAGAATTGAAGGCGGGAGCTCGTATTGAAATAAATGAAAAGAAAAGAAATCCGTTAGATTTTGCCCTATGGAAAAAAACGAAGCCGGGCGAGCCTTATTGGATCAGCCCTTGGGGAAACGGACGTCCGGGCTGGCATATTGAGTGTTCGGCGATGGCACGGAAATACCTGGGAGATACGATTGATATACACGGAGGCGGAGGAGACCTGACATTCCCTCACCATGAAAACGAAGTGGCACAAAGTGAGGCTTTAACCGGAAAGCCCTTTGCGAATTACTGGATTCATGTGGGTTACCTAAATGTTGATAATAAAAAAATGTCAAAATCCCTTAATAATTTTTTTACTCCAAGAGAAATAAACGAAAAGTTCGATCTGGAAGTAGCCAGATTTTTTATCCTTTCAGCACATTATCGTAATCCTCTTAATTTTAGTGAAGAGTCAATGGAATCTGCCCAGCATGGCCTGGAGCGCCTTTATAATGCGAGGGAGAACTGGATGTACTATCTGGAGAAGCTGCCGGCCTCCAGTGAACGTGATGAAGAAATGATGGGACAAATATCTGGTTATGAACAACGTTTTATCCAGGTGATGGATGACGATTTTAATACGGCTGATGGCATATCGGTCATTTTTGAAATGGTAAAAACTGTCAATGGTTTTCTGGGTCAAAAGCCTGGCAAAGAAGTGCTTGAAAAGGCATTGGAAATATTGATGGATCAATGCGATATGCTGGGATTGCTGCAACGAAAATCATCATGCGAGACAATTTTGGAAAGCGAAATAAAGGAATTGATCAAAAAGAGAGAAGAAGCAAGAAAAGAGAAAAATTTTGTCCTGGCTGATCAAATCAGAGACGAACTGAAAGAAAAAGGAATCGTTTTGGAAGATACACCAGAAGGTATAAAATGGAAAAAAATCTAAAAGATTGAAAAAGGAAGGGCATTATCATATAATCCAAAGGAGTAAGCAATTAATGGGAGTGAACAGAATATACAATGAAGGCTATAGGAATAATCAGAGAGAGTAACGCCGTCGATAAGCATGTTGATACTAAAATGATTTCGCCTTTGACCATGGCTTACATGGGGGACGCTATTTTTGAACTGTTTGTCCGGGACCAGTTAGTGACACGCAGTGAAATACCTGTCAACAAGCTTCATCTTAAAGCAATTGAATATGTAAAGGCAGCTTCCCAGGCGAAAATTGCACATGTTTTAAAAAACCAGCTAACTGAAGAGGAACAATGGATGGTTCGAAGGGGAAGAAATCAAAAATCTACAGCACCCAAAAATGCAGAGTTGTCAGAATATCGATATGCAACTGGATTTGAAGCGTTAATTGGGTATCTTTATTATCAGAACAAAACTGAACGCATGCTTCATATCATGACCAAAGGGATGGAAATTTTGGACGAAAGGCATGGGGGAGAAAAAGCTGATGAAAGCCAATGAAAAGAAAATGCTGATTGCACTTATTATCCTCCTGTCCGGACTGGCGGTCAAATCGTTTTTTATGGATCCATATAGGCCCGAATCCGATCAGATGGCCCAATACGCAGAATTTGCTCAATTGATGGCGCCCTTTCAGCAACAGACAATGCTAGACAGAATGAAAGTACTTAACTATCAGACTGTCGACGTTGAGCGGATAAAAGAAGAAGGACAAACTCATATTGCCGTATTGGAACCGGACACGGATGGAATTGCTGAAATAGAATTATCGGGGGAGTATGAGGCTCGTGTCAGAGCCTATCTCTTCTGGATTTTCCCAATTAGAGATATTCATATTGAAGGAGGACTTCCTGCCCATGAAAACAAACCAGGCAGTTAAATTAATGACATATACTCCGGAACCGGAAAAGATAGTGGCAGCGGCAGCTAAACTTTGCTACTCGCCGTCTGGAGCTACTGAACTGATGAGTAACCTGGAACCGGATAATGTTCAGCATTTTGTGCAGTTATTAACTAAAATGGGACACGAATCACCTATTGAGCACATAAGTTTTACTTTTTCTGTTGAAGGGGTTTCCAGAAGCTTGACACATCAATTAGTACGGCATCGTATTGCCAGCTACTCGCAAAAAAGTCAGCGTTATGTGAGGGAGGGAGGATTTGCCTATGTGGTTCCTCCGGCGATAGAAGAATCAAAACAGACTCGTGAATTGTTTGTGGAAGCCATGGAAGAGCAACAAAGAATATATGATAAGCTGGCGGATCACCTGTCAGATCGATATGAACAGAAGCATCTTGAAGCAGGAATGTCAGAGAAAAAAGCGCGTTCTGCTGCTGAAAAAAAAGCAATCGAAGATGCCAGGTATGTACTGCCAAATGCCTGCGAAACGAAGATTGTTGTAACGATGAATGCGAGAAGCCTGCTTCATTTCTTTAACATCCGATGCTGTAATCGAGCTCAATGGGAAATAAGAGAGCTGGCAACAGAAATGTTGAAACAGGCGAAACAAGTTGCACCTTCCATTTTTTTAATGGCTGGTCCCGATTGCGTATACGGGAATTGCGGTGAAGGTTCAATGAGCTGTGGGAAAGCAGAGGAAGTAGCCAACTATTTTAAAAACATTTAATATGCAAAGGGTTGTGAAATTATGACTGATCAGCTGGAAGGAAGGAATCCAGTCTTAGAAGCAATTAGATCTGAAAGAAAGATCATAGAAATCTATTTAGTTGAAAGCACCAGAGGAAAAGGCGTTGATGAGATTAAATCGCTGGCAGTCAAAAGAAAAATTCCGCTAAAAAAAGTCAGCAAAGAGATGATGAATAAAATGGCTCAGAACCGAAATCATCAGGGGGTGCTAGCGAAAGTAGAATCATATCGTTACCGGGAATATGATGAAGTAGTTGAAAATGCCCTTCTGGTAAAAGAAAACCCACTCGTGATTTTGCTGGATGGCATTGAAGATCCGCATAACCTGGGCTCTATTATTCGAAGTGCTGAGGTTTTTGGAGCCTCTGCTGTGATTATTCCTAAAAACAGGGCTGCTGGTGTTACGCCAACAGTAGCCAGAATAGCCAGTGGAGCACTGGAACATGTGCCGGTGGTTCAGGTAGTAAATATTACAGAAACCATAAAAAACCTTAAGAGCAAGAATTTTTGGATTGCAGGTGGTGACGGCGGTAGCAGGCAAATGTTGCATCAACAGGATCTAAAGGGCCCTGTTGGACTGGTGGTAGGCAGCGAAGGCAAAGGGATTTCAAGGCTTGTAAAAGAACACTGTGACTTTTTAGTTCGGATACCCATGGCTGGAAAAACCGGATCGTTAAATGCGTCAGTTGCGGCAGGGATACTACTCTATGAAATTTTTACACAAAATGATGGCAAAAAGGAGATATCCAGGTGAAAGACGTATTAATTCTGGACGGATATAATGTCATTAACTCCATACCCGAACTTTTTGAAATGCAATTGGCAGATTTTCAGGGAGCCCGGGACAAACTAATAGAAATGATGGCGGAGTACCAATCCTACCGGGGACTCGACGTCATTATCGTTTTTGATGCCTATAAAACCCTCAGGTCCAGAGAAACTGTTGAAATGATCAAAGGTGTTCAAGTCGTTTTCACAAAGGAAAAAATGACTGCGGACCATTTTATCGAAAAAAAAATTCAGGAACTGGTGGACCGGCGAAATGTAATGGTGGTTACAAATGACTGGACAGAACAACTGATGGTTTTGGGCGGCGGTGCTTCGCGAATCAGCGTCAGAGAGCTACAGCTTGACCTGGGTAATACAGGCAGAGGAATCCGGGAAGCGGCTGGAAAACTGGTATCCCCCAAGGAGGATATTGCCGGCAGGCTGGATCGCAAAACCCTTGAAAAACTTGAAAATTTCAGGAGGAAAAAAGGCTCTGGTTGACGCAAGCTAAAGGATTGAGATATAATACCGTTAGATTCGTCTACTTAAGAGTCGGGAGCGATGTCTATGGGCGTAACAAAAAAGTTTTGCAGTTATACAAATTTAGTCGATGAAGAAACCCTTTCAGACGAAATAATCCTTAAATCTGCCAGGGATGGAGATTTGGAAGCGCTGGAAATACTGATGAATCGTTACAAAAATTTTGTTAAGGCAAAGGCGAGATCATACTTCTTGATTGGAGCAGACCGTGAAGATATTGTACAGGAAGGAATGATAGGTCTTTTCAAGGCGGTGCGGGATTATTGTAATGACAAACCGTCCTCATTTAAAGTCTTTGCAGAGCTGTGCATTACCAGACAGATGATCACGGCCATCAAAACGGCGACGCGGCAAAAACATATTCCGTTAAATTCGTATGTTTCTCTTAACAAGCCCGTTTGTGAAAACGAATCAGACAGAACACTGATGGAGATGGTATCCGGCCAAAAAATCACAAATCCGGAAGAATTAATGATTTCCCAGGAAGAGTTAAACTCAATTGAAGATGTTATTGGTGAAATGCTAAGTAATCTGGAAATGAAAGTGTTGATGCTATACATAAACGGCAGGTCTTATCAAGAGATTGCAAAAGATCTTAAAAGACCTGAAAAATCCATAGACAACGCTTTGCAACGAGTGAAGCGAAAACTGGAAAAATATCTGGAGAGAAGAGACCATCATGAAGGATATTAACAAAATTGGTACTAATGTAAACGAAACTATATAAGGGGGAAAGAAAATGGCAAAAGAAAAATTTGAAAGAAGTAAAACGCACGTAAACATAGGAACGATCGGTCACGTAGACCACGGTAAAACGACGTTGACAGCAGCAATAACGCTGGTACTGAACA
>QYZZ01000127.1 GCA_003838145.1 Tindallia sp. MSAO_Bac2
TAATATTAAACTGAGCCATGATTCATCCTCCTCGGTTTGGTATTTGCTTGTCACTTATATTTTAACCGAGGAAATGAGTTTGTGGCTCATTTTCTTTTTACACCATTATACGGACTTAATCTTCGAAATGGGTACGCATTTATTATAACTATTTAAAAGGTATTGAGCAGAAGGGAGATTTAAATATGAAAGCTATGGTAATTAATGAATTTGGTCGTCCAGACATTTTTGAAAAGCAGTCAGTAAAAGAACCTGCTCTAAAGCCCGGTCATGTAAAAATCAGAGTAGAAGCAAGCTGCGTAAACCCTATCGACACAAAAATAAGGAGTGGCTTAGTGCCGGCGGCTACCCCGGAATTTCCGGCAGTATTACATGGAGATGTGGCAGGTGAAATTCTGGAAGTATCTCCTGAAGTAACAAAATTTAAACCGGGAGATAGAGTTTTTGGTCTTGCTGGCGGCGTAAAAGGACATTGTGGAGCGCTTGCAGAGTACATGGTTGCTGATGCAAATTTGCTGGCGAAAATACCAGAAAAAATGACAATGGAACAGGCAGCAGCAATTCCTGTTGTTTCCCTGACAGCCTGGGAAGCATTGGTAAACAGGGGTAATATTCAAGAAGGTGATCGGGTTCTGATTCATGGAGGCACAGGCGGCGTAGGGCATATGGCCATACAGCTGGCAAAGCATATAGGAGCCCATGTCACAACAACAGTTTCTGATGATAGAAAAAGTGAGATAGCTTCAAAACTTGGTGCAGACGAATTAATTAATTATCGGGATGAAAGCGTTCAAGACTATTTAAAACGACTAACAAATGACAAAGGCTATGACCTGGTGTTTGACACAGTAGGGAAAGAAAATCTTGATCGTTCTTTCCGGGCTGCTGCTCCGAAAGGAAGAGTTATTTCAACTAATACCCGGTCAACTCATGATTTGTCACCTTTGCATGGAAAGGGATTAACGTTGCATGTCGTATTCTTATTATTACCATTATTATCCTACTCAGGAAGAGAAGAAATGGGAAATACCCTGAAAAATATTGCTGAAATAATTAACAAAGATAAGATGAAAGTTCTCATTCATGAAGAAAAATTTGGCTTCTCAAAAGTTGGAGAAGCGCATACTTTATTGGAAAAAGGCGATCATGTAGGGAAAATTAGTCTTTACAATGATTTATAATAAATTCAAGTTTCGCTGATGGATTGAATTGACAGTTTTGTCTGAATCTGGTACATTCTTTATAAATGCGAAGTATAATCTGGATGGCTATGAAAAAGAGGAGTAGCATTTCGGAAGGTTAAAGCGAGTCGGAGAGAGTGAGAGTCCGACACTGGAAGAATGTGAAAGGCGCTTTGGAGCTAAACTGACAAAGTGGACACTATTTGTGTCAAATAGGGTGGAACCGCGGAAGATAGAATGTCTTTCGTCCCTAAGTTATCAAGGGATGAAAGGCATTTTTTTTGAATTATTTTAAAGGAGGATAAGGAATGAGTCAGGAAAAAAGTATGGAAAAAATTGTGGCAATGGCAAAAAATAGAGGATATGTTTTCCCGGGTTCGGAAATTTATGGAGGTTTGGCTAATACCTGGGATTATGGTCCTTTGGGAGTGGAATTGAAAAATAATATTAAAAAGGCCTGGTGGAAAAAATTTATTCAGCAAAACCCGCATAATGTTGGTCTTGATTCTGCGATTCTGATGAATCCCAAAACCTGGGAAGCTTCAGGACATGTTGGTGGTTTCAGCGATCCGCTGATGGATTGTAAAGAATGTAAAAGCAGATTTCGCGCTGATAAAATAATTGAAGACTTTCTGAAGGAAGAAGCGGAAGAGGCTCATGTAGATGGCTGGTCGCCGGATAAAATGAAGACCTTTATTGATGAAGAAGGCGTTTCCTGTCCTGAGTGCGGTGCGAAAAACTTCACAGAAATACGAGAGTTTAATCTTATGTTTAAAACATTCCAGGGCGTGACCGAAAACAGCAGTACTCAAATCTATCTAAGGCCAGAAACAGCCCAGGGAATTTTTGTTAACTTTAAAAATGTACAGCGATCTTCAAGAAAAAAAGTCCCTTTTGGAATAGGTCAAATAGGCAAAGCTTTTCGTAATGAAATCACCCCGGGAAACTTCACCTTCAGAACCCGGGAGTTTGAACAAATGGAACTGGAGTTTTTCTGCGAACCCGGAACAGATATGGAATGGTTTCAGTATTGGTCTGATTTCTGCCATAATTGGCTTGTTAGCCTTGGATTGCAAAAAGAAAATATTCGGATGAGAGAGCATGAAGCAGAAGAATTATCTCACTATAGCAACGCTACTACAGATATAGAATTCAAATTCCCTTTTGGATGGGGTGAACTGTGGGGTATTGCAGATCGTACAGACTTTGACCTTAAACAGCACAGTGAGTTTTCAGGCACAGATTTCAATTATCTGGACCCGGTTACAAATGAAAAATATATTCCCTACTGCATTGAACCTTCAGTAGGCGTAGACCGTGTGGCGCTGGCGTTTTTAGTTGATGCCTATGAAGAAGAAAACATCAACGACAAAGAAAGTCGTGCAGTTTTAAAACTGCACCCGGCTTTGGCTCCTTTCAAAGCTGCTGTTTTACCATTGACAAAAAAATTATCCGAGGAAGCTCAGAATCTATTCGACAAGTTATCGGAACAATTTGCGGTAGATTATGATGAGGCTGGCAGTATTGGGAAAAGATATAGACGTCACGATGAAATTGGAACTCCTTACTGTATTACAGTAGATTTTGACACATTAGAAGACCATTCAGTTACAATCAGGGATAGAGATTCAATGGAGCAGGAGCGGGTATCTATGGATAAAATTGAGTCTTACATTGCAGAAAGACTGATTTTTTAGAGAAAACAAAAAGGAGGAGCTTAGATTATGCAGGATGCTACAGCAGAAAAAACAAAAATTCTGATTGTGTCCGACTCCATTGGTGAAACTGCAGAGCAGGTAGCAAAAGCGGCATTAAGTCAGTTTGATCTTAAGGAATTTGATATCAGAAGACACTCTTTTGTATCTGAAACCGGACAAATTGACGATGTGCTGGAAGATTCCAATGCTGAAGATACAATAATTATGTTTACAATAGTGATTGAAGAAATCAAAGAATATTTGCTACGGGAAGCAGCGGCCAGAAAGATACTCACTATAGACTTGATGTCATCCATAATGGAAACCCTTGAAGAGAGATTTGGGATGAAACCTATAGGCGAGGCTGGAATGATAAGAAAGCTTGACGAAGAATACTTTAGAAAAATAGAAGCCATTGAATTTGCGGTTAAATATGATGATGGTAAAGACCCCAGAGGACTTAAAAAAGCAGATATAGTTTTGATTGGAATTTCAAGAACTTCAAAGACACCCTTGAGCATGTATCTGGCACACCGGAACATTAAAGTGGCAAATGTACCATTGGTACCAGAAGTAAAACCTCCAAAGGAACTGTACGATGTGCCTTCTCAAAAAATTATTGGATTAACCACAGATCCATATAAACTGATTGAAATAAGAAAAGAAAGAATAAAGGCGCTCGGGTTGAAAGACGGTGCCAACTATGCCAGCATACAACGTATAATTGAAGAATTGGAATATGCAGATGAAATCATGCGAAAACTAAGTTGTCCGGTTATAGATGTCTCAGCGCGTGCTGTTGAAGAAAGTGCCAGCATTATTTTGGAGATTTGTAGAGAAATTGGGTATAATGTGGGTAAATTGAAATAATAAAATGGAGGTGTGAACCTTGAAAAAGTATGTTTATGCTTTTCATGAAGGATCTGCAGACATGAAGTCTCTTCTGGGTGGTAAAGGATCTAATTTGGCTGAAATGACCAATATTGGTCTACCTGTGCCAGGTGGCTACACCGTAACAACAGAGGCTTGTATGGAGTATTACGAAAAAGATAACGCTATCTGGGATGAATTGCTCCAGCAGATTGATAAAAAGCAGATGGAGCTTGAAGAGGAAATGAGCAAAAAACTTGGAGATCCTTCAAACCCTTTACTGGTTTCAGTTCGATCTGGTGCTGCTGTATCCATGCCAGGAATGATGGATACGATACTGAACCTTGGACTTAATGATGAAACAGTTGAAGGGATGGCAGAAATCACCAACAACCCACGATTTGCCTATGATAGCTACCGCAGACTTATACAAATGTTTAGCGATGTTGTGCTGGAAATCCCTAAGTATAAGTTTGACACTTTGTTAGAAAGCAAAAAACGTGATAAAGGAATGAAATCGGATACAGACCTGACTACGGAAGACCTGAAAGAACTTGTAGAAGCTTTTAAGGGTGTTGTTAAAAAAGAAAAAGGTTCAGCATTTCCCCAAGACCCTAAAGAGCAGCTTATGATGGCGGTGGAAGCAGTTTTTAAATCCTGGAACAATCCTCGTGCGCGTGTGTATAGAGACCATCATGACATCCCACATAGAATGGGAACGGCCGTAAATGTTCAGGTAATGGTGTTTGGTAATATGGGAGATGATTCAGGAACGGGTGTTGCATTTACAAGAAATCCTTCTACTGGCGAAAACAAGCTCTATGGAGAATTTTTAATGAATGCGCAGGGTGAAGACGTAGTCGCTGGAATTCGAACACCTCGTGACATTGAAGAACTGAAAAATATACTTCCTGAAGCTTATCATCAGTTTAGTGAAGTTGCACGGTCGTTGGAATTACATTATCGTGACATGCAAGATATCGAGTTTACAATTGACTCAGGAAAGCTATATATGCTACAGACAAGAACAGGTAAACGTACCGCCAACGCAGCGATTCAAATTGCCGTTGATATGGTGGAAGAAAAGCTGATCACAAAAGAAGAAGCCATATTACGATTGAACCCCAACGACCTGGATCAGTTGCTGCACCCGACATTTAATGAAAAAGCACTTGCTGATGCTTCATTGATTACTAAAGGATTACCGGCATCATCCGGTGCCGCCTCCGGAAAAATTTATTTTACCCCGGAAGACGCTGTTAAAGCAAATGCGGCTGGAGAGCGTGTTATTTTGGTCAGGAATGAAACGTCGCCGGAAGATATTGAAGGAATGGTAGCCTCATCTGGAATTCTGACAGCAAAAGGCGGCATGACATCCCATGCAGCTGTTGTTGCGAGAGGAATGGGGAAATGCTGTGTATCCGGAGCGGGTGATTTAAATATTAATGAAGCAGAAAAAACTATGAGAATTGAGTCTGACTGTTATGGTGAAGGGGATTATATTTCTCTGGATGGCAATACGGGATATGTATACTCAGGACTCATTGAAACCAAGGACGCCAGCCTGGGCGGCCAATTTCTTAAATTGATGGAATGGGCGGATGATCTTCGTCAGCTGAAGGTAAGAACAAATGCTGATACACCGAGAGATTCAGCAAAGGCAGTTGAATTTGGTGCAGAGGGAATTGGTCTGTGTCGGACGGAGCATATGTTCTTTGAAGATAATCGAATATTTGTCATGAGACGAATGATTCTTTCGCGCTCAGTGGAAGATCGAAAAAAAGCCCTTGATCAGTTAATGCCAATGCAAAAGGAAGACTTTGTCGGAATATTTAAAGCAATGGGTTCCCGTCCTGTAACGATTCGATTGCTGGATCCACCGCTTCATGAATTTTTACCTTCGGAAAAAGAAGACATAGAAAAATTGGCTAAAGAAATGGAAGTTCCCTTTAACCGACTAAAAGAAATTGTTTTTGAACTTAAAGAAGTAAATCCGATGTTAGGGCATCGAGGTTGCCGACTGGCAATTACCTATCCGGAAATATATGAAATGCAAATCAGGGCAATAATGGAAGCGGCAACGGAACTGAAACAAAAGGAAAATCAGGAAGTTATACCTGAAATAATGATTCCGTTGGTTGGCGAAGTAAATGAATTTGATTATGTAAAAGAGCTTGCAGAAAATGTTATCAGGGAAGTTCTTGAAGATAGCGGCGTAGAGGTACCTTATCTTATAGGAACAATGATAGAGATCCCCAGAGCTACAATTGTCGCTGATGAAATAGCCAAAGGAGCTGAATTTTTTTCCTTTGGAACCAACGATCTGACCCAGATGACTTACGGTTTTTCCAGAGATGATGCTGGCCGTTTTATTAAAGAATATCGTGACAAAGGAATACTGGAGAAAGATCCATTCCAGCAAATTGACCGCAAAGGTGTAGGTGAGTTGATGGAAATGGCTATTGAAAGAGGTAGGAGCACGCGGCCAGATATAAAACTTGGTATTTGTGGTGAGCATGGTGGAGAGCCGAACTCGGTAGAATTCTGCCACATGATAGGCTTGGATTATGTATCCTGTTCACCATTCCGAGTGCCGATCGCCAGGTTGGCGGCAGCGCAGGCAGCCATAAAACACTCTTGAACCGTTTAAAAAAAGATAATTTTTCGTCAATATAGCAGAAAAGGAGAACACCGCATGAGCGGTGTTCTCTTTTTCTTTGCCCTTTTCTTTTGAAGCGGTATTTTTGGGTATATTTATCATATGAAAACGAATTTAAGATTCATTAGACCTCTTCATTATGATTTCGATTCAGGGTTCATTTGAAACAAAATATTCTGCTTTGATTTCAGGTCAATAAAGAAAGAAGGGATTATATTGAAAGCTGACGGTAGAACCAAATTAATTTTCGCGATAGGAATGATTTTTGCTGTTCTTCTTTCTTCGCTAATGGTAATGGCTGATGAAAATGATACGTCCACGGTTGTATATACTGTAAATGTGGAAGGAATGGTTACGGCAGGAACTACAAATCATATAAGGCGAGCCATTGACATGGCTGAAAATGACGGAGCTGAGGCATTGGTAATTCTCCTGAATACGCCCGGAGGATTAGTGAATGCAACTTTGGATATTATTGGCGATATGATTAGCGCTGATGTACCAGTCATCACATATGTATACCCACAAGGTGGAATCGCTGCCTCTGCAGGTACATTTATCATGCTTGGTGGTCATAAAGCTGCTATGGCTCCTGGCACCACTATCGGCGCAGCTATGCCTGTTCAGATAAGACCTGACGAAGAAGGAAGTACAGCAGCTGATGACAAAACAATTCTTTTCCTTGCTGGTCATATGAAAAGCATTGCAGAAGCCCGCAATCGGCCCGGTGATGTAGCTGAAAAATTTGTAACAGAAAACTTAACACTGAGCGGCCGCGAAGCTCTTGAGAGTGGGATTATTGATAGAATTGAAAACAACCTTACGGATTTATTGGCCGGCTTTCATGGTGAAAGTATTGATTTGGAATCTGGACGAACAACTCTGAATACAAAGAATGCAGCGATTTATCCTTTGGAAAAAACAACACAGGAACGGATAACACACCTTGTTAGTAACCCGCAGATTACGTTTGTTCTCCTCCTGGTAGGTGTTTATGGGCTAATCATTGGGTTTAGCTCACCCGGAACTTTTGTACCGGAAGTATTGGGAGCTATATCGCTAATCCTTGCTTTATATGGTTTAGGCTTATTTGAGGTGAATTTTTTTGCAGCACTGCTCATGATACTGGGGGTTGGCCTTCTGGTGGCCGAAGCGCTTACTCCGACCTATGGAGTACTGGGTGTAGGTGGCGTTATCAGCATGGTGCTTGGCATCATTTATTTGCCAGTAGAACCGCTTGTCTCAGAAAGGTGGTTGTCTCAATTTCGATTCATGGCTTTTGGTATAGGTATTATTGGTTCGGTTGTTCTCGTGATTATGTTGGCCGGGATATATCGTTTGCGAAAATCGCCGGTTGTACATGGTAATAATGAGTTTGTAACTGATATGGCAACTGTTGTAGAGACTATTGATCCGGAGGGGCTTATCATGGTTCGTGGAGAACTTTGGAAAGCCAGGTCAGTTAGTAATGAGAGAATTGATCAAGGGGAGAAGGTTAAAATTGTTGACAGAGAGAACATGACGTGCATTGTTAAAGCCGAAGAAGAAAAGTAAGTTATCCGGAAAGTTTAAGAAAATTTACTAAAGGGCAGAAAGGATGAAAAAAATGACAGAATTATTTATGCTTATTGAAAATATGGTTCCGTTAGCCGGTTTAATTGTGGTTGTACTTTTGCTTCTTAAAATGGCTATTAAAATCATTCCTGAATATGAGCGCGGTGTTTTGTTTCGTCTTGGAAGGCTGGTTGGCGTTAAGGGACCGGGTTTAATTCTAATTATCCCGATTATTGATCGCATTGAAAAAGTTTCCCTTAGGATTATTGTGGATAATGTACCGCCTCAGGAGGTTATAACCAGAGACAATGTAACTTGCAAAGTGAACGCAGTATTGTATTATCGAGTTACTGCGCCGGATAAGGCTGTAGTTAATGTCGAAAAATATCATGAAGCCACCAGTCAGTTTTCTCAGACAACTATGAGAAGTGTGGTGGGACAGGCTGATCTTGATGAATTATTATCACAACGCGAAAAGCTTAATAAACAGATACAGGCTGTAGTTGACCAGGCGACGGATCCGTGGGGTATTAAAGTCACGGCTGTTGAATTGAGAGACGTCATTATTCCGGAAGCAATGCAACGAGCCATTGCCCGCCAGGCGGAAGCAGAGCGGAACAGACGTGCTGTGGTAATTCAGGCAGAAGGTGAGAAGCAGGCGGCAGTCAAGATAAGCGAAGCAGCCGAAATCCTTGGTCAACAGGAAGGATCGTTGACGCTGAGAACCTTGCGTACTATCTCGGATATGTCTAATTCTGAAAGCACAACGGTTCTATTCCCGGTTCCGATGGAAATGAGAAGACTACTGCCGGATCTGGAAAAAGTTATGAAGGGAACCATCGAATACCATCAAAAACGCAAGAACGAGCCTCAGGAAGATTTAGATGAAAAGTCTGACAGCCCAAAGGAATAGACTAAAATAGAAAAACATCATAAGGTTACTAGTATGTGGATCAATTGCTATTGTTATTAAATAATGAATTTGATATAATATTGTATTTGTCAGGAAAGATATTTGCTTCGATGGCGTGAGGGGTGAGACTGGTTGAAAGAAGTCGGACTGATCAGAGAAATATCAGAAGAACATGAAAGAAAAAGACTTTCTATTTATGCTCAGCTGAGTGTTGAATCAAGAGGAAGAGATAAAAATGAAAGTGAATGTGCAATTCGCACTTCTTATCAAAGGGACAGGGATCGTATTATTCACTGTGAGTCATTTAGAAAGTTAAAAGGAAAAACACAGGTCTTTATTAGTCATTATGAAAATTTCCGTACCAGGCTTACCCACACACTGGAATTAAGCCAAATAGCAAGAACGATTGCCAGGGCACTCAGACTTAATGAAGACCTGATAGAAGCCATTGCACTGGGACACGATTTAGGTCATACATGTTTTGGGCACAGTGGAGAAGAAGTATTAAACGATTTGACAGGTCATTTTGCTCATAATGAGCAGAGTCTTCGGGTGGTTGATCATCTGGAAAGTAATGGAAAAGGGTTGAACCTGACATATGAAGTCAGAGATGGGATCTTAAATCATACGGGTAAAGGAATACCAGTAACCATGGAAGGTAAATTGGTTAAAATTGCTGACCGGATTACTTACCTTTGTCATGATATACAAGATAGCCTGGCAGTTGGAATTCTGTCTGAAAATGATATACCTGACCGCTTCAATAAAATCCTTGGAATTAGTCATAGCCAGAGAGTGAACGCATTTGTACAAGATATGATTATGGAAACTTCCAATAGGTTGGAAAATGGAGAGCCACTTCAAATATACCAGAGTGAAAAAATGGCAGAAACGATGATGGATCTCAGAACCTTTATGTTTCGTGAAGTATATAATGGTGTTGTTTGCATGAAAGAGAAAGAAAAAGCATCTCTGATTGTTGAACACCTATTTGAACACTATCGCAGTTACTTTTCAGCACAACAGGCAGCCGATAAGATAGCCGGCTGCACCGATCAATTTGCCATTAATATTTTTAAAGAGTTGGTTATCCCTCAACCGGGCCTTAAATAAATTTGACGATTAAAAAAGGAATTAGCGTAATGATGTCGAATTAATACTACTAAAGATTTTACATGTTTTCATAATGAGAACGCATGTTTTCATAATAAGAACGTTGGTGAATTATGAAAGGTAGAATTCCTGAAGAGCTTGTAGATGAAATAATTCAACATAACGATATAGTAGATGTTATCAATGAATACTTGCCATTGAAATCAGCAGGTTCTAACTATCGAGCACTATGTCCTTTTCATAATGAGAAAACACCTTCATTCATGGTGAGTCGCGAAAAGCAGCTTTACAAGTGCTTTGGGTGCGGACAGGGCGGTGGCGTGGTACAGTTTATCATGGAAAAAGAAAACCTGGACTTTGTTGATGCTATTCATTATTTAGCACGACGTGCAGGTATTCAAATACCGGAAACTAATATTACATCTGAAGAGAAACTCAGGATGGAAACTAATCGTAAATTAGCAGAAATGCATCGAGAAGCTGCCACTTTTTTTTATCATCAGCTTACGTCTCAAACAAATCCAGGTTTTATATATTTAAAGAATAGAAGCTGGAAAAAGCAAACAATTAAACAGTTTGGATTAGGGTATGCGCCGGACCAATGGGATTCTTTATTGAAGTATTTACTGGACAGGGGCTATTCCCGGAACATGATAAAGCAGGGAGGCTTGGCAACTACAAATAAAAAAGGCACTGACTTATATGATCGTTTTAGAAAACGATTAATGTTTCCAATATTTAATGTTCGTGGAGATATAGTTGGATTTGGAGGTAGGGTGGTAGACCCGGAAGATAAACCTAAATACTTAAATTCACCGGAAACAGCAATTTTTAATAAAAGGAAACTTATGTATGGACTTAACATTGCCAGGACCTACTCCCGGAAAATGGGAAGTATTTTGGTTGTAGAAGGATACACAGACGTAATATCGCTGCATGAAAATGGATTTAAAAATACTGTTGCAACCTTGGGTACTTCATTAACAATGGATCACATAAAGCTGCTCTCTCGATATACTAACGCAGCTGTGCTGTGTTTTGATGCTGATTCCGCTGGAAGTAACGCTGTTTTAAGAAGCATCGATCTCTTTGCTCAAGCAGACTTGGCAGTGCGCATCTTAACATTACCTGAAGGAATGGATCCGGATCAGTATATTAAAGACTATGGAAGCGATTCATTCGAAAAGCTTATATCACAGTCTCCAACTTCTATCGATTATCAGGTGGCTTTGGTCAGAAAAAAACATTCGCTGGCAACTGTAGAAGGAAAAATACATTTTGCCCGCGAAGTTGCAAATATATTAAAAAAACTTAAAAGTGCTGTAGAAAAAGAAGCTTACGCTGCTAGACTGGCGGAAGAAATGGGCATATCAAAGTCTGCCCTTCTGTCGGAAATACAGAGCTCTGATCGAAAGTCAGGAAAGAAATATCGGCATGATTCAAGGAACAAAAAGCAAAAAGGTGTAATGAATATAAATCCTATGCAACCCATGAAAGAGGATCAAAGTTATCTCTTGGCGGAAAAGCAGTTGCTTAAATGGATGCTGGAGAACTTAGATGAATTGGATACAATTAAAGAATTTATTGATCCAAAATCTTTTTTTTATTCACCACATAGCATCATATTTGAGACTATTTTTGAACACCGACAACAGCTTAAAAAAAACCCTCATGATTTTGATTTATTTGAAGGATTTAAAGAAGATTTCCAGAAAGTAATACAAGTGGAAATTGGTCATTTATCTAAAGAACGTGTAATAGATAGATACCGTCTGAATTACAAAAGAAAAAAGCTTAAAGAAGAACTTGACTATTGGATGGATAGACAAAGTCAGATTTGTGCTCAAGAAGGCCTGGGAAAAGATGAAAAGGAAGATGAAATGTTGAAAATAGGTGTTGAGGTTAGAAGAATCAATATAGAACTGCAAAAAATTTCTCTTCAGAAAGGAGGCGGTGAAAATGGAAAACAATAATGTGATAGATCTAACAAAAGAATCACTCAAAAAATTATTGGAAAAAGGACAAAAAGAAGGATCCTTAACCTATAGTGAAATCATGGACACACTTGAAAAGTTTGAACTGGACAAGGATCAAATAGACGAACTGTATGAGCAATTTGGAACTATGGGAATTGACATTATCAGCGACAAAGATGAAATTGAAATAGATGATTCGCTGGAAGATGAAATCGATCCTGAATTAAAGGCTGATGAACCTGTTCAGGAAGACTTATCATTCCTGAAAGGTGTTAATATTGACGACCCGGTCAGAATGTATTTAAAAGAAATAGGTAAAGTACCGCTGCTTACCAGTGATGAAGAGATCAGACTTGCTAAGGCGATGGAAGCCGGAGATGAGTACGCTAAAAAACAGCTTGTGGAAGCCAATCTCAGGTTGGTTGTCAGTATCGCAAAGAGATATGTTGGACGCGGAATGTTATTTCTTGACCTTATTCAGGAAGGTAATCTGGGTTTAATAAAAGCTGTTGAAAAATTTGACTACCGTAAAGGCTATAAATTCAGCACTTATGCTACATGGTGGATAAGACAGGCAATTACCCGAGCCATAGCAGATCAGGCAAGGACCATTAGAATACCGGTTCATATGGTAGAAACAATCAACAAACTTATTCGTGTTTCCCGACAACTCCTTCAGGATTTAGGCAGAGAACCAAAGCCGGAAGAAATTGCAGCAGAAATGGATATTCCTGTTGAAAAAGTGCGTGAAATATTAAAAATTGCACAAGAACCGGTTTCTCTGGAAACGCCCATTGGAGAAGAAGAGGATAGTCATTTAGGAGACTTTATTCCGGATGAAGATGTTTTAGCACCTGCTGATTCAGCAGCTTTCTCGTTGCTAAAAGAGCAACTGGTAGATGTATTGCATACCTTGACGGTTAGAGAGCAAAAAGTTCTACGCCTAAGATTTGGTTTAGATGATGGAAGAGCCAGGACTTTAGAGGAAGTAGGCAAGAAATTTCAGGTGACCAGAGAGCGTATCAGACAAATTGAGGCTAAAGCCTTGAGAAAGTTAAGGCATCCCAGCAGAAGTAAAAAGCTTAAAGATTATCTAGAATAAAGAAAACCGCCAATGGCGGTTTTCTTGCAAAAGGAAGTGTCTGCTCATGGTTAAGTTGCCTGTCAGGTTAGATGCAATAGCAGCAATGATAAGTCCTGTGAAGTCTATAGCAGATATTGGTACGGATCATGGTTTGCTGCCGGTTTATTTATTACAAACAGGTAAAACAGAATATGCCATTGTATCTGATATAAATAAAGGACCTCTTGAAAAAGCAAGGAAAACAGCACATCTTCACTGTGTTGAAAGCGTAATGGATTTCAGGCTTGGAAACGGACTGGAAGTACTGAGACCAAACGAGGCATCTGTTATTATAATGGCTGGCATGGGTGGATTGTTAATTAATTCTTTGCTGGATAATTCAACCAAGGTTATTAACAGCGTGGACTATCTCATTTTGCAACCAATGCAGGCTGTTTCAGAGGTTAGGAAATATCTTTTGAAAAATGGATACCGTGTTTATGTGGATCGGTTGGTAAAGGAAAAGAATCATTTTTATCACATCATAAAAGTGAAATATGAGAATTTGCCGGCAACCGGCATAGGGTCTTTGGAAGCGATGATTGGAATTCAATGGAAAAAACAATCGCCTGAAATTTTTTGTGAATATGTTAACGAACTTTTAAACAGATTCTCTGAGAAAAAATCAGGTTTAATGAAGAGTAAACACGTGGACAAAAAGCATCTGGAGCGAACTGATAAACAAATTAGAGAACTTGAAGAGGTGATAGAATGGCTCCGAAAGTAAAAGATATTATCCAAATTTTCGAAAAAAAAGCATCAGAAACCCTGGCAATGGACTGGGACCAGATTGGACTGCAAATTGGTTCTATGGATGACGAAGTTAAAACAGTGTTTGTCACCCTTGACTTAACGATGGAGACTTTAGAGGAAGCCGTCCAAAAAAATGCACAGTTAATTATAACGCATCACCCATTTATTTTTGACCCGGTTAGAAAGATCAGAACTGATCAAACAAAAGGCTTTATAATTGCCCAACTGCTCCGAAAAAACATAAGCCTTTATGTTGCCCACACTAATGTTGATATAGCGTTGGGGGGGTTGAATGACTGGGCCTCAGATCTATTAAAATTAAAGAATATTACCCTGTTGCAAGAAACTGGTGAAGACTCACTTGAAAAACTAGTTGTTTTCATACCTGCTGAATACGCCACAAAGGTTTCGAATGCCATTATGGATGCAGGAGCCGGTCATATAGGTGAATATAGCCACTGTGGATATTATTTGAAAGGAACAGGGACTTTTAAACCGCTGGCGGGTGCCACTCCATTTATTGGCTCAGAAAACAGGCTGGAAACAGTAGAAGAAGTGAGACTTGAAACCGTAATGCATTCGTCAAAAAGAAGCCAGGTACTAAAGAGTATGATTGAGGCTCACCCATATGAAGAAGTTGCTTACGATATTTATCCGCTTAAAAATAATGGTCATAGAAATGGCATTGGTAGAATTGGCGACTTACCGGAGGGTCAGACGCCGGAAATTTTCATACAGATATTGAAAGAAGCATTTTCTATTCAGCATGTTCGCTGGACACCTGGAAGTGCTGAATATATTGTGAAAGTTGGAGTGCTAACGGGTAGTGGTGCCAGTGCAATTAATGCTGCAGTAATGAAAGGCTGCGACTGCCTTGTAACTGGTGATATTAAATATCATGACGCACAATTGGCCAGCGAACAGGGACTCCACTTATTTGACATCGGCCATTTTGAATCAGAAATAACCTTTGTTCCTTTGATTGTTAATCAACTTAAAGGACAGCTTGAAAATAGCGGGTTAAACGTTGATGTTATTGGAGCAACCGAACAGCAAAAGTTAATTTTTACAAAATAGGCTTTAGTTAAACACTGGTTTTTGACAGAGGTTGCGAACAGTGATACGATATAACTGATAAAAAGAGTGAGTGAGTAAATCAGATAGTTGCGGCATCCTCTTGGATGACGAGGAAAGTCCGAGCTCCAGAGGGCAGGATGCTGGGTAATCCCCAGTGGAGGCGACTCCAAGGACAGTGCAACAGAGAAATACCGCCCAGCACCTAATATAAAAAAACTACTTTCAGATGTCTGCAGGCATTTTTATGTTAGGTGCTGGGTAAGGGTGGAAAGGTGAGGTAAGAGCTCACCAGCAGCCTGGCGACTGGCTGGCTATGTAAACCCCATCCGGAGCAAGACCAAGTAGGGATAAAGCAGCGGCTGCCCGTCGTATCCCGTGGTAGGTTGCTTGAGCCTGCTGGCAACAGCTGGCCTAGATAGATGACTATCGAATACAGAACTCGGCTTACAGGTTTAACTCGCTCACTCATCATACAGAAAGCATACTGGACAACCATTTAAAACTGATGGTTGTTTTTTTGATATACCTGAAAAGCGTTAATTTTATAACGTAAAACTTTTATTTAAATTGATGTTGACATTGAATATAAAACCTGTTATTGTAGACGGTAATTAATTTTAAATTTTGGCACAATTCAATATTAACCAATGATGGAGATTAAAAGTTGAACATGTTCTTTCAGAGAGTCGGTGGATGGTGTGAACCGACAGATGGTTCAATAATACCTCACTCCGGAGGTGCAGATCTGAAAAGTCAGTAGGACTGCCGGAAGGTTTCCGATAACAAACCAGAGTTGAAAACTCACTGAGATTCATGCTGTGAAGTATGAATAAATACAGGTGGTACCACGAATTGACCCTTTCGTCCTGAATATAGGATGAAAGGGTTTTTTGTATACAATTTAAACAGATATGCTGGGAGGTTATGAGATGAAAATGACTGGTGCGCAGGTAGTGACAAATGCGCTGGAAAAAGAAGGAGTAGAATACATTTTTGGTTACCCAGGAGGAGCTATCCTACCAGTTTATGACGCATTAATCAAATCAAAAGTTAAGCACGTACTAGTAAGACATGAGCAGGGTGCTGCGCATGCAGCGAGTGGATATAGCCGGGTTACAGGTAAAGTGGGCGTCTGTATATCAACTTCAGGTCCTGGTGCTACAAATCTTATTACTGGAATAGCTACTGCTTATATGGATTCTATACCAATGGTAGCTATTACAGGTCAGGTGGCAACCAATGTGATAGGTCATGATGTATTTCAAGAAGTTGATATAACTGGAGCTACTGAGCCTTTTACAAAAAATAATTACTTAGTAAAGAATGTGGAAGAATTGCCAAGAGTTTTGAAAGAAGCATTTCATATTGCTTCTACCGGAAGACCGGGTCCGGTTCTGGTTGATATACCTAAAGATGTACAGATGGCAATGGTCAATTTCAATTATCCTGAAAAGGCCAATTTGCTCGGTTATAAACCAACTTATAAAGGGCACCCACGACAAATAAAAAAATCTGTTGAAGCAATGTTAATCAGTGAAAAACCTATGATTATAGTTGGCGGTGGTGGTGTAATGGGAGGAGCTTCTAAAGAAATTGTAGAACTTTCAGAACGAATAGATGCTCCTGTTGCAACAACTATGATGGGGATTAGTTCCTTCCCGTCAAGCCACCCTCTCTCACTTGGAATGCTGGGAGGAGATCACGGTGTATATCCTGCAAAGAAAGCAATTGAAGAAGCAGATTTACTGATAGTAATGGGAGCTCGGATGGCGGATCGTTCGACTGGAAAAACAGAAGAATTTGCTAAAAGAGCAAAAGTGATTCATATTGACGTTGACCCTGCAGAAATAGGTAAAAACATAATGATAGATATTCCGATTGTCGGTGATATGAGACAGACACTGAAAGACATTCTTGAAAAGGATTTTAGAAAAAGTAACCCAATATGGCGGGAAAGTATTTCTTTATGGAAGCAGACGGTTAAAGGGGTTGGAGATAATCTCAAGAGTCTTGATCCGATGGAAATCATTAAAAGCCTTTCAGAGCAAACGTCCAATGATACGATTATAGCTACAGATGTAGGGCAGCACCAGCTATGGGTTGGAAGGTACTACGGGTTTGAACAGCCAAGAACTTTTCTGACCTCTGGCGGCCTTGGAACGATGGGATATGGACTGCCAGCTGCAGTTGGAGCTAAAATAGGAAAACCAAACCAGGAAGTGGTTTTGGTGACAGGAGATGGAAGTTTCCAGATGAACTTGACGGAAATGGCAACTTCGGTACAGGAAGGTTTAACACTAAAAATAATCGTTCTAAATAATAGTTGTTTAGGGATGGTTCGGGAACTACAGCAACATTACTGTGATGAAAGGTATAATCAGGTGGCTATGAGTGGAAACCCAGATTTTTGTAAACTGGCAGAGGCGTATGGCTTTAAAACAAAGAAAATTGTGAAAGCAGAAGAAATCCATGAAAGTATTAAAGAGTTGCTGGAGTCCGACTGCTCAATGCTGATGGAATTTCAAATTTGCAACTCAGCGAACGTAATACCGCTTGAAGGAGGTTGCTTAAGATGAAGCATGTGTTGGCGATCCTTGTAGAGAATAGACCGGGGGTACTATCGAAGGTGGCAGGACTCTTTAGCAGAAGGGGATTCAATATTGACAGTCTTGCTGTGGGAACCACGGAACACCCTAATATATCACGTATCACCATAGCGGTAACTGGTGATGAATATGTGGTAGAACAGTTGTCGAAGCAGTTAAATAAATTAATTGATGTCATAAAAGTTTCAAATATCGGTGATGACTCTGTGGCAAGGGAGCTCATCTTAATTAAAGTACATGCTACGCCGGCGACCAGAAACGAAATTGTTGAAATCGTTAATATATTCCGTCAAAAAATCGTTGATATAACAAAAACCTCTGTCACGGTAGAAGCTACAGGTGACCTGAAGAAAGTGGCGGCATTGATTGAAATGCTTAGGGACTTTGGCATTAAAGAAGTAGTGAGAACGGGAATGATTGCCATCGACCGGGGAGCAAAAGCTATTGATATTGAACAGATACAGAAGAAAATCAGCCACTATGAATAACAAAAAAACCCTTCCCAATTTATCGAAAAAGGGAAGGGTTTTTCTGAGCTGGTAAAAAGATCCTTAGGGTCTTGGGAATTAAAGGAGGAGAAAGGATTTGACCGATGAGTACCGGAAAAAAGGAAAAAAGGTATATTTATCTTAGAGACAATGGTTTATGCCGTTATTGTGGTAAAGCGCTGAAATATCATCAAGTTACACTGGATCACTATGTGCCTAAAAGCAAAGGAGGTCCAGATGATTATTTCAATCTTGTTTTATGCTGCAAATACTGTAATCACAGGAAAAAGAGTATGACTCCTTCTAATTATAAAAACCTTCTGATTAAACAGTTTATAAAAGCAGTAAAAGATGGTATGATAATATCGGGAGTTCCCAAAAGGCCTAAAAAAGAAGTGGAAGATAATGCAACCAAAGTGGACAGGCTCGAAAAAATTGGCACATTATCTGTATTTCAGAGTACTGAGTATCGTATTTTGGTTAAGGGAAATGTGATGTTGAAAATGTCCTGTCTTTCCAGGCGTTGGGAAAAACACATCAAACGGAGGAGGAACAGCATGTTTAAAGGAATTTTCACACCGATTGTTACACCCTTTGATGAAACTGAATCAATCGACTATCAAAAACTGCAGTCAAATCTTGTGAAGCTTGGAAAAACTGCATTGGAAGGCCTGGTAGTATTGGGCTCCAACGGCGAATTTGCGTATTTGACAGAAAGAGAGAAGCTGGATGTATGCACTTACGTTCTGAAAGAAAAAGCTGATCACCAAAAAGTAATTGTTGGAGCCAGTCATGAGTCCTTGTATCAATCAATGCGTTTTATTGAAAAAATTCAACCCTTTGAGCCGTCAGCATTATTAGTTTTACCACCACATTATTATAAGGGTAGTATGAAAGAAGAAGTGCTATATCAGTATTTTGTAGACGTAGCCGAATTTTCCTCGATACCAATCATGCTCTACAATATGCCGGGTAATACTGGAATTAATATGTCTGCATCTCTTGTAGCAAGACTCTCTGAGCATCCAAATATTGTTGGGATTAAGGATACTGCTGGAAACATTGTTCAACTTTCTCAAATCATTTGGGATACATCTGATGAATTTTCTGTTTTTGCCGGAAGTGCCAGCTATCTTTTGCCGGCTCTCACAGTTGGTGCGAAAGGTGCAACCCTTGCTTTGGGAAATGTCATGGCAGATGAATGCTGCCGGATTCAGGAACTGGTAAATAGCGGCGAATTTATTAAAGCCAGAGAACAGCAATTAAAACTGATTCGAATTAATACGTTGGTTACTTCCGGTATAGGAGTTCCAGCGCTCAAGTATGCTATGGATCTGGTGGGATACCAGGGAGGAAGATCCAGAAAACCAATGCAGCCTTTGTCGGAACAGCAAAAAGAACAGGTCAGGAAGGCGCTGATCGAAGCAGGAGCCGATATATAATTAACTTAAATCTGTTAAATTAATATAATCGTAATACTAAATAAAAAGTCTGCCTATGGCAGGCTTTTTATGATATAATGAAATGTCGCATATATCGGTTTATCCGAAATTTGGAATTAAAGAAAGAAGGAAACAATTTATGCTTAGAAAAGATCTGAGAAATGTTGCTATTATTGCTCACGTAGATCACGGCAAAACAACGTTGGTTGATCAGTTGCTCCGGCAGAGTGGCACCTTTAGAAAACATGAAAACGTAGACGAACGGGTAATGGATTCTAATGACATTGAACGGGAACGGGGTATAACGATCCTGTCAAAAAATACAGCCATACAATATAAAGATATTCGAATAAACATTGTTGATACACCGGGTCATGCGGACTTTGGTGGTGAAGTGGAAAGAATTATGAAAATGGTGGATGGAGTTCTTTTACTGGTGGATGCGGCGGAAGGACCAATGCCTCAAACTCGATTCGTTCTGAAAAAAGCATTAGCACAGAAGCTAAAACCCATTGTTGTAATTAATAAAATTGACCGACCAGAAGCCAGGGTGGAAGAAGTAGTTGATGAAGTGCTTGATTTATTTATTGAGTTAGGGGCGGATGAAGACCAGTTGGAATTTCCGGTGGTATATGCATCGGCAAAAGCTGGTGTTGCTTCAGAAACAATGGCAACAGAAGGAAAGGATATGCAACCTCTTTTTGAATCAATTGTTCAGGAAATACCTTGCCCGGAAGGCGAAGAAGACGACGGGCTGCAGTTACTGATATCAAACATTGACTATGATCGATACACAGGCAAAATAGGTATCGGAAGAATTGTGCGTGGAAAATTGACGAAAGGCCAGCAAGCAATTCTTGCTACTACAGATAAAAAAGAACTGAATGTTAAAATCAGCAACCTCTATACCTTTCAGGGATTAAAACGTGTGGAAACGGACGAAGCAACGGTTGGAGAAATAGTATCTGTATCCGGCATTGAGGATATAAGTATTGGAGATACAATTTGCTCCACAGACAAAGTTGAGCCCTTGCCATTTATTGCGATTGATGAACCAACAATTTCCATGAATTTCATGGTTAATGACAGCCCTTTTGCAGGTAAGGAAGGAAAGTACGTAACCAGCCGTCATTTGAAGGACAGACTTGAGAGGGAAATGCTGTCAAATGTAGCAATGAAAATGGAAATTGTTACTACGGAGTGCTTTAAAATACTGGGCCGTGGAGAGCTGCATATTTCTATTCTGATTGAAACAATGAGACGTGAAGGATATGAATTTGCAGTATCAAGACCGGAAGTTATCATGAAACATACAGAGAACGGGTTATTCGAACCAATGGAAATCCTCTATGTAGATGTTCCGGAGACTCACATGAGTAGTGTCATAGAAAAGCTTGGTCAGAGAAAAGCAGAAATGATCAATATGGTTCCTTCGGGGACAGGAACGACGAAGCTGGAATTCAGAATACCGGCAAGGGGACTGATTGGATATCGGTCCGAATTTCTGACGGATACAAAAGGATATGGAACTTTTCACCATTTGTTTGACGGTTATGACAAGCACAAAGGAGAAATAAGAGGAAGAAACAGAGGTTCCCTGGTTGCTCACGAAAATGGACAAGCTGTAGCCTATGGAATATTCAATGCACAGGAAAGAGGGCAAATTTTTATTGAGCCCGGGATGGATGTGTACGAAGGTATGATAGTAGGGGAAAGTGCCCGCCTCGAGGATATTACTGTTAATGTTTGTAAAAAGAAGCAAATGACAAACATAAGGTCTGCAGGAGCTGATGATGCTCTGAAACTAACGCCTCCTGTAGAAATGTCTCTGGAACAGGCCCTGGAATTTATCACCGATGATGAGCTGGTGGAAATTACGCCGCAAACCATACGTTTGCGAAAGAAAATATTGCAAAAGGTTCAAAGAGAGAGAAGCCAGAGGAGAAAAGACGCATAACAAAAAACCGGTTTAACCGGTTTTTTTGTTATGAACTTCTGTTTATTTATAAATCTTCATCCATGGGCATAGTCGTAAAACGTTGGATTAAACGGGTGTATATTTCGACAGATTTGATAAGGTCTTCAATTTTAATATGTTCTTCTTCGGTATGGGCCAGGGAAAGATCGCCGGGTCCAAAGACTACTGTGGGGATATCAGCATAGGTTTTTAACAGCCCGGCATCAGACCAGCCAATCCCCCGGGTTATGGTCGGTTCATCAAGGATTACGTCCTTGATGGACTCCCTAACGGCAGTTACTATGGGTTCATTGACTGATGTGATCAGAGGAGGATGGTACAATTCAAGCAAGCTTTCCGGAGTGACACGGATCTCTGCATTAAAAGAAGGCTCCTCTTCTTTTAACTGATCAATTATGTCTTGATACTCTTGCAATACCGACTCTCTTGTTTCACCGGGAATATATCTGCGATCCAGTCGAATCATGCACTGGTCAGCAACGGTGCTCTGTTCGGTTCCTCCGATAATGGTCCCGTAGTTCATTACAGATTCTCCGGCGTATTCATCATATTTTTCTTTGAGTATTGGATACAAGTCCTGCTTTACGCGTTGTATAAATGTCATAGCCATTTCGATAGCATTGACACCTTTGTCCGGTCGCCCGCTATGAGATGCTTTGCCTCTAAAAATCACATCAAACCATTCCAGACCACGGTGTCCCACTGCGTACTCATAATCAGAGGGTTCACCTACAATAGCTGCATCGGCGCGTATGTCTGATTTAATTATATATTCAGTACCCTCACTTTTGCCTTCTTCGCCAATGACGCCTGTAAAAATAATGTCGCCACCAGGAACAAATTCACTTCTTTTGATAATAATCATGGCCATCATAAAAGCTGCCAAACTACCTTTCATGTCAACGGCTCCCCGTCCCCAAATGCATCCATCTTTAATCTCTGCTGCGAAAGGATCAATTGTCATATTATAAGGAAGAACGGTGTCGGTATGACCATTATACATTAAAGATCTTCCAGTTCCATTTCCCATTACTCTCGCAATTACATTACTTCTTTCATCGATGACCGGATGTAATACTGAATCAATATGATGCTGGTTAAAATAATGATTGATATATTCAGCAACTTCTTTTTCCTGGTGTGGGATATCTTTATGACTGGGTATTTTGATTAAATCTTGTGTGAGTTCAATCAATTCTTCAGGATCGTAGTAATCAGTGGGATTTATAAACTGAATTTCTTCCATACAGATCGCCTCCTATCATTTCTTCAAAGAGAACTATAGCAAATAATTTATTGAAATACAAAGTATTTTTGGTATTTATTTGACTCGAATCAAAATAATTGGATATACTGATTAATAGAATCGATAAAAGGAGGAAAAAAAATGGCCAGGCCCAAGAAAAAACGAACAGTATGTTTTGTTCCATCGGTAAGAGAGTTTGGACCTTTAAATCAGGATGCAGATATGTTGAATAGTGTAGAAATGAGCATAGAAGAACTGGAGAGTGTACGCCTGATGGACTATGAAAACCTTGGTCAGGAAACGAGTGCGGAGGTTATGGGGGTTGCCCGATCTACTTTCCAACGGATTTATAATGACGCAAGAAAGAAAATCGCATATAGTTTAGTACAGGGTGCAGTTATTCATATTGAAGGTGGAGAATATCGTTTATGCGACGATTTTACTGGTGAAGGATATTGTTTTCCGCAGCAAGCTAAGGAAGATGAAAAATGACCACGGGCATAAACTGGAACAACTTATTGAAAGCATCTAAAATTCATGGTGTCATATACCCTGAGAGTTTTGATCCGGATGAGGTAGCGTTTGCCGGAAAGAATCTTGGCCGCAGTGACTATGAAAGCTATCTTCATGGCAGTGACTTTAGCCGGGTTGAATCCCTGAGATGGAAGCATATTGCCAGCGCTGAAAACATAGGAGGGATTAAATATCCTGGGAGTTTCGACATTGAAAATGCGGACTTTTCCAGAAAGGATATCTCTAAAAGTGACTTTGGACGTGTTAATTATCTGGACTGGAGCATAATCAAAGATGCTTCAGAAATATGGGGAATAACTTATCCGGAGAGTTTTAAAACAGAAAACCTTGACTGGAACGGAAGATTTATAGCTGGGAGTGATTTTAAATATGTTGAGGAACTTAAATGGATTCATTTGCAGTCTGTCTGGGGACTAACGGATTTGGTATATCCGCCGAATTTTGATATTGAAAAAGCAGATTTTAATGAAAAGAATATCAGTGGAAGTGACTTTAGCAGGGTAAGTGAGTTGAAATGGGACCAAATATCAAAAACAGAGTTTTTATTCCGAATAATTTTTCCGGAGGAATTTGACATCGAAAATGCGGATTTCAATGAAGATATTATGGGAAAACCAAGGGATCTGACAGACTGCGACTTTAGTAGAGTAAGGTGCCTGGAATGGGATCAAATAAAGAATGCAGCTGAGCACAGTGGAATTGTATACCCGGAAGCCTTTAATGTCAAAGAAGCCAGTTTTGAAGGCAAAGATATTAGTAGAAGTGACTTTAGTCGTGTGAAACAGCTTTCCTGGGAAGATATTGAATGGGCTGAAGATGCAAGTGGAATTATTTTTCCTGAAACCTTTGATCCGGAAACAATTAATTCGGAGGGAAGAAACTTTAGCGGCAACGATTTTAGCAGAGTTAAAGGTTTAAAATGGGAACACATTAAAAATGCCAGATATATGGCAGGTATTGTGTATCCGGAAGATTTTGATATAGAAAATGCGGACTTTACCGGATTGGATTTGCGATTCTCCGACTTCAGTCGCGTTAAAAGCCTGAAATGGGAACAGATTCAAATGGCAGGAAGTGATCTGAGAGGTATTGTTTATCCCTCGGGAATGGATTTAACGAAAGCGGATTTTACCGGCAGGGAAATTGGAGGCAGTGATTTTTCTGGAGTCAAAGGCCTTAGCTGGCATCAGATGATTGGTCAGAAAGGATTAAAAAAATTATTACGGATAAAAAAATCCATGAGAGGCATTGTGTACCCATCAGAAATCGATTTGCATCAAATCAATTTTGAAGGCTACGATATGAGTTACTCTGACTTTTCAGCCTTTACGGCTCCAAAGAAGAAATAAATTACTGTAAAGGAGGCAGGATTATGCCATTGTATGAATATCAGTGCAAACAATGTGAGCACAAATTTGAAAAACTTAAACCAATATCAAAAATAGATGAAAGAGAAAAATGCCCAAAATGTTGCAGTGATAATACTGAGCGCAGATTATCCGTGTTTGGCGTTGGGAAAAGCGGCTATTGTACTTCGGCAAAATCGGAATCCTGTGGTGGCTGACAGTTTTAAACCTTCTGGAAGAAGGCTAAAGTGAGTCTAAATCGACATAAGGTTTAAGGCTGTTCAAAAAAAACTGCAGCATTTTAGCGGTCATGCCCCAAATAACATAATCTTTATAATAATAAAAAAGCACTCTATATGAGCCAGTTCGCCAGCCATACTTTTTACCGTTGGGGATCATGTGATATGGAAATTGGGGATCCATTTTCATGTCGAAGGTTAAAGTGTACTCTTCTGGCTCCTGGCTGGCTAAAAAAGATATTGGTACAGTGAAAATCGAGTCGACTTCTTCGGTTGAGTAACAAATGTCATTAAAGTCTACATGTTGCAAAACACCACAATAGGGGAAAATTGCAAATTGAAACGGTGTTGTATAAGGTGGTAATTCACCGATTATTTTTATGTGATGCTGACTTAGATTCAATTCTTCCATGGTTTCCCTGAGTGCTGTATTAGATGGATGTTCATGATTTTCCATTTTTCCACCAGGAAAACATACTTCTCCTGGTTGACTCTCTAAGTCGAAAGAACGCACTTCAAAAAGAATATGCAATTTGTTTTCAACATAAATTAGTGGCAGCATGACGGCGAACATTGCATTATGATCATAGCCTTTGGCGCGACTTTTCGCCAGCGCAGTGGAGATTTGTTGATAATTCATTTAATACACCTCGAATTCTATTATTTTTAATCATAACATGACAAGCTGAAAAATGAAACGGGTGATAAGTAAGGAGGAGATGACAGTGCAAATATACACAAAAACAGGTGATAAAGGCGAAACCAGCCTCTTTGATGGCAAAAGAGTACGGAAAGATGAAGTGAGGGTTGAGAGTTATGGAACTATTGATGAATTAAACAGCTATATAGGGTTTGCCAGGCATTTTGTAGAAGATCAGGACATTGCCGATATCCTACAGCGTATACAAAGGGAACTTTTTGATGTTGCCGGTGAGCTGGCAACAACGGATAGAGATAAGTTTCCTGAAAAAATTGAACAGTCGCATATTGATGTGCTTGAAAGAATTATTGATACTTATCTCGAGAAAATTGACAAAATGGATGCTTTTATTATTCCTGGCAGCAGTAAAGGTTCTGCAGCTCTGCATGTTGCCCGTACTATTTGCCGCAGGGGTGAAAGAAGAATACTAAGACTCAGTCGTGAAGAGCCGGTAAGTGAGCATTTAATGAAATATGTAAACAGATTATCGGATGTTTTATATGCTTTGGCACGATTTTCCGAAACAGAATTAAATTACGTCGTCTTTGAAAAAAACAATGAGTCCTGAATAGGTTGCAGTCGAAAGGGGAATTAGTGAGGGTGGAAAAACAAATTGATGGAGTTTTGTACAGAGAAGAGGAAATTAGTGAAAAAGTCAGAGAACTGGCTAAGCTTATAGAAAATGATTATAAAAACCTGGATCAAATTTTGGTGGTTGGAGTTTTGAAAGGTGCCAATATTTTTATGGGTGATTTGATTCGAAGAATAAATTTAACTTTGGAAATTGACTTTATTGCAGTTTCCAGTTATGGTGCTTCTACTGAAAGCTCTGGTGTAGTAAGAATTCTCAAAGATTTGGATGTTGATATCGAGGGTAAACACGTTTTAATCGTGGAGGATATTGTTGATACTGGACTAACACTCCAGTATTTAACGGACATTTTAAAAAGAAGAAAAGCTGCTTCTTTGAAAATCTGCACTTTGCTGGATAAGCCCTCCAGGAGAAAATGTGATCTTTCTATAGATTACGTTGGCTACGAAATACCGGATAGATTTATTGTTGGTTATGGGATCGATTACGCTGAAAAATACAGAAATCTTCCGTATATTGCGACTATTGAAGAATAACAGGCATAAACTTGATTTCTTCCTGATGGATAACTATAATAAAATGTGAAACATTTATCAAATATTATGGCAGGAGGGAATTATATGTTGAAAAAAGTGCCAATTGCACTGTCTAATAGGCATTTACATTTGAGTCAGAAAGATTTAGAAAGATTATTTGGTGAAGGTTACGAATTGACCAAGATTAAAGATCTTAAACAACCGGGGCAATATGCGGCAGAAGAAAAGGTTGATTTGGTAGGACCTAAGGGTGTTATTGAAGGTGTGAGAGTTTTAGGGCCGACACGTAGTAAAACGCAGATTGAAATATCATACTCAGATAGTTTTGTACTGGGGGTAAAGCCTCCGGTAAGAGACTCAGGAGACTTAGATGATTCTCCTGGTGTTACGATTAAAGGACCTGTTGGCGAAGTTACGCTTGAAGAGGGTGTAATTGCGGCAGCAAGGCATATTCACATGACGCCGGCTGAAGCGGAAGAACTGAATTTACAAGATAAAGACACGGTAAATGTGCGGACTGGCGGAGAGAGAAGTGTCATTTTTGAGAATGTGCTGGTGAGGGTAAATCCGAATTATGCACTTGAAATGCATGTAGACATGGAAGAAGGAAACGGAGCCGGCGTCGTTAATGATCAACTGGTTGAAATTATCGCATCATAAAAAACGAAAGTAGTTTTATATTCTAAATGTATAAGTCGCTTCGATCTTTTGATCGTTGCGGCTTTTCTTGTCTTATAGAGAGGAAGTGTGCTAAAATAATTGAATCAAACTTGGAAGAATGGAGGAAAGTCATTGAATCGCATTGCATTTACTGTTTTTGGTATTGAAGTTGCCTGGTACGGATTGCTTGTTGCAACGGGAATGCTTCTTGGAGTTTTATTGGCACAAAAACGCGCAATAGATGAAGGCTTTGGCGAAGAGGCCATATTTGATATTGCGATCTGGGCAATTCCTTTTGGGGTTTTAGGAGCCAGATTATACTATATTCTTTTTAACTGGAATTACTATGTTTCGGAACCAATGAGAATGCTCCAATTTCGAGAAGGAGGTCTGGCAATACATGGCGGTATCATTTTAGGGTTTATAGTTGGTTATTTGGTTTGTCGTCGAAAAGGGTTGCCATTTTGGAACATGGCGGATATAACTGCGCCAAGTTTTATTCTTGGTCAAGCTATTGGAAGATGGGGAAATTATTTCAACCAGGAGGCTTATGGAAGACCAACTGATTTGCCTTGGGCAATAACTGTTAATGAAGTGCAGGTGCATCCCACTTTTTTGTATGAATCAATTTGGAACATTTTGGTTATGTTCTTTTTACTCTATTATACGCCAAAAAAGAAAGTGGATGGAGAAGTGTTTTGGCTCTATCTGATACTTTACTCTGTGGGAAGATTTTTTATTGAAGGCCTGAGAACTGACAGTCTTATGATAGGTCCTTTTCGCACGGCTCAGCTAATCTCAGTGGCAATGATAATCGGAGGGCTGCTAGCCATAAAACTGTTTCGCTTGAGAGAGAGCAACAAAAATTAAAATCAGATGAGCTAAAGAAACAAAAAAACGCTTTTGAAAGGATAACAACTCCTTCAAAGGCGTTTTTTTATGAAAATTAACGAACAAACGTTTTAAAAGAACAGGTATTTGTAGTCTTGGAGGCTTAAAGCGTTCATTTGACTGGAAAAATTTAATATTTTATTGTGAAACAGCCCTGAAAATGGTTGAATATTTCACAAAAGTGGTATAAAGTGGTATAAAGTGGAGAATATATCCACGACCACCAGGAAAGTGGGTTAAGCCAATGTTTATCGGAGAATACTCACATACGATTGACACAAAAGGCAGGCTAAGCATACCGGCTCGTTTCAGGGAGGAGCTTGGAGAGACTTTTATTGCCACTAAAGGCCTGGATCAATCGCTTTTTGTATATCCGATGAACGAATGGAAGAGTCTGGAGAGCAAACTTAAACAATTACCACTAACGAACCAGAATGCCAGAGCATTTGTGAGATTCTTTTTCTCGGGAGCTACCGAATGTGAACTGGATAATCAGGGAAGAATTCGAATCCCAGCCAATTTGAGAGAACATGCTGAACTTGAAAAAGAAGTAATGGTAATTGGTGTTGGCACCCGAGTGGAGATTTGGAGTCAGACAATCTGGAGCGAGTACAATAGTGATGAAAACTTAAGCTACGACGAAATAGCCAGCAAAATGCAGGAGTTGGGCATTTAGATAGAATGAACGTAATTAACAGGAAAGGATGGATCACCTTGGATATGCACCACGAATCCGTTTTACTGTCAGAATGTTTGGAGTATTTAAACATTAAATCTTCCGGTACTTATGTTGATGGTACTTTGGGTGGTGGCGGGCATACCTCTGAAATCGCAATACGCCTTAGTGATAACGGAATTATCGTAGGTATAGATCGTGACATCACGGCAATTCGGAATGCGAAAGAAAGACTGGACCGAATGAATTTGGCTTGCAGGTATGAAGTAGTACACGATGAGTTTGTAAATATACATAATATATTAGAAAAATTGTCCATTGAATTAGTTGATGGTATATTGCTGGATCTAGGAGTTTCCTCTTTTCAGCTGGACGAAGGAGACAGAGGTTTTTCTTATATGCAAGATGCGCCCTTGGATATGAGAATGGATCAAAGACAGACTATTACAGCGAAAGAAGTTATTAATGAATACTCAGAGGAATCACTTAATCAAATAATAAGAGACTATGGTGAGGAGAAATGGGCAAAAAGAATTGCTTCTTTTATAGCGGCCAGAAGAAATCAAAAACCTATAGAAACAAGCTTTGAACTCGTGAGCATAATCAAGGATGCAATTCCGGCGAAGGCTAGAAGAGAGGGGCCGCACCCTGCAAAGAGAACTTTTCAGGCGATAAGAATGGAAGTTAATCAAGAATTACAACAAATAGAACAAGTTCTTGAAATAGCAGTAAAACATCTTAAGCCGGGAGGAAGGCTGTGTGTTATATCTTTTCACTCTCTTGAAGACCGACTCATAAAAAACGCTTACAAAAAGCTTCAACAGGATTGTATATGCCCTCCACAGTTTCCTGAATGTCAGTGCGAAGAGCAGTCACTGATTAGGATCATAACCAGAAAACCGGTTATACCAGCTGCGGAGGAAGTTGAAAGAAATCCCAGATCCAGGAGTGCGAAACTCAGAGTCGCCGAAAGACTATAATCCTCCAGAAAGGAGCGAAAAATATGTATGCGGCACAAAGAATTCCACAAGAACATCCTTATCATGAACCAGTTCGCAGACCCAAACGGAAAAACCAGCAGAAAGCGAAACGTGCAGTTAAGAAAAAATATGCATTGGAGTTGGTGGCTCTAATGGTCTGTTTGTGTGGAGTGCTTGCATTAAACATATTTTTGGTAGGTCGGTATGCCGACATAACGAACACCCGGCATGCGGTATCTTCTTTGGAGCAGCGCGTAGAACAACTTCAAAACCATAGGGAGCAGCTCATGGTGGAAATTGAGAGATCTTCGAAGCTTGAGTGGATAGAAGAAGAAGCGAAAAACAGACTTTCGATGAAGCACCCGGAAAAAGATCAACTTATCTATATAAGCGTTGATCCGGAGCGTGTAAGGCAGGTTTCGCAGCGTATTGACAGAAAAAATTCAGAGGTTGAGCAAAATGATAATGGTCTGCCACAACCAATAGAAAGGATTATTCATCGATTTGCTGGCGTATTACGCATCTAAAAATGATATAATTATTGATGGAGGTGCGTAAACTTGAAATTTTCAATTAGCGGATGTAGAAAAAGAATTTTTGCATTGCATATCTTGGTATCACTGGCAATGTTTGCGTTGATATTCAGACTGGGATGGCTTCAGATAGTTGAAGGAGAACGTTACCAGTCCATGGCTAATCAGCAGCATACCAGTGATTTTGTTGTGCCTTCAAAAAGAGGAGCTATTTATGATCGAAACGGGAAAGAACTGGCTTTGACGACCGTGAAAAATAGAATATGGGCAAATCCAATGCTAATCAACGACCCGGAAAATGCCTCAGAGTTGTTGGCGCAAATCCTCGACGTCGAAAAGGAAGAAATGCTTGCAAGATTAACACAGGAAAACACCACCTTGGTTAGTATTGCAAGACGGGTTAATGATGATGTTGTCGAAGAAATAAAAGACCAGGGAATAAGAGGTATCTGGTTTGTAGAAGATAACGAACGTAATTACCCCTATGGAAGTTTTGCAACTTATGTTCTTGGTCATACAACAGATGACGGCAGAGGTATTGCCGGAATTGAGCAACGTTATGATAAAGAACTTTCAGGAAATTCCGGACGATCAATACTTCATCTGGACGGTGCCAGAAGACAGCTTCCATTTTACATGGAAACTCATTATCCACCAACGGACGGTGTTGATATCATACTGACAATCGACGAGGTAGTTCAGCACTATACTGAACGGGCTGCTACACAGGCATTGAATCAAAATAATGCAGAACGTGTCATTGCGCTGGTGATGGATGTCAATACCGGCGAAATTCTTTCCATGGCTGTAAAACCGGACTATGATCCTAATAGTCCGAGAATTCCGCTGGAACAGAAAGAACAGGATCGGCTAAAGGATTTGAGCTCGGATGATAGAATGAATTACTGGTTTGAAATGTGGAGAAATCCGGTTTTCCAGGAAATATACGAACCAGGCTCTGTCTTTAAGGTCATAACTACTGCTGCAAGCCTGGAGGAAAATATCGCAACACCACAAACCAGTTTTTATTCTGACGGAACCATTGAAGTTGGCGGAACGACCATAAGGTCGTGGAGATGGTATAACCCTTTTGGTGAACAAACGCTTGCAGAAGCAGTGAAAAACTCTGATAATCCTATCTTTGTTAAACTTGCACAGGCTCTTGGAAAAGACAAACTGTTCCAATATCTGTACTCATTTGGGTTTAATGAACCAACCGGAGTAGATTATCCTGGTGAAATATCATCCCTGATGTATAGCAAAGACGCCGCAGGTCCTGTAGAAATGGCAACCATTTCTTTTGGCCAGGGTATTTCTGTTACACCAATAAGGATGCTGACATCAGCAATATCTACCATCAATGGTGGTCATTTGCTAAAACCCAGACTAGTTCGAGGAATCAGAACGGAAGAAGGAACTCTAAAAGAAATATTTGAACCGGAAATCATAAGGCAGACTGTTTCTGGAAAGACCTCTGCTCAAATGAGGGAAATATTAGACTTTGCCATAACCGAAGAATCTCTTGCTTCTGTTCCAGGGTACCGAATCGGAGGAAAAACCGGAACAGCACAAAAAGTTGTTGATGGCAGATATGTTTCCGGTAAATATGTCTCATCCTTTTTTGGTTTTTATCCTGTTAATGAACCGGAAATCGCGCTTCTTGTTTTAATTGATGAACCACGAGCAGGTGCTTACTATGGTGGAGAAATTGCAGCTCCTGTAGCTGGAGAAATTTTTAAAGAAACTCTGCGGCACTTAGATTACAAACCGGATTTAGGTGAATCAGAAAGTCAGGTGCAAGATGTTATCGTACCAGAAATTCGAGATATGACTGTCAGAGAAGCCAGGTCATTGCTGGAAGAACATCAACTGGTTATGGATCTGGAGACTCAGTCCTCCTTGGGTGAAGAAGCGACGGTGATTGATTTGTTTCCGAAACCAGGCACATCTGTGCCAATTAATGCCAACATTATAACCTATACTGGCTATGAGGCAGATGCAACAAGTTTGATACTGGTGCCTGATTTAAGAGGTAAAACCATTAGAGAGGTAAACACAATAATTGGAAGCAGAGATTTACAATTAAAAATTACTGGAAGTGGTCTTGCGGTGGAGCAAAGTCCCTCTCCTGGTACTTTCCTGGAGCCTGGTTCCTTGATAAATGTTCGCTTTGCCCCGGATTAATTTATAAGTAAGGCTGGTAATTTAACCGGAAAGAATTTATAATGGTGAAGGTTATTTACCGTGTATGCAATGTATATTATTTAAAATAAGAACCATATATTTCTGGGAGGAAAAAATGAAGCAAAAAGAACTGCTTGGTAATATTGAACATGTAATCCGGCAACAGTGTCATGATGATGACATAAAACAAATAGTTTACGACTCTCGAAAAGCAACTCCAGACTCGCTTTTTGTGTGCGTTCCCGGAGAAAAAGTGGACGGGCACGACTATGCAAAGGAAGCTATAACCAATGGTGCCAAAACACTAGTAGTAGAAAAAACGGTGGAATTGTATTCTGGTATCAACATTATAAAGGTAAATAGCGCTCGCCAGGCAATGGCTCAAATCGCTTCAAAGTTTTACGGGAATCCCTCGGCAAAACTAAATGTTATTGGAGTTACAGGAACGAATGGGAAAACAACGATCACATACTTATTGAGAAATATATTTGAAGCCAGTCAGCAAAAAACCGGTGTTATTGGAACAATTAATAATTGGGTTGGAAACGAAAAAATAACTACCGAAAGAACTACACCAGAAGCACCGGATTTTCAACAGCTTTTGAAAACCATGCTGGCAGAAGGCGTTAAAACGTGTTTAATGGAGGTGTCCTCACATTCGTTAAGCTTAAATCGAGTTGATGCAACTTCATTTCAGGTCGGTTTGTTCACGAACCTTACGGAAGACCATTTAGATTTTCATCCTGATATGGAGCATTACTATAAAGCGAAAAAGAAGCTGTTTGCGATGACCCGCAAAGCAAATGTAATTAATGCAGATGACCCTTTTGGAGCAAGAATGATTAAGGAGCTAGAATCAAATGAGATGACAACTATATCCTATGGTATTACCGAGGGAGGCAATCTTGATCTTCGGGCAATGGATATTACAATGGACTTTAAAGGTGTTCATTTTATAGCAAAAGGATTAGGCATGAATCACTCAATTAGCCTGCCAATACCTGGAAAATTCAGCATTTACAACGCACTGGCTGCGATCGCCGCTTCACGTGTAATGGATATCCCGCAAAACAATATCGTTAATGCCTTGGAAAAAACCAAAGGGATCCCTGGTCGTTTTCAACGGATTGATGAATTTAAGGATTTTGGTGTGATAATTGATTATGCGCATACAAAAGATGCTCTGGAAAATGTTTTGAAATCTATCCGCCAGTTTGCAGGCGGACGAATAATTACAGTTTTTGGATGTGGCGGCGATCGGGATACCGGAAAAAGGTCAAAAATGGGTAAGGCATCAGGGGAATTAAGTGACTATAGCATCTTAACTTCTGATAACCCTAGGTCCGAAGATCCGAATAATATTTTGCAAATGATTGAGTCCGGAGTAAAAAGCACTGGTGGTAAATATGCAATTATCGAGAATAGAAAAGAGGCAATAAGAAAAGCGATTTTAATGGCAGATAAAAATGATATCATATTGATAGCGGGAAAAGGCCATGAAACGACACAGACAATCGGTGATAAAACTGACCACTTTGATGATTATGAAGTGGCTCTGGACGTCGCCAGAGAGGAAAAGATTATATGAAACCAATGACAATACATCAGATTGCCAGCTTTGCTGAAGGTGTAATTTATAAAGATGTAACAGATGAAAACCTAATCAGCCATGTGACCATTGATTCAAGACAATGTCGCAAGGGCAGTATTTTTATACCTTTAAAAGGAAGTAATTGGGATGGTCACCACTTCATTAAGGATGCTGCCAAACAGGGGGCAACAGCATGTTTCTTTGAACCCGACGTTATTTCCGGGGATGCAATACCTGAAGGAATCACTGGGATTGCAGTTAATGATTGCCAAAAAGCATTGGAAAATATGGCAATGAATTATAGGAATCAATTTGATATACCTGTAATATCCATTACTGGCAGTAATGGAAAAACTACAACCAAAGATATGTTAGCTTCTGTTTTGTCATCACATTATCAAGTGCTGAAAAACCCCGGTAATTATAACAACCACATTGGCTTACCTCTCAGCATTATGGCATTGAATGAAAATCATCAAATAGCTGTTCTGGAAATGGGCATGTCAGGGCCGGGAGAAATCAGCCTGTTAAGTAAGATTGCCCGACCGGATTATGCCATTATAACCAATATAGGGATGGCTCATGTTGAAAAGCTTGGCAATAGAATGAATATAGCGAATGCTAAAAAAGAAATCACTGATGGTCTTGAAAAAAATGGAGTTCTGATTATAAATAGAGATGACGATTATTATGACTATTTAAAAGAGAATACCGCTTCTGATTTTCAAGTTGAAGAAGTAGGTCTAAACACTTTGTCAACGTGCTATGCCAGAGAAATAAAAGACTTGGGTCAAAAAGGGTTTGAATTTAAAACAAACCTTACAGGTGATTTTTGTTTTAAAGTCCGACAACCGGGACTTCATAATGTTATTAATGCGTTGTTTGCGATTAGAACTGGATTGATGTTTGAGCTAGACCCTAAAGACGTTCAGCAGGGACTGGATTCGTTTAAACCAACAGGGATGAGGATGGAAATATGCCGGATACAGGGAGCGGATGTTGTTAATGATGCCTATAATGCAAATCCTGACTCGATGAAAGCGGCAGTTCATTTTATCAGTAAATACCCGGCAAAGCGAAAAATTGCCGTTTTAGGTGATATGTACGAGCTTGGTGAATATGCCGAAGAAGCACACCGTGAAATAGGACGTGAAATCATTAATCAAAAGATTGACTATTTAATTACCGTTGGAAACATGTCTGACTGGATGGCTGAAGAATCAAAAAAACTGGGAATGGGTCATGATAAAATAATTCGAACCAGTGATTATGTAGAAGCGGCTGCTGTTCTGAAAAAGTTGATTCAAAAGGGAGATGTAGTATTATTAAAAGCATCGAGAGTAGTGGCGCTGGAAAAAACGATTGATGTAATCGGGGAAGGAGTACAATAATTGTTACTGCAAAGAGCATTGATTCTTTCCATACTGTTAGGGTTTGTTTTTTCTACCGCTCTGGGTCCGGTTATGATTCCGATCCTTAGAAGGATAAAAGCAGGACAAAGCATCAGGGAAGACGGCCCTCGGACACACTTAATAAAGCAAGGGACTCCGACAATGGGTGGCTTGATTATCATCCCTTCCAGCATTGCAGCAGTACTCATTCTATCTGGTGCTACGCGGGAACTGCAGGTCACACTTGTTGCATATATAGGCTTTGCTGCTGTTGGCTTTATTGATGATTACTTAAAAGTCGTATTAAAAAGACCTCTTGGCTTAAGAGCATATCAAAAAATGGGACTCCAAATATTGGTGGCTTCGTTATTCCTTTACTTAGCATCTCACTGGCAGGTATTGCCAGGAAGCCTCTATATACCTTATCTGCGTTTGTTTATACAACCTGGACTATGGTGGATACCATTTTTGTTGTTTGTTATTATCGGAACCGTTAATAGCGTTAACCTTACGGATGGACTTGATGGTTTGGCCTCGGGGGTAACTATAATTGTGGCAGGATTTTTCAGCCTTGTTGCATGGCATATGGGTTATCAGGACTTGGGATGGTTTGCTGGTGCAATTTCCGGAGCTTGCCTTGGTTTTCTGATATACAACATTCATCCAGCCAAAATATTTATGGGAGATACTGGTTCTCTTGCGTTAGGTGGAGCAATAGCGGCGTTGGCAGTAACGACTAACATGACACTGCTATTACCAGTTGTGGGTGGAATTTTTTTTGTTGAAACCCTATCAGTTATGATTCAGGTTGCTGGATATAAAATGACAAAAAAGCGAATTTTTCGTATGAGTCCGCTCCATCATCATTTTGAGCTGAGTGGCTGGTCAGAAACCAGAGTTGTGACCGTTTTCTGGGGAATCACTGTTATTCTTTGCTTAGCAGGAATTCTTGGTATTCAATAATTTAATGAAAGGTACTGATAAAATGAATATCAACAAAGAAATGTTAAATGGAAAAAAAGTACTGATTGTCGGACTGGGAATAACAGGTATTTCTTTAGCACGATTTTTGCATGAACAAAACTCATTAATTATCATAAATGATGCTCAAAATGAAGATAATCTTGGATTGAGAATTTCTCAACTAAAAAACATTCCATATACGGGTATTTTTGGAAAGCATCCTAATAATTTAGAGGAAGCTGGAAATCCTGAATTAATTGCCCTTTCACCTGGAGTGCCGCTTGATTTACCTCTTATAAAGGATGCAATTAGTCACAAGATTCCTGTATTAGGTGAAATAGAACTGGCTTACCATTTTATTGAAGCACCAATTGCTGCAATTACAGGCACAAATGGTAAAACTACCACAACTGCTTTATTGGGTGACATGGTTGAAAGAGCGGGAATAAATAATGAAGTTGTAGGGAATATTGGAACTGCAACGGTATCCAAGATTAAGAATCTAACCAAGGATTCGTTTTGTATTATGGAAATCAGCAGTTTTCAACTGGAAACGATCATTGACTTTAAGCCAAAAGTAGCAGCGGTTTTAAATATAACAGCAGATCATCTGAATCGCCATAAATCTATGGAAAAATATGCGGAATTAAAATTTAAAATTTTTTCAAATCAAAAATCCGGAGATGTAGCTGTTATTAACGCTGATGATAGTGCTTGTCAGCAATATCTTGAACAAAATCAGAATCCCAATCATGAAGTTATGTTATTTAGTAGTAAAAAAATGCTGGATAAAGGAATTTTTATTAAAGATGGAAAAGTGATTGTTAAAGATGATTTGAGAAGTGCTATTATTATTGATCGCGACAAAATATTAATACCAGGCAACCACAATCTTGAAAATGCTATGGCGGCCGTGGGTCTAGCCTGGTGTATGGATGTACCTCTTGAGGCAATAAGGGAATCGCTGGAGGAATTTAAAGGAGTCGAGCATCGCATCGAAACAGTAGAGGTGATTGATGGAGTAGTTTTTATCAACGACTCTAAAGCAACGAATCCGGACGCAGCTGAGAAAGCAGTTTTATCTGTGAAAGAACCGATCATCCTGTTGGCTGGTGGCATGGATAAAGGGAATGACTTTACCGAATTAATTAAATTATTTAAAAATAGGGTTAAACAATTGATTGTTTATGGCGAAACAGCCGACAAACTTGCTTATGCATGTGCTGAAGAAGGATTTTACCATGTTACAAAAACTGCGGATTTGGAGCAGGCCTTTAAGATTGCGTGTCAGGAAGCAGATGCAGGAGACACTGTCCTGCTATCCCCTGCATGTGCCAGCTGGGATATGTACGAAAGTTATGAAGTGAGAGGGAACCATTTCAAAAAGCTTGTGAAAAGACTTAAGCGGAAATGATCTCTGATGAGGCGGTGATTTTATGAAGCCTAAAAAAGGGATTGATATCCCGTTGCTGACATCAACTATACTGCTTGTTATAATTGGAATTATCATGGTATTTAGTTCCAGCTATTCCTATGCGCTTATCAATAATGGAGACGGTGCTCACTATCTAAAAAGGGTGCTGATGTGGTCTTTGTTAGGTAGCGGAGCACTAACCTTTTGCTGTCTATGTCCTTATCGGATATGGGCAAGGTTTTCAAATTTAATTATGATGGGTTCCTTGATTCTCCTCGTGTTGGTTTTAACGCCGGTAGGAAAAGAAGTGAATTATGCCCAACGATGGATTGAAGTCGGCGGAATAAACATCATGCCTTCTGAAATTGCAAAAGCAGCGATTATTTTTTATATGGCTGCCACAATGGAAAAAAATAAGCATAGCATCAAAACGTTTCGTGATGGGTGTTTGCCACATCTTCTAATTGGAGGCATTGTATTTGCTCTTGTGTATCAGCAGCCTGATTTTAGCACTGGGTTAATTATTTTATGTATTATGATGATCATGCTTTTTGTTGGTGGTGTTAACATGATTCACTTTACAGGACTTTTTGCTACTGCTGTGGGAGGAGCTGCAGCTTTGTTTATATATATTTTTATGAGCGGACAGGGATACAAGGCCAGACGGCTGATTGCTTATCTCGACCCTTGGGCAGACCCGCTGGATGCAGGACTTCAAACAATACAGTCTCTTCTTGCGATAGGATCAGGAGGAGTCTTGGGACGGGGAATTGGTAGAAGCATACAAAAACATTTGTACCTTCCTGAGCCCCAAAATGATTTTATTTTTGCTATTATCGGAGAAGAAGTTGGTTTTATGGGGGCAACAATGGTATTATTGTTATTCTCCTTATTTATTTGGCGGGGAGCCTGTATTGCGATGAATGCTCCTGATCTGTTTTCCTGCCTGACAGCAACTGGAATAACCTCCGTGGTTGCCGTACAGGTAATTGTTAATGTAGGTGTTGCCACTTCACTTTTACCTGTGACGGGGATACCGTTGCCATTTATTAGTTATGGAGGTAGTGCTTTGCTGGTATTTATGGCTTGCACAGGTGTACTGCTTAACATTTCACGCTATTGCTGGGTTCAGGGAGGATAATATGCGATATATAATAAGTGGTGGTGGTACTGGAGGGCATATATATCCTGCGATTGCCATCGCCGACGAAATTAAAAAAAGAGATCCGGAAGCCGATATCCTTTTTATTGGAGCGCGAAGTGGACTTGAATGTCAACTTGTTCCAGCGGCAGGCTATCGGATTCAAACTATCACTGTATCATATCTTAAGCGCAAATTATCTTTTCATAATGTTAAAAGCGCCAAGATGCTAATTCAGGGTTTAATTCAGGTAAAAAAATTGATTGAAGATTTTCGTCCGCACCGCGTTATTGGTACGGGAGGCTATGTTTCTGCTCCGGTAGTATACGTAGCGGCCCGAAAAGGCATTTATACGTTAATTCACGAGCAAAACGCATATCCCGGCCTGACAAACAGATTTTTGAATAAACACGCATCAGTTGTGGCACTAAGTTTTCAGGAAGCAGCCAAACACTTCAAAAGAAAAGATAACCTGGCACTGACAGGTAACCCTATCAGATCTGCTTACTATACGCTTAACAAAGAGAAAGCGCGTTCTTATTTTCCGGAATTTCAACATGATAAAATGGTTCTTATTTCTGGTGGCAGTGGGGGGTCAACGCTGATTAATGAAGCTGTAATAGCCTTATTGCAAAAATATGAATTTCCCGGTTATTATCTTTACTGGTCAACGGGTAAACTTCACTATGAGTTAATTGCAAGAATTTTAAAGGAAAAAGGAATTGAAGCGGTAGGTCACCGTATCGTTCCATACATTGACGAAATGCCGGAGGCACTACTGGCTTGTGATGTAATGGTTGGAAGCGCAGGAGCTATTACGATAGCAGAAGTGCAGGCAGCACAGCGCTATGCAATACTGATTCCGAAAGCATATACAGCAGATAACCATCAGGAAAAGAATGCCAGAATGCTTGAAAAAACAGGGATGGCAACTGTAATCCCTGAAAAAGAAATATCACCTGAAAAACTACATCAGGCGATTATAAAAGGGCTTAGCATTAAAGGTCCTGAAAAGAGAGAAATACCATCCAAGTTACCTGTTGAGATGATTGTGGAAAAACTGGGTATTCAGTAGCATTGTCATACAGTACTTTTCCTGTGGATAATGGTATGATAACGTAGAAGGCGGGATAAACTGATGACTCAGAAGAAATACCGGAAAGAGCCTGGAAACTCATGTGTTGTACGCTTAATAATGATGCTGATACTAACTGGATTTATTGCTGGTGGAATATACTATATAGTATTTGAGTCTCCTTTATTCATTGTCAAAAATATTGATATTCAGGGACTTAACCAGATTGAAGAACACGAGGTTATGAAGTATTCCGGTTTGAAAAAAGGTGAAAATCTATATAAAGTAAGGACGGGTCAGGCGGAAGACATGATCGTTAAGCACCCATATATCCGAGAAAGTGAAGTTCAAAGAAAAGGTTTCAGTTCCATAAAGATTGTTGTCAGAGAACGTGAAGAGTATGCTATAATACCATATATGGGGTCTTATATATATTTGGATAAAGATCAAGTAGTATTAAGGGTTTCGGATGGAGTTTTGGATGAAAACCTAAGTATAGTTACAGGTGTTGAATTTGAAAGTTTCAGAATTGGAAAACCGGTTCAGGCAAAAAACCAACAGATTCTGGACTCTGCTTACGAAATATTAATTGCTGCGCAGGAAGCTGAAATGATGGACCATATTTCCGAAATACACATAACTGGCAACCATGAAGTACGTCTGATTACCTTTAATAGAATTGAAGTGCTTATGGGTCAGATAGAAGAGCCGGCTTACTCAGTGCTGGCGTTGAAAGAAGCATTGATAACGCTTCATACTCGTAATATGGAAAACGTAATTTTAGATATGCGGCACAAAGACCATATTACAGTGCGCCCCAGAGTACGTCAGGAGGAAGTGGAATGAAAGAAACGAAAGGGAAAATCGCCATTGCATTTATATGTGCTTTGCTCGGACTGGTGGTGGCGATGCAAATTAAATCAGTTCAGGAAGTTGCTGAAGGCGGGTTCTTATCCACACAGCAAGCTCAAAAAATGACAGCCGAACTAAGGAATTTAAGGGCTGAAAAAGATCAACTTACAGAAGAACTAACAGATCTGGAAAATAGACTTAGAGACTATGAATTGTCTGAAGCGGATGAAAATCTGCTAATAAAGAATCTTAAGAATGATTTATTACGATATCAACTTTTAGCAGGATACATTGAGGGTAAGGGACCAGGAGTAATTGTTGAAGTCAGCGATCCTCCTGCTGCCTTCAACCAACCGGATACAGACAGTTTTATTATGTATAATTATGAAATTTTACTGGCATTGATAAACACGTTGAATGCAGCCGGTGCTGAAGCTATTTCCATCAATGACCAGCGATATGTATCAACAACAGAAATCTACTACTCCAGCAACTCTTTATATATTAATGATACAGCGACAACCCCACCATATACGATTAAAGCAATCGGAAACCCTGAAACGCTGGAAGCTGCTCTAAATATGAGATACGGTATTGTATGGGATATGAGAAACTATTATAATCTTCAGGTTGATGTATCTAAATCAGAGGAAATAATGATGTCACGATACAACCGTGTATACGAGTTTGAATATGCAAAACCGATGGAAACTATAGAGCCATAATACGGTGGGAGCGATTAAGATGAAAAGCTATTTAGGAAAGGGTATTCTTCTTGCTATGTGTTTGCTGATCGGCTTAATCTTAGCCATACAGGTCAAAAATCTGGACGAAGACTATCACTTTATAAGCATTAAAACGATTAGCGATCTTAATGTTGCCATCAGACAAGAAAAAGAAGAAATAGAACATTTAAAAGCTCTGATTGAATCGCAGGAAAACCGATTATCAGAATACCAGTCAGCCATTGAGTCTGAAGGAAGTATTAATGAAATTCTTATTCAGGATATTGAAATAATGAGAATGAGAAGTGGTCATTACGATCTTGAAGGTCCCGGAGTTATGGTTGTTTTGAGAGATAGCGAAAGAGAGTTATATGAGGGTGAAAATCCTAATAATGTGATTGTGCATGATGAAGATGTCCTGAAAATTATTAATGACCTTAAAATTGCCGGTGCTGAAGCTCTTTCAATTAATGGTCAAAGATATCTTAACACTTCAGAGATACAATGCGCAGGGCCTACGATTACAATAAATCAAATGACATATGCTCAGCCCTTTGTTATAAAAGCTATAGGAAACCCTGATACATTGAATGCGGCCATCAAGGCGCCGGGAACATACGCTTGGGAAATCAAGGAGGTATTTGGGCTCCAGGTCGAATCTCACATTAGTGAAAGAATTCGTATACCTAAGTATCAGGGAAACCATAGGCTCCAGTATGTGACCATAGAGGAAGGTGAAAATCTATGATTATAATTGCAATCGTTGGACTTGTTGTAGGCATTGTATTAGGGCTGTACCTACCAGTAACTTACCCGGCAGCGTTGTCCCTGTATATATCTGTTGCTATTTTGGCTTCACTGGATTCTGTCCTTGGAGGTTTTAGAGCCAGTCTTGAAAACAAATTTGATACAGAAATATTTGTTACTGGTTTTTTCAGCAATGCAATTTTAGCAGCTTTTTTAGCATATATTGGTGATAAACTTGGGGTTCCGCTCTACTATGCGGCCGTTTTTGCATTTGGCAGCAGGTTGTTTCAAAACTTTGCTATCATCAGAAGACACCTCATCAATCGTATGCACCATGAGCCGGACGGAGAAGTCCGTGGAGACCTTTAGCAATTAATTATTAAATTGACTAAATAAAAGCATGAATCATGCAGGAAATTCATTAAAAGTGTCGAAATATTATTGAACCTAAGATAGAGGAGGGAATGCTGTGTTGGAATTTGATATGGATATGGACAGCGTTGCACAAATAAAGGTTATTGGTGTCGGCGGAGGTGGTAATAACGCCGTAAACCGGATGATTGAAACAGGAATGAAGGGCGTTGAGTTTATTGCTGTTAATACAGATAAACAGGCATTGATGAGCTCGCAGGCAGAGCAAAAACTGCAAATAGGTGAAAAACTGACAAAAGGACTGGGAGCAGGTGCTAATCCGGAAGTCGGTCATAAAGCAGCGGAAGAAAGCAGAGATGACATTGCAAAGCTCTTAAAGGGAGCTGACATGGTTTTTGTTACCTCCGGAATGGGTGGTGGTACAGGCACAGGAGCTGCCCCGGTAGTTGCGGAAATTGCAAGAGAGATGGGTATACTCACCGTTGGTGTGGTTACAAAGCCATTTACTTTTGAAGGAAAAAGAAGATGGAAACATGCTGATAAAGGTATAAGTGACCTTAAAGAACGTGTAGACACCTTGGTGACTATTCCGAATGACCGGCTGTTACAGGTAATCGAGAAAAAAACATCTATTATTGAGGCTTTTCGTCTTGCAGATGATATATTGCGCCAAGGTGTACAGGGAATTTCAGACCTTATCGATGATGCAGGACTTGTTAACTGTGACTTTGCAGATGTTAAAACCATAATGTTCGACCAAGGACTTGCACATATGGGAATTGGAAAATCATCCGGTGAGAATAGAGCTCCGGAAGCAGCTAAACAGGCAATTCAAAGCCCTCTTCTCGAAACATCCATCAAAGGAGCTAGAGGAGTACTTATTAATATTACGGGAAGTTCAAACTTGAGCCTGTTCGAAGTTCATGAAGCAGCAGAAATGGTTTCTCAGGAAGCTGATGAAGACGCTAACATAATTTTTGGTGCAGTAATTAATGAAGAAATGCAGGATGAAATACAAATAACTGTCATTGCTACTGGTTTTGATGAAGAGCGAAAACAGGAAGCTTACTTAAAACCTGAAAAAAACAAAGCGAAGAAAAATGACAAAAAACACAATGAGGACAAAACCCGAGAACAGGATGAATCGATACTGGAAATTGATGAAAATGATGAACTGGACATACCTGTGTTTTTAAGGAAAAAAAAATAGACTATTGATTTTCAGCCCATAAAGCCGAAGGTGGAAAGTAGGTGTGTGCTCTGAATTGTCCATTTTGCGGAAAATTTGATTCCAAGGTAATTGATTCAAGACCAACAGATGAAGGTCAGGCCATCAGAAGAAGGCGAGAATGCAATGAATGCCAGAAAAGATTTACTACTTATGAAAAAATTGAGGAAATACCTTTGATCGTAATTAAGAAATCTGGAAATAGGGAGCCTTTCAACCGTAATAAGGTGATGAATGGCGTGATCAGAGCTTGTGAGAAGAGACCTGTACCGCTGAAAGCCATAGAAGACCTGGTGGATGAGCTGGAAAAACAACTACAGAATGAAATGGTGAAAGAAGTACAAACTGAGAAAATTGGCAACATGGTAATGGACCAGTTAAAAAAATTAGATGAAGTGGCATATGTTCGATTTGCTTCAGTTTATCGTGAGTTTAAAGACTTGAACACATTTATGGAAGAGTTGACAAAAATTCTCAAGGAGAAAAAAATTAACCTCGATAGCTCATCATGATCAATTGATGAGTTTGTCGTGTTTTTATCTAAGTGAACTACAATGGAGTGTGAAGTGTTGGAAAAGCAAGGGAAAAATATAATAAATTATGTTAAACCCGGAAGTATTGCGGCTGAAATGGGCGTAATAGAGGGTGATATACTGGTAAGTATAAATCAGCAGGTAATTGAGGATATGATGGACTATCAATTTTTGGTTGCTGATGACTTTCTCGAAGTAGAGCTTGAAAAGCTGGATGGTACAGAATGGATACTGGAAATAGATAAGGACTATGATGAAGAACTGGGAATTCAGTTCGTGAATGAAGAAAGTGATGCAACCAGGCTATGCAAAAACAAATGTGTTTTTTGTTTCATAGATCAGATGCCTCCGGGTATGCGGGATAGCTTGTACGTAAAAGATGATGATGCAAGACTTTCATTTTTGCAGGGTAACTATATAACACTGACAAACTTATCAGAAAAAGACATCGAAAAAATAATTCGCTATCGAATCAGTCCTTTGAATATTTCGATTCATACGACTGATCCGGAATTGCGCAATGAGATGCTTAACAATCGTTATGCAGGTGAAAAACTGAAGCTGTTGAATAAATTTCATGATAATAATATTAACATGAATCTACAAATAGTCCTTTGTCCAGGCTGGAATGATGGTATAGCTCTGGACAAGACCCTTAAGGATTTAGATAAAATTATTGATTCAGTTATGAGCATAGCCATTGTACCAGTTGGAATTACAAAATTTCGTGATAACCTGCCGGCGCTTAAGACTGTAACAAAAGATATAGCAGACAATACATTAAAACAAATATCTAATTGGCAGGAAAAATATAAAAAGATGACCGGCGAAAAAAAGGTTTATGCTTCAGACGAAATTTACCTATTGGCGGGAATATCATTACCTGAAGCTAAGTTTTATGAAAATTTTCACCAACTTGAAAATGGTGTTGGAATGATGGCGTTATTTCAGGACACCTTCATCCGATACTATAACAAAATGCCCTTAATCGATAAATCAAAACCTGTCAGAATATCCATAGCTACTGGTGTTCTGTCGGCAGACATGGTTTTCGACCTATCAAAGATGCTTGAACAAAAGATAATGGGTTTAAAGATAGATGTTTACCCGATTAAGAATGAATTTTTTGGCAAATCAATTACAGTAAGTGGACTCATAACAGGAAAAGACCTTATAAACCAATTAGCGAATAGCACACTGGACTCTCCACTTATCATACCTGAAAATATGTTGCGAGATGCAGAGGACACATTCTTGGATGATATAACGATAGATGAGGTCGCAAATAAGCTGACGGTGCCAGTGATTGCCTGTCCGGTTGATGGTAAGGCACTCATTAAAAAAATATTACGGATAACAGCAGTAAATCCAAAGATCAGGAGTGTTGTGAAAAATGGCAAAACCCATTGTTGCAGTGGTGGGACGCCCAAATGTGGGAAAGTCAACCTTTTTTAATCGGATAGCAGGCAGAAGAATATCAATAGTCGAAAACACGCCTGGAGTAACAAGAGACAGAATTTATGCTGATGTTGAATGGCTGAACCATAACTTTACAATGATTGACACCGGTGGATTGGAGCCATACGCTGAAGAAACAATACCACGACAGATGCGAAATCAGGCTGAACTTGCCATGGAGATGGCTGATGTCATCGTTTTTATGGTAGATGGCAGAGAGGGATTAACTGTTCAGGACAAAGACGTAGCAGATTTACTAAGAAAAAACCGCAAGCCGGTTCTTTTGGTTTTGAATAAAGTAGATACAAATAAGCAATCAGAAAATTATTATGATTTCTATGAGCTTGGAGTTGGTGATCCGATTGAAATATCTTCAGAAATGGGGTTAGGTATAGGTGATCTGCTGGACCAGATTGTCAATCACTTCCCTAATGCCGCGGAGGATGAAGAAGATAATGAAGCTATCAGAGTAACGGTAATAGGAAGACCAAATGTTGGGAAATCCTCACTGATTAACCGAGTTCTGGGTGAAGAAAGAGTTATTGTAAGCGAAATAGCAGGAACTACAAGGGATGCTATTGATACTCCATTTAGCCGTGATGGCCAGAATTATGTATTTATTGATACAGCCGGACTGCGAAGGAAAAGCAGAATACACAGCAATGTGGAACATTATAGTGTTATTCGTGCGATAGCAGCCATTGAGCGTTCAGACGTCTGTATACTAATGATTGACGCTCAGGAAGGTGTAACAGAACAGGACAAGCGAGTTGCGGGCCTTAGTCATGATAATGGCCGGGCAATGATTATCCTGGTAAACAAATGGGATCTTATAGAAAAAGATAATAAAACAGTTAATAAATTTCTAAAAGATATTCGGATGGAGCTTGGGTTTTGTCAATATGCTCCTGTCCAATTTGTTTCTGTTTTAAATGGTCAGAGAATCAATAAGGTCCTGCCGATGATTCAGCATGTTTCTAATCAGCATACATTAAGAGTTCAAACTGGAGTATTAAACGAAGTGATTGCTGAAGCAACCTTAATGAATCAACCTCCCTCTGATAAAGGTAAAAGGCTCAGAATTTATTATGGTACTCAGGTATCTGTGAAACCGCCAACTTTTGTTTTGTTTGTAAATGATAAAGAATTAATGCATTTCTCATACCTGCGATATCTGGAAAATAAAATAAGAGAGAGCTTCAGTTTTGAAGGGACTCCAATAAAACTGATTTGCCGTGAAAAATCTGGAGGCAGTAAGTAATGGTCACTATACTAATACTGTTATCTTCATATGGTATTGGAACTATTTCACCCGCTTACCTCCTGGTCAGATTAATGACCGGTAATGATATACGCGAATATGGCAGTGGCAATGCAGGGACTACGAATGTTATGCGAATGCTTGGCGTTAAATCGGCTGTTCTGGTGCTGTTTCTTGATTTGCTAAAAGGAGTTATTGCCGTTCACCTGGGTCGATATTTTGGTGGTGAAGGTTTAGCTGCCATGTCTGGTCTTGCTGCTGTAATTGGACATAACTGGCCAGCTACCATGAAATTTAAAGGCGGAAAAGGAGTGGCTACCACTATAGGGGTAGGACTTATGATTAATCCTTTTTTTGCCTGGGTATGTATTGGTTTTTCTGTGGTGATAATTGCACTGACAAAGTATGTATCGCTGGCTTCCATGACCGCAATTCCGACTTGGACGATCTTATTATGGGTTACCGGCTCTGATCATGAACATATATACCTGGGAGTTGCATTAAGTTTACTAGTATTATATAGGCACCAGACAAATATAATTCGTATTTTGAAGGGCACAGAAAACCGATTTTCGCTTAAGGATAAACTGAATAAAGAGGAGCGCTCAAAATGAATTCCCATCAAATCACCATTTTAGGAGCCGGAAGCTGGGGCACTGCACTGGCAACGGTGTTAGACCATAATGGTCATAAAGTAACCCTATGGATGAGAAGTGAACAGCAAAAAGAAGCAATCCTGAAAAACCAAATCAATAGTATGTATTTACCGGATATCCTGCTTTCCAACAGTATTTTTCCGGAAACAAATGCAAGGCTTGCTTTAAATAACGCAGATGTGGTTATCTTGGCGATTCCTACGCAACAGGTTCGATCAGTTTTAAAAAAATATAAAGAATATATTCCGGCATCTGCATTTGTGGTTAATGTCGCCAAAGGTATTGAGAAAACAACACGTCTTACGATTTCTAAAATTGTTGAAGAAGAGCTGGGGGAACGTGAATTTGCTGTTCTTTCAGGACCTTCGCATGCTGAGGAAGTTGCTATGCGGCTACCAACAACATTAGTTGCTGCATCTTCCAGAAGGAGAATGGCTGAAAAAGCTCAAAATTTATTTATGAATAAATACCTTCGTGTCTATACGAATCCGGATGTAATTGGTGTTGAACTTGCTGGAGCTTTAAAAAATGTTATCGCTTTTGGTGCTGGAATAGCTGATGGGATTGGATACGGCGACAATGCAAAAGCTGCGTTGATGACACGCGGAATAACCGAAATGGCAAGATTGGGAAATGTCATGGGAGCAAGCCTAAATACTTTTGCAGGTCTTTCCGGCATAGGTGACCTTATTGTTACCTGCACCAGTATGCACAGTCGTAATCGAAGAGCTGGTATACTGGTTGGTCAGGGAAAATCTATGGAGATGGCACTGAAAGAAGTAGGAATGGTTGTGGAAGGAGTATCAACTGCACAGGCTGTTTATGAATTAGCTCAACAGCATCATGTTGACCTTCCGATAACCAGCGCCATTTACAAGGTGCTTTATGAAAAGCAGGATGTAAAAGATGCTGTATACAATTTAATGACAAGAAGCAAGAAAAACGAAATGGAAGAAATAGTTGAAAATAAGCCAATTGAGTGGGACTCTTAAAATAAGCCTTGCATGTTATTGTGAATTCATTTATAATGGCTTTGTGCCTAAAAATCATTGTAACGTTCGGGCTGTGGCGCAGTTTGGTAGCGCGCATGACTGGGGGTCATGAGGTCGCAGGTTCAAGTCCTGTCAGCCCGACCACCGGGAAAATGAACCGCAAGGTAAATTATTTGCGGTTTTTTTTATATTCAATTTTTAAACGAACACTTTTTATTTTATGTTTTGTTTTTTTCTGGTAATATGTTTTAGAAACAATAATAAATGTTTAGGAGGAATTTGATGGGAGCAAAAAAGTTTCATCCAGGTTGGCCAGTCACAATTGCTGGTGTAGGTGTTAATTTAATGTTAGGTGTCTTGTATACCTGGGGTGTTATTTCAGCTGCATTGATTGATCAGCTAGGATGGAGTGCTACAGTATCGCAAGTGCCATATATGTTCGCATGTGCTATGTTTGCTTTCTCGATGGTACCGGGCGGACGATTGCAGGATCGGCTGGGGCCCAGACCAGTTATTATGACGTCTGCTATTATGGTTGGCATTGGCTTTATCATTTCCGGATTGTTTTTAACGCCGGTAGGTTTGACAGTATTCTTTGGGATTGTTGCAGGTATGGGAATTGGAACAGGATATGCTGCACCAACGCCTGCTGCAGTTAAATGGTTCAGTCCAAAAAAACGAGGTCTGATATCAGGTATTGTTGTAAGCGGATTTGGGTTAGCGCCACTATATATTGCACCATTAACAAATTATTTACTAAGCACTTATGGTATACAACGTACGTTTTTTATACTGGGTGGTTCTTTCCTGATCCTCATCATGATTTTAGCTCAATTCATAAAAAATCCGCCTTCTGGTTACAGCCCGCCAGAAACAGAAGATGCTGTGATGAGCCAAAGTTCAAAGGTTGAGACTGCTAACATTGAAGCTGATTACGAATGGCACGAAGTGTTAAAAACAAAACAATTTTATCAACTATGGCTTATGTTTTCCTTTGGTACCTTTGCGGGACTTCTTATTATTGGGCAGCTATCAAAAATTGGATTAGAGCAAGCGGGTATGCATAATGCTTATATTCTTGTTGGGATATATGCGGTATTTAATTTTGCTGGTCGTATTGGTTGTGGCATCCTGTCAGATCAGTTTGGCAGAATGAGAACTTTACTGGCTATGTTCCTTTTGCAGGTTGTCGTATATGCATTTTTCTCCACTTTTACAAGTCCTCCAATTCTTATGATGGGAGTATCGGTAGTAGGCTTTACCTTTGGCGGTATGCTAACATTATTTCCTTCAGCTACCGTTGACTACTTTGGAATAAGAAACTTTGGAATGAACTATGGTATGGTCATTACTGCATGGGGAATAGGTGGTGTTTTTGGACCATTGTTAGGAGGAATTGTACGTGATTTAACGGGAACTTATGGGATCAGCTATCTTGTTTCAGGTATTTTGAGTGCTACAGGAGCTATTTTAACGCTTGTCACTAAGCCGCCAGCAACTGAACCAGCAGAACCTGAATTGGAGCCTGATACTGCCACCCCATAAATAAAATGTTGAGGAGGGGAGAATGTTTGCGTAGAATTTTTAGTAAGATGATACCTCTTTTAATAATAGCAGGTCTATTTCTGCTATTGTACAGTTCTCCCCTTTTTTATCAACTGAGAAGCTATTTGATCATGATGCCATACAGTCATTACCATTACCGGTCAAGTCTTGCAGCTAATACTAATCTGGATATCAGAATCCCTGCTGGTAGAAGCACCACGACTAATGACTGGTATCCTTGGACACTATACTATCATGATACTGGTTTTTCCCGGGTAACGCAGCTACCGTATGATCTTACAATTTTATATACTTTCGGTCATTTTCCGACATTTCACTCCGGATCTTCTTATTATGATTCAGAATCTCCATACCATGGAAGTTTTTATGGAGCGTACCTTCTAAGGAATCAAGATGACAAAGCCATCCCCTTTGGATTCGATGGGGATGGCAATGTTATTAAAGAAAAATGGATTAGTATTCCTGAATATGATCAACGATACCTGGTATTGCCAACTCTGGGCTTGAGACCGGAAAAAGTAACTTTTGAAACAAAAGACATTCAAATGAAAGATTCAGTGACTTATGTTGATTTCAGCAATTGGACCATGATGGATGCGATAATAATTACAAATAGCCCACAACATCAATTTATTGAGAGTCGGCGTGGCTACCTGCAATATGGATTACCGTCAGGAAAAGTCGAAAAAGAATTTAAGGAAGTAGAGATGGCTGGAAGGATTTATGCGCGACATTTTAATGAACAAAATATGACTTTAGGACTTTATATAATCGCACCCGACTTTCAAATATTGGACTATATTGATCAAAATTTTCTTTCGAAGTCAGAAATAACCGGAGAAAAATTTTAGCATGTTGGTCTAACGATAAAGCCATTAATATCCTTCTGAACATCCTTTAAATAGACCGTAATATTCTCAACTTCAGCAGCAGGTGGTCCTTGTTGAGCCCATTTTTCCATCATGCAAACCTGATCCTGATCTCCCTGAACAAAAATCTCTACAGACCCGTCTTTTCTATTACGAACCCATCCGGTAAGGCTTAAGCTTAAGGCTTTTTCTCTTGCGCTATGACGGAAGGCAACCCCTTGAACTTTTCCGGTTACATAAATAAGCAATGCTTTCATATCTATCACTCCTGATCGAATGTTCTGAGTCATCTATACCCCTTTTACAAAAGAGCTCACACTTATTAAACAAAACAACTGAATAAATTATTTGTTAACGGGTATTTGATTGTTTATAAAAGGAGGTGCTATGATGGATAAAATTCAATTGATGAAAGAAGTTCCGGACTTTATCAGGATGGATCAGCATGAAAACAATGTCAAACTTAGCGACTTTAGAGGTAAAAAAGTTATATTATACTTTTACCCCAAAGATAACACCCCTGGTTGAACTACAGAAGCCTCTGAGTTCAGAGATCAATATGAAGCATTTAAAGTAATGAATACTGTTATACTTGGGGTTAGCAGAGATTCATTAAAATCACATCAAAAATTTTCTGAAAAGAACAACCTCCCATTTTCTCTGCTGGTGGATGAAGATGCATTTCTGCACGAGCAGTTTGATGTGCTCAAAGAGAAAAAAATGTTTGGAAAAATTGGATTAGGAACGGAAAGATCAACATTCTTAATAGATGAGAATGGTACGCTGATTGCGGAGTTTAGAAAAGTAAAAGCAAAAGGTCATGCAGTGGATATGCTGGAGGAAGTGAAGAACAGAACGGCGGCTCAGTAATGTAAAATTTGAAATCTATAAATGATCATTATTTTAAAATATTATTTTGACAGGTGTGATTAACTGATTCTTTAGTTTTTCATATCTGTCTCTTTTATTATATGATACAATATTGGCGATAGGTATTTATAATTCAAAAGGCGCTATGCGTCCTTATTCTAAGTGGTGATATGATGGCATCAATTAATCGATCGAAGACTGGAAAAAAAAAGAGTAAAACATACATTTTGATGCTGGTTTTAGTGGTTCCTGTTGTTGTTATTGTAAGCTTGTATTTTAGCATCAGGCTAAACCCGGTCATCAGTCAATTTAGAATAAAAACGGATATTGTTGATATTGGAACACTGGAAACAAGTACTGAAGTGGATGGCGTTGTTATTCGTGATGAATCGGTATATTCTTTGACAGATACAGCTCATATTAACTGGAATGTAAGCAATGGTGAAAAAGTTGCAAGGCAGCAAAAACTGGCTGATATTTTGGTCTCAGAGTCAGACCAGTCACTGATGATGGAAAAAGAAATGATAAATATGAGAATTGAAATGCTCGAGTCGGATGAAGACATGTCTACATTTTCAGAGGAGGCAGTTGCTCAGCTGGAAAACAGAATGGATCATATAATTTCTGATTTAGCACAAAATATTCAACAAAATCAGTATGAGCTTGTTTATAAAAATCGTTACATAATTGATGAACTGGCTCAACAGCTTATAACGATTGAAGCAAGTAAGGAACTGCCAGAAATGAGTCTGGAAGAATTAAGGAACCGTCAAGAGCAAATAGAATCAAAAATGGATTCTTTATCGAATAAAATTCGAGCTGATGTATCTGGCATTTTTTCAGCAGGAACTGATGGACTTGAAAATATCATCCCTTTAACAGAAGAGGAATTAAATGAAAGTGAAACAAAGACTCTATGGGAAATATTGAATTCTTCATCCCAGCCTGAAATAAAAAATCATGGATTTCGTATCATACACGACCATCATTGGACTTATATTGCACAAATACCGGCCGACTATATAAAATATTATGAGCCGAATATGCGTACCTGGGTTCGGGACATTCATCAAAATCGTTTGGTTAGAGGTAAAGTGCTTAACACTCAGAAAATGGATAACAACGCAATTGTCTCGCTGGAATTTAATGTACCGTTAGAAGGGTGGCATCAAAAAAGATTATTAAGCACTGAATTAGTTCCAAGGCAATTTGAAGGACTTCTTGTTCCTGTATCATCCTTAGCAGTAAGGAATGGCAAGACGGGCGTTTTTCGTGTGGATTTGAATGGTTATGCTGTATTTATGCCTGTGGAGGAGTTAGGTAGAGACGATGAAATAGTGGTTTTAAAAGAAGGACCTATCGAAATTATGTCGGATGCTGAAAATGACAGCGATAGCCAAATGGTTGAAACCATAAGAAGATACGATCAAATAATTATTAATCCTGAAAATGTTCAGGAAGGTCAACGAGTAAGATAAATTATAATCAAGGAGGCATAAGATGAATATAGCTGATAATTTGAACATTGTTGAAAATAAAATCCAGGAAGCACTGCAAAAATCTGGTGATCCGGATCGGGATGTTCATATCATAGCTGTCACAAAAACAATTTCTACAGAAACCATACGTTGCGCTATGAAATCAGGACTGACAAATCTGGGTGAGAACAAAGTTCAGGAACTGGTATCAAAATATGAGCAAATTGGCTCAGGGCCTAACTGGCATATGATTGGACATTTACAGCGAAATAAAGTAAAATATATAGTTGATAAAGTTAGTCTTATCCATTCAATGGACTCCTTATCCTTGGCAGAAGAAATTAACAAAAAAGCCGGTAAGGTTAAGCGTGATATTGACGTCTTGGTTCAGGTGAACGTATCCGGCGAAGAAAGTAAGTTTGGTGTTGATCCTGAATCAGCTTTGGATTTGATTGAGTCTATGGAAACAATGCAATGGGTTCGCATAAAAGGACTGATGACAATGGCTCCTTTTACAGCTAATCAGCAGGTGACAAGGGATTGCTTTAAAAGGCTGTTTGAGTTGAGAGAAAAAATCTGGTCAATGAATTTTAATAATGCTGAAATGAAGTATTTAAGCATGGGGATGTCCAATGATTATCAGACGGCTGTTGAAGAAGGATCCAATATGGTAAGGATAGGAAGCGCAATTTTCGGCAACCGGAATTATGATTAAGAGAGGATGGTTGATATGGCTGAAAAATTTGTTGATAAAGTTAAGCATTTTATGGGCCTTGACGTATTCGAAGAAGAAGAAGATGACGATATGTACCAGGAACCACTATATCCCTCACAGGATGAATTGAGAAATGAAGCTCAGCCGAAAGCAAACAAAGTAGTAAACATTCATACAACCAGTCAGATGAAAGTTGTTATTTTTGAGCCAAGTGCCTACGATGAAGTGCAAAACATTGTAGATAATCTTAAGAACCGCAAGCCTGTTATTGTAAACCTGGAAACGCTTGAATCAGATGTAGCTCGCAAAATATTTGAGTTCTTAAACGGTGCAATTTATGCACTGGATGGAAGTATTCAAAAGGTATCGGCGGATATTTTTATACTCGCCCCTAATAATGTTGAAATTGCTGGAAACATTAAAGAAGAACTAAAAAGTAAAGGGGTATTTCCCTGGCAAAACAGATAAAGGAGTGTGACGGTTTGTTTTCGACAGCAACAGTGATTATGGCAGTGCACTATTTTGCCAGACTTCTAAATTTTTTTATTCTGATAAGGGTAATTTTTTCCTGGATTCGAGTGAATCCATATAGTCCTCTGGGACAGTTTATTTATGGTGTTACAGAACCAATACTGGCACCGATCCGAGGCTTAATACAGGATGTATTTAAATATCAGGGGATGATAGATTTTTCTCCTATTCTCGGCATTATATTAGTTAATATGATGTCCAATTTTGTGATTAATATACTTAGGTAACATTTACGGATTATTAAAGGACTGGAACTACAAATGATATTTTCAGATTTGAACTATATTTCAGAAGACAGTATCCGCAGTAAATGGGACATAATTTTAGATCAGGCACATCGTGCAGTAAAAAAGTACCAGCCAATGAGTACATCTTTCCTCACACCAGCTGAATGGATTTATGCTGACGAAATATTAAACAAAATCCCTGATCTGTGCTGGTTTCTTGATGGTGGCTATGAAGAAGCTGAACGAAAAATTCTGATGATGAAGCATGATGATTTGAATGCTGTACCGAGTGAGTCGCTAATCGAAGCTCTTTCCATTCGTTCAACATCTAAGTTTCATACTCTGTCGCACCGTGATTATCTTGGTGCAATTCTTTCATTAGGAATAAAGAGAGATAAAATAGGTGACCTAATTGTTTCGGAAAATGAGGCTGTTGTTTTTGCATTTAAGGAAATGGCCGAATACATCAGGCTGCATCTCGATAAAATAGGAAATTGTTCTGTGAAGATAACCAATGTGTCCGTGGAAGAACTGTCCTTTGAAAGGCCTGACTACAAATTAATTAAGGGTACAGTAGCTTCTTTGAGAATTGATTCATTGATTGCACTTGCTTATACTTTGTCACGAAAAGATGCACAACTATTAATTCGGCAGGATAGGGTGAAAGTTAACTGGAAACCAGTTAACAAATTAAATCAGGAACTTCAATGCAATGAGACAATATCTGTATCCGGATATGGAAGGGCTGTATTGCTTGAAGTTGGTGGAAAAACGCGATCTGATAGAATGCACGTGACCATCGGCCGAAAATGTTAAATAACGGGAGGAACAGTCATGATTACACCTCTGGATATTCAGAATAAAGATTTTAAAAAAAGTGTTAGAGGCTACAATGAAGCTGAAGTGGATGCATTTCTTGACGAAATAATGGCTGACTATGAAGTGCTTTATAAAGAAAATCAGGAAATGAAAGAAAAACTTGAGATTGACGAAAAGCAGGTTGAAAAATATAGACAGATGGAAGATACCTTAAAAGAAACCTTGGTAGTTGCACAGTCAACAGCTGAAGAGCTTCGGATGAATGCAACAAAAAAGTCTGACGTTATTATCCAGGAAGCTGAACTGAAAGCTAAGAATATCATTAATGAAGCTCGAGCTGAAGTGGATAGATTACATCAGCAACATGATGAGATGTTGCGACAGTTGCAAATCTTCAAAACTCGTTACAGAACACTATTGCAGGCACAAATTGACTCACTGTTAGATGATGTTGAGTCATTATCCGGTGAATTAAACCCCCAAAAAGAAAAACAGGAAAAAACTGCTGAACCAAAATCTCCGGAAGACAGGAGTGATAATACTGAATGAAATGGTTTATTGTTATGGTGACTATTTTTCTTGATCAATTATCTAAAAGGATAGTCGTCCGCTATTTGAAAGAAGTGGAACAAATTCCAGTTATAGAAGGTTTTTTTCATCTCAGGTATTTGGAAAACAGAGGCGCCGCATTTGGCTTAATGCAGAATCAACAAGTATTTTTCATTACAATTACTATTCTGATTTTAGGGTGGATATTCTGGTTTTTAATAAAAAATCCACAGATGAATCCTTTGCTAATGGTTTCTTTAAGCTTAATTGCAGGTGGAGCCATTGGCAATTTTATTGATCGATTGTTTTTTGGATTTGTTGTTGATTTTTTAGACTTTCTCGTTTGGCCGGTATTTAACGTTGCAGACATGGCAATAGTAGCTGGTCAGATTATATTGATATATTTTATAATAAAAGACAAACCAATATCTGAAGGGATGTGAAATATGAATCAGTATTTATTCCAGGTTGAAAGTGATAGTGAGGGATTGAGATTAGATCAGTTTCTTGTGAGTGAACTGGAGCCATATAGTCGCAGTTTTATCCAAAAATGCATCAAAGAACAGAAAGTGCTGGTAAATGAACTGACACAAAAAAGTAGATATACGGTTAAAGAAGGAGATATGATTAGCGTTGAAATCCCTGAGCCGGAGAAACCAGACATTAAACCGGAAAATATTTCGCTTAATGTTGTCTATGAAGATGAAAGTCTTATTGTGGTTAATAAACCCCAAAACATGGTAGTTCACCCTTCGGCAGGGCACTGGGAAGGAACTCTTGTTAACGCCTTGCTGTATCACTGCAAGGGTAACTTGTCCGGAATCAATGGTATTATCAGGCCAGGTATTGTTCATAGAATTGACAAGGATACTTCGGGACTGCTTGTAGTTGCAAAAACAGATCATGCTCATCGCTGTTTAGCAGCTCAGTTAGCAGAACACTCAATGCATCGCTGCTATGAAGCAGTGGTTCGCGGAGTGATCAATGAGGAGGAAATTACAATCGATGCCCCTATAGGGCGGCATCCCACACACAGAAAAAAAATGGCTGTTGTTAAAGAAGGGAAACCAGCCGTTACTCATATTCAGGTTTTACGAAGATATCCAGGACATACAAAAATTAGAGCTAAATTAGAAACTGGCCGCACACACCAGATACGTGTTCACATGGCATATATAGGTTATCCGATTGTCGGGGATGATCTGTATTCACGACCAGAAAAGAAATTTAATCTATTGGGTCAGGCATTACACGCCTGTGAGCTGGGATTTGTTCATCCTGAAAATGGTCAATGGATGCAGTTTCAGGCACCGGTACCAGAAAAGTTTCAGCAACTCCTGGAATCACTTGAATAACACACTAAGCACAAACAAAACTGATTATATAAAAAATAATCCCGAAGGACCCTCGGAAAAAGGATCTTTCGGGATTTGGATTAGTATATGGTACTGGAAAATGCGTTGGTACCAGGTTTTCTTTCTTTAAGCAAAAGATCTGCCATTTCATCTGCTATCTCACGGCACTTGGTAAATTCTGGCTCTTTTGGAGAAGATAAAGCCTCAACAGACTCTCCTACTTGTTGCCATTTCATTTTTTCAGCAAACTTATTTAAATTTGATACTCCGCCGCCACTCCATGAAGCAGTTCCAAAAATCCCCAGAAATCGATCCTTCAGCTGAGAATTTTCCAGCTTTCCTACAAGGGCTTCCATAGTCGGAAACATACCTGTATTGTACGCGCAACTACCAAGAATCACTCCCTTAAACCTCCATATATCACTGATAATGTATGACATATGAGTTTTTGAAGCATCATAAATACGGATGTTCTTTATGCCTCTATCTGATAGTCGGCGGGCGATTAAGTCAGCCATTTGCTGCGTATTGCCATACATGGAACCGTAAGCAATAACGACGCCTTCTTCTGTTTCAGCCCGGGACCATTTATCGTAGTAATTAATAATATGGCCAGGAGCTGTACGCCAAACCGGCCCATGAGTTGGTGCAATGATTGATATTTCGATACCTGAATCCTTCACCTTTTTCAATGCTTTTTGAACCATCGCACCATACTTACCTACAATATTGGAGTAATAGCGGCGAGTTTCATCCATATAAAACTCTAAGTTTACTTCATCATCAAAGACACCGCCGTCTAAAGAACCAAAACCACCAAAGGCATCGCCAGAGTAAAGAATTTTGTTTATAGTTTCATAAGTCATCATAGTTTCAGGCCAGTGAACCATAGGCGTCATAATGAACTTCAACTCGTGACTGCCCAGAGAAAGCGTATCTCCTTCACCAACTGTCAGATATGATCCAATGGGTCCATAAAAGTTTTCCAGAATTTCAAAGGTTTTTTTATTACCAACAAGCTGGAGGTTTGGATAAGTTGCCTTTAATGCTTTGATGGCTCCTGAGTGATCCGGTTCCATATGATTGATAACAAGATAGTCTACCTCTTTACCCTGCAACAGACTTTGTATCTTTTCTACATATTCATTAATTTTAGTATTTTTAACAGTATCAAACACGGCAACCTTATCATCATTAATCAAATATGAATTATAAGAAACACCCTTATCTAGTGGCCACAGGTTTTCAAACAAATAAGTTTCCCGATCGTTGACTCCAATGTAATAAATAGATTCTGCAACTTTTACAGTTGTAAGCACAAAACCAACTCCTTATCCTATTTATATTTGCAAATACTGATACCGTTATTATTATAACATATTGTTTAATTTTGAGAGTATGAATTTTTATGCAATCCTTGAGAATAAGGAGATTATGATTTATAGTATTTAGAGAATAGAAATTCTGGTTTGTGAAGGAAAAAGTTATGAAAGAGGCTGTTATCTGATGGATGAAATCACAAAAGGAGAGATCAATATGTTAGAAAAGCTTAAAAGCAGAAGAAGTATAAGAAAGTATGAAGAGAAGCCCATAGAAAAAGAAAAAATTGATAGCATTATAGAAGCTGCTTTGCTGTCACCATCATCAAAGAAGAATCAACCCTGGGAATTCCTGGTGGTTACAGATCAGGAATTACTGACTAAACTATCGCTGTCTAAAGAAGCAGGTTCTGCTTTTGTTAAAGATGCACCTGTGGCAGTAGTGGTGATGGCAGATCCTGAAAAAAGTGATGTTTGGATAGAAGATGCGTCTATTGCAGCGACAATTATTCATTTACAGGCACATTGGATGGGCCTGGGTTCTTGTTGGATACAGTTGCGAAACAGGCAGAGTGATAAAATGAAAACCTCTGAAGAATATGTGCGCGATCTGCTTGAAATTCCAGCAGGTATTAGAGTGGAAGCCCTCGTGACGATGGGGTATCCGGCAGAATCGAAACCGCATCACAAAGAAGAAAACCTGCTTTGGGAAAAGGTGTTTTTGAACCAATATGGAAAAAAATACTAGAAAAGATCTGCGAAGCAGATCTTTTTTAGTATAGAAGATAATTAAAGTGGACATAAAATGAATCCGGCGATAGAATATCAAAATGGTAACCACGTGATTTTAGTGTTTGAATTATTTGTGGCAAGGCTTGAACAGTTGTTGTTTTGGCAGCTGAATCATGAAATAAAATAATGGCATTATGTCTGCCGGATGCATATTTCAGCGTATTTTCCAGTATTATATCGGCATCCAGTGTAACCGCGGCAGCATCTGTTGAGCTGGCATTCCAGTCAAAATAAGGAAGTTCTTTTTCTTTTAGTGCTTGCTTAATCTCAATCATAATATATGGATTTTCCCGTTGCACCCTTCGATAAATCTGATTATTGGAACCGGCGGGAAATCGAAAGACCTGCGGCCTAAAACCTGTAGAATTCTCAAGAAAATCCTGGAGTTTGATAACATCTTTCATAAATGCTTCCGGTGACTGATAAATTTTCTGATAATCGTGGGAGTATGTATGGTTACCTAGCTGATGACCTTCATCAACTATTCGTTGGTACATCTGGTGAGCGAAATCCGTGTCGTAACCATTGACAAAAAATGTTGCAGGGACATCATATTGCTTTAAAATATTAAGAATCCGTGCTGTGTTGTGACTGGGACCATCGTCAAAGGTCAGATACACAGTCCGCTCGTCCTGTAAATTCCCTTCCTTAACACCGCCATTATGCCTTAAAGTAATTTTTTTTTTAGTTCCTCATTTTCTTCCATTAAAGTATGGGCTTCTTCTTTTAAATCCAGAAAAGATTTTCTGGACGCTTCCAGATCTTTTTTAATGGAATCTAACTGACTGTTAAGTTGTTCTTTTTCGCTTTTCATTTGCCTATAGAAAATGTGAAGCTCTTCATACTGATCGGAAAAATGTGTTTGCATCACTTGGGTGGATGTATATAATTGCACTGAAAAGAATACATTGACTGCCAATAAAAGCACAATCATTAAGATGATAGCAGGGTGATTAATAATTTTTTTCATATAAGTAATCCTTTCGCAAATAGATTTCTATAACCATAATAGTTTGAGTCACCCAAAGTGTCAAGACAAATAAGATTTGACAATAAAACGTTTTTTAATAAAATGAGGATGAAAGAAATATAATTGGGAGGAGATATAATTGAAAACATACCGAAAAGAACTATGGTTTGACATTAAAAAACGCAGAGACTTTATAAACATCACTCCACGCATCAATGAGTGTCTTAAAGAAAGTGGTATAAAAGAAGGTCTTTTGTTATGTAATGCAATGCATATAACAGCAAGTGAGTAATATTTTCCAAATGAGCCACGTGTGTGACTAAATAGAGCCACCATGTTCATCCTCTAAAGCCATGATAGTCATGTCCGAGAGCCACCTGATATATAATGAGCTCATGTACAGCA
>QYZZ01000128.1 GCA_003838145.1 Tindallia sp. MSAO_Bac2
AGAATATTGGAAGCGATAGAGAAGATACCTCGTGGTGATATCAAAAAACTAAACGGGAAAAAACTGGACAATATTTATCGACTAAGAATTGGGAAATACAGAGTAGTCTACCAAGCAAACGAAGAAAATATAACGATTGTAAAAGTTGATACTCGTGGAGATGTTTATAAGTAGTAATAATGATGGCCGTATTGGCCTTTTTTTCTTGCTGTAAAACAGGAACTAAAAAAGCAGTTAAAAGTTGAAAAAGCAGCCTGCGCCCTTTAGGGTGTTATGAGTTAAAAGTTAAGTTCAAAAGATCTAATAACAACACAAGGAGAAGACTCATGAAAAAATCTATTATAGGAGAAAAATCATTAAAAGCAGGTTACAGGTGAAAAGGTTATAGGTGACAGGTAAGTTCAAAAGCTATTAAATCACAACACGAGGAGATGACCAATGAAAAAGTCCATTATAGGCGAAAAATCATTAAAAGCAGGTTACGGGTGAAAAGGTTATAAGTGACAGGTAAGATCAAAATCTATTTACTTCACAACACAAGGAGAAGACATATGAAAAAATCAATTATAGGAGAGAAATCATTAAAAGCAGGTTACAGGTGAAAAGGTTATAGGTGACAGGTAAGTTCAAAAGCTATTAAATCACAACACGAGGAGATGACCAATGAAAAAATCCATTATAGGCGAAAAATCATTTGCATTTGCCATACGAATCGTTAATCTCTACAAACACCTCACCAACGAGCAAAAAGAGTACGTCCTTTCCAAGCAACTCCTCCGCTCCGGCACCAGTATAGGAGCAAACTACAGGGAAGCTACCTGTGCACAAACACCCAAAGACTTTTTGTATAAAATAACACTTTGCCATAAAGAGGCAGCTGAAACAGATTACTGGCTGGATCTGCTCATTCAAACAGGATACATAGAAGCAGATTTAGCGGCATCGTTAAAAGCCGAATGCCTTGAATTGAATAAAATGCTGACATCGGCGATAATAAAACTGAAAAAGCAGGGGAAAGGTGAATAAGTTACAGGGTATAGGTTTAAAAAACAGGTTAAAAGTTATCAGGTTACAGGGGATAGGTTTAAATCTTTTGAACTTCACTTATCACTTATAACCTCTTCACTTGTAACTTGGTTTTTCCAACCTGTAACTTATAACCTCTTCACTTGTAACTTGTTTTTCCAACCTATCACCTATAACCTTTTCCCCTATAACTTGCCTTTATTTGTAATTAGACTGTAATGGTTTAATCACCATAAAAAGAGTATAATCATAATAGGACATGCAAAAAGGGTTTTTAAGCAAAAAAGGCAGGGTAACCATTCCTGAAGTTTACAGGATTGTTACAATACCTGTTAAAGCCTTGACCCTTTGTGCATAACGGTGATATAATCACTGTGTTGATGGAGGGTTGCGCAGTTCGCCCTTCTCTTTGGTACCGGCAACGAGGACGTTTCCCAAAGTGGTAAACCTTCGCCGGAACCCTGAAGGAGAAAGATTCGAAACCTGTACTGAAAGGGGGGGTCTGTCGAAACACTCTAATCATACGAGCCGGGTCATGACCATACTTAAGATCTTGCCGAATTGACTGACACATAACATGGCTCGTAAAACCCCTAATGGCAAGACAACAAACCAGAATAAAAGGAGGAAACAAATTAATGAGAAAAAACATTGCTTTAATGTTGGCTTTGGTTATGCTCTTCACCATGATTGCACCAATGAGCGCCTCAGCCGCTAGTTCAAACCGAGTAACAAATGTATTAACAATGGGTGAAGATGAGTACACAACTGTCAATGACACTTACCTGGTAATTCAAGATGATGAAGGTGATATTGGTAGCAATTCTCAGCGAATCCAGTTGACACTGGACAATGCAGAGTGGAAACTTGATGGTGGAACAGATGCGGCGTTAATTAGCGCATTAACTACGAATACTATCTTCAGGCTAGATGATGGTACTGACCAAGCTGCAGGTACAAGTACGTTGGAAATTACACGTCAAACTTCAACGAGACTGGAAGTGAACTTTGAGTTTGACAATTCAGGACCTGATGTTGCTGAAATCCGAATCCCAATCCTTGCTCAGGTTAAGGATGAAGGCGATGCTACCATTACTGTTAACAGACTTCAAAGTGCAGTATCCAGATCAACTGACCTGGTATTTGCAACTGTAATTGATGGAGATACGGTAACGACAGTTGATGGAACAATAACCTTTGGTCCGGATAAAGCTGAGGAAATCGAAGCTATTGTCATCGATGAAACGGTTCCAAATGCGCTTGATGACATGAGCAAAATGATCGAGTTTAAGCTACCAAGAGATTTCGAGTGGAGTGCAGAAGATGACTTAACAGTTACTGCAACTGGTGGATTAGCAGGTAGTGGCACTTTCGTTCAAGCATCCGTTGAAGATGCAATTCAAGGACGTGACTTTAAAGTTTCACTTGCTGACCTTGGAATTAGTAGTGCAAACTCAAATGAAACTGGTACAATTGTAATTGAAGGTCTATACATCTACTCAGACAGCGATCGCTTTGGTGATGTTGACTTAACAGTAGATGGCGTGTTGTCAGAACAAACATTTAAAATTGCTGAATATAAAGATTTCTCTTTATCTGTTGATGTAGATGGAGACTTAGCGGAAGTAATTGCAGGTCAATGGGAAAATGCAGGCGAAGAAACAGGATTCGAACTGCCAACAATCGTGATTGAAGAAAACATCGAAGATTCTTGGGTATCCGGTCGAAAAGTGACTGTAGATTTCCCAGACTGGATTAAGATTGTTGAGAGTGATGAAAGCGTAGACAACATGAATGTTGTTGTCAACGAAGACGGAGTAGAAGACAACACATATGAATTCACTCCAACAAGAGATGGCGGAGCAATGGAAATCGAACTTGACTTTGATGTAATTGCTGAAGCTGGAGCAGAAGGCGACATCGAAGTAGTAGTTTCTGGTAGAGGACTTGATGATGAGTACACTGTAGTGGTTGGAACTGTTGTTCCTCCAGTATCTGTAGACATGGAAATGGTTGAAATCGTTATCGGTGACAGCGCTCAGCCAGTTGGTGACATCACGATCACTGAAAACGTAGTAGGCGCTTTAAAAGATGGTGAATTGTTAGAAATCGCGTTTGACATCCCAGGACTGAGAATTCATTCTGGATACGATGTTGAAGTAGTAAACGAAGAAGATAGTGGTCTGGAGATTGATGATGTAGACCATGATGGTAATACTCTTGAAATCGAAATTGATCGCGAGAGCGACGACGAAGAAGGCGTAATCGTAATCAGCGGATTACAAGTAAGCTTGGCTAGAACTCCCGCAACAGCAGATTATGATGTTATTGTTGGCGGTTTAGCAGTAGTTAACAATGCAGAAGAAGATGGTGACTGGTTTGAAGAATTCGCGGCTTGGGAAGCTCCAATGTTGCGAGTAGTGACTGATAGAACAAGAGAAGTAAGATCAATTGACTTTGTTATCGGTCAGGAAATTCCAGGACTTAACGTAGCTCCATTTATCCAAGACGGACGAACCATGGTGCCGTTGAGAGCAATGGAAGATCTTCTTGACACAGAATTAAGATGGAACCCAACTTCCAGAACTGTATCTTTCCGATACAACGATGATGCTTATGTGGTAGCCATTGGGGAACAAATGATTAAAATGAATGGTGCTGACTGGCATGAAATGGACACAGTTGCCATCATCAGCCAAGACAGAACTTACCTGCCAGCTTCTCAAGTAGCAGACGCTTTAGGCGATGTAAGCTACAGCTGGGACGAAATAACAAGAACAGCAACATTCACAAGATAAGCAAGCTTATCCAATAAGAACGAAAAGAGAGAGCCCGTTTTCGGGCTCTTTCTTTCTCTACACAAAAGAATATGGTAACCAAAGGAGATAGTGCGATGTGCAAAACAAAGAAACTGATCGCATTCATTCTGTCTGTGTTGATGATTTTTACCATGGTTCCATGGGCTTCGGCCGATGAAGACAGCTACACCTTGGAGGAATTGATCCAACGGACAGAAAACAACAGCAGTGAATTGAATCGATTGAAAAAGAAAACCCAACGAGGCGAAGTCACCCGGGACAGGGCTGCTGCCGTTCGCAGCAACACACCCTTAGGGGGTTCTGTAGGACTTGAAGCCATCCAAGCCCGGCAGGCCATCCTTAACCTGATGCAGGAAGACCTTCAGTTAACAATGGCACAAAGAGAAGTGGATGTTAAAGAAGAACAATTGTCCAACGAAGTGCTTTTTCTGTATTTCGATATTCAGCAAGCCAGGCGGGATTTGGAAGAAGCAAAGCAAAAAAAAGAACTGACAGAAAAAGAAACAATGCTAGCCACCATCAGACAAAGGTTTGGAAAGATCAGCCGGTTTGAATTGAAGAGAGAAATGGATCGATTGGAAGAAGTAGACATCGAAATCAGCAAAGCCGAACAGAAACTGGAACAGGCATTTGAGGAACTGAATCTAAAAGCGAATCTGCCGCTGGAGAACCGTTACGCTATCATCCGGGAAGAAGATGAAAAACCAGAACTGCCGGAAGTAAGTCGTCAGGTGACCCGGGTTCTCAATAATAGCCCCAATATTTGGCTGCTGGAGCAGCAGGTGGAGTTGGCAACAATCGGGCTAAGACTCTATGTTTATAACGAGAACCTGGATCCTTATTCTGCCCAGCGTATTGATATTGCCACAGCAGAACTGGCATTATCCAATGCTCGCAGTGGCAAGGAAGAGTTGGTTCGTTCTCTGTATAACTCCCTTGAGCAAATGGAGACGGAAAAAAGAGATTTGGAACTGGCACTGACTCAACTGGAAGATCAGCGAGAGGTATTGGTAGTCCGGTTGGATCAGGGCATGACCATACCTATTGAATTGGAAAAACTGGATTTTCAGAAACAATCTTTAGAGAATGCTCTAAAATCCATTGAAGAAGCAGAAGAAAAGCTCCAGGTGCAAATTATGGCACCCTGGGCCATCGCTCGTTAGGAGGCGTTTTTATGAAACGATACGTAAAAGGCATTACCATCTTTCTCATTGGAATGTTGGTGGGCATTCTGGTAACTGGCGGAGCTTTAGCCAGCACCAGAATGAGTGTCACCGCTCTAATGGATCAGAATATTTCCCTTTTCTTTAACGGGGAAGAAAAGGAAATGCCGGAAGATATGACCGTCCTGATTTACCAGGATCGCACCTATACGCCTGCTCGATTTGTGGCAGAGGAATTAGGGGCAGATGTAAGCTGGGATGATTCAACCCGTTCCGTGTTTATCAATAGGGAAGAACCGATTGAGCCGGTAGAGGAAGAACCGGAAGAAGAACCGGAAGAAGTTGAAGAGCCGGAAGAAGAGCCAGAAGAGGAGCCTGAGGAAGAAGTTTCCTGGGATGACTACGAGGAGCTTCCCATCCGACTGGTTACTCCAGAACTCTACATCACTTTAGACGGCGTTGACCTGGAAGATACCGAGACCTGGTTTAACTTCGAATTTGAAGGCCGGACCAACAAATCCATCCGAATCATGCACCGGGATGCTAAACTCACAGTAGACGGCAATACCTATATTCAACGACAAGAAAGAAGCATCCGCGATCCCTTTGACGATATGTTGTACCAGAACATCGAAGAAGACGATCGAGTCACTTCCTGGATCAAGTTCCGAGCCTTTGATGAAGACACAGAATACATGAAACTGGAATTTGACTACACGGTAGATGATGGTATCCGCGATGTTGTAACCAAGTCTGTCACCTTTAAAATTAAACTTTAGCACAATAAAAAATACCCTGCCAGGTTAAACCTTGGCAGGGTGTTTTTTTTGCAAGTCATGCGTCAGCCGATGTCCTAAGGCCAGCAGCACCCAGAATACCGGTGACACCGCCACAAGACTATCGTTAAAGAACCCGGCAAAACAGTAACCAATCACCGCCAGAAAAACACCCCGGGCCAGCAGATCCTGAAAATCTTTGGGATCTGTGTTTTTTAGAAATAGGCGGAGAGAATAGAAACTGTAACGCCCGATAAGTGCCAGGAAGAGCAGCAACGCAGGCACACCATGGTTGAGTGCTAATTGAAGGTACAGATTATGTGGCTTGTCTACGTAGATGAACGGATTGTTTAAGTACATAGCTTTTCCAAGTACATCATGTTGCGGGAAATAAAGAGGGTATAAATCTGGTCCGTGCCCCAACAATAACGTGTTTTTCATTATTGGAAAAGAACGGGAGAAGATGTAGCCTCGACCAGAGCCTACTCGCTCCCATCCTTCGAATCCGAAACTGGGAGGATGTATGACATCTACGATAGTTTGATCATAACTCAGTAGGTAAAATTCACCTTCAGAATAAACCATAGGGATCCGATGATTCTCAAAATAAACATTGAAAACCCGGTCTTGGAAGACAACACGAAAGGCTTCATAAGCAACATCGTCTGGGGTAAAAACAATGCTGCCGTCTCCTGGTTGATCCTCCCCATAGGGCAACAATTCTCCTTCTTCACTGATAAACTGTAGAACACTGTCATGGTCTTCCCGCTCTTCCAGTACAATGACTAAGTCCTCGCGAGAGGTTTCAAAATAAGCCCTATTTTCTTCAAAACGAACATCTCGAAGCACATAAGTATCTTCCTCTTCAACCACGCGGCCTTCCAGAGTAACACTTCGCCGTAAACTGTCATTAGAGAAATGATTCATAGCAGTAAAGGCAAGAGCAAACACCAGTAAAAGGGAAACCATTAATTTCCATTGTTTGAGTAAAGATTTACGCATCATGATCAGTAGAAGAAAAATAGCAATCGCATTCCCTACCCAGCCAGCACGGGATCGGGAACCAAGTACAGCCAGAAAATAAAAGGCTGATAGACCTCCATAGAAAAGTTTAGCTGACTTCTCCCGGGATGCCAGAAAGAAAACCAGGACAAGCGGAAAAATCATGGCGAAGTAACTGCCGACATAGTTGGGGTTATTAAAAGCGATTGACATACTTCCGGCACCTCGTCGAAAGTCAACAGATTCTCTAAATTCGGCGAGGTAATCGGGGTACATCAGCCAAAGGCCAAAATCAGTTGCAAAAAAATTATGACCGATATATTGAAAAAAACCGATAGCTGTTAAACCAGTTGCTGAAATGAGCAAAGCACGAAAAAGAAGTCGTTGATCCTGTGGCTCAGTTAAGAGATTAAAACCAGCTACAAAAGTTAAAAAATATGCTGTCCATATGTAGAAGCCTTCGTATCGAGCAGGAAAACCTTGCAATGCCATAGAAGTGTGTTCAGAAAACAATGTAGAAAATAATGTGATCAGGAACAAGCCGCCAATATAATAATAAGAACTGTTAAACTCAAATTGCTGCTTTCGTGTCAGTAGTCGACTCATCCAAACCCAAGTGGCTAATAAAGATAAAGCTATAAAAAACTGTCCGCGGAAATGACTGTAATGATCAAAGAATGGATCTGCATGCCAGTGGACAATACCAATGTCCTGCAAAGGTACTACTGAAACGCGCATGATATAAGGAAGTACTGCAGCAATGAGAATAAATGGCAGGATCGCCATCAGATTTTTTCGTTTTAGTTTCATAAAAGTCACCGCCTGATTAGTATAGTAAACTCACTTCAACATTTTACCATAGTGAGCGCTGGAAAGTCAGCAAAATAGCAAAAATCCTTTCCTGAATTTCAGGCAAATGGTATTATGGGTTGCGCCCTGTTGCTGCAACATCGGATGAACACCAAAGCTTAACTTTCATAATCGCTGCTTGAAGCAGGGAATTATCGGGTATTAATCAACTGTGTGAAGGAATACAACCACAATAGTTGAAGGAGGATCAACATGAAAAAAGCAGGGAAAATGTTACTGTTGAGTATACTGATAGCAGGGTTGATTTTTGGCAGTTCAGTAAGTGCTGCCAGCGAAAATCGGGTAACAGACGAGATGACTGCGGGTGAATTCTGGACCATTCCAATGGGAGCCACTTATCTGAGTATTAAAGATGAGTTTGGGGATATCAGCCAGGGGCGGCAGCAGCTACGCCTGGAGTTGGAAAATGCGGAATGGGCACCGATTAATGAATGGTTTGAACACCGGTTCCGATTTTATGAGGACAATGATTTTTCCAGCATAGGAACGGCGGATTCAGTTAATTTTCAGCGCGTGACGAGTAATCGAATGGACATCGACTTTTCTCTTGAAGAGACAATCACCGGGTTTTCTTCAGACGAAATTAGAATCCCTCTCATTATGACAGTGCAGGAAGTGGGAGAAGCGACGGTTCGGATAACGCCTCTTCACGGAAGTGCCGTCAGCGGCGGAGAATATGTGGTGGCAGAAGTGGTTGAATCCGATCTTCGGGTCACCATCGATGAACCTGTTTCTTTTGGACCGGGAGAGACGGCAATCTTGTCCAATATTGTATTAGATGAAACAAAACCGCAAAGCCTTGAACTGACAGATGCCATTGAGATAAGGCTCCCCCGTGATTTTCAGTGGGCAGAGGAAGTTGCCTTTACGGTAACCGGCAGCGGCGGTTTTCAAAACCAGGCAACCGTCGATACAGCAAATTATGGAGGCGGCACCAGAGACCTGGCCTTTACACTGGAAGACATAGGAATTGAACGAAGAAACATTCGTGCCTTGGGCACCATTACGCTGGAAGGCCTGGGTATTTATTCTGAAAGCAGAACCTTTGGCGATGTTAGCATCACCTTTGGTGGTGATTTGGAGAACCATATCATCGAAGGAGCCGATTACATTGACTACGATGTTACCATGGAAATAGAAGAAGAACCACGGAACATAGTATCCGGAAGATTGAACACCTCCCGTGAAGGTGGTTTCTCTTTGCCAACCCTCATCATGGAAGAAGAAGTCCTGGATTCCTGGGTTCCGGGTCGAAGCGTTACCCTTTCCTTTGAAGACTGGATAAAAATTATGGATGTGGACGGTGTTTCCGCGGAAGATTTCACCCCGGGAGACAGCTCCATCACCTTTACTCCGCAACGCACCGGCAATCAGCGGATGTATTATGAACTGGATATGGACATCACCGTGCAGGCGGATAGAGAAGGGCCCATTGAAGCCCTGATCACCAGTCGCGGCCTGGCAACGGATTATACGGTGGAAATGGGAGAAGCCGTAAGGCCTGTTACCCTTCAGGCAACTTCAGTACCAGTCTTAGTTGGATCTGAAACCGTGGAGCCAATGAACATCCTTGTGGCCGAAAATCTGCCGCGAGGCCTGCAGGCAGGTACCTTAGAGCTTAAGCTGTCGGAAGGAACCTGGCAGGAAGAAGTGGATGTCAGCGTGGAGAGTGGCGACCTTGAGCTGGGAGAGGTTACCGTGGAAGATGAAAAACTGCTGATCACCATCAGCCAGGAAAGCTTTGCTCCCTCCGTGATCCAGATCAACCAGGCGATGGTGGATCTGCCGGAAGAAATAGAACTGGGAATCTACACCCTTTCCGCAGGAGGGGATGCCATGGTGGATAACAATACAGAAGAAGCGTTTATGGACGTCGATGATGTGGATACCATCAACCTTTTTGAAGTGGTGGAAAAACTGGGGCCATCCAAAGTCCAGTTCACCGTGGATTCCACCACCTACCTGGTGGACGGTGAAGAAGTGGAAATGGACGTGGCACCATTCATTCAGAATGACCGCCTGATGGTACCCGTTGCTCACGTTGCCATCGGTTTGGGCTATACCAGAGACGACATCCACTGGGATGGCGATGCCCGCACCGTTACGCTGACCACAGCAGATAAAGAACTGATGATGACCATTGGCAGTCGGGAACTGCTGGTAGACGGAGAAACAGTAGAAATGGACGCCGAAGCCGAAATTCGTGGAGACAGATCCTTTGTCCCCATCTCCCGCTTCGCCGAAGCCCTTGGCATCCCCTATAGCTGGGACGGCGAAACCCGCACCGCCACTTTTGAACCTAATTAGTGAAAAAGCCGCAGCTTGCGGCTTTTTTTATATTTTGATGACAAATCATCCACCTGCATTGATGAAACACTCCAAATCCCGTATAATATAGGTGTATCAGGAAAAAGAACAACTCAAACAATACAGGGAGGTTATATGAATGAAGCATAAACGCATAACACTGCTTTTGGTGGTGCTGTTGATAGCCGCCATGGCACAACCAGTGTTGGCCGTTCAGTTCACCGATATCAGCGGCCACTGGGGCAGAGAATACATCGAGGAAATGGCAGAAAAAGGACTGGTCAGCGGTTCTGACGACCCGGCCACCGGCAATCGGGTCTATCGCCCGGACAGTCCCGTCACCAAGCCGGAAGCTTTAATCATGCTTTATTCTGTTTTGGACGAAGTTAATGCACTGATTTCTCAGGACGACCACACCAGTCAGTACCGAAGTATCATGCAGTCCGCCTCCATTCCGGAGTGGAGCATGAAACAGGTTGCTTACGCCCTCAGAGCAGAAATCATCAGTGTTGGTGATCTGGCAGACTTCATGGAAGACAGTGGCAATCCGCCGGCTCAGAAGCAAGCCACCCGGGAAGAAGTAGCCATTTATTTCGGTAAAGCCATGGATCAGGACGGAGACGTAAATGATACCGCCGCCACTCTGGATTTTCAGGACGCTGAAAACATCAGCAGCCAGGCACTGCCTTATGTAGGCTACCTGGTGGAGGAAGGCATTTTCTCCGGTGACAATCAAAACCGCTTTAACCCGCGACAGACCATCACCCGTGCCGAAATGGCCACTATTATGAAGCGAACCATCGAAAACCTGAAGGATGAGCCGATTGTCATTCAGCTTCCGGATAACGGCAGCATCCAGGATGAAGGAGAAGGAAAACGGGTGAACGGCGAAATCGACCATATTTTCTCCGACACCAAAACCATCATCATAGTGGATGAAGAAGGCAATACCTTCCTGTATGAAGTAACCGACGATTCAGAAATCATCATTGATGAAGAACCCGCCGAGTTTAAAGATCTGCGGGAAAACCAGACGGTTCAGGTACGGGTAAACGAAGACAATGAAATACTGAAAATAGAGGTAAACCCTCAGAGTAACCAGCTGAAAGCGGTTATCGACCGATATTTCGACGTATCCGACTATTATGTGCTGGACGTTATCAGCCTGGAAAGAAGCGATGAAGAAAGACGTTTCAGAGTGCATGACGATGCAGAAATTATTATCGGTGACCGGGACGCCAGCATCAGCGATCTGAAAAACGGAGACGAAGTAATCATCTACCACGACGGACTTAACGCTGTTCGCATCACCAGCCTCAGCCAGCATCGCATAGAAACCCAGGGAATCATCGACGATTTTTCTCTGCGCCGTTACCCCTACACCATCACCATCATCACCGTTGGAAACCGGGAGATGGAATATGAAATAGCAGAAGATGTACGAGTATACCTTGACGGCAGACGGGGAGACCTGGACGGCCTTTCCAGGGGAGATATTGTTTCACTGGTAGTGGAAGACGACGAAGTTGTCAACATCGATGCGGTTACCAGAAACCGGGACGAAACCGTCAAGGGAACCATCCTGGAAATCGTTATTTCACGACCCAACCGCATCACCATTCTGGATGAGGATGACGAAGAAGTAACCTATTCCATCAGAGACGGCGCTGCCGTTTACCTGGAAGGAGATCGGGCTTCTCTGGGAGATCTTTCCAGCAACGCCTCAGTTGAGTTAACCCTTCGGGGCAGTGAAGTAGTGGAGATTGAGGCTGGCCGCAGCGTCGGACGAAACCTGATTCAGGGAGAAATCACCCGTTTTTACGACAGCATCAACCGGATGATTGTAAATCACTTAAATCCATCAACAGACCGTTACGAGCGTATCTCCGTATACGTTAACCGCGACACCGTTTACATCGATGAAGACGGCCGAAGAATCGATTTTGGCGACCTGGACCGGGATGATTATGTCATCATATCCGGATACTATGAGGACGACTCCTTCATCGCAGGGCGAGTCATCGTGGTTGATAATTAGTGGATAATTTAAGAAAAAAAGGAGAATCATGGAGATGAAAAACAGATCAGTTCACTCAGGTTTCAAATCTATTCTGGTCTGCAGTTTACTACTTGCACTGCTGATAATGACACTGCAGCCGGCTCTTGCTGCAACAGAAAACCGCATAGACAGAAGCTACCGGGTAGAGAAAGACCATATTTTCGACAACCTGGAAATGACTCCCAGACTGGTTATCAGTGAGTATGTCAGTGGTGAGTTTGGTGGAGAGGCCCAAAGCATCCAGCTCATTCTGGAGCGGGCCGAATGGAATGACATCAGCACCATGGAGGCAGAAACCACTCTCCAGGGAGATGCTGCCGGCATCGACATTCAGCGTATTTCCAGCCGTCGGGTGCAGGTAACCTTAACTCCGGAGGCAGTTTCTTCCGAAGTGGCAACCTGGCGAATCCCTCTGCTGACGAAAGTAACAGAAGGCGGATATGCCAACGTTACCGTCGATTCCCGAAACAGCCTGGTTACCTCCGGCAAGTACTCCTTTGCCAGAGTCGTTAACGATACCGACGACCGGGTCAACGTGGCCATTCAGCCTCCGGAAGATGAAGCATCACCTGTGAAAGTCACCTTTAAGGAAGGCCGGGCCAACGTGATACCGGAGAGAGGCATTACCTTCCAGATGGACCTGGAAAACGCTAAATTCCTGGAAGAAGAAATCAGCATCAGGGGAGACCATCAGGTATCCGTCAGCCAGGTGAATCAGATCAGCGATACCCGCTGGGAAATCACTCTCAGAAGCAGCGGCGAATCCAATGAAGCCGCAGAAATAGAAGCAGCCCTTACCTTCGAAAGGACAGAACCGGAAAGAATCACCCTGCGGGTGGCTCGCAAAACCAATCTGCAGGATCAGAGAACCGCTGTGCTGGCTGAAGCTGTCGAGCCAGAACCGGAACCAGAGGAAGAACCAGAGCCGGAAGAGCCGGCACCGGAAACACGAATCATTGAGTTTCGGGTGGACCAGGCTGGATTCTATGAAAACGGCGTGTATCAGCATTCCGACATTGCACCTTACATCCAGCCCCTGGAAGACGGCACCGGCCGTACCATGCTGCCGGTTCGCTTTGTGGCTGCCGCCCTCGGCACCGATGACATCATCTGGAACGCTGAAAGCCGATCCGTCACCCTCCTTAAAGGAGAAAGCACCATCCACATGACCATCGGCCAGCCAGAACTTCAAATCAACGGCACCACCATACCACTGGACGTACCCCCGGTCATCCAACCCACCAGCGACGGCTATGGCCGCACCATGCTTCCTGTGGCACACCTGGCCAACGCACTGGGCGTTGAATACCAGTGGAATCCGGACACACGCACCGTCACCTTTACATTAGAGTAATTGACCTTGAAAAGGTTCACCATGAAATAAAAAAACTTTCATAGAAAAACAGTTAAAGGACAGAGTGGGAGATACCAATCCCGCCCTGTCCTTTTTGCTGTCTTTTGAAGGACTTTATGTTTTTGTTCCGCTATGCATCATCCCTTTTTGCTATTTATACAGTAGAAGGGAGGTGACGCACATGCCGGTAGAAATTACCAACCAAAGCTCCAGACTACGTCTTCGATTTATCAATGATATCGTAGACGGACGGGAACAACTGATGTCCAGAACCTACAGCGGCGTTAAAACCGACGCAGAAGACAGCCAAGTCTTCACCGCTGCACAGGCCCTGGGAGAGCTGCAAATCAAACCCGTCAAAAACATCATCCGCACAGAAGAAAAAGAACTCATCCAAGCCTAACCTGAATGCCTAGTGAAATTCCCTCTCCCCTGGCGGAAAAGAGCAACAGCTGAAAAATCATGTATTTAAATTCCCTCTCCCCTGGCGGGAATAAACCAGCAATTGATGGATTCTGCTGTTTGTTCCCTCTCCTCTGGCGGGAATAAACCAACAGTTGATGGACTCTGCTGTTTGTACCCTCTCCCCTGGCGGGAGAGGGCAGGGTGAGGGGGAAATAGAAAGGAGGTGAACCCATGAACCAGCGACTCGAACTAAACTTCATCAAAACCGACGGAGCCAGCGCTCGAATATCCTTACCAAACCCGGATCTGGACAAAGAACCGGCAGAAGTAAAAGAAGCCATGGATAACATCATCGCCAGCGACGTCTTCGCACCCGGCGGAGCAGCCCTTGCCGTAGCCGAAAGCGCCAGAATCGTAACAACCCAGATTACCAACCTGGACTTCGAAGGCTAAACCCTTCTTAGCCCATCCCGTTCCACCAAAAAGGAAGGACCCTCGGGCCCTTCCTTTTATTATAATCGCTGACATCAATTAATATTGACTTTGATCTTGGCATCTATATTTCGACCTATTCATCTTTTGAACTCAATTATCCATTATCCATTGTCAATCATCAATTATCCATTATCCATTATCCATTATCCTTTATTCATCATCCATTTCACTTAACAGGAGGTGACCTATGCAAGTACAGGAACTGCTAAACCCAATTGCCAACCTGGGCTTCCCCATCGTCCTCTCCATCTACCTGCTGGTAAGACTGGAAAGCCGCATGGAAAGCCTGACAATCAGCCTGCAGGAATTAGCCCAGTCAATCAATAGCATGGAAAAAATCAACTGAAATTAATGCATTGCCGAACCCTCTCCCTGGCTTCTCCCCCGGCGGGATTGCTTAGCAACTAAAAATTCTTTTGCTGTACCCTCTTCCTTGGCGGGAATGGACCAACAGTTGAAGGATTATGCTGTTGTTCCCTCTCTCCCGGCGGGAATGGACCAGCAGCTGGAAGATTCCTTTATTGAACCCTCTCCTCCGGCGGGAATGGACCAGTAGCTGGAAGATTCCTTTATTGAACCCTCTCCCCTGGCGGGAGAGGGCAGGGTGAGGGGGTTCTTCACTTTGCCCTATCCGTTTTAATCAACCGAATATCAAACTCCTGCGAATCAACCCGCTCCGTCAGCCGATCCACCTTATCTTCCACCCGCTGAATACGCTCACCGTTCATCTGAACTGCATCAAACAAAATATCAAACTTAGGCATGACTTCATTTTCAATACGCATATCAATTTTTCTTATACTGGCAGTATTACTCTCCACCTGCTCCTTTAATCCTTTTAATTCACCTTCAATTCCCTTAAACCGCGCATCAATTCCCTCGAACCGCTTATCAATTTGCTCGAAACGTTCATCGACCTTCTCAAACCGCTTATCAATTTGCTCGAAACGTTCATCAACCTTCTCGAACCGCTCATTCATTTGTTTGAAGCCTTTTTGCATTTCCGCATACATCGCCGTCATCATTTCAAACACTTTTTCATCCATAGTTGTCTACTCCCTTCGTTTGTTTCAGCATATATATATCTTTTGCACTTATAGCTTAACCCATCGTTTTTCTTTTGCCATCATTATATCATCTTTCCCACCCCCTTTCGATGCAAAAATAATTGCCCGTTTTCTCGCCTTTTGCCTTTAACCTGTTCCCCTGTCCCCTGCTATTTGCTCTTTTTTTTTGGATCTTTTAACTTTTAACTCATACCACCCATAGGGTGCAGGCTGCCTTTATACCTGCCTTTCCACCTGCCTTTTCACCTGCTTTTCCACCTGCTTTTATCTTTTGAACTTACCTATTCCCTATAACCTTTTCCCCTATAACCTGCCCTATAGTATTTCCCCATCAACACCGCTCCCAACTGCGCCTGCACCATCCGCTGCTTCACCGTTCTACCCTTGTTCAAACACGGAAACTCCCGGCCGCTCTTCAGCACAATCCTTCCCCTACTAAGCACCCGTTCCACCGCATGCCAGTTTACATACCCAGTCACCGAATCCCCCTTCACCAGTTGCGCTCTGGTCTTAAACGGCACCAGCATGATATCCTTCCCCAGAGGAATCGGCACCCGATACTTCACCTGCAGTTGAGCGCTTAAATACTGTTGTGCCATTTTCATATTATAAAAACAACCCTCCGAAAGCTGTTGGGTAAATCGATCTGTTCGAACGGAATAATCCACTTCTTCCCCATTAGCATACAGCATTCTCATGCCCTCTCCATACCCATCCAATTTCACCGGATAAAACCCCTCTACTTCCAAAGGTCGCTCCATTACCATTTCCAGAGCGTCGCCCACATCATTCCCTGCGAGCCTAACTTCGGTTGCATCTTCAATGTCCTCATTCTTCTCTATTGCTTCTATTGTATGAATCGTACTCATTTCCAATCCCCCTTCTTGTGATTTCACCAGCGGCATCTACAATCATACAAAAACAAAAATTCGAAGTCAATAGAAAAAAGAAAATACGTTCGATAATCATATCGTAGTAACATCGCATCATGCTCCTTCTGAAATAAAACACGCTCCTTCACCAAAGAACGGTCAACATTCATCTCTGAATGATGCATTTTCACCTTTTGAAGCAAATCCATCTTTTCTCTATCATAGAGGCAACCGGTAATTCACAGAGGATGCATCCTCCAGAGAGAGGAAATATGGAAAACAAAAAAAGCACCAGCGAAGAAATCCAAAGCCTGGCCAATACCATCAAAGGAGGCGAACTGAGCCCAGAGGAAACCAAATACAAAACCGAAAAACTGATCCACCACCTTAAACCCCTGATGCTGTCCCTCCACCGAAAACACCACACGGTTTTCGACAGCCCGGAAGACGCCCTGCAGGAAGGAGCCCTAATCCTCCTGCAATGCCTGAAAAATTACGATCCCACCCAACGGGTACCCTTTATCGCTTACGCCCAGCAACGGCTGCGCTACCATTTTTACAACGGCTACCGGGTCAAACGCCCTTTGCTTACCCTGGACGCCTCGGCTGCCCAGCTGCTGGAAGACATCAGCGAAACCAAAGTCGATCAGTTGCCAGACCCAGCCACTCCAGCCGAAGAAGCCCTAATCCATCAAGAACAGCTCCAGGCCCTGTCCGACAGCATGCACCACCTCAACAACAAGGAAATCAACCTGATCTACCAGCACTATATCCGCCAGCTGCCCTTAAAAGACATCGCCGAAGACCTGAACCTTCACCCCGTCACCCTCAGTCGGCAAAAAGCAGCCCTGCTGGAAAAACTTCGAAACTACCTGAGCCCTTTAGGGCATTAACCGCGAAGGACACAGTAAAGGCAGGTTATAGGTGAAAAGGTTATAGGTTATAGTTCGGTTCAGACATAGGCGCAGTCAGGGACGAAAAGAGCTCCGTCCCACTGTGACCGGATCCCCTCTCCCCCGGCAGGCAGCAGAAGTTGAACTGGTCCCCTCTCCCCTGGCAGGCAGCAGAAGTTGAACTGGTCCCCTCTCCCCCGGCAGGCAGCAGAAGTTGAACTGGTCCCCTCTCCCCTGGCAGGCAGCAGAAGTTGAACTGGTCCCCTCTCCCCTGGCGGGAGAGGGTCAGGGAGAGGGGGAATAAACCCCAAAAGGAGATGTTAAAGTGACGAACAGAATCCAAATATCCAAAAATTTCAGCCTCCACGAATTCCAATGCAAAGACGGCAGCCACCAGGTCCGCCTCCACCCAACACTCCTCAACAAACTCCAACAACTGCGCGACCGTCTCAACCGCCCCGTCATCATCACCAGCGGCTACCGAAACCCGGAACACAACCGCCGGGTTGGCGGCGCCCCCAACAGCCAGCACCTGCTGGGAACCGCCGCCGACATCCGCGTTAACGGGCTGACCCCCGCCCAGCTGCTGCCCCACGCCGAAGCCGTTGGATTTAACGGCATCGGCCTTTACCGCACTTTCCTCCACGTGGACACCCGCCCCACTCCCGCCCGCTGGGAAGGATAAGTCTTAATGTGTTTTTAAATCTTTCCTTCGCGCCCCTTTGCGCCCTTCGCGGTTAATACCTTTTGAACTTAAGATCTTTGAAAACGGAATTACCACAAAAAACATAAAGGACACAAAGAAAACCAATACTGGGAAGAATCAAAGCAATTGGAAGAATCAGTGGGATACGCCAGGCAGCAAATAGAGAGTTGACTTTTGTCGCGCCATGAATGTTGTGCATAATTTAAGTCGCAAGAAAATAGTGAATATAAACACGAAAACCGTTTACAATCATCATTTCTTTGGTATAATATAAACAAAACACAAATTGCTGCTCGAATGGAGGTGCAAAGATGAAAATATTGAAAATTAGATACGATCAAATAGGCCTGTTTAAAAACGGATTTGAAATCGATCTTACCGCTTCGGACAGAGTAACTAAAGATATGCAAGTTCAAGAACTGTATAGAAGCATTTACACACAAAATGTCATTGGAATTATAGGAATTAATGCAACGGGAAAATCAACAGCTCTAAAATTAATTAACATGGCTATGGATATCATACTGGATAATAAAGGGTTAGAGAACATCGACATTCCTTCTGGAATAATTAAAGATGGGACCACCTTGACTGTCTATTTTTACAAGGAAAGCAATTTCTATAAAATCTCATCAAAAATTGGTTATAAAGACAATCAGGCAGAAGGATACCAAGAAAAAAACAAGTATTACTTTAAAGAAGAAGTCATATACAGCAAACGGAAATCCACCGTACAATCCAAAGACCAACTCTACGATTTTAATAATGCAAATGAAGAAATAAACCGTGGTGAAATTGAAATAGAAGGAAAGAAAACTTTTCTAAAAGACCAGGACAGCATTGTATCAGCCATTACGGCAGAAGAAACAGTCAAGCACTTTGACATGATTATGGATACCAACTTTAATATATTGTGGACAAAAGGCATAGCGAAAGCAGAATTTGTCTCCTTATTTGATCAAAGCATAGATCAAATCAATGTAGAAAAAGATAAAGCGACCATCACCTTTAAAAATTCCAGTCAGGATATACAGGCTGAGAGGTTAATTGACATTCACCACACACTGTCTTCTGGTACGATAAAAGGAATCAACTTATTTGAAAAAGCTTCATTAGCGCTGAAAACCGGAGGATATTTAATTATTGATGAAATAGAAAATCATATGCATAAAAAACTGGTGCAGACCATCATCCGTTTTTTTATGGATCCAGATGTAAACAAAAAAGGCGCCACGTTAATTTTTTCTACACATTATGCAGAAATTATCGATACAATAGAACGCAAAGACAGCATTTATGTTTTTCGGAAAACGCCTGATCTACACATAGAGGTTATTAAGTATTCTGAAAAAATCAAGCGTAATGATATTAAGAAAAGCGAAGTGTTTCTATCTAATTTAATCGATGGGACAGCACCAAGTTATGAAGACGTTCAAATAGTGAGGAAATATTTATGTCAATAAATGAGATGCTGAAGGATAAACGTATCTTATGTTTGTGTGAAGGAGCAGCTGAGTACGATATTATGAACTTGTTACTAGAAAACGAGTTATTGATTATTAATAAAGAAGATCTTTATGACGAAAAACTGCATTATAGAAAGAGGGTTAGAGATATCGAGGATCAGTTCTTAGGATATTCTCACCAAAAGGAACTAATCATACTAAGAGTGATTGATTCAAAGAATGAACAATTCAACCTGAAAAAAGCCTATGCAAACAGATACAGAGTAATAAACATTATAACAAATCCAGAGATAGAAATCCTCATAATCATAGATAAAGCAGATTTGGATGAATTTAACAAGACAAAATCCACGAAAAAAGCAAGTGAGTTCTGCAAAGAAAAATACAAACTGAGAAAAATCAAGAAGTCTGGGACCATGAGAGAGTATTTCAACGATGTTCGAAAATTAACGGCAGCTCTAAAGAGACATAAAAGCAATTATGGGAAAGATATCTACACTATTTATGATCTCTTGCAAAGAACTTAATCTTTCCTTCGCGCCCCTTTGCGTCCTTCGCGGTTAATCGCTTTTGAACTTAATCTTTTGACCTTGAATTTCCATACTCTCTTGCGCCTATTGAAATTTACTGCCACATGCAGTATAATAATGATACAGAGAAGATCTGCTGGCAGGGCACCAGCAGGGTAAACAAAAGAATGCTCACTGAGAAGACTTGGCTCCTTTATCTCTGCATAAAGGAGCCTCTTATTTGGTCAATTATTAAACACCGGAGGCGATCACCATCGTTCAATACATATTTCTGGCAGAAAAGTTCTTTCAACACTATAACAGGATCGACTATCCATCCTCATGCATTTTGGACTGATAAAGCAAATCGCTTCGGAGCAGATTATTCGAAATCAGTTATCATACCAGATTATAGCTATATCGATCCACGAAAACCATATATACGCCCTGAAGAACATCAAATAATAAAAAATAGCGAATACAAGTTAAGGAGAGGTTTCGAAAAATACATTGAATTATACAAGAAAGCATTAACCGAGTTACATGTCGACCGAAACCAGTTATTATGCAAATACTCTACGTTGCAATACTACCATGAAGAACTCGGCATAACTCACCTTAAACCCTTGACAACAACTCAATCGAAGAAATGATAGATAGTTTTATTCTTTCCCTTCGTACCATTTCGCATTCTTTGAGGTTACCAACTTTTGAACCCTGGAAATATTGCATATGAAAAAGAAAACGGCATAAATCTTTTGTATGGTTTTCTTCGCGCCCCTTTGCGTCTTTCGCGGTTAACATCTTTTGAACTTTAAAAATCAAAATGATATTGACAACACAATCAAAGAAATGATACGATAAGCCTGCGTTCAAACCATGAACACAGGCTTTTTTACATCACAAACGAAAAGAGGCAGCCATGGACATCGAAAAGATCTTTACCCAGACACTCAACAGCGCCTTTGAAGTACATAAAGCATTAGGCCCAGGCCTACTGGAAAACACCTATAGAGAATGCCTCGCCTACGAACTTAAACAAAGAAACCTGAAAGTAGAAACAGAAAAGTCCCTGCCCGTTGTATATAAAAAAATTCAACTGGAATGCGGATACCGAATAGATATCCTGGTAGAAAATAAAGTCATCATAGAACTGAAAGCAGTAGAAAAGCTAAACGATATCCATCTAGCCCAAATCATGTCCTATATGAAACTATCCGACATAAAACTAGGACTTTTGGTCAACTTCAACACCCATTATCTAAAAAATGGCATCAAAAGAGTCGCCTTGAACCACCATCAATAACCCTCCGCTCTTTTGAACTTGAACTTAATGTTTCCCTTCGTGCCCCTTTGCGCCCTTCGCGGTTAATATCTTTTGAACTCTTAATCTTAAGACCTTAAAGCATTACCGCTAAGAACACGAAGAAAAGCAAGAAAGGCCGCTAAGAAAACCAAAAAGACTCAGGAAGGTTTTAATGCTTTTTAATCTTTTCCTTCGCGCCCCTTTGCGCCCTTCGCGGTTAATATCTTTTGAACTTAAGATCTTAAAACATTACCGCTAAGAACACGAATAAAAGCAAGAAAGGCCGCTAAGAAAACCAAAAAGACTCAGAAGGTTTAAATACTTTCAACTCATAACCGCCTTTACAACTGCCTTTACAACTGCCTTTACTGTGTCCTTTGCGGTTAATATCTTTTGAACTCTTAATCTTAAGACCTTAAAACATTACCGCTAAGAACACGAAGAAAAGCAAGAAAGGCCGCTAAGAAAACCAAAAAGACTCAGAAGGTTTTAATACTTTTTAACTCATAACTGCCTTTATAACTGCCTTTACAACTGCCTTCACTGTGTCCTTGGCGGTTACCAGCATTTTCTTTTGAATTCCTGACCAACAACCTAAAGGTTGCAGGCTAACAAAGGAGTGATCACGTGAAAAAGAAAAACGACATAGCAATTCGCTCCAGTGCAGCAGAGTACCTGACATTTGTTGCCGCAACAGGCGACGACTCTCAAAGCTTTGAGATGAGATACGAAGACGAGAATATCTGGCTAACACAGAAGATGATGGCTTCTTTGTACGATGTTGAAATTCCAACAATAAATGAGCATATCAAAAAAATTTTTTCTGATCACGAGCTTCAAGAGGAGGCAACTATTAGGAAATTCCTAATAGTTCAAACTGAAGGTTCACGTCAGGTAAACAGAGAAGTGAAACACTACAATCTCCAAGTCATTATTGCGGTTGGTTTTAAAGTCAATAACGAACGAGCTGTCCAATTTCGCAAATGGGCAAATCAAATTGTAAAGGAATTTACGATCAAAGGATTTGCTATGGATGATGAACGATTAAAAAACGGAGGAACCATTTTAACGAAGCAGTACTTTGAAGAGCAGCTACAACGTATTCGTGAAATCCGATTGAGCGAAAGAAAATTCTATCAGAAAATCACCGACATATATGCCACAGCTATTGATTATGATGTAAATGCCACGGCAACAAAGCGTTTTTTCTCAACAGTACAAAATAAACTTCATTGGGCTATTCATGGACACACTGCTGCAGAAGTCATCTTTAATCGTGCAGATGCGGAAAAAGAGAACATGGGACTAACAAGTTGGAAAGATGCACCGAATGGAAAAATACAGAAGTTTGATGTATCTGTTGCAAAGAATTATTTGAGTAAATCTGAAATGGAACAACTGCAGAGACTTGTTTCTGCCTATCTGGATATTGCAGAGGATATGGCACTTCGGCATATACCCATGACCATGAGCGACTGGGAAACGCGACTGAACCGTTTTATAGAAGCCACTGACCGTGATGTTTTACAGGATGCGGGAAAGGTTGCCGCAGAAATTGCTAAAGCTCATGCAGAGAGTGAATTTGAGAAATATCGAATTGTTCAGGATCGATTATTCAAGAGCGATTTTGATAAGCTGCTGGAAAGCAATGAAGATGGGGAATAGGAAGCAATGATTCGACAATGGCTAAGCAGTAGTTGAACAGTGGTTTTCCTTCGTGCCCCTTTGCGTCCTTCGCGGTTACCTGTTTTTAATCTTTTGAACTTAAGATCTTAAAGCATTACCGCTAAGAACACGAAGAAAAGCAAGAAAGGCCGCTAAGAAAACCAAAAAAACTCAGGAAGGTTTTAATCTTTCCCTTCGCGCCCCTTTGCGTCCTTCGCGGTTAATAGCTTTTCTTATAATCTTGACCTTAAGATCTTTAATATATATAAAGAGGTGAAGTGATTGTCACTACCGATTAACATAAAAGACTTAATAACTGGTAGCGTTGTAGAATGGGAGAGGCTAGAATTTAAAGGTGGCTGGAATCCCAATGAAATTATGCATACCATCACGGCTTATGCTAATGACATAAACAACTGGGGCGGTGGATATGTTCTAATTGGAGTAGAAGAAGAAAATGGGCGCCCTGTCTTACCTCCGAAGGGGATCGATAAAGATAGTATTGATAAAATACAAAAAGAACTTCTGAATTATTGTTACCAGATAAAGCCTAATTATTTTCCGATTGTTGAACCTATACGTGTTCATAACAGGAATATACTGGTGATTTAGAATTATTTCAATTGGCAGGAAATGTTCCGTATGATGACAGAATCAATCACCAAGCAGAGGTGTCAGACATACGGTCAACACTTCTTAAAGAGTTTCTTTACGATGTTAAAAGCGATTTATATAATACTGTATCGGAAATAT
>QYZZ01000129.1 GCA_003838145.1 Tindallia sp. MSAO_Bac2
CCGCGACTGTTGTTCAATGGGAAAAATTGTAATGCTTAGAGACAGAAAAGACCCGATCAGAAAAGATGATCGGGTCTTTTCTGTCTCTGCACTACAATTCTTTCCTTAATAATTATACCACTTTTAGGTATTGAACATGCAAAATTTAAATAATTGTTTGAAAAATTCGAATTAATGCTCACGTTCATTTATTAAATTTCTAACAATGTTCCACTCCACTTCCACTTCCTGCAACCATTCCTCTAGTTCTTCCCAGGATATATCATCTTCATTACGAGCCATCTTTTCCATTTCCAAAAATATTTCAGCCAGCCTGTCCATGGCCAAATTCATAGAGGCTCCCTTCAGGGCATGGGCCGTCAGTAATACTTTTTCTGTATCTTTCTGATCCAAAGCTTCTTTCAGACTGCCAATAGCCTCCGGAAAATGGCTGTTAGCCGTTTCGGCAATAATCTGAAAGGATTCTTCACTGTGGCCCAGCTGCTTCATTAAACGATTTCGGTTAAAGTGATCGTTATGATTATCTCCAGGTATTTCCTGATCCGGACACTGAGATTCCACCCCCAGGTATTTGGACAGGACCTGCATCAGTTTATCCTGCTGCACCGGTTTTCCAAGAAAATCATCCATCCCGGCATCCATACATTCAATACGTTCATCCGTGGTAACTCCGGCACTTAATGCAATGACCGGTATCGGATCATCACACCTATTCTCCAGCTGCCGAATTCGTCGTGTCACCTCAAGGCCATCCATCCCCGGCATTTGAATATCCATTAATACCAGGTCCACGTTGCTGGTTTGCAGCATCTCCAGAGCCTGCTGACCATCCGATGCATGAATGACATTAGCCTTCGGCATACACTTGCGAATCATTTCAGACACCAGCTGCAAATTCATCGGCACATCATCCGCCGCTAAAATAGTTGGCTCATCCGATGCATTCAGCGCACGGCTCCGGCATATATCCATTATTTCAACTGTTTCCACAGCTTCATCACCATCTGTCATCTCAGCTTTATCCAGAACAAGTTTGAAATAAAACCGCGAACCCTGGCCCGGTTCACTTTCAAACTCAATATAACTGTTCATCATACTGGCAAGGTGTTTAGAAATAACCAGCCCGAGTCCGGTACCACCATACTCTCTGGTGGTAGAGTTATCAGCCTGGGAAAAGGCTTTAAACAGGCGTTGCTGCTGCTCCGGCGAAATACCGATGCCCGTATCAACTACTTCAAATAAATAGGTTCCTTTCCCTTCTCCAATATCCTGATGCCGAACCTTAAGCACAACAGAACCTTCCTTTGTAAACTTAATGGCATTACTCAACAGATTTACCAGAATTTGCTTTAACCTTACCGGATCTACCCGGACAATATGTGAAGTATCCAAATCAAACTCATGATACAAACGCAGCCCCTTGTCCTTCGCCTGAAACTGAAGCATTTCAACAGCTTCATCGCATACCTGGTTTAAGTCCGTCGCCACAATATCCAGTTCCATTTTATTTGCCTCTATTTTAGAAAAATCCAGGATATCATTAACAATGGTCAGTAGTGATCTTGCAGACACGCTGGCATAATTTACATATTCCTTTTGACGCCTGGTCAGCGGCGACGAGCCAAGCAGCTGCATATATCCAATAATTCCATTTAAAGGCGTCCTGATTTCATGGCTCATATGCGCCAGAAACCGGCTTTTAGCTTCATTGGCATCCCTCGCTTCTCTGGCCAGTTGCTGTGCCCGCTCCTCACTTATTTTAAGCGCTTTCTGAGTCTTTCTGATAGCTTCAATTTTTTCGTTTAATTTATGTACCCTTTTATACTGATTCGATGTGTCCTCAATCTGCAGCATAATCCAAACAGTATCGTTATGTATTAACGGCTCCAGCTGCAAATTCTGTTTTACAAAACGATTCTCGTTATGGTAAGGTTCAACAAATACAGGATGAAAAGCGCCAGAAAAAAACATATTCTGATGATTCGCCAGTGTATTATGAAACATAGCCTGATAATAGGGTTTTTCAAATACCTGCAAAATTTCCATTATTGGTTTTCCAACGGCAAATTCTCCCGATATGCCACTGTATTGCTCCAGCCAGCTATTCCAAAAATGTATCTGATAATTCTCGTCCAGTAAAATAATTCCTGCATTAACCTTGTCCAGCATCATTCGAAGCACTTAGTTTTCCTCCAGGTCTAATAATATTTCGTTAATTTTTTCAATTAGTTCCATCACCGATTCAAGGCCCAGCACGATTAAAATAGCACCATCGGTTTCAAACTCTTCCATGGAAAAAGTATTGCTGATAACTAAAACATGAGAATCCGTCCCCTTAAACAAAGCTTCCTCCTGCTCCGGATAATAAAAAGCCTGCACCTCCGGCAGTGAGTAGTCCAGTTTAACTTCCAGCAGATTCCCCATGGCACCCACAATAGAATTAAGAATCACATTGCCTATTTCACGAATAGCATCAAAATCCGTATCCGTCAGTTCTTCGTCTCCATTTTCAGTCAGAACCATTTCCGATGAATCAGCTTCGCCTAAAATCAGCTTTACCAGCCACTGTGACTTATCCCGCGGAAAAATCAACTGCGCATTGCCGGAAAAACCAGTGCCAAACCGCAACGTAGAAACCACCACATGGCTGTTGAAAAAAGATGGCTTCATTTCTTCATAAACCGCCCTGTCCTCTTCTGACCGGGACAAAATAAAAAGCTCCGGTGTCGTCAGGATAATTTTCTTCTGGAGCATATCCGATAACAAACTGGCTGCCTGACCAATGTAGATATTCATATGTTCACGCAACGCTTCCTTCTGAAGCTTATTCAGCATCCCGGCACCCCCTTATGATCTCTGCCAGTTCTTCCGCTTTTTCTTCTGTAAAGGGTTTATGAATAAAGGTAAGCACACCAAGATCAAGTACTTCTTCCTTCACCATGCGCTGAACATCTGCCGAAAGAACCACAATCTCAGTTTGAGTGTCCGGATTTTTATCCCGAAACAGCTTCAGAAATTCTACCCCGTTCATAACTGGCATCAGTAAATCCAGTAGTATGTAATCCGGCTTTTCTTTTTCATAAACCTGATACCCTTCCCATCCGTCTCCGGCTGTTAAAAATTCAGCTTCAGGAAAATGGTTTTTCAGCAATTTTACATGAATTTTCTGATACAGGCTGGAATCTTCAATAACAAGAAATTTCATAGATAACTCCTTCCATAATGGTTATTCTCAAAACTTATGATTAAATGCACCAATTGATAATTACCCAAAAGCAACAGCTAAATAACAGCATGTTCATTAACGAATAATAAACATGCGAAAATACACCATCAGTGAAAAATAGCTGACAAATGGGATCCATACATAATTAAGCAGCTTATCCCCAATACGATGGCGATGCTGCCACAAGAAGATTAAAATCAATGGAACCAGCACCAGCTTCACCAATGGAAATACATAAGTATTTACGATTGGTTCAACTATTGGGTTTGCTTCAACAAATCCCCGCTCCAAAGCATCCAGCGTCAGAAAAAAATCAGCTTTATTAAAAGATGCGATGCCAATCAGCAATAACCATAATAACCGCTCTTTATGTCGTTTCATCATCGTTCCCTCCGTTCCTAAACAAAAAACCGACCTAATGAAAATAAGCCGGTTACGCCACTGGATCACTGCAGCATGAGGCGTCCATCTATGGCTGCAGATCACTTCCTTCTATTAACACAATAGATATCTAAATTATATACCTATTTATACCTCATTTCAACAGCTTCTAACCCGGTGATTAGTCCAATTGTCTAGGGGTATTGAAATTACATAGATCATATTATGAGAACCTAAAATAATCAGCTATTTGGAGGTGCTGAAATGCTGAAAGCTATATTCATCATACTGTTCGTTTTATGGCTTCTTGGAATGGTTTCTGCCAATACCATGGGTGGCTTTCTTCACATACTCCTGGTCCTGGCTGTCGGTTTGTTTCTTATACGAATCATTCAGGGAAAAAGTCCATTTTAATTAAGTTTTATGCAATAAAAAGAGTTAACCGGATCTCGGTTAACTCTTTTTGTATCACACTGACTTTTTTACCATATTTCTGCCCTGTTCCTTTGCATTATACATGGATCTGTCCGCTCTTTTCATAAGATCTTGAATATGATCTCCCGTTTTATAGGATGCCACCCCCAAGCTGATAGTAATTTCATCCGGTAAACCGAAAGAATTATTCTGAACCAGCTTCCTGATTTTCTCAGCCACATGATATGCATCCTCTGCCCTTGTATCCGGACAGATTATCAAAAATTCTTCGCCACCCCATCGGCCAATCTGGTCCTGCTTTCGGGTGTTTTTTCGAATTAATTCCGCCATTTCAACCAGTATTTCATCCCCTTTGGCATGACCATAGCTGTCATTAATTTGTTTAAAGTGATCTATGTCCAGTATAATTAATGAATAATGCGCTTCCTGATTAAGAGACTTTTCATGGGTATTTTTTAGAATTGTTTCCAGCTTTCTCCGGTTATATACCTTAGTCAGTACATCTGTTGTAGATAAGTACTCCAGCCGTTCATTGGTTTCCCGAATGGTCAGTTGGTTTTCAAAAATCTTGATATAGCGTCTGTAATTCAACACCGAAGCCATCCAGGCAATAATATTATTGGCAACAATATCCTGTACATACGTCATCTCTGTAGCCACCGGCTGGTATCTTGGCAACAGATACATGAAGATTGCAGCAGTAATGGTATATATAACAAAGGTAGTTGAGGGAGAAAAATAAAAAATAACAGCAAAGCCATAAAGGACAGCAATATAAACCGTGGGAATGGTAAAGAAGTTTCCGCTTTGTATTAAAGACCGGGTAATGGCAATATAAAAACCAAACAAGCCAAAACTCAGCGTATAAAACTTCAGAATCCAGGATATATTTTGGGGTGAATTCCTTCGAATAATAAAAGAAATCACCGCATAAACACTCATCACCAAAGCTGAAAGCAGATGGATTTTTCCCGTAGTTGATAATGGATCAATTACAAAAAGACCGTATATAAGCTGTTCAACAGCCAGAAAAGAAGAAAACAGCAGAATAGCGGAGTTATTATGGAAAAAAATCTTTTCCGTAAACTCCGCATTTTGCTGTTGATTGAATGGTAATCTAAAATATTTCCATATATTTGGATTTTCCATAAGCAACCTGACCTTTTTCGATAGGTATTCGATAGGTGTGAGTAAGCTTTTTATATTGGTTTTATTTATCACGATCGAATCTAACAAAAACATAAATTATTTCTATTTGACAGACTCATATATCATTCAGGAATTTTTGAGCAATGCTCTTTAACCGCTTCCCAATCAAGATACTTTACCAGGGTTTCTGTTATTTTTTCAAGTCCTTCTTTATCTTCTTCATCAAATCGATTCAGTACAGGACTGTCAATGTCCAGCACTCCCACTACCTCATCATCAACAATCAGCGGAATGACGATTTCTGACTGAGAGGCCTCATCACAGGCCACATGCCCTTCGAATGCATGAACATCCGGCACAAGTTGCACTTCCTTAGTTTTAGCTGCTGTTCCACAAACGCCTTTTTCATAGGATAAATGAACACAAGCAGGCTTCCCCTGAAAAGGCCCAAGGATCAGCTTGTCTTTTCCGTTTTGCAAATAAAAACCAATCCAGTTAATTTCTTCCATTAACTGATTCATCAGCGCTGATGCGTTGCATAAATTTGCCAGCCAGTCGTTTTCCGAGGATAAGAGGCCTACCATCCGCATATTCATGAAACGGTACAGCTCCTGCTTATTCTTAAATTCAGGTATTTTTATTGATTCCATCCATTTCACCCTTTCGAATTAGTATCCTGTCTTTAAACAGTATTATGGGATTAAGTCCGTATAATGGTGTAAAAAGAAAATGAGCCACAAACTCATTTCCTCGGTTAAAATATAAGTGACAAGCAAATACCAAACCGAGGAGGATGAATCATGGCTCAGTTTAATATTA
>QYZZ01000013.1 GCA_003838145.1 Tindallia sp. MSAO_Bac2
CGAATGATTATTATTGTCTAACTGCATTGTTTTTGCCACCTTTACTTTTTTACTACTGAATATAGTATATCACTCTTTTAGGGCAAAAACAACCGATTCATCTCCCACCTACGCTCTCACTGCGTGAGCAAGGGAGGCTAAGAGGTGGGAGACTTCTCGGTTTTAAGGTTAAAAAATGCGAATTGAATCCCCCTCACCCTAACCCTCTCCCGCCGGGGGAGAGGGGATTTAACTGATCCAGTTTCCTAACCGCCAGGAGGGGAAGGATCATTACCTGTAACTTTTTCCCTTATAACTTTTAACCTGCTCTTCTAGTATTTAGCGTCGAAAATCTGCCGGGTCTGTTTGTTTTTTGTGTCGGCTTTGTTGCCGTAGGGATTTCCTGATTCCTGTTGTGTTAAGGTTTCCAGATTTATTTGAATAAAATCCAGGCTTTGCTGGATTAGGGTTTCGTTCAGGCGGTTTTTCTCGCTGATTTCATGAATGGTTGCCGTCAGTTCCTGCCGCAGGTTTTCGATCTCTTCTGCATCTTTTTCGGACAAAAAAGTAAGAAGGGCAGACAGATTTTGAGGCACCTCCGTGAGCTCCTTCTCCTGGGCAAAGTGGCCGAGCAGCGACTGACGGATTTGTTCGAAACGTCCCATTTCCCGGATAAACTGCTGCTCCTTCAGCGTAAGTTGCTCCAGGTCGCGAACTTTGTTTCGAACCACCATCATAGTCTTTTGATCCGCCAGTTCCAGCAGGGCCTGATACAAATGCTGTTCCTGGCGAAGGGCTTCTTTTAATTGTTCTACTGTTTTGGACATAGGCATTCTCCTATTGACTTATCAGTGATTAAAGTCTGCTTCTCAGGTTTAGATCCGCCAGCATTTTGTCCACTACTTCTTCCGGTGTTGCTCCTTCTCCACGGGCCATTTTTTCTTTTACTTCCTGCACCCGTTCTTCCCGGATTTCCGGCAACTGCTGATAAGCCTTCAGGGCCGTCTGGAAATCGATGGCTTTTTCTGAAAGCTCTATTTTATCTTTAACAGAAGAAACATTGCCGTTTTTTTCCGCTGGCTTTGTTTTATTGTTCTGGTAGGTTCTCATGGCTTGAATGATCTGCGGGTTGTTTTGAATCTTCATAAAAAACACCTCTTTCTGTCCGTATTCATCCTTCTATGAAGAATATCGGCAAAAAAAGGTGTTTCTTAAGTGGTAATTTATTTATTTCCATTAAATTCTCTATTTATCCCGTTTAACATTGACATACATCCGCTGGCTTTTCTTACTGTCTTCAGATTTTTTCGGCTCTTCTTTTTTCTGAGGTGCCACGGCAGATCTGAATTCATTGGCCATTTCATGGGTGCATTTGTCGCAGAACCGACCGGACTTAATCGCTACGCCACAGCGTTCACAGTCCAGAAAGAAGTTATGCTCGTCCCTGATTTCCAGACGGCCTTCCCGCAGGAATTTTAGAATCAGTTTTTCCTCCACTTCTGTAGCTTCTGACACCTCTCCAACGCTGGCGCCCGGGTTATCGTAAAGGTATTCTTTCACCTTTGTATAGGCTTCCTCCGAGTCTTTCCGGCAACGGGTACAGTAGTTATTCCCATCGTATTGGTAAGCACGTCCGCAGCTTTTACAGTTTCTGAGATCTAAGGCCATGGGCATTCCTTCTCCTTCCTTATTATGTTTTTTGGTGCACCGACTCTGCGTCTGCCAGGGCAAAGGTTACAACGGTTACCTCGTCGGCCCCTGCTTCTTCCAGCTCCCGGATGCAGGCCTGGGCCGTTGCTCCGGTAGTATAGACGTCATCAACCAGCAGAATTTTCTGATTTTGTATTTTATGAGTACTCTCCTGGTTGATGGTAATACTGTTCCACATATTCCGAATCCGCTGAAGGCGGTTTAGCTGGTACATGGGTGCCGTTTCACGGATTCGTATAAGTGCATTGGATTCGTATGTTAATTCTACCATGGAGGCAATGTTTCTGGCAAGCAGATCTGCCTGATTATAACCCCGCCGCCGAAGTCTCCGTCGATGCATGGGAACTGGGATTACCATCTGATGGTCTTCCAGTTTCAGCTTTTGGACCATCAGGCTGGCCATAGGCTTTGCCAGGTAGAGGCCCTCTTTGTACTTTAACCGATGTACCAAAGACTGGGCACTGTCCCGGTAATGGGCCAGGGATTCCACCCCTGAAGGTTTTTCCGCCTCCATGAGAAAGGGAAATCCCTGAAAACAGGGAGAACACAGGGATGCCTGAGCCCCATGGATAGCTGTGTCCGGACGATGACAGTGAGGGCAGGGATGGAAGGGAGGGTAAACAAGGTCAAGAAAGGCTTCTATGATTGATGTTTTCATGAAGATTCCTCCACAAAATCCAGCAGCTGCACCAGCCGTTCTTCCAGACCGGAGTAACGCTCCTGGGTTCGGTTGTTTTGAATCATCCGGTACAGAATCTGTTTGTGTCCCACCAGTACCACCAGGCTTCGGGCCCGGGTAATGGCAGTATACAGCAGGTTTCGGGTCATCAGTACCGGTGGGCCGGGAAACATGGGCAATATAACGGCGGGAAATTCGCTTCCCTGACTTTTGTGAATGGTAATGGCGTAGGCCGGTTCCAGTTCGTCCACCAGAGCAAAAGGATAGATCACCTGCCGGTCATCATCAAAGAGGATTGTCAGCAGTTCTTTTTCTGTTTCTATTTTAGAAATGTGGCCGATATCGCCGTTAAAAACGCCCCGGCCGGTTTCTTCCTGCCCCGATGAATCCCAGCGTTTCCATTCCAGGCTGTAGTTGTTTCGGATCTGCATGATTTTATCGCCTTCCCGGAAGGTTTTGGAACCAAAATTCCGCTCCCTGCGGGAAGCATCCGGTGGATTAAGCACTTCCTGCAGATGTTGATTCATGTTTACCGTTCCGGTGATACCTTTTTTGGTGGGGGTCAGCACCTGAATATCCTTTATTGGATCAAACAGATAATGCTCCGGCAATCTTCGGGTCAGCAGCTGCCGGATTTTCTCCAGGGCCTGGTGAGGATTTTCTTCCTTCATAAAGAAGAAGTCCCGATCCCGGTGGTTCAGGGTGGGTTCTTCTCCCTGGTTGATGCTGTGGGCATTCATGACAATAAGGCTTTCCCGGGCCTGGCGGAAGATTTCCGTCAGCCGGATCACCTGAATGATGCCGCTGTTTATAATATCTTTTAGAACTGCGCCTGGTCCTACTGAGGGCAGCTGGTCCACGTCTCCCACCAGAATAAGGGTAGTGGCAGGCCCTATGGCCCTCAGCAGATGTCGCATCATGAGAATATCGACCATGGACACTTCATCGATAATGAGGAAATCCGCTTCCAGCGGGTTTTCTTCGTCCCGGCCAAAATAGTGCTCCCCGGTTTCTTCGGAAAAGCCCATTTCCAGCAGGCGGTGAATGGTGCTGGCTTCCTTTCCGCTGGTTTCTGTCATTCGTTTTGCTGCCCGACCGGTGGGGGCTGCCAGCAATACCTCCAGCTCTTCTTCTTCGATGAGGCTGATGAGGGAGTTGATCAGGGTGGTTTTTCCCGTTCCCGGGCCACCGGTAATCACCAGCCCCCGGTGATGAAAGGCAGCTTCCACGCCTTCTATCTGAGCTTCTGCCAGCTGAATGTTCTGTTCTTTTTGAAGGATTTCCAGCCGCCGGCGCAGATTTTCAGGTGCCGGCAAAGGAACTGTGCAGGCCAGTTCCATCAATTTTTTGCAGGTGAAGGTTTCCGCTTCATAGCAGGGCAGTAAATAAACCCGGTGGTCTTCCGGGCCGGTGGTCATTTGAATTTGCTGATTCAGGGCGAGGGATTCTATGGACTGAATCACAATGGATTCACCCACTTCCAGAACGCCCCGGACCCGCCGGATTACTTCTTCCCGGGGGAGGTAGGTGTGGCCTTCGTAGTTGGCTGTGGCCAGGGCATGGAGGATGCCGCTTTCCACCCGCTGCGGGTCTTCCAGCTCCCGGCCCAGCTTAAGTGCCATACGGTCCACAGCTTTAAAGCCGATGTCCGGCATGTTTTCCAGTAACTGATAGGGATTGTCTTCGATTATAGCTTTGGCGCCGCCGCCAAAGGCCTGATGGATCCGCAGGGCAAAGCGGGCTTCGATGCCTTTTTCTGCCAGCCAGAGAATCAGCTCCCGGAGCTGATTGTGGGTCTGAAAGGCTTCTGCCATGGGCCGCCAGCTTTTCTTCCCGATGCCGCGGACTTCCTGCAGTCGCTCTGGCTGCTGCTGCATGATGGTGAATACTTCTGTGCCAAAGGTATCCAGCATTCGCCGGGCCATGGCTTCTCCCACGCCGGGGATCAGTCCGGAGGCCAGATATTCCATCATGCCTTCCTGACTTTCCGGCAGCAAGGGGAAGTATTCTTCCACTTTCAGCTGTTCTCCATAGCGATGATGTACCTGTTTTTTTCCGCGAACGCGTATCCGGTCACCGGCGTTGAGGCCTGGCAGAACGCCTACCAAAGTCAGCAGCTGGTCTTCGCATTCCAGGATGCCTACCCGATATCCGTTTTCTTCGTTCTGATATATCATTTCCACCAGTTTTCCTTCGTATTGTTCTACCATGGATAGATTCTCCCCCCCTCTCCCTGACCCTCTCCCGCCGGGGGAGAGGGGACGTTTTGGACACCGGGACGCATCTTATTTTCCCCGAAAGGCACGGAATAAATAACCTGCCTTTCCATCTGCTTTTCCATCTGTTTTACCTGTTGTTCTTGATTCTTCGCCCCAGAGCCCGGATGTCATCATCGATGAATTCGTGTTCAACACTGGCAACATTAAATCGAAAGAGTCGGAAGGCAAACTGAATGATAGGTCCGATGGAAAGAACGATAATCAGGGTTCCCAGGCCCACATGTCCTCCCAATAGCCAGCCAGCAATCAGTACGATGCCTTCGATGGTTCCACGGACAACGCCAACGGGTCGACGGGTTCTTTTGACCAAAGCCACCATCAGACCGTCTCTCGGGCCGCAGCCAAGGCCGACGCTGATATAGAGAAAACTGCCGATGCCAATGAGGAAAAGGCCAATAATTACCTGGATAACGCCGATCCAGAAAATATTTTGCTCCGGAATCAGGTTGTTTAGCATGTAAAAGTCGATAAACAGACCTATAAACATCATATTGCCCAAAGTGCCCCATCCGATTTTTTCGCCAAAAACAAAGTCCAGCAACACAATAACCAACCCCATCCCAATGCTGGCCTGGCCTATGGTGATGCCTATGGTTTTGGACAAACCCTGATGGAATACATCCCAGGGTGCCAGCCCGATATTTGCGTTAATGGTCATAACAATACCGGCGGCAAAAATGGAAAAGCCAATAATCATCCGGATCAATCGGTACAGCATATGTCTTTGTGTTGGGTGTTTCATGTTTTAAAGTCCTTCCCGGTTTAAATTAAAAAATTCTATTCTTAATGCCAGTAGCTCAGACGTATAAGCTGAAGCAAGATATCGGCCTGATTTTCGCAGATTTGTATCTCATTCTCACTTAAGCGAGTATATAGAAGCGGTTCTATTTTTCTGGATTCCAGATGCCACAACAGAGTTTTGAATCGGGGATTCAGGATTCTATACATGATATCGCTCCCTGAAACGTTTTGGTGAATACTGCTATTATAACATGACGTTGATTTTTATTAAAGTTTAAGGCTTCAGGCTTTGGATAATTGATAATTAAGTTCAAAAGCGTTAATAACAAAGGCGTGAGGCAATTGACAGTTGAGAATGGATAATGGATAATGGATAATGGATAGTTGATATTGGATAGTTGATAATTGATAATGGATAATTAAGTTCAAAAGCGTTAATAACAAAGGCGTAAGGCAATTGACAGTTGAGAATGGATAAAGGATAATGGATAATTAAGTTCAAAAGCGTTAATAACAAAGACAAGAGGGCGAGGGTAGTGGATAATGGAAGGGGGCGGCGAGTGTGTATTATATTGGTGTTGATCTTGGAGGCAGTTCCATAAAGGCCGGACTGGTAACGGAGCAGGGGAATATTGTTATGAAAGGTCAGAAGCAGACGAAGGTAAAAGAAGGGTCTGAAGTGGTTATTCGGGATATGGCCAGTCTGATAGAAGAGCTGCTGGAGGAGTCTGAGCTGGACGGACGGGAAGTTGGGGGTATTGGAGTCGGCATTCCCGGAGCTGCCCGGGAAGACGGGCTGGTTTATTTTGCCACAAATATTTTTTGGACCAATGTGCCGCTGGGAAGTCAGCTGAAGGGAATGACCAATAAGTCGGTTCATGTTGCCAATGATGCCACCATGGCAGCGGTAGCCGAATATACCCTTGGCATTACAAAGGGTTCGGCCAATTCTCTGTTTATTACTTTGGGCACCGGTGTTGGAGGCGGTGTTATTATCAATCATCAGGTTTATAGCGGCAGTCATGGCATAGGGACTGAACTTGGCCATATGGTGGTGGGAAAAAATCCGGACTATGACTGTACCTGTGGTAATAATGGCTGCTGGGAGACTTTTGCTTCCGGCACAGCTATGAAGAATCATGCCCGCAGGTTGTTGGAACAGGGGCATGAGAGTATTTTGCCGGACTTGGCAAAAGGAGACCCGGAGGGGATTAACATACGGAATCTCTTCGACGGTTTCCGTCAGAAGGATGAGGTGTGCATACAGGTTGTAAACCGCATGACCCGCTATCTGGCTTCCGGTATTGCCAATCTCATTAATATATTTGATCCGGAAGTCATCGCTTTGGGGGGCGGGATTTCTGCTTCTGCTGACTGTTTTTTGGAGGATTTAAAGGCTTTGGTGGCTCAGCGGATTTATGTTAAGAGCATGAATGTCACCCGCATTGAGATATCTCAGTTGGGTAATGATGCCGGGATTATTGGTGCGGCCATGTATGCTAAAACTATGGAAAGTAATTCACCCTCTCCCTAACCCTCTCCCGTCGAGGGAGAGGGGATTTTTAGAGCTGACTCTTTCCATTGAGAGAGACTTTGAGAACTGAATCTTTCCATCGAGAGGAGACTTTGAGAACTGAATCTATCCATCGAGAGGAGACTTTCAAATCTGATTCTTCGAATAGAGGGGATATTCACAGGTCGTGACCGGCCAGTCAGGATAGAGTGAAGTAGAATTCCACGCCAGTTTCCCGGTTTTCCACGCCGTATTGGCTGCCATGGAGATCCAGTACACCCTTGACGATGGCCAGACCCAGGCCGGTTCCTTCCCGGGTGTTGTCTCCGCGGTAAAAGCTTTCCCATATGAGGGATAGTTTATCTTCGGGGATGGGCGCACCATCGTTGTAAACACTAACCCGGACCTGGTTTACTCTACGGTCCAGACTGATAGAAATTTTTCCGCCAGCAGGGGTATGGCTGACGGCGTTTTTCAGCAGATTGTTCATCACCTGCTCTAACCGCCGGGGGTCTCCGCTAACCATTACTTTATCCCGGGGCAGATGACTTTCTGTTCTGATGTTCTTTTCATGACACAGCAGACTGAAGTGGTCCAATGAGTTCTGCAGCAGTTCTGTCAGATCCACGGGTTCCTTCTCCACCCTAAAAACACCGGATTCCAGCTGTTCCAGATCCAGCAGATCTTTTACCATTCCGCTCATCCGCCTGGTTTCTTCCTGGATGGTGACCAGGTAGTCATGGCGGTCTTCTTCCGTTGGAGCCACATTGTCTTCCAGTGCTTCCGCATAACCCTGAATCAGGGCTATGGGGGTCTGAAGTTCGTGGGATACCCGGGCGACAAACTGCTTTCGTAACCGTTCCAGGCTTTTTTCCTTGTCCAGCTCTGTTTGAAGGGCATCTATGGTTTCTTCCAGCTGATTTGTCAGTTCCTGAAAAGAGAGTCCCAGCTGTCCGATTTCATCCTCCGGTACTTTTCTCCAGGGAAGACGAAATCCTGCCGGATCTTTTTTCTGCACTGCCTGGTTTAGTTGAATCAAAGGCTTTGTGACACTTCTGGAGAATCGGAGGGATAGGATCAGAGCAATAACAAGAGCCAGCCCTGCCAGCATCAAATTAAACTGTCCGGCGATGGACAGCACTTCTTCCATGGGCTGCAGGGGCACCTGAAAAAACAAGTTATAGTCGCCGATGGGAGTCAGCAATGTCAGATAATTAAGAGGTCCGCTTTGTCCCTGGGTCTGATGGGTTGCCATTCTTCCACTTTCCATATGGCGCATCATGGAATGTGGCATCCGACCTCCCCGACTGGGCGTTTCATCGTCAGCCTGCAGCAGTGCCTGACCGTCCTGATCCAGCAGGGCTACCCGTCCGTGGAGCTCCTCTGCAGCTTCCTCCATTTCCTGTTGAAACACCTCTCCCGGGCCGTGTTCCTGAAGGCTGTTCAGTAACACTTTTTGCCTCTGTTCGATCTGACTGGTTTTCTGACTTATATAATAAGGCTCCAGGAGAAAATTCTGTGCACTCCAAACCAGGCCAAGGATAAGCAGGCCAAAGAGTATAAACATCAGGTTTAATCTTCTGGAAATAGATGCTTTCATGGGTTTTCCACCTCAAACATATAGCCGACGCCACGGACGGTATGAATCATGGATCCGGCAGCTCCCAGTTTTTGCCGCAGTCGTTTCACATGGGTATCCACGGTGCGGAGGTCTCCGTAATAATCGTAACCCCATACCTGATTCAGTATGGTTTCCCGACCCAGAGCATGATTCATGTTTTTCAGGAATACCAGCAGCAGTTCGTATTCCTTCGGGGTCAGATCCACTGCTTCCCCTTCTACGGCAACCTGATGGCGGGCTGTATCTACGGTTAGGCCTTCTACTTCATATCCTTTTTCTTCCGGTTTAATGCCGCTCCGTTTCAGCAATGATTTGGTGCGGGCCATTAATTCTTTAACGCTGAAGGGTTTGGTTACATAGTCATCCGCCCCCAGCTCAAAGCCAAAGAGTTTGTCGTTTTCTTCGCTTCTTGCCGTCAGAAGAATGATGGGGGCCTGACTGGTTTCACGGATTCGCCGGCAGACTGTCCAGCCATCATAGCCGGGCATCATAATATCGAGTATTACCAGATCTACGGGATGGCTTTCGAAAAGTTCCACTCCTTCTTCTCCGTCTGCGGCTTCCAGCACCTGGAACTGCTCCCGCCGAAGGTAGGTTGCCACCAGTTTCCGTAGTTTTTCTTCGTCTTCCACCACCAGGATTTGTGGGTTGGCCATTTAGATTCGCTCCTTTCAATGTTTTGTGTCACCCTCTCCCTAACCCTCTCCCGTCAAGGGAGAGGGGATTAAATTGACCTTCCCGTCAAGGGAAGAGAGGCTTTAAAAAAGACTCTACCCGGTCAAGGGATTATGGAAAACAATCCCTCTGAGGGAAGTGTTTATTGATCTTTACATTATAACACGAAAAAGACTCGCTTGTTTCTGCGAGTCTTTTTCGTGTTGTATGGGTGTTTCTTAACTTTCAACTCATAACTTTTAACTCTTAACTGTATCAATCAATCTATCGTTGCGCTTCAAACTGCTTCAGCAGTTTCACAAATAACTCCGGTACTTTTTTCATGTTTTCCGGTGATTCTACAAAGGAGATTCTGAACTGGGTGCTTCCCGGGTTTGGCTGTCCTTTTTCGATGTCGTAGAAGCCTTTCATGGGTGCTACCAGTAACGTGGTTTCGACTCCGTCGATTTCTGCTGAACCTTTGCCGGCACAGTAGAGTACAAAGTCTACGGCATCAAAGCCCGGTTTAACAACGTTTCGAACGTCGATGACTGAGTAGATGGACGCGTCCGGGCTGGAAACGATCAGGCCGGGTTCGTTTTCTTTCAGTCCTTTGTTCACCATGAGAATCTGCTCTTTATAGTAGTCCCTCATCTCTTTGCACCAGCCAAGGATGTCTTCCTTGCTCTCTTTTGCCAGTCCGCCGAAAATATACTGCCCGATGGCGTTGGCGCAGAGGTTGGCTGTGTATTCTGCAACGGAACGGGTGTGGAAATCTTTGTTGTCAGTGATAAGGGCTCCGATTCGAAGTCCGCAGGCATTCCATACTTTGGATGCGGTTTCGATGCTGATTCGTCTTCCTTCGATACCGGGAACTTCTTTATCTGTTACGCCCCAGATGCTGACCAGCTTCTTGTTTTCATCATAATACAGCTCACGATATGCTTCGTCACTGATCATCCACATATTGTATTTAACGCATAGCTTTGCCAGTTCGATCATTGTTTCATGCTCGTACAGCTGGCCTGTCGGGTTGTCATAAGGGATTACCAGCATACCGCCAGGATTGTTGGTTTTAATCACGTCTTCAATTTTATCCAGCTCCGGCAGTGTAAAGTTGCCGTCTTCTCCCAGTTGTCGTTTCACGGTAATGGTTTTTCTGCCGACACGCTGGGAAAAGGAAATATAGTTGGTATATGCCGGGTCAATCATCATTAGTGGCTTTTCACCGGAGGCGGCTGGTCCGCAGATTCCAAGAATAGCCAGTTCCATGGCAGCAGAGCCGCCGTCTGTTACCTGAACAAACAGGTTGTCTGCGTCAAAACCCTCGCAGTTGAGAATGTTTTTAAAGGCGTTCCGACATTCCTCTGTTCCGGCTGTTCCCGTATAGCGAACAACACCTTTGGCAAAGGGACTTTCAGGGGCATCCAACTCAAACATTCTTTTCATCATTGCCGGATTCGTGGGCAGCGATACGTTTCCGATCCCCACATTGATAACGGCTTCCGGCTTTACTTCCCGCTCATCGTACTTCATTTGAGCCAGTCTGACATCGGAAGGCTCCCTGGATTCAAAATGTGCTGACAAAACAGGTTTGCTCATGATTATTCTCCTCCCCGCTTTATAATTGCCCTTTTCAGGGCAGGTCAATAAATTGTTGGTTCCTGACATCATTTTAACATATTCCCAAATGCTTTTCATTCATTTGACGAGTGATTTTATCCTTTTATTAATAATCGGAATTATCAGAAGTCGGGGTTGAAAATAGCCACAGGCGGGGGACTTTATCCTGTGGCTAAAAAGAAAAGGGTTCGTGAATATTTTTCAGTTAGATAGGCATTATTTCAATATTTTCATCCTGCAGGGCTTTTCGGATTTTCTGAACAAATTCCAGAGCCTGAGGACTGTCTCCATGAACGCATATGCTGTCGGCCTGGATGGCTATATCTTCCCCGGTGATGGCTTCTACCTTGCCTTCTTTTACCATGCGTATTACCCGTCCAATGGCTATATCGGCGTCCTTGATCATAGCACCTTCCTGGCTGCGGGCCACCAAGGTTCCGTCCGGATTGTAAGCCCGGTCCGCAAAGACTTCATGAACGGATTTTAATCCGACGGCTTCACCGGCTTTCACCAGCTGGCTGTTGGCCAACCCCATCAGTACCAGATCCGGATTGACGGCCTTTACTCCTTCAGCAATGGCCATGGCCAGCTTTTCATCTTTGGCTGCCATATTGTAAAAAGCACCGTGGGCTTTAACATGCCGGAGCTTGGCTCCTGCCGCCCGGACAAAGGCATCCAACGCCCCCAGCTGATAAATGGTATAGGCTTTCGCCTCCTGAGGGGTAATTTTCATTTCCCGGCGTCCAAACCCCATTAAGTCCGGATATCCCGGGTGGGCTCCCATGCTGACGCCCTCTTTTACAGCGGTTTCCACGGTTTTTGCCATCACCATGGGATCCCCGGCATGCCAGCCACATGCTATGTTGGCTGAGGTCACGTATTTCATTACTTCTTCATCCAACCCCATTGTATAGGCTCCGAAACTTTCCCCTATATCGCTGTTCAGATCAACTTTCAGTAACGTCATTTCATTGCCTCCTTCCCGTATCTTTTAAGCTTCTGCTTCAGAATCAGGACTTGATTATTCTTCTATCTCTTCAATGGTCAGACAGTACTGTTTTCCACCTTTTCTATATCGGAAGAGTTCTTTTCTGGATATAATTTTCGGACTATCCTGTGCTGATGACGCTTTTTTCTCATCTTCCGCTGAAGTTCCAAGACTTAGCTCCCTGCGATAATGCTCTATCCGGGCTTCCTGATCTTTTAGCAGTTGTTGGGCTTCTTCCACCGTCACCTTTTGGAAACTGATCTGATCTCCCGGCTTTGCCTGAGCCATTTTGGGCAGATCCACGCTGATGACGTTGGCTATTTTTGTATACCCACCGGTGGTCTGCCGGTCCGCCATCATGACGATAGGCATTCCGTGTCCCGGCACCTGAACGGCTCCCATGGCAATGCCGTCCGAGATAATATCGCCGCCGCTTTCATGGGTTATCTCCGGTCCGTTAAGACGGTATCCCATACGATCACATTCGTTGGTGACGGCGTAGGAAGAACTGTAGAAGGTGTTTATTCCCTCATCTGTAAAAGCTTCTTCCTGGGGTCCGGCTACCACACGGATGGTGATCTCTTGTGGGTATTCGTACTGATCCTGGTTAACACTTCGATCCTTCAGCTTATCCAGAGATGCGGAGGGTTTTCCGATATCCAATGCATCCCCTGCCTTCAGAGCTCTTCCCTCATAACCGCCAATTTTTCCCCGGGTGTATGTGGCTTTACTGCCCATGACGGCAGGAACCTGGATGCCTCCGGCAACGGCCAGGTATGCCCGGCAGCCTTTTTTAACCGCTTTAAAGGCTATCTTTTGACCGCTTTGAACCAGAACAGACTGCCACAAAGGCAAAGCCTCTCCTTCCAGTACAGCGCCCAGGTCTCCGCCTGTTACTGCAATGACCATATCTTCTTCAAATTCTATTTCCGGACCCATCAGGGTTATTTCCAGCACTGCTTCGTTTTCATCATTTCCCGCCAGCAGATTTGCCACCCGTTGAGAAAAAGCATCCATCACGCCGGAAACCGGCACGCCAAATTGCTGATAACCAACCCGTCCACCGTCCTGCACCGTCGTTAGCAGACCCGGCTTGTTTATTTTGATTTTACCCACGGGACTCACCTCCATCCAGCGGCATAACTTTGCATTGATAGGTCCGATTTTCAATTTGAGGCTTTATTTCCTGGTACTCTTCCTCTGTAATGGCCTCAAAACGAACATAATTACCGGCTTTCAGCAGAAATGGATTTTCCAGCTCCGGATCATAAAGCGGCACCGGTGTCCATCCAATCAGCTGCCAGCCGCCAGGACTGTCGATGGAGTAAATGCCGGTCTGCTTTCCGGCGATCCCTACAGAGCCTCCTTTAATTTTGGTTCGTGGTGTCTCAAGTCTTGGTGTGGCAATCCGTTCGTCCATTCCACCCAGATATGGAAATCCGGGGGTAAAGCCCAGCATATAGATTAGACAGTCTCTGGAAGTGTGGATCTTGATTACGTCCTCTTCTGTTAAACTGTTATGTTCCATCACCGTTGTCATGTCCGGTCCGTATTCTCCTCCGTAAAGAACAGGAATGATCATTACATCCGGTGCCGGAAGCTCAATGTTCTTAAGCTCCTTTTCCAGTTCCATCATTTGCTCTTTCAGATTATTGAAGGTGATTACCAGCGGATCATAATGAATCATCAGCGAACGGTATGTGGGGACGATCTCCGAGATACCCGCCACATTCTTTTGGTCTATAGCGATGGACATGGCCCGGATTTTTTCGTTAATGGTAGTGGATATTTCGTTGCCGAACTCCATTACCAGGGCCCGGTCTCCTGCAACCAGATAGCGCGTGCTTTCATACATGGCATAAACCTCCCTGCCTCTTACTTTTTATTGATTCCGTATTTCTTCCTCAGTGATGGTAGTGATAAACATATGCCCCGGTGAATGAGTGATAACCAGCTCCGGTTTAGCTTTCTTCAGCGCCATTTGCGGTGTTACCCCACATGCCCAGAATACCGGTATTTCACCTTCTTTGATGACCGGCGCATCTCCAAAGTCTGCCTGCTGAACATCTTTAATGCCAATTTCTGCAGGATCGCCGATGTGCACCGGTCCACCATGGGCCTTTCGGAATCCAGTGGTGATACGGGCTGCTTCCTCTGCCTGCTGCTCTGTCATGGGCCGCATACTGACTACCATGGGGCCTGAAAAAATTCCTGCCGGGTTCGTCTGAATATTGGTAATGTACATGGGAACATTACTGTCTTCCTCGATATGCCGTACGGGTATACCAACCTGCATCAGTGCTTCTTCAAAAGTGAAGGAACAGCCGATGAGAAAGGTAACCATATCATCCGTGTATAGATCTTCAATGCTGTCTACTTCTTTTTCCAGTTCTCCGTGGCGATAAATCCGGTATTTGGGTACATGATAACGGATGTCTGCCTGGGGACCTGCCTGAGGCGGTGCTGTCTGCCCCGGGTCTGTTACGTCGATAATGGGGCAGGACTGCTCGTTTCGAATACAAAAGAGCAGAAAGTCAAAGGCATCTTTCTTTGGCAGTATTACTACATTGGCCTGAGCGTATCCGGCAGCCAGACCGGAGGTGGGCTTGCGCCATTCACCTTTTTTGATAGCATCCCAAATTTCCGGTACAGATTTATTTTTCATGACGCTCCTCCTTTATTTAGAACAGGTTGGCGATGTTTTGCAGTGACATGAATCCACTGTAGGCTGTCAGGATAACCGTGATTACTCCCAGCACGATTAACCAGGTTGGGTGATTATAGTCGCCTACGATGTCTTTTCTTCGGGATGCCAGCAACATACTTCCCAGGGTTACCGGAAGGATCAGACCGTTAAGTGAACCTGCCAGTACCAGCAGAGTCGCCGGGCTTCCCACAAAGCTCATTACAAAGGTTGAGAAGGCGATAAAACCGATGATGAATTTCTGCTCGTGTTTGTCGATGGTGCTGCTAAGGGTTTTCAGGAAAGACACAGAAGTGTAGGCGGCTCCGATAACTGAAGTCAGACCTGCGGATAACAGAACTACTCCAAAGAACCGATAACCAATGTTTCCGGCGCCGTGCAGGAAGGCTGATGCTGCCGGATTTTCCGGATCCAGTGCCATTCCACGGTAAACCACCCCAAGAACTGCCAGGAAAAACAAAACACGCATAACAGATGCAACACCGATACCGGTTACAGCACTGCGGGTGATGTGTCCCAGGTTTTCTTCGCCTGAAATATTTGCATCAATAAGTCTGTGGGCACCGGCAAAGGTGATGTAACCACCCACGGTACCTCCAAGCAGTGTGATGATGGGAAATACCAATAGCATCGGATTTTCCGGTGCAATACTGCGAACGGCAGCTTCTCCTACGGGAGGTCCACTGGTAGCGGCCACATATGCCACCAGGATGATCATCAGGATTCCCAGGGTTTTAGTTACTTTATCCACCAGGGGTTTGGCATCTTTACTGACAAAGATCATGATTCCGATAATACCGGCAATAAGACCGCCAAAACGCGGATCCATTCCCGTTAATACATTAAGTCCAAGGGCTGCTCCACCGATGTTACCAATGTTGAAGGCCAGGCCTCCCAGTGCTACCAGAAAAGCTACAAAATAACCAAGGCCCGGGAGTACTTTATTGGCAATGTCCTGGCCTCGAAGACCGGATACTCCGATAATTCTCCAGATGTTTACCTGCACTACCAGGTTCAGGATAATGGACACCAGGATTACAAAGGCAAAATTGGTGCCATACTGTTCGGTAAATGTTGCGGACTGGGTCAGAAACCCGGGTCCGATGGCTGAGGTAGCCATAATAAAGGCTGCACCCAGCAAGGCGGCTGCGTTTTGCTTCTTAGGATCAAGACTCATTCTTCTTCCTCCTTCAATAATAATATAGATGGTTTATAACTTCCACCTCTAATTGAATGCAAGCTTTATGCCAACATCTTTTTTGGCTTCATTTCAAATATTAAGACTATTTCGCAGAAATTCCAGCTTGCTTGCTTGAGCACTTTCGCACAAAAAAAAGAGCGCTTTCGCACTCTTCTTTCCATGTTCTTTAAAGGTTTAGCTTTTCCGCTCGGCGCTTCAGGGCAAAACGGCTGATCCCCAGGATTTCCGCCGCCTGGGTATGGTTGTTATTGCACTGTTTCAGAGCTTTTTCCAGGTAGGCAGCCTCTATTCCCTGCAGATAGGCTTCCAGTGAAAAATCTGCCGGAATTTCCGGCCTTTCCAGCTCCCAGGATATTCCCTTAGCTTGTACGGCTCTTTTATCTTTTTGTATTTCCGGCGGCAGATCCACTGCATCGATGGTTACTCCGGAGTGCAGGATCGCCATGCGCTCCATCACATTTTTCAATTCTCTTATGTTTCCTTTCCAACTATATTGGAGCATGGACTTTTTAGCTTCTTCCGTAAAACCCTGGATTTTCTTCTGGAATTTCTGATTGTAATGACTTAGAAAATGTTGGGCAATCAGCAGTACGTCCTCTCCACGTTCTCTGAGGGGCGGAAGGTTTATTGGCACTACGTTGAGCCGGTAGTAAAGATCCTCCCGAAATTCTTTTTGGTCCATGGCTTTTTCCAGATTTTTATTGGTTGCTGCCATGACCCGGATATCCACCTCAATATCTTCCAGCCCACCTACACGTTTGAATTTTCGTTCTTCCAGCACCCGAAGAAACCTGGTCTGTGTATCCGGGCTCAGTTCTCCTATTTCATCCAGGAAAACAGTGCCTCCGTCGGCAATTTCCAAAAGTCCTTTTTTCAGAGCATTTGCTCCGGTGAAGGCATTTTTTTCATGGCCAAAAAGCTCGCTTTCAATAAGGTTTTGAGAAATGGCGGCACAGTTGATACTGACCATGGGTGCTTCTTTTCGCTTGCTGGCATTGTGTATGGCGGATGCCACCAGTTCTTTGCCGGTTCCCGTCTCTCCCCGGATTAAAACCGTCACATCATCGTTTTCCGCCAGCACCTGTATCTTGTTAAATACTTCATCCATGGAAGGATGCTGGCCAATGATGGGCTGCCTGGCAGCAGCTGAGGCTTCCTGCTCCAGAATATAGAGCTTTTTCTTCATTTTCAGACTGGCTTCGATCCGGTTCAGGATCACCTGAACTTCATCCAGATCAAAGGGCTTGTGCATGTAGTCGAAGGCGCCTTTTTTGATAGCGGATACGGCGGTGCGAATGTCACCATAAGCAGTCATCATAACTACCTGAATATCTTCATCTCTTTCTCTGATGGGCTGGATCAACTCCAGACCGTTAACGTCCGGCAGTCTCATGTCCAAAAATACCACCTGAGGCTGCCGCTTGTCCAGTTCCTCCAGGCCTGTCTGACCATCCACGGCTGTATAAGCCTTATATCCCATATCCGTCAGCCCTTCTTTCAGCGACATCCGGATGGTTTCTTCATCATCAATAATTAATACTTTGATCTTCATACTTTTCCCTCTCCCCTGCCTTGATTTGTGGGAAGGATACCCGGAACCGGCTCCCCTCCCTCACTTTACTGAATACGTCTATCTGCCCGTTATTTTCTTTTACCAGTTCGTGAACAACGGACAGTCCCAGTCCGGTTCCCTGGGGATCCGTGGTATAAAACGGGTTAAATATTTTTTCCATTTCTTCTTCACTGATACCACTGCCATTGTCTTCAAATTCTATCACCACCAGGGGGCCGGTAAAAGGTGAAGCCGGCTGCTGGTAGCCGCTGATAATCAGCTTTCCGTACTCTTCCATGGCATTGACAGCGTTCAGCATCAGATTCAGAAAAATTTGTTCCAACTGCCGTTGATCAACCAATATCATCAGGCCAGGTTCTTTCAGTTTCAATTCCACTTCAATCATTTTTTCTTCAAAGGTTTTCCGGTGAAGATCCAGGGATCGCTGAAGAACCGTTGGTATTTCCACCGGCTCATATTCCGGCTTTCGGGGTCGGGCGAAGTTCAGCAGCTCTGTGATGAGGCTGTCGATGCGGTCAATTTCATATAAGGTATTGCTAAACAGGCGCTGGCTTGTTTCACTTTCTTCCTGTATCAGTCGGCGCTGCAACACCTGTAGACTGGTTTTCATACCCGCCAGCGGATTTCGGATTTCGTGAGCCATGCCGGCGGCCAGCTGGCCAATGGAGCTTAAACGATCCAGCAGTTCCATATTATTTTCGATTCGTTTTCGTTCGGTTATGTCCCTGAAGCTGCAAATTACACCCGTAACCTGTTCAGCCTCATTTTTCAGTTGCGAGGTCATCACATCCAGATATCGTTTTTCCGGTGACTCCTGCTGTTGCAATGTATGGATCATATTTTGACTGTCTCCGCTTTCCAGGGTTTTCTGAATCTGCTGCCGGATGTCCTTCAACATTAAAAATTCCCTGTCATTGACACCGGGAATCTGTTCCAGTATTTCCCGGGCTGCCGGATTTACAGACAGCAAATCACCGCTGGAGTCTGTGGTTATGATCCCTGTTGTGATGCTTCGCAGGATATCTTCATTAAATCTGGTCATATCCAGCAGCTTAGTGGTACTTATGCGCAGTCGTTCAATCATTTCATTAAAAGCTTTGGCCAACTGCCCGATTTCATCTTTTCGTAGCAGGGATACTTTTTCGCTCATGTGATCCTGCCCTACTCTGCCAAAGGCTTCCACCAGCTGCCGAATGGGTTTTGAAATATGATAGGAGATAAGGATGGCTGCCTGCATGGACAGTACCAGAGAAACAATGGCCAGTAAAATCATATACTTCTGACTGTCCAGAACTTCCTGAGAAAACATTTGGCGGTTCATGCCATACCCGATGGTCCATCCCCAGGGTTGATACTGACGATAAACCAATACATTGCTGCCTATCTGAACACTGCCGCCGGAATCGATTTTTTCTGTTTCCTGAAAAGCTTCAATCCATGGTTCTTCTGACACGAAAAGGCTTACCAGCAAATTGTTTTCCTCCGTCATGATAAAGCCGTTCTCAGCGTCTGTTTGATGGTAATAGGCTATGGCCTGCCCTTTTGCACTTTCCATATCCAAAGCCCCTGCTTCCACCTGCCGGTTCAGGTCGTTTAAGTAAGCGGAATAACTTTTCAGGTGTTTTTGAAGATGCTCCGTCTCATTTCTTAAGAGCATTTGGTATCCTGTCCAGTAAGAAACGCCACCCAAAGTGACAATTGAAAGGATCAGCAACAGTACAAAGGGGATCAGTATTTTATTTTCAATATCAAACCGAAACCATTTCATAATATTCCCCCTTATGTATCCAGATCATTTGCGCCGATCTTACTGTCCTTTAAGCCAAGGGGAAAGAAAACAGCGCAGGAAGCCAGAAATCCGGGAAAAGCGGGATGAATCTGGAATCGTGCTTCAACATTCAGTAAAATACCTAATACCATCACCGTTACTCCTGCAATGAAGGAATAGATTGCTCCACGGCGGGATGCTTTTTTCCAGAAAAGCCCTCCATAAAGGGGTAACAGAAAGGTGGTTGTAAAAAAGCCCCAGATGTAACCGCCATAAACCAGCAGGCTTTCCGGTGGCTTAAGCGATAGCAGCAAAGATACTGTTCCGGCAAAAAATACAAAGGCCCGGTTGATGGTCAGAAGTCTTTCATCCGTAACGGAGGGCTGAAATATATTTTTATAGATATCATAACTGAATCCACTGGCAGCTACCAGAAGCTGTGAATTGGCGGTGGAAATGGCAGCTGCCACAATGCTGACCAGTAAAAAACCACTGAAGCGGGAATAAATCACATTATTAATAACAAAGGGCAGTACTTCATCCACGGACATAATGCTGGCTATTTCCGGCTGCAGTACCCGGCTGCCAATGCCAATGACAAAAATTCCCAGATACATTACTGCCAACAGCAGGACTGAGTAGCAGATCATGCGAATGGCAGTACCTGTGTTTTTTGCGGAATTAATCCGGATGGCATACTGTGGATTTGCCGCCAGCCCCAATCCCCATCCAAACAGAGAAGTGATGGTTAAGAGGGGGGGAGCGGCTCCTTTCGAGAATGGCGCCAGCAGTCCTCCCGGTTCTGTGGCCTGCGGCAGGCCGGGGAAGGCTTTTGTATCAATCAGAGCTGCCTGCTGATGCATTTCCCATAGGCCGCCTGTGTCTTTCAGGATCAGGCCTGCTGCTAAAAAAACGCCTACAACGATGAGAAAAATATTCAGGCTGTCTGTCCGGGCTACAGAAAATAATCCTCCAAAGGTGGTATACATGACAAAAAGATACACCAGCAGGATAGAAAAAGTGTAGTTAATATCCAGAAATTCGGAAATAACGATGCCAAATCCCCGTATCTGAATAATAATATATAAAATATAGATAATAACAATCATCAGACCACCAAGGGCCTGCAGGCTCTTGCTTCCATAGCGTATGTAAAAAAACTCAGGTACCGTCAGCAGGTCATACTGTTTAAGCCGGGTCGCCAGCCATACCAACATAGTGGCACCCAGAAACCAGGGAACAACAGCGTATAGAACCGTGTTATAGCCATAAGCAAAAATGGATCCGGAAAGCCCCTGCATGGACGCAGCACTGAACCAGGTGGCTGTAAAGGTGGCCATACTGATGGTCAGGCCCAGGCTGTTGCTGGCCAGCAGGTAGTCCCGAAGGTTTCGGGTTCTTTTAAATCCGCCTTTTCCAATAAACAGCAGCACCATGGTGTAGCAGGTAAAAAAAATAAGGTAGACGATGGATTTATTCATCCTTCCAGGCCCCCTTTCGCTTCAGATAAAGGGCCAGCAGGGTGGGAGCAAAGGATGACAGCAAAAATAGCCCTCCCACGATGATAATGGTGGCAGGCGGAAGTCCCAGGACGGTGTTTATCGAAGCGACCATAGCCATCAGACCCTTTCGCTGAAAAATGTGAAAACTGTCTCTTCTATTCTACTCTTCTGTCAGTATTTTTTCAACAAAGAGGTCCACCAGCTCCGGATCAAACTGGGTACCGGCTTTTGTTCGCAACTCTTCGACCGCTTCCTCTTTTGTCATGGCTTCTTTTCTGTAGGGCTGAGGATGAACCATTGCATCATAGCTTTCTGCTATGGCAATGACTCTGGACTCAACAGGTATTTCTTCTCTTTTTAATCGTCGGGGATAGCCGCTGCCATCAAAGTTTTCATGATGGCTCAGTATGCACTCGGCCACTTCTTTGTATTGATTGATTCCTCCAAGAATGCGATATCCATTCTCCGGATGACGCTTAATTTCAAGCCATTCTTTTTCTGTTAAGGGTTCTGCCTTATTTAGAGTCCGGCTTTCGATGGCGATTTTTCCCAAATCATGCAAAAGGCCTGCATCTACTAACTTTTCGGTTCGTTCTTGAGAAAACTTCATGATAGTACCAAACCTGCAGCACCATTTGGACACCTGGTGCGCATGCCGGTTTTCGCTTTCATTTGCATTCAGGAAAGTGGTAATAATGGTTTCTATGGTTTTATCACGCATGGTTTTGCTTTCCATCAGTTTTCTTCCATACATTATTTCCTCTGCCTGCCGGATCGTCTCCTGGATTGATTCTTTGGAACTGCTTTTTGTTGCAGCTCCAAAAGAAACAGACAGTTCTATTCCCGCTACCTTAACCTCAGACAGATTTTCTTTCATGCTCTGAATTTGCTTCTCCGCTTCTCCGGTACTGGTCCGTGGCATAAAAATAACGAACTCATCGCCGCCAAGACGGCATATTTCATGCTGCTTATGACACATTTTTACCATCACATCTGCAACTCTACGCAGCAGTTGATCTCCCATATGATGTCCAAAGGCATCGTTTACCAGCTTCAGTCCGTTCACATCTCCCATTACAATGGTTAAGGGCATATGTCGGGGAGCATCCATCCGAATCAGTTCTTCTTCATAAAGCCGCCGGTTGCCGATCCCCGTCAGCTGATCTGTGAAGCTCAGGTTTTCTATTCTGTCTTTGATGGCTTTCAGTTTACCGGCCATTTCGTTATAGGAATCCGCCAGCTTTCTGATCTCACCTTTTTCCTTAACTTCAATGCTGTGGGCCAGATTTCCCTTCCCAAACTGGACGGCTCCTTCCAGAAGTTTTTCAATGCCCTGAAAACTGTAGCGGATACCGACCAGGATGATGAAAGATCCCAGAATCACCAGACCAATCATAAAAGCGCTGAGGTAACGGTACATTACCTGGTAGGGAGCCATCACTTCCGCTGTGTCTATTTTCACCAGTATGCCCCATTGCCGGCCATCCAGGTTTACGGAATGATAGGCGTCAAAAACATCTTCATCCTCCAGCAAAACACTGATTTGCAACGGTTTATTACCGCATTGCCGTAGCGGATTCAGGCATATCATCTGATTATTATCCCGTGACAACAAAATTATTTCTCCTGTATTTCCCAGACCTGTGTAGTCCCCAAGTATACTCATCATTCTTTCCAGAGAAATTTCCACCCGCAGGACACCGATAATATGCTGCGCTTCTTCTTTTTCAGCTGCCGTATCATAAAGAGGCATCGAGAGAGTGTAGTATGGATTCTGTTGCGGATCCCAGAAAAAATCACTTAGATAGGTGCTTTTTTGTCCGTATCTAAAGAAGGGATCCTGGTGAACTCCCCGACCAGTGCGGGATTCGTCTGTCGAAGCTGCCACCACTCCTTCCAAAGTCACGATTTCCACCATTCGAACTGCATCGACGGAGGCAGCTGCATCTTTAATAATGTCCTTCATTCTGTTTCTGCTGGCTTCCGGATCCTCTGTAGCTTCATATTCCATTAAACTGTCTCTCATTTGGGTTCTGGATGCAATAAGGCTGACTCTTTCAAAATCCTGCTCCACCAGGCTGGATACCTGAGTGGCCTTGGAAGACGCCAGTGCCGCCAGACGCATCGTGGTTTGCTGTTTAATAATATTAAACCCCATTGTTTGCATCACAAAGATCACCAGGATTAGAATAATCATCATGGTTACAATGTAAAGGATAACCATTTTCTTTTTCATGGTGATCAACTCCATCGGTTTAAGTTATTCCACCACACCACCATAATAATCCGGCACGAAGGTCTGATCGGTAATAGGCGGCCGCACATATGCCATATCATTCTGCCGGGGCGGCAGTTCAATCGGCTCCGGGGTTAAGTCTTTATAAGGTATCTGATCCAGCAGATGATGGATACAGTTTAACCGGGCGTGACGCTTTATGTCTGCATCCACCACATACCATGGAGCCTGCTTAATGTCTGTATGGGCAAACATCTCATCCTTTGCTTTGGAATACTCCATCCACCGTTTTCTGGATTCCAGATCCATAGGGCTTAGCTTCCAGCGTTTAGTGGGGTCTTCAATCCGGGACTGGAAACGCCGCTCCTGTTCTTCATCCGACACCGAAAACCAATATTTGATAAGTATGATGCCGGATCTTACCAGCATCCGCTCAAACTCAGGGCAGGATCTCAGGAATTCCCGGTGTTCTTCTTCCGTACAAAAGCCCATGACTTTTTCCACCCCGGCCCGGTTATACCAGCTGCGGTCAAAGAGAACCATTTCTCCGGCTGCTGGCAGCCGGTTTACATACCGCTGGAAATACCACTGGGTTTTTTCTCTTTCTGTTGGGGTTCCCAGAGCTTCCACCCGACAAACCCTGGGATTAAGGCTTTCGGTAATCCTTTTGATGACCCCTCCTTTTCCGGCAGCATCCCGTCCTTCAAAAATGACCACTACTTTAAGCCCTTCGTGCTTAATCCATTCCTGAAGCTTCACCAATTCCTTCTGTAAGCGCATCAGTTCTTTCTCGTAAGGCTTCCGCTTTAGTTTTTTCTGTTTTGTGCCGTTTATTTTCACAATCTGGTAGTTGCTCTTTTCTTTTTTATTCTTTTTGTCTTTGGAATCACTCATAAACACGTCTCCTCTCATTTTTGATGAATAATCGGTTTTTTCACTTCTTCGCGCCCCTTTGTGTCCTTTGCGGTTCAAATTCTTTCAAAGAAAATTTTACCACTAAGAACACGAAGAAAGGCTGAGATAAGAAAAGCATAATAAATAATTGGTCTTAAGAACTTCTTCGTGCCCCTTTGTGTCCTTCGTGGTTAATTGGTTTTGAACTTGAGTTTAACTGCTTTTTTTCCTTTCTGTTAACTGATACAGTATCGGCAGAATAACCAAAGTCAGAAATGCGGATACCAGCAGTCCTGCCATCAGTGATATGGCCATAGGAGTGAACAGGTCACTGCGGGAAAAAATAAGCGGCATAAGGCCCATCACCGTGGTAACCGTCGTTAAAAGTATTGGGCGTATTCTGAGAGCCACTGCCTCTCTGCAGGCCGCTTGTGCATCATATCCTTTTCTTTCCTCTGACTGAATATAGTCCAGTAAAATAATGGCGTTGTTTACTACTATTCCGAACAGGCTGACCATTCCAAGGAGAGCAGTAAAGGACAGGGGCTGTCGAAACACCCATAGACCGACGACAGATCCCAGGGCTGAAAATGGAATGGTCAGAAGAATAAGCAGGGGCAGTCTCAGATTGCCGAACTGAATCACAAGAATGAGAAAAACAATCATCACTGCAAAGGCTCCGGAAATTCCAACTTCGCCAAAGTATTTAATAATTTCCTGTTTTTCACCGGCATAATTTATACTGACATTAGCCGGTGGTTCCGCTTCGATTTTATCCTCCAGCTGGTTCTGAATGTTAACGGCATTGTATCCACTGGCAGCATCACTGTATACGCTGATGGTTTCGCGGCTGTTATACTTTCGGATGGTTGGCGGCTGCGGATTGACGCTTACCCGGGCTATTTGATGCAATGCTGTTTTTTCTCCGGTGCCGGAAGAAGATATGCCGAAATTTTCAATTTTGGTTATACTGTCCAGATCACTCTCCAGGAAAATATCAGTTTCCCGGTTTTCAAGGGTGATATTGGTAACAGTTTGCCCCATTAGTGCTAGGTTAAGCTCCCGGGCTATATCGTATCGACTGATTCCCAGACGCCGGGCAGTTTCATCCTCCGGCTCTATCTGGTACTCATAGACAGGTTCTTCATGATCATCCCGGACATTTATCGTTCCGGGAATGGAATTCAGCATTTCCTGAATCCGGTAGGAAGCCTTCTGGCGATCCTGCTGTTCACCACCACTGATGCGGACGATCACCGGTGCTCCTATGGGATCTGCCAGCTCCAGCTGTTTGATCTCACCTCTTCCACCAACCAGCTCTCTGTCAAGCCTACGCTGGATATCATCTGTCAGCTGGGAAATCCGGCGGTATCTTCCGCCTGATTCCAGATCCACCCGCAGCATCACCTGGGAGTAATCCCTGGCTTGCAGTGGCAGAGGCAGGGTGTTGTAAAACTTGGGGAATCCATCTCCCACAGAGGTGCTGATACTGGTTATCTCCGGTTCATTCTGAAGGATGGAGACGGTGGCTTCTGTCAGCTTTTCGGTATGGCTCATCCCCAAGTCTCTTTCAGCATGAATGTCCACATAAACCATGTCCGTGTCTGCTTTTGGAAAAAACTGCAGCCCCAGCTGGGTACCCAAAGCCACTGTTACCACCACCATCAGCAACAGCAAAACAAGGCTGAACCGCGGTCTTCGAAGGCCGGAATCCACTATGGAATACATTTTTTTATGCCAGAAATCCGACTGGCGTTTCTTCCGTGGCTGAAAGAACAGCCGGGCTGCTGTTGGTACAAAAACCACAGATATCAGGTAGGAGGAGGCCAGAGCCATCATAACAATCTGAGGAACGCTGCGGATAAAATCTCCTGCCAGGGAATCCAGAAATAATAATGGAAGAAAGGCGCCAACAGTGGTAAGCGTGGAGGAAAATACCGGTGCCGTTACGTCCCGGGTTCCCTGAACCGTGGCTGTATGAATATCTTCCTCCCGGTCAAGGCGCACCTGTATAGCATCCGAAACGACAATGGCATTATCCACCAGCATTCCCAGGGCTATGATCAGCGCCGTAATAGAGATCTGATGAATCTGGATGCCGACAAAGCGCAACAGTCCCATGGTCATAAGAATTGATAAGGGTATGGCGCTGGATACCACCAGTGAATTGCGAAATCCCAGACCCAGAAACACTACGATGATAACAAAAAGCATTCCCTGCAGCAGGTTTACGGTGAATTCATTTACCTTCCGGGATATATCATCCGGCTGAAACAGCAGTTTTTCAACGGCCACTTCTTCTGGCAGCGTTTCTTCAAAGACGGCAACGGCTTCCTTCACTTCCCTGCCTGTAAACAGAGCATTATGACCTTCTGCAAAATATCCGCTTACCAGTACTGCCGGATCATCGTAATGCCTGATTACCGGCTGATCCGGTATCAGCTCTCTGCCAATACTTGCCAGTCCTCCCAGTCTCAAGGTTCCGGAGGTTTCAGGAGATGATAAAATAACCAGGTCCTTCAGGGACTCAATATCTTCAAAGCCTGCCGGCAGGTTTATTCCCACCGCATCTCCGGATGAAGGGGCTACTTCCCCCAGTGGAATGGTAGCTGACTGAGCTTCGACGATGGATAGCAAATTATCCATGGATAGCGGCAGCTGGTTTAATTCTGCTGAGTCCACCTGAATTCCGATCTGATACTCCTGCTCCCCGGAGGTTTCCAGACGAGCCAGACCGCTTATACCGCTTAAAGAAAACTTAAGTTCTTCAGCCAGATCCATCATTTGCTCCGGAGGAAGTATCGGACTGGTAATAGCCAATATAAACCCGGCGGTTTCGTCCAGTTTTGTATTTACCTGAATGGTTTCCGCTTCTTCCGGTAAATCCTGTTGGAGATCTCCCATCTGGTTGCGTAAATCCCTCCAGGCTTCGTCGATATCGGTTCCGTATTCCAGCTCCAGTACCACAATGGCCATTCCGGCTACAGAGCGGGAATCAGATCGAATAAAACCATTAATGGATTCCACTTCTTCCTCAATTTTTCTGGTTACCAGCCTTTCAACGTCTTCCGGCAAAGCTCCCGGATATTGTGCCGTTATCAGTGCCATTGGTGGTGCAATTTCCGGATATTCCTGCTTTGGAGCGGTGTAATAGCTGATGATACCGGCTATGGTAATCATTAACACCAGAAGAAAAACCAGCAGGCGTCGACGCAGTACTCCTTCCAGAAATCGGGTCATGAATTGTCACCCGCTTCCCTGATGCGAACCGGCTCTCCATCTTCCAGATTACCCATGCCTTCCACTACCACTTCCTGGCCAATACCAAGGCCACGCACATAAAGCTGATTTTCCGACAGGCCGACGATCTCCACCGGAGTCATGACGGCTTTTCCTTCTTCGACAATATAAACATAATCCGGATCTCCGGACTGAACAGCACTGACAGGCAGCATTGTGCCTTCCATTTCATCACCGGGAATAAGAACCCGGGCAATGGACCCGGCAATAAATTCATTTTCTGTCAGTCTTATTTCAACCGGAAAGGTTCTGGTAAGTGGATCCGGATGATGAGAAACGGAAACAATCTCTCCTTCATATACTTCATCATCTATTATTACTTCTGCCGGGCCTCCCTGCCCTATATCTGCAATTTCGTGACGGGGAACACTTATTTTAACCATCCAGCCTTCGCTTCTAAGAGACAGAAAAGGGCTGCCTTCAACATACATTTCGCCTTCTTCATAGTAAATATCAGAAATCCTGCCAGCGGCTTCAGCTTTTAAGGATGTTCTGTCAAGCCTGGTTTCATAATGCTGCATTTCAGCTCTGACAGCATCTCTTTGTGCCCGCAGGCCTTCAATTTCTTCCTGCCTGGCACCTTCCAGCACTTTGCCTAACTCCGCTTCTGCCTGCTCCAGCTCCGACTGGCTGGCTGCAGCTTCCATGGCTGCCTGATCCAGTTCTACTGTGCTTGCTGCTCCAGAGTCATGTAAGGCCTGTATTCTTTCCAGCTGTTTTCGGGCAAAATCAGCAGCTTCCCGGGCTTTTTCCATTTCCAGCTCTGCCTGACGTATTTCCTCTCCTCTGGCTCCGGCAAGTGCCTGGTCCAAGCTGGCCTGTGCCGCATTAAGCCTCGCTTTGGCGCTTTCCAGACTTAACTCATAATCCTGGGGATCTATTCTTGCCAAAAGCGTATCCGGCTGAACATAGTCTTCTTTTTCTGCATAAAGGTCCTGGATGCGCCCGGATACCTGAAAACTGATGCGCAGGGTTTTTTCCGGCACAATTTCACCATTGTATTTAAGGGTTTTTGAATACGTATTTTCTTCGACCTTTATCGTCCGAACCGGCCTTTCCAGAATTTCTTCTTCCACCGTTTCCCGGGTTGAACAGCCGGTCACATACACACCAAGGCATATAATGAGTGCGCCTGCCATGAGTTTCCCCAGCTTTTTCTTTGTGCTCATTCTAATCATTCAATAACCTCCAGTGGAGCATTCGCGTTAATTAATGCGTTTTGTAAAATAATTATACCCCTCTCCGAAGTTTAATACCGCCTAAAAAAAGAGTACCGCAGGGACAGTCCCTCTGGTTTAAACCAGAGGGACTGTCCCTGCGGTACTCCGGTACTCTTTTTACGCTTTAAATCTTTGGACCAGCTCTCTCAGCCGGGTGGCCAGACTTTCCAGGTTTTCGCTGGCGTCGGCGATTTCCGCCATGGAGGCTGTCTGCTCTTCTACCGATGCTGATACTTCCTCTGTGGATGCGGAATTTTCTTCCGCAATGGCTGCCAATCCCTGCAGGGCATCGAGAATTTCGTTCTTCATAACTTCCATCTCCTGCATGGAACGATCCAGTTCATCCCGGTTGGTCCGGTTGGTTTCTGTGGCAGTTTCTATTTGTTCGTAAACTTTTCGGCTCTTTTCAATGGCTTCCTGCAGCTTCTCCAAATCCTCAAAGCCTTTTTCGATCCTGCTAACGGCTTCCTTTGAGTTTTGGCTAAGCTCTGCCACCACTGCATCAATCTGCCGGGTAGACTCATTGGATTCTTCCGCCAGCTTGCGGATTTCTTCCGCTACTACCGCAAAGCCTCTGCCTGCTTCTCCAGCCCGGGCTGCTTCGATGGCAGCGTTCAGCGCCAGCAGGTTTGTCTGTTCGGCAATAGCCGAAATCACCCGGCTGGCCTCGCTGATTTTATCTGCGCTTCCGTCTGTCTGACGGATTCCCTGTTGTATGTCCTGCATTGCTTCATTTGTTGTCTGGTAGCTTTCGGAAATGTTCTGGATTTCTTCTATTCCCTGCTGAATATTGACAAATACTTCTTTGGAAGACTGGGTCAGAGCCTCCATCAATTTTGTATTGCTCTCGATCTGCTCTCCAAGCTGCGAAGCCTTTGTGGATCCGCTTTCTGTCCGCTCTGCCTGGTCCGTCGCTCCTGCTGCAATGTCTTCTACCGCCCGGGCCACTTCTTCTGATGCCCGGGTATTCTGGGCAGATGTTTCCGTCAATGCCTTGGATGAAGCAGAAACTGCATCAGATGCATTTTTTACGTCTTCCAATATTTCCCGTACGGTTCCAACCATATTATTGAAGGAATCCGCCAGCTGTCCAATTTCATCCTGTGAATGTTTCCGGCAGGCCACCGTAAAGTCTCCGGACTCCACTTCCCCAATAGTACCCTGTAGATCAGACAGAGGTTTCAGGATGGCCTTTCTAAGGAACAGATACATAGCCAGTGCCAGGAGCAGTGCAATTACCCCGGATAGTATGTAGGAAATTTGCTGAATCTGCTGACTGTAACCCAATATGGCACTCCGGTCCACCACTGCCTTGATATATCCCCCCACATTTCCCTGATAGTCTGTGTAGGGCATCAGAATGACACTCTCTCTTTCATTATCAGAAATAAGGGTGACCATTTCACCTGCTGCTATGCGGTCGATATAGGGCAGTTCAAGCTGCCACTCATCTGTTGCAACGGTGGCTGCCATAAAACCTTCTTCTTCTCCGTCGCCATCTTCCAACCAGGAGAGGGATTCCTCTGTCAGGGTATAAATAAAATACTCCCCGCCAAAGTTATCTTTAATTTCCTGCAGAAAGACGTCGCCAAATCCGCTGCCATACTCAACGGATCCGGTATGCTGCCCCTGGTAAAACATGGGTACCACCACCCGGAAACCATATCCGCCCCTGCCTTCTTCCAGGCCTTCGACAATTTCCAGGGTCTCGTTGGCTTCGTTAACAGTAAAACGGAAATCCCGGAGACTGTCTCCGTAGTTTTCCGGCATGTGAAGCCTTAAGAAGGCAGTGGAGTCCGGCAGGTGAAACTGTATTTGTGCCACTTCCTCCTGCAGGGTTTCATATACCGGCATTAGCTCTTCCTGTAATTGCTCCCGGTCCCGTTCAGCAAACAGTTCCTGCACCCGCAGGTTGTTAGCAATGGTTTGAACTGACATCCGCGCACTGTCCAGCTGCGCCTCCATTTGCGCCTCCACAGCACTTTCCAACAGCCGGTTATAGTCTGCTTCTTTTGAGTCAATCATTTCTGCCACATAATGGTTCACCACCAGTGTCAGGACCAGCATGGCAGCCACAACACTGATACCAATACCACTGATAAATTTTGTCCGGAGTTTCACGCTCCACCACCCCTGTTCGTTTTTGTCGGTTATATCTAATGTACCAGAATTTTTGCAATGACGCATCAGATTAATCCTGACATTTGTCCTTATCTTTCCGATTTATGTCTTTTTATTTTATCTTCTTTCATTCGGAATCCGATATCCCCGATGTAAATTCATTAAATCTCTGAGTACAGAGGCTGCTGCCGGTATAAGGCCGGAAGCTCCCCCCACCAGTGTCAGATCACCTAAAGTGTCAGAAGTATACCTAACGGCTTTGTTTTTTCCATCAACACCGTATAAGGGGTGATCCGGCAACAGTATTTCCGGCTTTACTGTCATGGTAAGGCCACTGTCATTTTTTTCTGTTCTTCCCACCAGTTTCCATTTTCCGGCTTTTTCAGCTGCTACTTTGAAGTCTGCCGGTGTGATCTTCGTAACGCCTTCCACCCTGATGTCTGAGAGCTGTTTCTCCTCTTTCATCAGCACATTAGTCAGAATCAGAAGTTTTGTCGCTGTATCCCAGCCTTCCACATCCAACGTCGGGTCTGTTTCTGCAATGCCGGCGGCCTGAGCTTTTTCCAGAGCTGTTTCATAGCTGCAGCCTGAGCTTTTCATTTCATCCAGGATAAAGTTTGTTGTGCCATTTAACACGCCTTCAATTGAAGTGATATCTGCACCGGCCATGTCCATGATTCCTCCGTTTACTGAAGGCAGGGCGCCACCGGTGGTACATCCAATCCATAGCTGTGCATTGTTTTTATCCGCCAGTTCTTTCAGCTGATGATAGGCCAACAGTATCGGTCCCTTGTTGGCCGTTATAACATGAATTCCTTTTTTCAACGCCCTCTTAATGTGGGTCATGCCCGGTTCACCGGTTTCTTTGTTGGTGGGGGTTAATTCTATCAGAACATCCAGGTCTTCCATTTTCAGTATTTCTTCCACTCCGGCCTTTGCCACTCCGATTTGCGGAAAGTCTTTCATGGGAAGGTTCTTCTCATTATGTCGGATTAATTGTTTCAGGCTTATTCCTTCGGCATCCAGCACAGCACCACTGCTGTCCATATGTGCGCAGAGTTCCACTTCAAGTCCTTCTTCCGCCATTTTTTCTTTTTTGTTTTCCAGCAGCCGGATCAGTGCTTTACCTACGCCGCCGTTGCCAATGATTGCGATTTTCACCGTATCATCCTCCCGGAATCTTTCATTATTTATCTTTCATTATTTATCTTTCATTATTTATCTTTCATTATTTATCTTTCATTATTTATCTTTCATTATTTATATTGAATTGTTTCTCCTGTTTGCTTACAATGGTAGTGTGTTTCAAGAGAGGGGGTTATTCAAATTCATGCTGTTATAGGTGCTATGGGATTTTTGGATATTTTTTTATTTCTGATTTCCATCCTTATTGTATACTGGCTGATTCGGGAATTAACACGGGATCAGTGGGCTGGCGAATTATTAAAGAAGCCGGTGACGCAAAACAAGAATATGTCCTTTTATCTGTGGCTGTTCCTGCTGTTTTTCTGGGTATATTATTCCGGCGAGTTTCTCAGGGCTTTGCAGGCTGCTCTGGCCAGCCCGGAGCCGGTCACTGAAGCTCAGATGTCCAACCTGGTTACCCGGGGCATCACAAGTGTTTTCTGGGTTCTGTTTAGCTGGGTAAACAGCCTTCGGGCAAAAAACCAGCCGGAAATACGGGAAAAAGGATTTTTTGCCTCAGAAGGTTTTGTGCCCTGGGATAATCTCAATTGGACCCAGTGGAATGACGAAGGGCATCTGACCCTGGTTTACCGCCCTACCCTTCCGACGCCGCTGTCAAAAGAAGTTCGCCGTGTTTGGAAAATACAGCCGGAGGAAATAGAAGAAGTTCAGCAGCTGTTGGAAACCTATGCTCCGGAAGGAGTTGGTCAGGTGCTGGTGGATGAAAAAGGAAAGCCACGAAATCCAAAAAGACGCAAAGGTAAAAAGTGACGCATTTTATAAATGCGTCCATTTTTCTATTATCTCCAATAGTTGCTGAAAGTCAATGGGTTTTGACATATAATCATCCATTCCGGAAGCCAGGCATTCTTCCCTGTCCCGGTTCAGAGCATGAGCGCTCAGGCCGATAATGGGCGTGTGTTCGTCGGTTCTTCTCTCGAAGGTACGGATAACTTCTGTAACCTCAAGACCGCTGATGGACGGCAGTTGAACGTCCATCAGTATCATGTCGTATTTCTTCTGGCCATATTTTTGAATTGCTTCAATGCCATCTGATGCAACTTCCAGATCGGCTCCGATTCTTTCTATCAGTTTTTTAAGCAGGATCTGGCTGATTTCGTCATCTTCAACGGCCAGAATTTGCATGCTTCCTTTGGCAATTTTAAATTCAGCTTCGTTAAGATCGGAAATTGAATCCGCATCACCTTCGGAGCTTTCCACTTTCAGGGGCAGATCGAAATAAAAACGGCTCCCTTCCCAGGGATTGCTTTCCACCTGAACGGTGCCACCCATTTGTTCCAGCAGCTTGTGGACGATGGTGAGCCCAAGACCCGTTCCCTGGTAGGACTTAGTGCTGGAGTCATCCAGCTGTGTAAAGCTTTCAAATAGCTGGTGGGCTTCCATGGTGTCAATGCCTATGCCTGTATCAATGACTGAGAAACGGAAAATCCCAATGGGGTTCTGGAATTCCTGCAGAGATATTTCCACAGCAATACTGCCTTCGGATGTAAATTTAAAGGCATTGCTTACCAGGTGGTAAATAACGCGGCACAGCTTACCCCTGTCACCCATCACCTGGAGCTTAAGGGAGTCGTCACAACGGAAAGAAAAATCAATGTTCCGGTTCTCTCCGATATCCCGGAAAGGTTCCACTATACCGGATATTGCCTGACAAAGATCAAACCACTCTTCCCGAAGCCCTGTAAAACCATGTTCAATTCGGGCAATATCCAGTAGATCCGCCACAGTGTTCATCATACGATCCGAAGATTCTCTCAACATATTCAGCAGTTCCTGCTGTTCTTCGTCCAAATCGGTGTTCTCCAGCAGCATGGTAGCTCCAAAAATACCATTCATCGGTGTGCGCATTTCATGGCTTATATTGGACAGAAAGCGGCTTTTTGCCTCATTTGCAGCATCCGCCTCTTCTTTGGCTTTCCGCAGAATCTCCTCTTCTTTTTTTCGTTGAGTTATATCCGTGTATAAAATCTGATGTCCGATGATTTCACCGTCAAGGTAATAAGGCTGCGAACGAATCATAATCGGTACAATACTGCCGTCCTTCCGGCTGCGCTCTGTTTCTACTTCCACATGATGAATGTACTTGGCTTTGCTGTTTAGCAACTCAGCCTCTTCTCGCTGGTCTTCGTTGGCGATCAGATCATCAATATGGTTCCCGACAGCTTCTGCTGATGTATATTGAAAAATATCGGTAAAGCGTTCATTAATGCGCTGAACAATTCCATCCCGGCTCATCATTACCAAACCATCCGGTGAGGTTCGAAATAATCCGTCCATGATGGCCTTCTGATGCTTCAGTTTTTCATCTACCCGAGCCTGTGCGGCATGATATTTTTCCTCACTTTCACGTATTCGCTCTGTCATATGGCGCTGTTTGGTAATATCCTCATGAATTCCTATCATCTTAATAACATTGCCGCTTTGGTCTCTTTCCGTTACCTGACCCCGGGTACGAATCCAGCGGTACTTTCCATCCTTTCGCTGCATTCTGAAGGCTGCATGAAATTCCGGAATTTCGCCTTCAAAATGTCGGCGGCGTATTTCCAGTACCCGATTCCGGTCCTCAGGGTGGATTTTTTGCACAAAAAAATCCAAGGTGCTTTTCACCTCTTCGGGTTCATAGCCCAGTATTTTAGTCCAGGTATCCGAAACCTGTATAGTGCCTTTTCTGTAGTCACTGATCCAGGCCATTGTTCCCGATCGATCCATTGCCTGTCTCAGGGTTCTGAGCTCTTCGTAACAGCGTTTTATTTTCCTGATTTGCTCTGCCTGTTTGTTGCTCAGCACTACCCTTCTCTGCTTTTTTGTCATCCCGTCACCTCCAGGCATATCCACCATTATGTTGTATCATCAGTTATACCCCTAATCAAGTGTTTATAGCATAAAAAGACAAAACGCACCGCGTACAATACCTTTCATAAAAGGTTTTTGCTTTTGAGATGCGCTTTATAACTGTATCCAGTTGTTCTTTACTCCGTGGAGTACCGCAGAGGTACGGTCGCTGACATTGCATTTCTGAAAAATATTGGTCAGGTGGTTTTTAACGGTTTTTTCACTTATAAACAGTTTTCCAGCAATTTCCTTGTTACTAAGACCGTTGGCTACTTCCTGCAACACCTCCAGCTCTCTGGGGGTCAGCATATCCGGATCCGGTTGCTTTGAACCGCCAGTGAGCCGGCTCAGCTCTTTAAATATCTTTCCCGTCAGCGCAGCCGGAATAAAGGATTCACCATTTGCCACTTTTTTGATGGCTGTTATCAATTCATCCGGCCGAACGTCTTTAAGAACATATCCGGATACTCCGCACTGAATAAGTTCCACCAGGTATTCTTCCTGGTCGTGGATTGTCAGGGCAATGATTGCCATATCCGGCATTCTTTCCCTGATTTTTTTCACTGCCATAATTCCGTTAATCTGAGGCATATTAATATCCATCAGGATAACATCCAATTCCATGGATAGTGCTTTTTCAATGGCTTCGCCGCCATCTTCCGCTTCTGTTACCACCTGAATAGCAGGATCCAGAGAAAGAACTTTCATCAGTCCCTGACGGATTAGAGCGTGATCATCAACGATCATCACTTTTATTGGGGATATGTTTTTACTGTTCATTCTTTTTCACCCGCACTTCCATTGCCATCGCCGGCTTCGATAGGAACCGAGACACTGATCTGTGTGCCATTTCCACGTTGCGACTTGATGTTAATGGTTCCTTTCATCAACTGTACCCGCTCTTTCATCCCCATGATACCATAGCCGGAGCTCTCGTTTTCCGGTTCCACCTGTTCCGGATCAAAGCCCTGGCCATTATCTCTTATAAGGACATTCAGTTTCTTCGGCATAAATTCTATTTTTATCACCACTTCGTCTGAATTGGTATGCTTTTGAACATTGGTCAGTGCTTCCTGAATAACTCGGAAGAGCCCGATTTCGATGGAATTATCGAAGCGCTTTTCGCTTCCGATCACACTTATTTCCACATGAATGCCAAAGGTTTCTGAATATTGTTCAGTATAGCGCTTTAATGCTGACAGCAATCCCAGATCATCCAGGGACATGGGCCGAAGATCAAAAATAATTTTACGGACATCTCCCAGGCTGTTTCGAACCAGCTCCATCAGCTCTTCCAGCTCGCCGCTTACTTTTTCCGGACTGACTTCCATCAGCTTCATACAAAACTCGGCTCTCATAACAATATTGGCCAGACTCTGTGCCGGACCGTCATGAATATCCCTGGCCACCCTTTTCCGTTCTTCCTCCTGGGCACGAATAATTGACAGACCCATACTTTGCTGAGTTTGAACCTCTCCCATCTGGCTGAAAAACCTGGATAAGTCATTGGTTAGCAGCTTGAGTGCCATGCTTACAGTAGACATCAGTTCTTCTGAGCGTTTCCTTGCATTTTCCAGGGTTTTCATGTTTTGCTCCAGATGATCCCGCTGCAGCCGCAGTATTTTTTCTGTTTCCCGCTTTTGCATCAGCTCCAGCATTTTTTCGTGGGCTTCGTCATAGGCTTCTTTGATGGCTTCCTTACTGTACCGATGAAAATCCCGGTTTACAATCATCAGGTGATTTCGGAGCTTCCGGGATTCCACCTCCAGCCGATCCACTTCCTCGATGACCCGGTCAATACGAATTCGTATATCCAATAGCTGACGATGGCACCGATCATACTCTTTACGCACATCATCTTCCAGCCGGTAAAGGTCTTCCTTACCTTTTTCCACAGCTTCAATGGTTTTACCAATGACTTTTTCCAGGTCTTCGATTTTAATCATAAGGGGTCACTCCCTTTGCTGTATCAGGCTTGCTCTTCTATTCGAAACTGCTGCAAGAAGGATTGCAGTTTGCCGGTAACTCGAACCAGCCGTTTCCCGTTACTGTGGATGTCCCGGATCCATTCCTGGCGTCTTTCCGGATTGGATACGGTTTCCTCCGTTTCCAGCTGCTCTCCCCGGCTGACGATCATTCGGGAGGAATAATCCAATTCTATCACAGAGCGGTTAATAGAGTCAAAAAGGACCGCCAGCTGCTGGTTCATTAAATTGAAACCTTCTTTCAATTGTCCCAGTTCGTCCCGGGTATCTATCTCCAGATTTTCCGAGAAATCTCCGGTGGAAATTCTCTCAGCACTGACCAGTAGATTTTTTATCGGCTTTCCAACAGATTTTACGATAATCAGCCTTACCAGAAAAAGACTGACCAGCACGGTGGCCACAAAAATCCTTAGCCACTGATAAGCAGTGTCATCCAAAAATTGTTGCCCTGCACTGAAGTCATTGATAAAATGCAGATATCCCAACAGCTCCCGGGATTCACCATGAATGGGTGCCACAAACAGCAGGCCGGGTTGTTCGTCGGTGATTCGTACAGCCTGTACCTGTACCAGTCCCGTCTCCATAGCTGAATCCAAAGCGCGGGTCTGCATCCGGTTGCCGATGCTGGCTTCGTTTTCATGATAGGTAATGGCGCCGGTTGTATCCGTCAGATAAGCCTGATGTATTTTAGAGTCTTCCTGCATAGACCTGAGCCAGTTCATCACACCAGCTTCTTCTCCGTTTTGAAGTACCGGAGCCATGGCCTCCTCGGCCAGACCAGCCAGACTGCGGCTCAGCTGCATTTCCTGCTGAACCAGTATATTCCGGTTCATGCGGTAGGTCATGGTTCCCATCCCTATCATCAGCACCGTTATAAGCAGCGTTATGGTGACGCTGATCTTAAAGGTTAAGGAGAAGCCCCGCTTCTTTTTTTTGTTTGTACCCTTTTTGAACATGGTTTTCCCTCTTTTCTTTTCAAAATTCAATCTTTTGTCCTATTTGGATGTTTTTTTTCCGACAAAGACCTGCTTTGATCTCCAGTACCATATCCGCCTTTTTAACTGGTTTTTTCCAGGTATTAGGTGGTACTTCAGAGTCTATATGAAGGATTCTGCCATGAGAATCCAGATACAACACATCTATGGGATAATTCATCCACCAGGTATGAATCTGGCGGCATGGCTTCAGCAATAGCCCGGTATCCTCCGGAAGCTCCCGGGTACCCAGCAGTCCTTTCAGTCGTTTCCAAAAGCTTTCAGCCTTTATGACTGTTTCTGTAATTTTTATGCTTTCGTCCGACGGCACCGACACCACCTCCCATTATATACTGTCCTAAAAAATTTCCAGTATCTGGAGCATGGCCGGCCCCAGCAAAATAACGAAGATGGCCGGAAATATGAACATGACCATGGGAATCAGCATTTTTACCGGTGCCTTCATTGCCAGTTCTTCCGCTTTCTGCCGCCGCTTCTGCCGCATTTCCTGAGACTGCACCCTAAGGACATTTCCCATGCTTATTCCCAACTGTTCAGCCAATACGATGGATCCTACAAAGTTCGAAAGGCTTTCCACGTTTATTCTTTTCGCCATATCTCTCAGTGCATCCCGTCTGGGCTTTCCCATCTTGGTTTCTCTGAGAACATTTAAAAACTCTTCTGCCAGTAAGCCATCGGACTTTTCAACAATTTTCATCAGCGCTCCTTCAAAACCCAGACCTGCTTCCACACTGACAGTAAGAAGATCCAGCATATCCGGAAGGCTTCGCTGAACTTCATCCTTTCGTTTTCGAATTCTCAGGTTCAGGTAATAATCAATGGAAAACCATCCAAGGGCCAGAGCCACAGCCATAAAGACACCACTCTGCCATAAGGCCTGATTACCAACCAGGTGAAGCATCCATGCCAGGCCTCCAAAGGCCAGTGAAGTCAACAGTTTTATAACCATCCATTCTCTTGCCGCCAGTCCCGCCGGTACTCCTGCCTCTATTACCTTCTGTTGCAGCACTTCTTCTTTTGTAAAGGGAACAATGGATAGCATCATGCCGGACATTTTTCCCAGCATTGGTTTAAAGATTCGCTGGTAAAGAGGAGCCGACAGTTCCTGCTTTCGGATGGGAACTTCCTTCGCCCCAAGCACCTCGTCCATTCTTCGGTCCATGCGCTGTTTTTCGCCAAATATCAGTTTGTGAATAAGAAAGGGAATGGTAAAGGCCATTCCAAAAGCTCCTGTCATGGTTAATGCCATGGTCAGCATGTCCGACACCTCCTTTTAAACTCGAATCTGAATAATTTTTCGAATCATGACAAAGCCGATGATTTCACCAAAGACAGCCATACTTACCATCATAAGTCCAATAGGATGGTGGAATAAAGACTGAATGTAACCCGGATTAATAGCCAGCATAAACAGAGCCAGAATCACCGGCAATAGTCCGATGATCAGTCCGGAAATCCTTCCCTGAGCCGTCAGGGTTCGAATTTCTCCCTGTATACGAACCCGCTCCCGGATGGTGCCAGCAATTTTATCCAGCACTTCCGCCAGATTTCCGCCTACCTGGCGCTGAATCAGCACTGCTGTTACCACCAGGTCCAGATCATCACTGTTAACGCGGTGCGCCAGATTTTGAAGGGCTTTTTCCGTGGAGGTTCCCAGATTGACTTCCCGAAAAGTACGGTTAAATTCTTTGGCAATAGGATCCGGCATTTCTTTTCGCACCATATCCATACTCTGCAAAAAGCTGAAACCGGATCTTAAAGAGTTGGACATCACCACTAAAGCATCACATATCTGACTGTTAAAGCTGCTCAGCCTTTTATGCCTTGCCCGGTTTACCAGGAAGAAAGGTGTAAAAGACATAATAACTCCTATAGCAATGGCCCACCAGAAATTCAGGGTTAAGCTGATGACCATGCCGAAGGTGATGAAAAATCCCGCCATTACCAGCACCATGAATTCACCACCGCTGAGAAGCACATCGGATTCTTCCAGCTTTTTATCCATTCCTCTTCCCATTCGGGTTAGAAGCCCGGACTGTCCGAAAGATTTCAGCAGTTTTCTCAGCGGATCTATTTTTTCTTCTTCCTGCTTTTTTTCCGGTATTTCTCCGGATTTAATATTTTTCTGAAGTTTTTTAACCCGTTTGCTGACATTTTCAGAGCCGCCAGGCTGCCTGCTCTGGTAGATACCAAGGATTAACAGAAACCCGGTTAAAAAAAACAGTATGCTTACGGTTTGAAGCGTCATTGGATACACCTCTCTTGGAGCGGCAGCCAGTGCCGCTCAATTGAAAATTGAGAATTGATAATGGATAATTAAGGTCAAAATCTTACACAAGCATATTAAAAGAGGGAAGGGTTAAAAAGTTCTGTCGGTAAATTGATACCGTTAGACTCCAGGGTTTCAATGAATTTAGGACGAATACCCGTGGAGATAAAGTCACCTTTGGTTTTTCCATCTTCATCTAGACCGGTTTGCTTGTAAACAAAGATATCCTGTAGCGTTATTACATCGCCTTCCATACCCTGCACTTCCGTTAAATGAGTGATTCTACGGGAGCCATCCCGCATTCGGGTCTGTTGGATGATTAAGTCCACCGCAGAGGCAATTTGTTCCCGGATGGCCCTTACAGGAAGGTCCATTCCTGCCATCAGCACCATGGTTTCCAGTCGGGAAAGCATGTCCCTTGGGGAGTTGGCATGGCCGGTGGTCAGGGAGCCGTCATGGCCGGTATTCATGGCCTGAAGCATATCCAGTGCCTCTCCGCTTCGCACCTCTCCAACAACAATACGGTCCGGCCTCATACGAAGGGAATTTTTTACCAAATCCCGAATGCTGATGGCCCCTTTTCCTTCTATGTTAGGCGGTCTGCTTTCCAGTGTAATTACGTGGGGCTGTCTCAACTGGATTTCCGCTGCATCTTCAATGGTTACAATCCGTTCTGTTTCCGGGATGAAGGAGGACAATACATTCAGGGTGGTGGTTTTACCACTGCCGGTTCCACCGGAAACAATAACGTTTAAGCGTCCCCTTACGCAGGCATCCAGAAAGTCTGACATTTCCTGCGTTAATGTACCAAACTGAATCAGGTCTTTAACCGTAAAGGGGTCAGTAGAAAATTTACGGATGGTGATGGTGGGACCGTTCAGCGCCAGCGGGGGAATGATGGCATTTACACGGGATCCGTCAGGCAGACGGGCATCCACCATGGGACTGCTTTCATCAATTCGCCTTCCAATAGGCGCTACAATCCGTTCGATAATATTGATCACATGGTTATCGTCCCGGAATCGGACATCCGTTGTTTCCAGCTTTCCTTTTCGTTCCACAAATATCTGCCGGGGACCGTTTACCATTACCTCGCTGACATCCGGGTCTTCCAGCAGCGGTGTAATTGGTCCAAAGGCTATGATTTCGTCTGTCATTTCCTTTTTCAGACGTAAACGATCCATTCGCATTTTACTGTCCATACCTTTTTCTTCAGCAAACTGATCCACCAGTTTTTCAATCTGCTTAGTCAGGGCATTTTCATCTTCTTTTTCTGAAGGTTCAAGGTTTTTCAGCTTATCAACAATTTTCCCATGAAGCTCTACCTTCCATTCTGCCAGTGGATCGTTGATTTCTACAGGTTGTTTGCTTTGTTTTGAGGAGGTTTGTTCCTCCTGCTGTTTTTCTTTTTCCATACGATGTTCCAGCTTTTGCAGCAGAGACATGGGATTCTACTCCTTTCAGTTTAGTGGATAGGGATCAGAGGTCGGGCTTTAGAAATTACTGTTGCCTAAAAGTTAAAAAGGCGGTTCACTACTTTTTTCCCGGATCCTTTTGTATCATCCTTTGGTTTTTCCAGATCCAAGTCTTCCATTAACTGGTATATACTCTGGGACACCTGGGCATTAGCCTGGTTGATGACAAAGGGAAGTCCTTTGTTGATCGCTGTTCTTACTACTCGCTGATCTTCCGGTATGGTTGCGGACAATCTGGTGTCCAGCGTTTCCTCCAGATCCTTAATTTTGATGCCTTCTTTGCTTTGTTGGTTCAGCACTATTTTTGTTCTGGAGGCGTATTTTAAAGTAGTAAATATTTCCTTGGCATTTTTAACGTGTTTCAGAGTGGTCAGGTCCTGATTCAGCATCAGGGCTATTACGTCACTGGCGTCCAGAATATTCAGGTTTGCATCGCTGTATACCGGTGCTGTATCCACTAAAATATAGTCATAATGATGCACCAGAGTCTTCAGAATTTCTTCCACATGGGAAGCTTCCACCAGCTCTGCCTGCTCCGGACTGCCGGGAGCCGCCAGAATCTGAACTCCTGTCAGATGTGGCACCATGTAGCTCTCCACCAGAGAAAGGCTCATGCTCTCCTCTTCCCGGGCCAGATCTGACACCGTTCCTTTTGCATTCACATTTAGCATTACGGCTACGTCGCCAGCTGTCAGGTCCAGATCCAGCAAAGCTACTTTCTTTTTTGTTTCTCTGGCCAGGCAAACTGCCAGATTGCAGGCAATGGTGGTTTTACCCACGCCGCCTTTGGTGGAAAAAAAGCTAATAACTTTTCCTTTTTTTGCCGGCTTGGAATGCACCTCTTCCCGGTGAATCGGAATTGCAAATTGCTGGTTCCGGCGTTTTTGGGTTTCAAAGACCCGGCGAATGGTTTCCGCCAGTTCACTGGAGGTAAGAGGTTTTACCATGTACTCCCGGGCTCCGGCGGTCATGGCTTTTCTCAGGTATTCCTGCTCTCCCTGAATGGAGACGATGATGATGGCACATTCCGGTGATTCCATGGATATTTTTTCTGTTGCGCCGATACCGTCTAAGCCCGGCATATTCACATCCATTAAGATCACGTCCGGCTTCAGTTCCAGAGCCAAAGCAACGGCTTCGTTGCCGTCACCGGCTTCTCCTACCACTTCCATATCGTCTTCAAAGTACAGTAATCTTTTTATATCTTCTCTGGTGTTGGCAATATCGTCTGTTACTAGAACCCTGATGGGTGTCATGGTATTCCCTCCTCTGTAAAATCAGCGCCTTTATCGAACCAGTCCGTCGGTTCCGGTCATCGGGATATTTATTTCCGTGTCGTCTTCCGGCGATCTTAAGGTAAACTGAATGCTTCCCTGCTGTATGGCCAGGGCAATCCACTGGGCTTCTTCCGGTTCCACCATTACCGTAACTGTTGACGGTTCGGAACTTCCTTCGGCCGATCCTTCAATCCGGGCATTTACTGCCAGAACCGGGACGTTGGAAATAATGGTGGAAGTTACTGTTTCTCTGGATGTATCGCTGCTTCCATATTCATCGCCGGAGCTTTGGGTTTCTTCATGATCGAAAGTCACCATCACATCCACCCGGTCATTTATTTCGATAAGCCCATGCAGTGCTGTCACCATGCCTACAGGAACGGATATGGCTCTTTTGCCTTCATCCACCTTCACCGCAAGTCCTCCCTGCCGGTCTTCCCGATCCATCAGTTTCCGGTCAATCAGTTGTTCACCTTCATATATATCGCTTCGGGCCAGCTTTCCCACGGCTTCCTCCGCTTCCAGTACCGCACCGCTCATCACATATTCCACCGGTACTTCCACAAACTCCAGCATGGAGCTTTGAATAGTAGCTCTGGCAGGAATGTTCTGGGTTGCTGTAGCCACTTGAGTGTAGTTTCCGGATAGCTGGTAGGTTGCCTCCACATGTTGAAGATAACGGAAAGCTCCCAGAGAAGCCATGGCTCCAAATACTATGGCAATGAGTAAAATCAGTTTGTTTTTCAACGGATACACCTTCTTCCTAATTTCATTTTTATCTTATTCTCTATTCAATCAGCCTGGCTTTTGCCACACCGTAGTAGTCCTGATTCGGGTCTGTTTCTACATAAAGGCCTTCAGGGGGAACCAGCTCAATAAAATATCCCACAACGGAGCTGTTGTTGCCCTGTCCCCGTACTTCTTTCAGAAAAAAGGCCCCAAAACCTACAATATAAACTTCGTCTCTTCCCTGTATGCTGGCAGGGTCATAGATGGGAACAATCATGACCTTGCTGCAGTCCGGATGGTGATTGTCAAAAGTACATTCAGGCGTATGCTGGCATTGATTGATCCGGTATTCCACTCCGTCTTCCGTCGGTCCGGACATATTTCCGGGTTCGGTCTCTATCCACTCACCCACCCGGACGATGCCGTCGTAACCATAGCGGATATTATTCCGATAAGATGATGCTCCTTTAAGTCCCAGAGCCAGGGCTCCGTAGTTTCCCGGGCCATAATCATCGTGAGATCCGGCTTTCAGTTCATATTCGACCCCATATTCCAGTTCCTGGTCCGGGATGCTAAAGGGAACGATCCCACTCATTCCGCTTACAGCACCGTAGGCTGCAGTGGCATTGGCTGAAGCTGTACCTGCCGTGACGCCAAGGGCTTTTCCAAAGAAAAACTCTTTTTCCCTGCGGGCCTCAACTTTTATTTCACCGCTCCCGTTAGGAAAAGAGACAGTTATTTCATCGTCTGTTGCACCATTGAAACGGGCATATTCTTCTGCAATCTGTTTCGCCATGTTCGTATCCGGCAGTTCCCGGGCGCCTGCCAGGGCTGCTGCATCCGCCACATTAATGAGCCGGTTCTGCTCCAGTTTAAGGCCGCCGAAATCCACTACCAGGGCAGCAAAACCGATCATCACCATCAGGAATACAGCGAAAATAACCAGTACATTTCCATCTTCTTTTTGAAGGATTCGATTCCATCGCTCCAGAATGTTCATTTTATACACCTCATTCATGTCTCATGGTGGCAGAAGCTTTTAACGGCACCGGGTTAGGTAATATATCTCCCAGCAAAGGGGTTACCAGAGGTAAGTCGTACTGAATTTCTATCTCTACTGGAATCCCCGGTGTCCGGGCGGATTCCACCGGATAGATTTTTAGTATACTTAACTGTGTATCTGCATTTGCCAGGGTTACGGATTCTCTGATCCGGTCTTCAATTTCTATATCCGTTCTTCCTACGGCGCCCAGCCTTGCTCCTTCACGCACTGCGCTGGTGATGTTGATATAAGAGTGAAACACCCGGCCAAACTCCACCGTTCCAAAGAGTAACAGCACAATAATTGGCAGTATCAGAGCCAACTCCACCAAAGATTGTCCCCGTCTGTTTTTTATATGTCTTAAAGATTTTAAGATTCTTTTCACTTTTATCACCCCACAAGATATGCCAGTATGGTTCCCAGTGATATGGCAATGCCATACGGGAAAGAAGCAACAGCAGTTTGGTTCAGCCCTTCCAGAACCGTTCCTTTTGGGATCAGCAGAAACAGTGATGTCAGAGCAGCTCCAAAGTTTCGGAAGGTGTATCCAAGTTTTTTCCGTTTAGCCAGAATAATCAGCGCGATAATTCCGCCTATAATCGCCGTAATAAGAAAAGTCTGGAATACAAAGGCCGGACCCTTATAAAGTCCTATGATACCCATTAGTTTTACGTCTCCGGCTCCCATACCTCCTGCTACAAAGGGAAGAATCAATAATCCCATTCCTAACAGCAGACCCAAGGCCGAACTTCCGAATCCGGAAAAACCACCGGTGATGACGTTTCCCAGGAGGCCGATGACAAAGGCCGGCAGCAAGACCTTATTATATATTTTTTGTTCTTTGACATCTGTATAAAAGCAGATGGCAATGGTAATGAGCAGTGCTCCGTCTAAAATTGTCATTTTTTCTCCTCCACTCTAGGTAAAATGCTGGGTAAAAATGATGTGTTTCATCTTTTTGTAAAAAGAGCCCTGCCATCCGTGCCGGCAGGGCAATAATGATTCTTTACGAATACCTTGTAAGCATCAAACTATGGTGTTGGTGAATGATCTTCTGTAACGTCATCTGTGACTCTGTCAAACAGATCAGTCAATCCTCCACCCAGGGCTACCAAAGCCACCATTACCACTACCGCTACCCCAGCCAAAATCAACCCATATTCTGCCATACCCTGGCCGCTTTCGTCCTTCATCAGTTTCATCATTTTTTCCATCATTCTAAATAACCTCCTTAAAAATTTGTTTGTGTTGGATTTGTTAACTTCTCTTGTTTTCTAAATTCTGCTTTTTACCTGAACTTTCTTAATCCACATCGTCCAGAACCGTCGGAAGGAAATCGCTGATGGCTTGCCCCAGAAGTCTGACCGCCGCTACAACAGCAAGAGCTACAAAACTAAGTATTAGTGCGTATTCCGTCATTCCCTGTCCGCTGTCCTCCGACATTAATGGTTGGATAAATCTTTTTTTCGCTTCCAGTAGGCGTCACCTCCAGCTCTTTTCTTCTTTCGGCTTTTCTTTTTCTCTATCTTTAACCACATTATAATGTAGAAATAGTTGCCTGCCATGAACCATCAGTCCAGTTTAAATAAAAAGACAGGTCCTATTTCATCTAGGACCTGCCTTCTTTATATATGGGACTATTAAGTTTATCTGTAATTTAAGCCTGAGTTTCTGTTGCTACTTCTCCTACTGTTCCCTTGTTTGCAATTCCAGCTCTTAACATAGTTACTGCTGTGTAAAGAATTATTCCAATTACTAACCAGGTTAAGATGTTAATTGGCAATGATGTTACCAGGTACGCTGCAATAAACACCGCAGGGATACCACCAAGGGTAAGACCCAGTGCTACTTTACCATCAAAAGCTTTGTTTTTGATGAATTTTGCACTTCCAACCGGCATCAGGTATGCGCAGGATCCCATCATGATGGGGAATGCTACCAGCGGGCTCATTCCAAGAGTGTATACCAGTGCCATACAAGGTGCATAAAGACCAATTCCAAGAGTCATCAGTGCGCCAAGGAAGAAGTTAACCACAACGCCAATCACTAAAGTCATTCCTGAAAGACCAGTTGCTTCTCCACCACCAGGCATAATACCTACCTGACCTGCAAACATAAATCCTGCTGTAACAAATAATGCTATACCCATACCCATCTGAACCTTTTTCTCAGGCAGACCGGAAACGATGTCGGCTCCAAAGAAAGCTCCAGCTGCTGCTGCTAAAAGCATTGATACAAGCGTTACTGGTTCTACTTCTACACGCTGAATAAAGATAAAAGACATAACAACTACCGGCAATGTGTGACCAACGTTCAGAGATCCTGGGATTACACGATCCTGAGCAAGTTTAGCACCTTTCACCCAGGCAGTGGTCGGTGCAAAAGATCCAATACCCAGAGTGTCGAAAAAGTTCGTTACAAATCCTACTGCAGTACGGTGAAGCCCAGGCATTCCTGATGGATCTTCTTTATAACCTTTAACCCACATAACTACGAACCATAATGTCATGACTCCGAGAACACCTAATATTACATTTGCCAACATAATAATTCCCTCCTTATTTTATCATTTCATTTATATTTGTTTTATCTGCTCTACGCTTAATTCTTGAACCATCAGGCTTTTATGATGATCCATTTCTTCATAGTGCAAAACCGTGCTTTAGTGGATCTTCCGGATCGATGACAAAGTGGTTAAATCCGGTGATGTATGCGCTGCCGGTGATTTCAGGGATAACAGCATCAAATTCCCCTACTTTGGTTTTTTCAAGAATAACTCCTTTGAACATGGTTCCGGTAATGCTTTCATAAACGAAGTTTTCGCCTGCTTCCAGCTTGCCTTTCGCATGAAGCGTTGCCATTTTTGCGCTGGTGCCTGTACCGCAGGGAGACCGGTCCAACTGACCCTGTCCAAATACCACAACATTCTTATAATCTGCGTCTTCATGGGTAGGCTCATCAAATATTTCTACCAGATCTACGGTTTTAATGTGTTTTTGTTCCGGATGCTGAACTTCAATGGTGTGGTTGATGATGTCTCTTATTTGAAGCCCCAGCTTTAGCAGTCTGTCTGACTCAGTAACTTCGACTTTCAGTCCCAGTTCTTTTGCATCGATGATTGCAAAGAAGCTGCCGCCAAAGGCGATATCCATTTTTATATCACCGATTTCCGGTACATGAATTTCAACATTTTCTTTATATAAGAAGGATGGTACATTAGTGATGGAAATTTCTTTTGCCTTGCCATCTTCTACTCTTACCTTAGCTTTAATCAAACCGGCAGGTGATTCCATCACCAGGTTTGTATATGGTTCTTCTACATGAACCATGCCGGACTGAACAGCCACACTGGCAGCACCGATGGAGCCGTGACCGCACATGTTCAGGTAACCGCCGCCATCCATGAAGATAATGCCAAAATCAGCTTCTTCATCGGTGGACGCAGTGATGATTGAACCAAACATATCGTTGTGACCTCTCGGCTCATGCATCAGGGATGTTCTTACGTAGTCCAGGTTGTTTTCCAGGTATGTTTTTTTCTCCGCCATGCAGGTTCCCGGTATTTTAGGAATTCCGCCGACAACAATTCGGGTTGGTTCGCCCATGGTATGGGAATCGATGGTGTGTATACTTCTTATAAATCTCATTATTTACCCTCCCTCATTTTTAGTTTCAGAAAAGCCAGCGCTTTTCTGGCGTCCAGGCTGCTCATGTTGTTTTCTCCGACGTTTTCTGTTTCAATGCCTGCTTCTGATTTATTAATATCAACAATTGCATCCATGTATTGGTTTTTCACCACGAAATTCGCCTGAGTACCGATAAAGCTCAGTCCGGTAACCGGAATTCCCCGCTTTCCTATTTCTGCCATTGTATTTGCGTAATCAACGTGGCTGTTTCCCCAGCCGTCCACAGATACAATGGCCCCGTCCACGCGCATAGCTTCCAGCCATGCAGCTGCCCTTTTCCCAACGAAATACTTTTCATCGTTGCTTTGTGGTGTGCCGACGATGATAATGCCTGTCAGATCGATATCATCATCAGCTGCAACGACTTCCAACAGCGGGTCGCGAAAGTGATGCAACGTTGTTTCCTTTGTAGATGGTCCTACTCCCATTAAAATCACCTGCTTTTAAGTCATTGCCCGAAGAGCTCCATCCCGATATTCGTTGGGTGAAAGAATGATGGGAACGTTTGCCAGATCTATTATTGACCTGCCACCCTCCATCCCGGATGGTTCCTGGGGTAGTAGCTGATTGTCGTACATTGCTCCCTGACCGGCAACCTGTTTCACAATAGCAACTTTTTTACCATTGGGTTTGCTTCGGTCATAAAACTCATGTTTTTCCGTATAGGATCTGCTGTCCATTTTCTTTAGATGATTGCGTATTTCCTGAATAAACTCATCGCAGCAGCGATGCGCTTGCAGTATTGCTGTTCGGTTTGTGCCCTGTTTTTCTTTCAGGGTCACATTGAAAGAAATAATATAGTCCTGATCTGACGGTGTACCGGCTTTATTGAGAACCAGTTTGTCTTTCAGCATGCCTTCGGAGGATCCAAACTCCGCCACCTGATTTCCAGCTTCATCAACACCAGTCAGCATAACGCATACGCCTGTAAGTGTGTGAGTGGTTCCTTCACCAAGGCTTCCCAGAACTTTTGTTGAGATCGGCATAATATCCATAATGCTGTTGGTCCACCGGTCATGCTTCATGGGTTCGATTATATCCACCTGAACATCTTTTATAAGGTCATGTTTTGATAATTTTTTGTCAAAATCAGGTATAAAAATTGATAGCTTTGGTAGTTCAATTATGGTTTTGTTGTCTGACACCACCTGGTCTATGTGAAAGGTTTTAATGACCAGCCGGCGATATTGTTTTTCCTGTTCCATTCATCATCACCCTATTTGGCTGAATATTCCCGGTCGGTCGATACCGACCGGGATTTTTTGATTTATTATACTTTTGCGATGTACTCGTATGCCAGTGGTACAATTTTACCAGCACTTGGTATTTCGACCAGTTGTGTCAGTGAATCGATAACAATGTTCCGTTGCATTTCCACATCGTTTGGAGCTCCGGCATTTGCTCCCATTGGTACCAGTGGAGCTACCGCTCTTGGAGTACCATTTTGTCTTACTACCGGTGGTAGTGCTGCAATGATAATTGTAGGAATCCCCGATTCCTCTATCGCTCGCTGTACAATAACAGCAGAGCGGTGACAGGTACCTCAGCCAGCGGTTAGAAGAACCGCATCAACGCCTTCTTCATGAAGCTGTCGGGCTATTTCCGGGCCTGTTTCTTCCTTAAACTTGGTCTGGTCGCCGCCGCCACCCATGAAACCGTGGTTTACGCCAGAGATCTCTTTGATAAATCCTTCTTCCGCAAGTTCACGAACCCGGTCAATGGGGAACATGCAGTTAATGTCTTTGTTGACGTCTGCATTGTCGTAACCGCCGTGAGAAACCATCATTTCCTCTACGGGTGCGTCTCCCGGAATTACACGGAATGTAAAGTCGCCTGCCAGGTTAAACCTCTTGTCGGACTGCATATGCACACCTGCTGCGGTTGCAAGAGCCACTTTCATGTCTTTCAGCTCTTTTGTCACCGGTGTCCAGACAGGAGGAGGGGTGATTGGTACAAATATTTCTGACTGCAGATTTTTGACAATTGTCATATCAGCCATGTTTACGCCTCCTTTGTTTGTTTGTTTCGCTTTTCAATATTACTTACATATGTTTCATTGACTTCTTCGCTCAGCACTTCCACAAAGCTCATGTTCAGACCAACTTCCTGCCCCACCTTAACCGGATAGTCATTGATCAGCATCCGCATGGGGACTTTCAGGAAACCAAGCCTTCCTTTCAGATCAATGGATACGGCTCCATCTTTTACTTCAACAATTATTCCTTCAATGTAGATAATTTTGTCTCCATATTTCATCGTTTCACCTTCAATCTGAATATTCCTGACGGATAATTTGCCTGCTACTTATGCTGAGGATACTTTGTCTCTGCTTTTAAGCTTCCGGTTCGTAGATTTCCAGTCTTTTCTTGCTTTTGGGAAGAATCTGCTCGTTTGCTACCAGATCCATTTCCACTCCTGTTTGCTGTTCGATCATGTCGATATTGTTTTCTTTAACAACAGGATTGAATTTTCTTTCCGGCTCTTTGATTTCCTCACCAGCCATAGCTGCTTTCAGCATCAATGTTGCCCGGATCGCATCTTCTTCGCAAAGTGTATTGTTAGCCAGGATTTCGTTTTCGATTCCCTGATCTGACTTGTTGTGATCCACCATGTATTTCATATGCTCGTTACCAACAACCAAAGCTCCCTGCTGTGCGCAGAAAGACATACCTACTACAGTTACTTCTCTTTCTCCCACTTGCTCATGATGGCTGGCAAAGTCGATGTGGTTGTTTCCAAATCCTTCTGTGGTAATGAAAGCCCCGTCCAGATCCATGGCTTCCACCAACATTCCCAGTCTATCGGAGACATAGAATTTCTCGGAGTTTGCCTGTGGTGATCCGACAAATACAACGCCGGCCAGATCCAGTTCTTCATCTTTCATCACATGCTCTACCAATGGCTCTCTCCAGTAGTGACGTGAGTTTTCCTTGGAAGCAGGGCCGATGCAGGTAAGTGCATGGATACCGCCGTCCAGTACTTCCAGTGGAGAAAGCATTACAGGTACATTTCCAAGGTCTACGTTTGGCTTTCCGCCAACAATGCCCACTGGCTCTACCGGCAGGATCAGGTTGTCGTGCATAGCTCCCTGTCCCATGATTTCTTTAATAATAAGAACTTTCTTTTTACCAGGTCTTCTATATTGAACCAGCTCTTCTTCTTCAACCACCAAGTTATCATCCAGTTTTTTGATAGCTTCACGGATTTCCTGAGTGATAAAATCTGTCGCTTTGTGAGCTGCCAATGGTCCCGGACGCTCCATGTTCATTTTTTCTTTAATGACAACTTCTGTTTTGATTAGGATGTCGCCTTTATCCGGTGCTCCCGGACGTCCCCACATTATGTTTTTGTCCAGTTCGCCTTCAGATGATCCAAACTCTCCAATCTGAACGCCTTTTGCATCGGTTCCGGTTACTACCATTACAACGCCATCCAGTACGCGAGTTGCACCGGCACCTAGCTTGCAGTCCTGTTCTTTGGTTGCAATTGGCTGAACATCCATGATGGTTTCGGAGTACTGGTTGTAGTTTTCTTCCGGAATAATATCCACTTTGATGGACGTTACAATATCACTTACGTTAACAGCGTCGTCACAGATATTTTTACGCAGATACAAAGTTGTTCCATCAATCTTGGTTTCATCTGCCATTTCAACTTTATCGATCTTAAAGTGCTTTTTAACCAGTGAACGCATTTTTTTAGCTTCTGCGGATTCCTCTGAGGATACTGCTTCTGCAGCGGCTGCCTGCTCAACAGGTGCAGTTGCTGCAACGCCTGCTGCCGGAGCACTGGATGCCACAGCGCCAGTTAGTCCTATAGGGAATTCCAAGTCAATATTTTTACCTTCACCAATATGAATCTTCACAACTCCACCAGCGTTTTGCACAACTGGCTGCTGAGCTGGTTGACTTACTGCCTGAGCAGCTGGCTCAGCTGATACAGGTGCTTCCTTGGCTGCTTCTTTTGGCGCTTCTTCTGATTCCATTGCCTGGATGCCTTCTACAACATCCGGAGTTAAGGGAGTCAGTGAATCAACGGTTTTTGTCACTTTTGCACCAATTACCTCACCAATTTTTAAGCAGTTCTCCGGGATGGTTAACAACCCAGAATCCTCCAGGTCCGGGAAAATAGCCGGATCTTCAAGGCTGCTTGCTTCCAGAACGGTTCCTGCTTCAGTTCTGCAACATACAACCGCAACTTTGTTCATGTTCTTTTTCGCAGCTTCTGCTGTGATTGCCATGCGAATCGCCTCCTATTCTTTATTGTTTCATTAATCTTCACATCGTCTGATCAGTTTTTCACCGGCGGCTCGCAGAACATGATCCGTACTGTGGTAAGTTGGAACTCCCAACCTGGGAGCTACAGTCATCACTGTGTTCGTTCAGTCTCCGCAACTGCCGGTAAGTAATACCTGAATGCCTTTTTTCTTCATTTTCATTACGGTCTCTGCCTGTCCAGGGCATTCTCCCGGTTTATCACACCGATATCGACCGTTAATTTCCACCATTCTCTTGCACTTTTCTTCTGCTACTATTTCAGCACCCATCGCCTCTGCTATTTCTCTCAGCCTTGGCTCCTGTGCACCGCATTCGCAGGCCAGCAGTCCAATCTTTCGGCTTTCCTGAGGGTAGGGCATGGAAACCAAAACGCCACCCAGGGTTTTTACAATTGGTGAGTCTTCTTTGCCGGCACTGCCGGTAAAGGGACCGCCCAAGGTAATTTCCCCAAAAGGTTTTACAAATCCGCCGGCTTGTTGAATGTATTTTCCAACAGGCTCTCCCAGCGGAACATCCAGAAATACTTTTCCCTTTTGTCCATCTTTGACCCGTCCTGCTACAGTGAAGTCCTTTTCGATAAAGGGCTTTCTTTTTTCAATGGCGTTAACGATATGTTTTACAGTCTCAACATTTTGTACCACCGTTCCTGCTTCCAGCGGCAGCTGTCCCGGTTCCAGTTCAACGCCAAGTATTTCTCTAACAACAACCCGTTCATCACCGGATGGATAAATATCCGGTAAATATGTTATTTCAATGCCTCTTTCCAGGGATGCTGCTCTTTTAATCGCTCTTACTGCTTTTTTGTATTTGGCTTTAACTGCGATATAAGCTATCGGGGCTTTTGTAATTTCCTTTAAGTATTTGGCACCCCGGACAACAACCTGAGGATGATCTTCCATAAACTGAAGATTGTGGGCCAGTAATGGTTCGCATTCTGCACCGTTTATAATCACACTGCCTGCCTGCAAATCAGCTTTCAGTTTGATGTGTGCCGGAAAACCTGCTCCTCCGGCGCCAACAATGCCCGCTTCCTCTATGGCTTCCAGCATGCTGTCAGTCTCTCTGATTTTTACGTATTCATCAGGCTGTTCTACCTGAGGTATGATGGATATTATTTCATCCGTAATTTCACTTACGGTTCCGTAGACGCTGGCATGAATGTTTGCACCCAACCCCTGAGGTTTGGCAATCAGCTGCCCCTTCTTAACAAAATCACCAACAGAAACAATTGGCTGACAGGGTGCTCCAACATGCTGTCTTAATGGTAAAACGATATTCATGACCCTCACCTCCTTTTGCTGTCTAGATATAATTGCAACCTCCGTGCCAACTTTTGATATTTCTTTATCAATTTTTTTCGTTTTCTTTTAAAATGTTGATAAATCAGACTTTACGACTTTTATTTTTTTATTTTTATAGACTATTCCTATATATCTATATGCTTTTCCGATATTCTATTAACAACAAAAACGTCAGCGGACTGACACTTTTAATCAGACATATTTTTATATGTCTTTTTATCTATGTATATATCCTGTATTTTTAGGCTTTTCACTCGATTTATTTCCAAAAACAAAATAGTGTCAACTGATTGACGTATAGTCAGTCAGCTGACACTATTTTGTTTGATAAATCACAGATATTCTTTCATATCATAAAATTTAAACTTATAGTACAGTGTACTTCTGGGTATATTCAGTAGTTTGGCCGCCTTCGCCTTATTATTTCCAGCGGTTTCCATGGCACTTCGAATAGTTCTGATTTCCATTTTTTTGATGTTTTCCTGCAGATCCAGACTTGCCGGCTGATGATCATCTTCCTGCTCATCTCCCCGTTCAAGAATTCGCTCTGGTATGCTGCTCTTCTTTATTACATTTTCTTTCGAAAAAATCACCAGGTGTTCTATTGTATTTTTCAGTTCCCGTATGTTGCCAGGCCAGTTGTAGTTCATCAGGATATGAAGCACTTCTGCATCGATCTGCGGAACCATCAGGTTGTTTTCCTCACAGAAATCAGTAATGAAATACCTTAAAAAGATAGGAATATCTTCTTTTCTGTTTTTGAGACTGGGTAGATCAATATGAACCACATTAAGGCGATAATACAAGTCTTCCCTGAAGGATCCCTGAAGCACCATAGCCTCCAGGTCTCTGTGAGTTGCCGATATCAGACGCACATCGATATCAATGGGCTTTTCTCCTCCAACCCGTACAATCTGTCTTTCCTGAAGTACCCGAAGCATTTTTGCCTGCATATACAAAGGCATGTCTCCAATTTCATCCAGAAAAAGTGTTCCATGATTGGCCAGCTCTACTTTTCCGGTTTTTCCTTTGTTTAATGCTCCGGTAAAAGCACCTCCTTCATAGCCAAACATTTCACTCTCAAATAAATTTTCCGGAATGGCGCTGCAGTTTATGGCGACGAAGGGGCCTTCGCGGCCACTGGCCTGATGAATGGCACGGGCAAAAACTTCTTTTCCGGTTCCGCTCTCGCCGCCAATGAGAACACTGCTGTTGGCAGCTGCCACTTGCTGTGCTTCCTGAATTTTTTCCCGGATGATATCGCTTTTCCCTATAACATTATGGAAAGAATACTGTTCTTCATGGATTTTTTCCACTTCTGTTTGCAAGAGATCCAGCTTTTCTTTTGTCGTTTCCAGCTCTTCTGAAAGATTGGTGGTCTCAGTAATGTCTCTGTCAGTTGATACCGCCGCTATCATTTCCCCATTAATGAAAATGGGTATGGAGCTGATAATGGCATAGCTTCCGGGTCGCGGACTATGGTATACATTTCTTATGGGTTTTTTGCTTTTAAGGGTTTTGAGCAGTAAGGCCGTAGGAAAAAGTTCTTCCAGGTTTCGTCCGACGATATCCTTCTGATCAACCTGATATAGTTTTTCTATCCCTTGAGACCATAGCAAAACCAGTCCCTCTGCATTTACCACACAAACTCCTTCATATAAGCTGTCCAGAATTTTTTCCAGCGCTGTGTGCATTTCGTCAATTTTTGAGTAAACCTTGTTCAAAATGTCATTGACACGAATGATTCCTACAACCTTACCTTCACGAACCACGGGTAACCGGCCAATATTGTTCCTTCGCATAAGGTTTCTGGCTTCAATGGCTTTGGCTTCTTCCGTTGAAACAATGACATTTTGATTTGCCATTTCGTCCAATGACCTGGTCAGATCTTCTTCCGATCTGATCTGTTTCATCAGATCCTTAAAGGTTAACACGGCAACAACTTTTTCTTCTGCATCTATAATGATAATATCATCCAGATTATGGCTGACCATTGTATTGATGGCTTGTCGGGTATTCGCTTCATTGTTTATCTTAATCAGCCGCTGGTCCATAATATCGCCAACTGTGTATCGGTCAAGTTGGTGCAAAAACATACCATCGCTCCTTGTTTTTTAAAGAAACCCGCCGAAGGCGGGTTTCCAGTCAGTTATTATCCGTTCACCTTGTCAATGGCCTGTTTAATGAGCCGTGCGGATTTTTTGCATTTTTCTGCTGATACGGCGCAGGGAGCAAAGCGAAGGCCGCGTCCCAGCGGCAGCAGGAATAGGTAGTCTTTTGTCAGCTCAGCTGCTACATCGTCCGGGTTTTCACATGGAATGGTGATAAAAAATCCTGCCCGATAAGGGAAGATTTCCAGTCCAATTTCCGATGCTTCATCCACAAAAGCCTGTGCCCTTCCTTCCAATATACCTTTGAAGGAATCGCGTTCTTCGTTTATCTTTTTAAGCAGTTTTTCATCGTTGTACACATTGGCCAGAAGTTTCTGAGCTCCCCGGGTTCCATTGGACCAGCAGGCACGACTGGAGAAGGTGGCTGCGGCCAGAAACTCATCCGCCACTTCCTCACTGCTGCTGAGGCAAACCAGAGCACCACTGCGCAGGCCATAGAAAGTAAATGCCTTTGACATACTATATCCCACCAGCACCAGGATGTTTTCGGATAAGCCTTCAAACTGCTTCATAAACCCCCGGGATGTTTTCATGTCGCCGGCAAAATCAATGTAGGCGATATCCAGATACAGGATAATTTTCTTTTGCTGCTTTTCCTGCAAGTCCTTCAAAAATTCGATAACTGCTGCCCATTCCTCATCTGTCAGACTATAACCTGTCGGGTTATGAGCCGGTGTATTCATCATGATCAGTAATCTTTCCTGTTTTTCAGCCAGCTCCTGAACTTTTTCCTTAAAGGAGGTGATATTAAAGGCTTTCTTTTCATCGAAAAGCTGGAAAGTAGCCAGCTTCCGACCATGCTCTTCTGCAATGGTTTTATAAGGCGCCCAGTACCAGTCTGCCGTCAGCATGGATTCGCCTTCTTCCATATAGTTCCAGACCGCATGCCGAATGCCGCCGGAACCACCAGGGGTAGATACCACCCGGACGTGACCTTCAGGACGAAAGTCTCCAAATACAGCCTTCTCAGCCGCCTCCTGGAAATCCGGCAGTCCGGCTATAGGCGCATAAGCTGCAATTTCGGCTTCCGGCAGGTTTTTAAATTTTTTCATCACTGTCTGCATCACCGACAGGCTTCCGTCGTCTTCCATCAGCGCTCCGATGGTTGAGTTAATTACCTGCTCTGCACCAACTTTTTTTGCTGCTTCCTGAGCTTTCTTGTTGGCGGCAAATACTTTATCGTCCGCAACAGGACGTTTGGAATGGGGTGCTACCATAGTTGTACTCATCATTATTCCTCCTTATAAACCTGTATTATAGTATTTCCTGCACATCATTATCCCTATTATTTCACATTTTCTATGTTTTTGCTATATCTGCCCGGAAAATATTTGAGAGCGGGGTTATCATTTCCCGCTCTCTTTGAGATCCTTAAATTTTAAACTGAGCCATCAGCTGGTTAAGCTGATTGGCGATTTCTGACAGATCCTGGGCTGCCTGGCTGCTCTCTGTTGCACCTTCTGCCGCTTCAGAAGCTGCCTGGTCGATTTCCTGGATGTTCTCGGAAATATCGGATGCCCCGGCGGAAACTTCACTGTTGGCCCGGGATATTTCTTCCATTTGACTGGTCGCATTGCTGCTGTTTTGGGCCACTTCATCGGATGCCATCGACAACTCTGAAGCTGACCGTGCAATTTCATTAACACCTTTGGATGCTTCTGAAGAGCTTCGCAGTACATCTTTTGCATTATCAGTTACTTTGCTGATGCTATTGGTTATCTTTTGGACTCTTTCGGCAGCATCTACCACGTTTTCAGAAATATTTCCGGTTGTAGCTGACTGCTCAGTTACGGCAGCCGCTATTTGTCCGGTAATGTCCTTCACCTGCTTGATAACATCCGTAATACCATCAACGGCCTTTACGGTACCCTTCATATCTTTTTGCATGGACTCAATCTGGTGAGCAATTTCATCCGTTGCTTCTCCGGTCTGCTTAGCCAGCTCTTTAACTTCATTTGCTACTACGGCAAACCCTTTGCCGGCTTCTCCGGCTCCAGCGGCTTCAATAGCTGCATTTAGGGCCAGCATGTTTGTCTGGTCTGCTATATCATTGATCACTTCAACAATTTTATTAATTTCTGCTGATGATTTATCTAATTGTTGAATAGCTTTAGTTGTATGCTCCACTTCTCTTTCCGCTTCGTCACTGATAGTAAGGGATCTTTCGCAGTTTTCACTGATTTCGCCTAAGGAAGAATTAATCTCTTTAATGGCAGTTGTTATTTCCGCTACCAGATTATTTACTTCCCGGGCATCTTCAGTTACTGAACCCATATCACTGTTAACACCTTCTATCAGTTCCGTCACATTGTTGACTTCTGATGAGGTTTCTTCGGAAGCCGAAGCCAGATTTCTAATATTGGCTGACATTTCCTCCACAGCGGATGCTATCGTGCTCATGTTGGTTCCGGTTTCAGCAGTTGCTTTAACAGTACCATCAATGCTGGCATTGATCTGTTCAGTCGCTGCACTGACAACACCGGTTTTAGCGCTCATTTCTTCCGTTCCGGCCGCCAGGTTATTGGCTACGTCCAGCACTGAGCTGGCGGAACTTCCAACTGAATCTGCCTGCTGTCTAATTTTAGAAATGATTGTTCCCAGGGTTTCAAGGGTGCTGTGTAATCCTTTAGCCATATCACCGACTTCGTCCTGACGATCTTTATAAAGACTGATACTGTCGTCCTCCGAAAGCCTGAAGTCGTAGGATGCAACCCGCTGGATGGATTCAGACATGGCCAGCATCGGATTAGATATGGATCTTGATCCCAACAGGATCAGAGCTGTTGCAATCATTAAAGCAACCATCGTTAGCACGATCATGGTAATCATCAGGGTTTGAACCCCTGCCATTGCCTCAGCTTCATCAACCTCTACAATCATTCCCAATGGAGTGTCTCCGATGAATGCAACTCCGTAAGCACCAAGAACGGTGTTACCCAGATAATCATCATAGAGTCCCACTCCGTAGAATTCATCCTCTCTGTTCTGAATAGGATCCGCCAGATCTCGGGTTGCCCGTGTATCTATGGTCACCTGAAAAGCAGCATTCTGGCTGTATTCTCCAAGAAGTGTATCTGTATAAAGCATGCCCGTTTCATTTACCAGATAGATATCTCCGGTTTCGCCGATAAGATAGACACCTTCCTGTAGCATTTGCTGCAGAGTGTCTACCGGAATATATCCGTTGACAGTGCCTATAACAGCTCCCGTTCCACCTCTTCTGAGAGGTGTGGAAACAGTTACGTAATAATCGTCTATTATGTCCGAAAATTCAAATTCCGAAATATTCTGCTCTCCTGCTATGGCTGTCTGAAAATAATCCCGGGGAGAATAGTCCGCCCCCTCTATGCGGTCCTTCAGATTACCACTTCCGTATATTCCATTTCCAGCTGCATCTGTCAGGTAGATGCTGAGAAGTCCATATTCTTCTGCCAGATCCGGAAGAACAGATTCAAGCTCATTATAAGCGTTCTGCCATTCTTCGCTTTGTTCCCCAAATTCCTCCAGGATTTCAACAGCATCATATAAGTCGTCCATTCTGGAAAGGGTTAATCCATACATCAGCTTTTCTTCCATATATTGTTCAACTCTTCGCTCTGTCATTTCCTGATAAAGAGTCATTTCAGAAAATATACTCTCCCGCAGTTCATTTCTTGCTTGAAAATAACCAACGGAAGCAATTATAATCATCGGGATAAGTCCTGCTACAATAAAAATGACAAACACTTTGTTTCTGATCTTCATATTATCTAATAGTTTTTTCCCTGGCATATGCAGCCCTCCAATTTAGTTCCAAATTATTCACACTCAGAATGATACCCAGGACCTATCTATCCAATCAGTAGAATAAAAAAAGCCACAAGAAAATGTGGCTTTTTTGACTAAACTTCTTTTTTTAATGCTTCTGCTTTATCTGTGCGCTCCCAGGTTAAATCCACGTCGGTGCGTCCCATATGGCCGTAGGCAGCTATTTTTCGGTAGATAGGTCGTCTAAGCTCCAGGTCTCTGATAATAGCTGCAGGACGCAGGTCAAAATGACTGCGAATCAATTCGATAAGCTTTTCCTCAGGTATAGTGCCTGTTCCAAAAGTATCCACCAGAATAGAAACTGGCTGCGCCACACCGATGGCATAGGCCAGACCCACTTCGCAACGAGTGGCTAGACCGGCGGCAACAATATTTTTAGCCACATAGCGGGCAGCGTATGCAGCTGAGCGGTCCACCTTTGTTGGATCTTTACCGGAGAAAGCTCCGCCACCGTGCCGGGAGTAACCCCCGTAGGTGTCTACAATGATTTTACGGCCGGTAACGCCAGCATCGCCCTGGGGTCCTCCAACAACAAAGCGTCCGGTGGGATTCACCAGGTATCGGGTTTTTTCATCAATAAAACCTTTCGGAACTACTGGTCTGATAACATGTTCAATGATGTCTTTTTCTATGGTTTCGTGCTCCACCTCCGGACTATGCTGAGAAGAAACTACCACTGCATCTACTCTGACGGGTACGTCATCTTCATATTCAATGGTTACCTGCGTTTTTCCGTCAGGCCGAAGGTATTCCAAAGTTCCATCCTTTCGGACTTCGGCAAGGCGTTTTGAAAGTTTATGCGCCAGTGAAATTGGCATCGGCATAAGCTCCGGCGTCTCTGTGCAGGCATATCCGAACATAATCCCCTGATCACCTGCACCTGTTGATTCCAGTCCGTTTTCTTCTTCGCCTTTTCTGTGTTCCATAGATTCATCCACGCCCAGAGCTATGTCACCTGACTGTTCATCAATAGATGTCAGCACTGCGCAGGTATCACTGTCAAAGCCAAACTTGGCACGGGTGTATCCGATTTCTTCCACAGTTCTTCTGGCTATCTTAGGTATATCCACATAGCAACTTGTGGTAATTTCTCCTACAACCATTACCATCCCTGTTGTCACTACGGTTTCGCAGGCTACCCTTCCTTTAGGATCTTTTTCAAAAATAGCATCCAGAATAGCATCAGAAATCTGGTCGCAGATTTTATCCGGATGACCTTCAGTCACAGATTCAGAAGTAAAAAATCTTTTTTTCATCATGTCTCCTCCTTGTATATTATTAATTTAACCGGAAAAGGCCTCTTCACAAGAAGAGGCCTTTTAAACAAATACAAAAGCTTTCGCTTTCGATTCCTCATCTCTCAGAATCCACATTCTGCAGGATTTAGCACCATACATCCGAAGATTATGGTTGCCGGATTTCATCGGGCCCGTCCCTCCATCACTCTTTATAAGGTAGATCGATTCAGTTGTACAAAACAATTAATCTTTATTCACAAGCTTAATTATAGCATTTGAATATAATTACTGTCAACAGTTTACTGAAAATGGTTTTCAACTGCTCTGTCCAGCAAAATAGCCATTTCAGCTCTGGTCATTGCCCGACCGGGATTCAGGTTCATCTCTTCTGAAGCTTCCAGTATCTCTGATTCAATCAACAGATTGACGGCAGGGACTGCCCACTCACTCAGGCGGTGTGCATCTCCAAAGGCCGGTTCAACATCTGCTGCCTGATTCAGATCCAGTTCAAGAGCTCTTGTCAGCATCATTAACCCCTGCTCTCTGGTGGCATGATCTGTAGGTCTGACAGTTCCGTCAGTGTGCCCTGTAATGATTTGATAGACCATCGCCACCTCAAGAGAGTCCTGTGCCCATTCACTAACCTTATCCCAGTCCTGCGGCAATGCTTCTGGCTGAAGCTCAGCTTTTTCGTTGTCCAAATCGAAGGCTTTTTCAAAGACAACGGCCAGTTCCTGTCTTGTCATAGGCCGGTCTGGTTCGTATCGGTCTTCAGAAACACCACTGACAACACCGGCAGCATTAAGCCTTTCCACCGCATATCTCGCCATATGCTCTTCCATGTCGATGAAAACCGGTTCACCCGTTTTTTCTCTTTTCTCCGGCTCTTCAATTTCTTCCAATTCATTATGTGGTTCCAGTTGTTCCTGGTTCTGTGCATTCAAATTGCGGAATACGTCTTTTTTATCCAATTCTGCTACAGCTACAGGTATCAAATCCAGACTTCTTGCCCATCCTTCCATTTCACTATCAAATGATTCCAGCCGATACCAGTATACTCCATTTTCCAGTCTGGCATTGCTGGTAACCCTTAGCTGAGATCCCTGCGAGAAGCGGTTGGTTTGCTCCCCTCCAATATCCTTAGACAACCTGAGGTCTTGAGGAGCAGCTTTTACCCTGTCACCAGGCTGATAAAACAGCAGATGCCCACGACTTACCGTATCCGGATTTGGTATGTTAAACCCAAGAGGTGTCCTTATTCCAGAAGGTACTTGACTCCAGTCCAAATCCGTCACCGCAACGTTATATCGTGTTCGTATCAGGTCGAAAATGCCATCCTGATATGTATTACCATTTCTGTCTGTCGGATTGTTCCGATTGAGCCAACCGTTGTACCCCCACAATGCAAAATACCAGTTTTCCAGTACATCCGGGTCCCGGTCCCCCACAGTAGCAATGTCTTCGAAGAGCCAGCGGCTTAACAAAATGTCAGCCCCCACTTCAATATTATATTTTGTGTCATAAAGCAATGCTTCCCGGTCCAAACGACTATTATGCACTTCGTTTATTTGCATGATTCCCTGATTCCCTGCATAGATGAAGGGCTGACCGTTTCTGAACTGACTTTTGCCGCTTTCCTTCCATGCAATGGCTCTAAGAAGTACTGGTGGAATGCTTTTCTGCAGGGCTACTTCTTCAATTATTTCGTTAATTTCCTCCCGGCTGATTTCATTGTTGGCATGTGCAGGTATCAGTGCTGATTGAAGCAGCATTATTATACCTATTATTGCCACAAATTTTTTCATGCTTCATTACTCCTTTCTTTGAACAACCACCTACGGTGGATTGTTCAATTAAGAATTTAAAATTATGAATGATGAATTAACTTCAAGAGACAAATTTATGCAGGAAGATAACACATCTTTTTTTCGGGTTATATTATTGATCCATGAGCTGTACTCCACTGTTTATAAAAAGGTTGCCCAAAGCGGTATGGTAATCATCGAAAGAATGGTTGTGATAAAAACTGCCTTGGAGGCCAGATAATCATCAGCGTCATACATACTGGCAAAGGCTCCTGTAACTGCTCCCACCGGCATGGCTATAATAATGACCGGGATACCCAGCATCATTCCATCAAAGCCCAAAAGCCGGAGTGGTATGTACGCCAATAACGGCATCAGCAGCAAACGGTTAAAGGTAAGCAGGTACAAACTCCTGTCTCCAAGAATGCTTTTTAAGGAAACTTCACCCAGCAGTGCCCCGATGATCAGCATAGCCAGCGGTGTCGTGGTACTCCCCAGCATCTCCACAGCCTGATAAAGTGGTCCTGGCAATCTGATGGAGAAAACGAAGAAGCTAAAACCGAATATAAGTGCAATAATTCCGGGACTGAGAAGGGCTTTGCGCAGATTCATTTCCTGTCCACTTCCTTCACGTGAGCTTCTTGACATAATAGCAACACCCAGCGTCAGCAACACAAGATTAAAAGGCATATTGTAGAGTGCGGCAAAAAAAACGCCCATCTCTCCATAAATGACATTCACAACCGGAAATCCCATAAATGTTACGTTTGAAAAAATCAACGCAAATTGTATGACATCCTTTCTTTTTGCCTTTTCTTTGCTTGTCTTTTTATAAATGTATGAAAAAGATATAATGCCGATATAGGCACAAATTGATATGATGATAATTTGAATGCTGGAAGAAAGCACTTCGCTGTCAAAAGGAAATTGCATTGCACTGATGACCAGAGCCGGCAGTGATACGTTCATCAGCAGACTGCTCATGCCCTTTATGGTAGATTGATCCAGCGCGGAAGCTTTCCGGGCCACAAAGCCAGTCAGCATAATAAAAAATAACACCATGATCTGACTTACCACACTTATAAAAGCCTGATCCAATTGAATCCCTCTTTCCCTGCGCCAGAACAAAGACGCTTCGCGTCTATTGTAATTGAGAATTGATAATGGATAATGGATAATTAAGTTCAAATACCGGCAGGGCACTCGTACCCTCAGGGCACTCGTGCTATTTCCTATAGCTTAATAAAGCCTTCTGATTTAGATTCAGAAGGCTATGGCTCTATTTATTTTATCACTGTTTCGACTATCTTATCTTTTCGTAATGATAATGTAATCTTTTTGAAAAGAATTTGACATAAATGCAGGCTGCGAACTAAATATTGGCAATTATTTTTTCCACCTGACCGACCCATCTTTGAAGCCGCTGATCTGTATCCTGCACACCATTTCCTTTTGCTGCTGCATAGATTTTTAGCTTCGGTTCCGTTCCGGAGGGTCTCAGGCACACCCAGTCATCTGTGCTGATTATCAACTTAATAACATTGGAAGCAGGGAATCCTGGCATTTTCTGGTAATCCTCTATTTTAATTATCCGGTCTTCCCCCAGTTGTTTCGGCGCCTGATTTCGAAAATAGTTCATAATATGGCTGATTTTTTCCATACCTTCCTTACCCTTGAGGGTGATGGATTTCAGGGTTTCCCGGTAAGTTCCGTACTTTTCGTAAAGACGAAGCAGTGCATCGTAAAGGTTCATGCCTTCCAGCGCATACACGGCTGCCATCTCGGCAATCAGCAATGAAGCTACCACAGCATCTTTATCACGGGCATGAGTACCTGCCAGATAGCCATAGCTTTCCTCGTAACCCATAATAAATTCTTTCTCTCCTGTTTCCTCATAATGCTTTATCCGATCGCCTATATACTTGAAGCCTGTAAGAGTGTTTTCCACTGCCACCCCATAACTTTCAGCAATTTTTGCACCCATTTCGCTGGTAACAATGGTTTTTACTATTAACCCATTATCCGGTAGTGTTTCCAGCTCTTTTCGACTTCTGATCAGATATTCAACCATCAAAGCGCCGGTTTGGTTGCCTGTCAGCACCTGATAATTGCCTTCACTGTTTTTAACAACTGCCCCCACCCGGTCCCCGTCAGGGTCGGTTCCAATAATCAAATCTGCCTTTTCTTTTTCTGCCAGCTCCATCGCCAGCTCAAAGGCTTCTTTTTCTTCCGGATTAGGCGATTTAACTGTTGAGAACTCAGGATCCGGTCTGGATTGTTCCGGTTCTGGGATCACTTTTTTAAATCCTGCCCGCCTAAGCACCTCAGGCACCAAATAGGTTCCTGTTCCATGCAACGGGGTATATACTACCTTGAAGCTATCCGCCATACGCTGGATGGCATCCTGACGCAGGCTCTGTTTCAGAACTGCATCGACGTAGGCATCATCCATTGCTTTACCTAGTATTTCCAGCAGGTTTTTTTCAGCAGCTTTTTCCTGTGGCAGTTGATTTATGGAACTCAGGTCTTCTACTTTTCCAATGGCTTCCATAATTGCCTCAGCGGTTTCAGTTGCCACCTGGGCTCCGTCTTCCCAGTATACTTTGAATCCATTGTATTCCGGTGGATTGTGGCTGGCTGTCACCACAATCCCAGCAATGGCTTGCTTCTCACGCAGCGCAAAGGAAAGCTGAGGTGTGGGGCGTAAATCTTCAAAAATATAGGCTTTTATTCCATTTCCAGCCAAAACAGAAGCTGCTTCCAGCGTAAATTCGCGGGAAAAGTGGCGGCAGTCATGGGCAATCACAACTCCTCTGGCCGCAGCTTCGGAGCCATGAGAATTTATGTAGTCTGCCAATCCCTGGGTTGCTTTTCTTACCATATAGACATTCATCCGATTAGTTCCAGCTCCCAGGACTCCGCGAAGCCCGCCAGTTCCAAAGGCTAATTCCTGAAAAAAGCGGTCCTCGATTTCTTTTTCGTTTCCTTCAATGGCCATTAGTTCCCTGCGGGTATCCTCATCAAAATATGGATCATTTTTCCAGGTTTCATATCGCTGCATGGTTTCTTTATCCACGTTCATCACTCCCCGTTCTGCATATTTACGCTTTGGTTTTTTTCATAGATTACGCATTCGTCATATGTTTATTATACCACTGCATAAAGTTTATTAACGTAAAAAACCGCCAGTGGCGGTTTCATTCTTCCATCTTTTCATTATTAACGGTATCTTCCTGATTCTGTAATGGTGTAGTCTGCCGGGAAAGTTGCTGATACATTTGCTGTGCCAGTCCGATGCCCTGTCCCTGAGCCATGCTGTTGGCCAGCTCTTCATCATGCAAGTCTTCAAATATCTCACGGGCATGACTTTTTTCAACCAGTCCGTTTTCCTGGACAGTGCTTCGCATCTGTCGAATCATCATATGCAAAAAAATAGATTCAAACTCGCGGCAGGCATCCATCAGCCTCTCATCTTCTTTTCCCTTCAGATCTTTTTCTGAATTCACAGAAGGCTGCTGGCTGCTATTTTGAATTCGCATCATGGCCTCATTTATGTTCATTGCCGTCACCTCAGTTTACTTGCAATTTTTCATTGTTCATTATCCATCACTCGTTGTCAATTGCTTATTCCCTTATCTGATTATTCCCTTATCTGTTTATTCCCTTATCTTTTAAGATTATTTGCCATGCTCATCATTTCATCAGAGGTCTGAATGGTTTTGGAGTTGGTTTCGTAAGCCCTTTGGGCCATGATCATGCGAACCATTTCATCGACAATCTGAACATTAGACGTTTCCAAATAATTCTGCCGTATCCGGGTATCCATTTCTGCATTGTCTTCAGGTACCGCTTCTCCAGATGCTGCCGTTGGTTGGAACAGATTTTGTCCCTTTGCTTCCAGACCCTGCGGATTCAGGAATTGAACCACTTTCAATGTGCCCAGCTCTTCTATTTCACCGTCTTCGTTTTCCGCGGTTATCATTCCGCTTTCAGAAATGCTGAGTTGTCCAAATTCTCCATCAAAAGCGATAATATCATCAAATTCCGACATAACGAAGTAGCCGTCTGATGTGACCAGTGCCAGTTCATCGCCATCCACGCTCAATTTAAAAGAGCCGTCTCTTGTATAAAACAGGTCGCCTCCAGGTCCTTCGATTTCAAAAAAACCAGACCCCTGTAAAGCAACGTCCAGTGGGTTGTCGGTATTTTCCATGCTTCCCTGCATAAAAAGCCGGGAAGTGGCAGCAGGCATCACTCCATGTCCCATCTGAAGGTGTACTGGGCTGCCTTCGCCTTCCACCAGCTGATTCCTTCTTATATTAGTGTATAATAAGTCCTTAAATTCCAGCTGCTGCTTTTTATAGGCGGTTGTGTTAACATTCGCCAGATTATTGGAGATGGTATCCATATTCAATTGCTGTGACTTCATTCCTGTTGCCGCTGACCATAATGCTCTCATTACCAGGCCCTCCTCTTTTATTGTGAGTCACTGTGACTCTTCAGTGCCTTATTTTTTCTTCGCGCCCTTTGCGTCCTTCGCGGTTTACATCTTTTCGCTGCTCTTCGATGAGGCTTGATCTGGTGCACTGCACTCCCCCTCACCCTAACCCTCTCCCGCCAGGGGAGAGGGGATTTTGCTGATCAATTTCCTAACCGTCAGGCAGAGGGGGTTAACTGCTTTCTCAGTTGCTTTATCACCTATAACCTGCTTTATTTAACCTGTTCCCTATAACCTGCTTTATTTAACCTGTTCCCTATAACCTGCTTTATTTAACCTGTTCCCTATAACCTGCTTTATTTAACCTGTTCCCTATAACCTGCTTTTCTATATGGTTTTACCTATTCCCTATAACCTATTCCCTATAACCTGCTTTTCTATCCTCTTCCAATATCATTGACTGCCCGCTGCAGCATTTCATCATAAGTGTGAACCACTCGCTGGTTAGACTCGTAGGCCCGCATAACATTAATCATTTCAACCATCTGATCAACGGCCTCCACATTGGAGTTTTCTATAAATCCCTGCAGTACACGGCCTTCAAAATCTATGGCTTCCGGTTCGAATCTTTCTTCAAATCGATATAAATTGTTTCCGACTTTTCTTAAATCCTGGGTGTTGGCAAAATCCATTACTGCAATCTGGTCCCGTACTTCTCCGTCAACCAGCACTCTCCCGTCCGGTGTAACCTGAAAATCTTCTCCATCAACCATAATAGAGGTTTCATTGACACTGGCCAGAAAATGACCCGTTCGGGTAATGATGTCTCCGTTATCATTAAGAGTGAAGTTGCCGTCCCGGGTAAAGAGAGGATCTGCCTCCGGGTCCTCCGGATCGTATATCATAAAAAACCCGGCACCTTCAAGGGCTAAATCCAGCGGACTTTCTGTCTGCTCCAGAGAACCCTGGGTAAAATCAGTAGCAAATTTTTCTAGTCGGACACCTGCGTTCATGGTTCCGATAACATTGCCTCCGGTTCTTCTTACTAAATTGGCAACCACTTCTCCGTTGTCAATGACTCTTCCCTGATTATCTATTTCAAAGTTCTCATTTTCAACCTGTACCGTGCGACCAGACGCATCCAGTATAGGGTTGCCGTAACGCGTCGTTATGGCTCCGGTTCCGTCCCTTTCGTAAGTACGTAGATATCCATCTTCACCTCTGGCAAAGGCTGTGGTTTTATTATAGCTGATTCCAGTTCGTGTGGAAGCAGCAAAAAAACCGCCCGCCGTGGAAAGACGAAAACCTTCATTGTCCTCCTCGACCTGCACTTCCAGGTTACGACTATGGGGAACAGCCGGTTCCGTCGCATTAATTTTACTGATCAACACTTCAGGAAAGGCTTCCGTGATTACCAGATCTCTTTTATATCCCGTCGTATTTGCGTTGGCCATATTATTCGAAGCTGCATCCAAACGCTTTTCTGCCGTCTGCATACCAGATACAGCATTGTACATTCCTCTGAACATGAATTTCACCCTTCCAGGACAAAGACGCTAAGCGTCTATTGTAATTGAGAATTGATGATTGATAATGGATAATGGATAATTAAGTTCAAACACCCAAAGTGCTCAAGTGAATTTTCCTATACCATAAAAAAGTGCCAAATACACCTTTCTATAAGGTTATCGGCACTTTTGCTTTAGGCTTTAGGCTTTTTACTTTTAACTGTTAACTTTTAATACCCGTTCCGGGCACAGGCTTTACACTTGCATTTCATCATCGTTCCTGCCTACTCCGCTGACCACGGGCCTGAGCCAGGACGTGAATGGAATTTAGTGCTTTCCCTGTTCCTTTTGCCACGCAGCTGATGGCATCTTCCGCAACTGTCACCGGAATCCCCATTCGGCTTTGAATATATTCATCCAAGCCAAAAAGAAGAGCTCCTCCACCAGTCATGATAACGCCCTGATCTGCAATGTCTGACGCCATCTCCGGCGGTGTTCTTTCCAGTACTGAGTGAATGGCATCCGCTATGCTGGCAATGTTTTCCTCCAGCGCATCCATTATTTCCTCACTGGTTATTTCAATGTTAACCGGCAGACCGGAAACCAGATTTCGTCCACGAACGTGCATGGTTACTTTTTCTGTGCGCTTTATGGCACCACCAATGGTGATTTTCAGTTCTTCTGCTGTTCGTTCCCCAATCATGATGTTGTGATTTTTTCTCATATATCGAATAATGGCTTCATCAAATTTATCTCCAGCGGTTTTAATGGAATTACTCACCACTATGCCACCCAGAGAAATAACAGCAACATCTGTGGTTCCACCACCAATATCGACAATCATGTGACCCACTGGCTGGGTAATATCCAGACCGGCACCAATGGCTGCCGCTATTGGCTCTTCAATTAAGTATGTTGTTCGGGCACCAGCTTCGTTCGTTGCATCAATAACGGCTCTTTTTTCAACTTCTGTAACACCACTTGGTACGCAAACTATAATTTTCGGCTTAAAAAACAGTTTCTTGCCAATGGTTTTCTGAATAAAGTACTTCAACATTTTTTCTGTAATCTCATAATCTGAGATAACCCCGTCTTTCAGCGGTCTTATGGCAACAATATTACCAGGAGTTCTACCCAGCATTCTTCTGGCTTCCCTTCCTACTGCCAGAACATTGTTCGTGTATTTGTCAATGGCTACCACTGACGGTTCCTGCAAAACAATGCCTTTTCCCTTAACAAAAACCAGGACACTGGCAGTCCCAAGATCAATACCAATATCCGAAGATAATCCCATCATTTTTTCCACCTCTTTATAATAATTTCTTAATGACCGCATCTTTATCGATCAGTGATTTAGCTGTTAAACTGTCTCCGAACTAAACTACGCTCTTAAGTATAACAGATAATTATGCTCATTGCCAAGCATCTTTCTTGCAAGTGTTTTAATAGGCAAAAATGTCAATTTCCGGATGATCCTCCGGATCTTCGTCAGCCTCAAGACTCACATACATTCTAATTGGAAGAGAAATAATCATTTGATACGTTTCGCTGATCCAGCCCATATCAGCATGGATTGACAACGGAACAATTTCTTCCGGCAGGCGATGGAGTCGCACTGCCCCGTCTTCCACTTCCAACCTTCCGGTATACTCCTGCCCGTCATAGGTAAATGGAAAATCAATAAAATAGGCTTCACCCCGGTCTTCCATGGGGAAACGATGAATTTCTTCGCCATCCATCGTAACAACAATGGTTTTATTATCGGCAGGCTGAGTCAGCAAACGTGGAATTGCGAAAAATGCGCTTACGCTAAGCAAAACCACAAATAGTATTAAAAAGTAGTCGCCGGGCTTCATGATTTTTCTCACCAGATACGCTTCCTTCCTGTTCAGGTCAATTACTCCTACGCTTATTGATTATATCTGAAAGGCATGCTTCTATGCAAGTACATAGACGCTTTCACGTCTGTTGTAATTGATAATTGAGAATGGATAATGGATAATTAAGTTCAAATACCCACAGGGCACTCGTGCTATTTCCTATACCACAAAAAACCTGCCGGATTTTTTGTTCTCCGGCAGGACTAATGCTTGGTTATAATTAAATTTATTTTTGAGATCTTTCATATAGCTTAATTCGATTAAGGGCTTTTGTCATGGCTATGTTAGCCCGATCCAGATCCACATCGTTTTTCTTGGCACTTAACCGTTTTTCTGCTCTTTCTTTCGCTTTTTTCGCACGTTCTATGTCGATTTCATCCACCCACTCAACGGCTTCAGTAATAACCAGAGCATTATCTCCCCGGACTTTTACCACTCCCTCAGCACAGGAAGCTTCTCTGGCTTTGCCGTTTTGGATAATTTTTATGCGTCCTACGGCCAGGGGCGAAACCAACGGCAGATGGTCGCTCATTAATCCGACATCTCCTTCAATGGTCCGGACAACGGCGGTATCGACTTCATCATCCCAGAATATTTCATCCGGTGATATTACTTCCAGATGCAGTTTTTTTGCCATTTTCCGTCACCTACTTTCCGGCTTTAGCTTTTTCTCTGGCCTCTTCAATGGTTCCGACGAAAAGAAATGCGGATTCCGGTAAGTCATCATGTTGGCCTTCCAGAATTTCCTGGAATCCCCGGATGGTGTCTTTTAACGAAACATATTTGCCTTCCATTCCGGTAAACTGCTCGGCCACGTGGAAAGGCTGTGACAGGAATCGCTGGATTTTTCTGGCACGGGCAACTGTCAGTTTATCTTCCTCAGACAGTTCGTCCATTCCCAGTATTGCAATAATATCCTGCAGTTCTTTGTATCGCTGCAACACCGACTCCACACCTCGGGCCACATCATAGTGTTCCTGACCGACAACAGCCGGATCAAGGATTCTTGAGGTAGAGTCCAGGGGATCAACCGCCGGATAAATACCCAGCTCAGCAATCTGCCTGGAAAGAACCGTTGTTGCGTCAAGGTGAGCAAATGTATTGGCGGGCGCCGGGTCAGTCAGATCATCCGCCGGTACATAAACAGCCTGAACAGAAGTAATGGATCCTTTTTTTGTCGAAGTAATCCGCTCCTGCAGTACACCCATTTCAGTTGCCAGGGTTGGCTGGTATCCAACAGCACTTGGCATTCGGCCCAGCAGCGCGGATACTTCCATACCTGCCTGAGTAAATCGGAAAATATTATCAATAAACAACAGAACATCCTGGCCTTCTTCATCACGGAAATACTCTGCCATAGTCAGGCCTGTCAGCCCTACCCTCATTCTGGCGCCTGGCGGTTCATTCATCTGGCCGTAAACCAGCGTCGTTTTATCGATAACGCCAGATTCTATCATTTCATAATACAGGTCATTTCCTTCACGGGTACGCTCACCAACACCTGAGAAAACAGATAACCCACCGTGCTCCTTCGCGATGTTGTTGATCAGTTCCATGATAATAACGGTTTTACCAACACCGGCACCACCAAAGAGTCCGATTTTTCCACCCTTGGCATAAGGAGCAATCAGGTCTACAACCTTGATGCCGGTTTCCAGAATTTCTGTGGAAGTCTCCTGCTCTTCAAAGGTTGGGGATGGTCGATGAATCGGAGACATATGCTCTGATTGGACTTCTTCCTTTTCGTCAACAGCTTCTCCCAAAACGTTAAGGATTCGTCCAAGAGTGGCTTTACCAACGGGCACAGTAATGGGAGCACCTGTATCCGTGGCTTCCATGCCTCTTACCAGTCCTTCCGTTGAGCTCATAGCTACACAGCGTACCGTGTCGTCACCCAGATGCTGGGCTACTTCAGCCACAATCCGCTGATCACCGTTATAAATTTCAATGGCATTCATCAGTTCCGGCAGTTCTTCACTATCAAAACGAATATCCAGTGCCGGACCGATGATTTGCGCCAGTTTGCCTTTGTTTCCTTTGGGCATTCCTTACCCTCCTTCAGTTTCATCACTGCTTACAGTGGTTATTTCAATGCTTCAGCGCCGCCGACAATTTCAGATATTTCCTGAGTAATGGCGGCCTGTCTGGCACGATTATACTGCAGCTGTAGTTTTTCGATCATTTCCTCAGCATTATTTGTCGCATTTTCCATGGCTACCCTTCGGGCTCCCTGCTCACTGGCTGCTGATTCCAGCAATCCTCCAAGGATAATACTGTCCAGGTAGTTGGGTACTACCAGATTCAACACCCGGGGAACCGTGGGTTCATAATTCATTATTTCATGAATTTTTTCCTTCTCAGCCTCTTCAGCCAGCTCTTTTGGATGTTTAAGGCTTTCATCACTCTTTACACAGCTGTCGATGGCTTCGTCGTCCAGTGGCATTAACTTAACAATCTGAGGTTTATGGCTGATGGTGCTTACAAACTGAGTGTACACCAGATAAATCTCATCAACTTCTTCATTCATGTATTTTTCGACACAAAAGCGTCGAATTTCTTTTGCATCAATAAAGTCCGGGGTTTCCGAAACTTCAAGGTAAGCCTTTGGTATGTCGTATCCTCTCCGCTGAAAGAAATCTTTTGCTTTCTGGCCTACCGCAACCACACAAGCGGCATTTTTTGTTTTCATATGCTCCAGGGCTGCCTTCATTACATTTGTGTTATAGCCGCCGCAGAGTCCGCGGTTTCCTGTAATAACAATGTATCCACTTTTTCGAATTTTTTCGCGGGGAGTAATAATCGGATGCTCCACACCCTGTAAGTCTCCTAAAAATCCAAGCAGTGCGCGTTTCCATGCCAGACTGAAAGGTCTGGATTCCTCCAGTCGCGCCTTGGTCTTTCGCAGTTTAGCCGAGGCCACCATTTCCATGGCCTTGGTAATCTGTTTTGTGCTTCCAACACTTTTTATGCGGCGTTTTATATCCCGCATGCCCATTCCGGCCAATGGATCACCTCCAGGTTTGCATCTTCAGCCATCATCAGGCCGTTTCCGCCTCATGGTCAGGCTTTTCGGCTTCTTCTTCATTTTCCTGGGCCACTTCTTTTTGATAGTGGTCCCGTTCGTTCTTGTATTCTTCCTTGAATTCTTCCAGTGCTTTTTTAAGTTTTTCTTCTGTGACTTCGTTCATCACACCTTCAGATACAATGGATTCGCCAACTTCTTTAAAGTTGTTTCTCATATATTCCAGGAATTCAGCTTCAAATTCCACTACGTCTTCCACTTCAATATCCGCCAGGAATTTATTGGTTACCGCATATATCATCATAACCTGTTCTTCCACTGGCATTGGATCATACTGTGGCTGTTTCAGAATTTCCAGAATGCGCTCCCCCTGGGCAAGTCTTGCCTGGGTTTCAGGATCCAGTTCTGAACCAAACTGGGCAAACGCAGCCAGTTCTCTGTACTGTGCCAGTTCCAGACGCAGTTTTCCGGCAACTTTTTTCATCGCCTTGATCTGTGCGTTTCCACCAACCCGGGATACGGATATTCCCGGATTAACCGCCGGTCTTACCCCGGAGTAGAAGAGTTCAGACTCCAGGAAAATCTGGCCGTCTGTTATAGAAATAACATTTGTTGGTATATAGGCAGATACATCTCCTGCCTGAGTTTCGATAATAGGCAATGCTGTCAGCGATCCACCGCCCAGTTCATCGCTTAGCTTTGCTGCACGCTCCAGAAGACGGCTATGTAGATAAAAAACGTCTCCCGGGTAAGCCTCACGGCCTGGTGGTCTTCTCAAAAGCAAGGACATGGCACGGTAAGCCACCGCATGTTTGGAAAGATCATCATAAATCACCAGTACATGCTTTCCTTCCTCCATAAACTCTTCTCCGATTGCACACCCGGCAAAAGGTGCTAAAAACTGGAGTGGAGCCATTTCACTGGCAGATGCTGCAACAATGGTTGTATAGTCCATGGCGCCATGTTTGTTCAGCGTATCATAGATCTGCGCAACCGTTGAATTTTTCTGCCCAATCGCAACATAAATGCAGATTACATCCGTGTCTTTCTGATTAATGATGGTATCCACCGCTATGGCCGTTTTACCGGTCTGTCTGTCACCAATGATTAATTCACGCTGCCCACGTCCGATAGGAATCATGGAGTCGATCGCTTTCAGGCCTGTCTGCAACGGTTCTTCAACGGATTTTCTGGCAATAATGCCTGGCGCAACCCGTTCTGTAACACGAAACTTATCTGTGTTAACCGGGCCTTTTCCATCCACCGGATGTCCCAAAGCATTAACAACACGACCCAGTACAGCTTCACCCACCGGCACCTCAACAATGCGGCCTGTTCGTTTGACTGTATCGCCTTCCTTAATATGCTCATCAGATCCCATTAAAACGCAACCTACATTATCCTCTTCAAGATTAAGTGTCATCCCGTAAACTTCTCCCGGAAATTCCAGCAATTCACCTGACATACATTTTTCCAGCCCGTGAATTCTGGCAATTCCGTCACCAACCTGAATCACCGTACCAACTTCCTGGTAATCCAGTTGATTTTCATATTGTTTAATCTGTTCTTTAATCACAGAACATATTTCTTCGGGTCTGAGATTCATCTTTCAATCACCCCTATTCTTATACAATGATTTGCGTCAATTCGTCTTTCATGATGTTTAATCTGCGCCGCAGTGTTCCGTCAATAACCTGATCCCCCATGCGAAGCATTGCTCCTCCAATAATGGAGTCGTCCACCTGGTTGAACAGTTCCACTTCTTTGCCAGTCACCCGGTTAAGGGTTTGTCGCAATCTGTCAACTGTTTCGTCATTGAGTGGAACGGCTGTGATAACAGTTACTTTCATTTTTTTCTGATATTCTTCTGTCAGTTTCTGGAAAACAGCATGAATATCAAGGAAAGCTATTTCCCGCTGTTTATCGATGAGAATTAATAAGAAATGATAAATTTCCGGGCTAAGTCTATCTTTGAAAATAGACGTTAACATTTTTTTCTTTTCGTCATCGCTTATAACAGGAGAAGTGTACAGTTGGTAAAACTTAGGTACTTCATCAAAACTGGCGGTGATGGCATCTAGTTCTTCCAGTGCTGAGCCCGGCTCCAGGCTGTCAGATTCCAGGACAGCTTCGAATAAGGCTCTCGCATATTTGTTTGCTACTAGTGTGGCCATTGTTCTTCGCCTACCTGTTCAATAAAGTCCTGGATCATTTTTTCATGAGATTCCTGATCCAGTTCCTTTTTCATGATTTCTGCAGCCGCCAGTACTGCAAGTTCGGATATCTGGTTTTTGAAATCATGGATCGCTTTCGCCTGTTCTCTTTCCAAATCAATACGGGAGCGTTCTTCCATTTTTCGAATTTCATCCCGCGCTTCTTTAATAATCCCGTCAGCCCGCTCTTCCGCTTTACGGGCAGCTTCTTTCATCATATCGCTGCGTTCCTGCTTTATGTTGGCCAACTTTTCTTCATAACTTGCCTTCAAAGCACTTGCTTCCTCTTTCATGCTTTCAGCATCCTGGATATCTTTTTCAATATCGCGGGTTCTTTTTTCCATGAATTCTGTCGTCGGCTTAAACAGGAAGTGCCGCAGCAGCAGAAAGATGACCAGGGTATTAATAATCTGAAAAGCAAAGGTCCAGTTAAGTTCGACCAGTCCCTGCTGCATCTCGTTGCCTCCTTTCGTTCCTTCAGGCAGTTTTTGCCTTTATTTGGCTTTTCCTTACAGCATGCCCACCAAAGGATTGGCAAACAACAAAATCAAAGCAATAATCAGTCCATAAATACCTGTTGTCTCCGCAACTGCCGCTCCCAGTAACATGGTTCTTACAATGTCACCCTGAGCTTCCGGTTGACGACCAACACCCTCTGCTCCTTTACCGGCTGCATAACCCTGTCCGATACCAGGTCCAATACCCGCAATCATAGCCAGTCCTGCTCCAATAGCAGAAGCAGCCAAAATTAATGCTCTACCTGTGATTGGTTCCATATGATGTTTCCTCCTTTATCATTCAATAGTATGGTGTTGCCTGGTGTTACCAGTCATTCTTTATTTTTTTCAACTCATTTCTTGCCTTTGAACTATTAACTATAAACTGTAACCTTTTCATGCCCGTTCCGGGCACAGGCTTTTACCTGCTTTCTACTTTCTGCTTTCAACTTTCCACTTTCCACTTTCACCTGCTTTTACAGCAGTCTCAACAATGGATTTGCAAAGAGCAGAACCAGTGCAATAATCAAAGCGTATATTCCTGTTGTCTGAGCAACTGCCTGTCCTAAAAACATGGTTCGGACAATAGGTCCCTGCAAACTGGGTCTTTTGCCAACCATTTCTGTTCCTTTTCCAGCGGCGTAACCCTGACCAATCCCGGGTCCAATACCGGCGATCATAGCCAGGCCGGCACCCAAAGACGATGCTGCCACTACGATTACTCCCGTGGTCATCCCCACCAGAGGGTTGGCATACAGCATAATAAGTGCCACAACCAGTGCCAGTATACCGGAAGTTTCAGCTACAGCTGCACCCAGCAGCATAATCATTGTTGCCTGCTTTCCACTTTTAGGGTTAATACTGACTGCTTCAGCGCCTTTGCCTGCAGCAAATCCCTGACCAATTCCAGGACCGATACCGGCGATCATGGCAAATCCCACGCCTATGGCTGATGCCGCCAATATAATAGCTCTGGCATCAATTGAATGTTCCATGCAGATTCCTCCTTCTTTTAGAATTCTTAAAGAACTGATATGTTGCGTTTTTTATATCATTCCATTGCCAATGCAACAAAAACCATTGTCAGCATTGCAAAGATGAAGCTTTGCAGTACGCCTGCGAAAATATCAAAATATGCGTGCAGGACTACCGGGATGGCTCCCTGAAAAATCGGTAAAGCCGATAAGCCCACCATTTCACCGAGAGCAGTCAATCCGCCATATGACAGTGCTATGACAATGACTCCGCCGACAATATTTCCGAAAAGACGGAAGGATAGTGAAATCGGTGTTGCCAGCTCACCCATGATATTAAGTGGAATCATGAAGACAAAGGGTTCTGCAAAGCCTTTGAAGTATCCCCCTACTCCCTTCTTTCTGATTCCCGAACCATGAATTAATACAAAAGTCATAATGGCCATTCCCATGGTTGTGTTTAAGTCTGCCGTTGGTGGCCTGAGTCCGAAAAGTCCCAGCAGATTCATAAAGAGCAACAGCAAAAAAAGTGTGTTCATGTACGGTGCATAGGCTTTTTTGTCTTCTCCCATTGTCTGAATGGTCAGCTTGTTCAGCATATCCACTACCAGCTCCGTGACGTTCTGCCTGCCTTTTGGTACTTTTTCGAAGCTTTTGGTTCCCAGAATTGAAAGAACTACCAGAACAATCATGATCAGCCAGGTATTAACCACAGTTTCTGTGACAGGGATCCCATCCAGAAAAGGGAGTTCAAAAATCACCCGCGGGCCAAAGGCAATTGGCTGCATTTATTTTTCCTCCTTTCCTTTAAATATGTTCTTGAAATATGTCGGGTCATTGAAAAGATTCTGCTTAAGAATTACCAGCTTTATCATCAGCAGCCCAATGACAGTTCCAAGTGCATTAATATCTGTTGATTTCAACGACACCAGCAGCACTGCCGCCGTCAGGGCATAACGGATCATGTATCGGAAAGTTACGTATTTCTGCGCTTTGCCGGGTGACATGGTTACTGCCCGGTCCAGAGTGAGGTAAAGGAGCCTGAAATTCAGCAGTGAAATCAGAGCACCAAATAGTATTCCGGTTAGGTATGGCATTGCCGGTCGGATAACGAAGCTTCCAATTAATCCGGCCGCCAGATTGAAGAAAACAACGTGTTTGGCGATTTCTTTTTGTGTCTGGGAAATATCTTGCACCCGTATTCACTTCCTTTTTCGCGGTGGCAGATTTCGGGTAGTGATGGCAAATACGTTGCGAAACCCGATAATGACACCTGAAACAATTAGTATAAGCAAAAAAACAGAGCGGGTACCAAAGAAATTATCCAGCCACCGACCGCCAACAACACCGGCCAGGATCGGAACGACCATGGCAATACCTATGTAGCTGACCAGAGCCAGGTTTTCCAAAGGACTGCCCTTCCTTTTCATAAGATCAATCAGCTCCCATTATACCATAGATTTAAGTCATATGTCAGGTGAGTTGTTATATTTTTATCAATTTTCTTTGACGGCTCATTATTCCGACAATTCCTTTAGCAACGCTTCCACTATTTTTTGTGCCGCTGTGCCATCACCATAAGGATTGACGGCGTTTGCCATAGCTTTCCAGGCCTCTTGCGAATCAAGAAGCCGGGCTGTATCCCGTATTATATCCTCGGTTTCCACGCCGGTTATTTTCACCGTTCCCGCTTCCACCGCTTCCGGTCTTTCGGTTTCTGTTCTCAAAACTAAAATCGGAACCCCCAGAGCCGGCGCTTCTTCCTGTATTCCTCCGGAGTCCGTCAGAATCAGTCTGGCTTTTGCGAGCAAATTAGCAAAGGGTGCATAATCCAGAGGCTCGATAAGGAAAATATTTTTTTCCTGCCCCATAATTTCCTCCGCCAACTGACGGATCTGCGGATTCATATGTACCGGATAAACTATCCTATGTTCCGGGTAGCGTCGGCTTATCTGTTTCACAGCTTCAAAAATCTGCTTCATGGGCTGTCCCCAGTTTTCTCTCCGATGACAGGTCATTACCACCAGGGGATGTTCTTCTATTTCAGTGACGAGTTGATTCAATATTGGGTCTTTGAAATCAAACTCCGGATCTACCACACTCAAAAGTGCATCTATAACCGTATTTCCGGTTACATATATTTTATCCTCCGAGATACCTTCCCTCAGCAGATGATTGCAATTTTTAGGCGTGGGAGCAAAATGCAAGGTGGCAATATCTCCAGTAAGCCTCCGGTTCATTTCTTCCGGATAAGGCGAATAAGGATTTCCCGTCCTCAAACCAGCTTCCACATGACCAACGGGAATTTTCTGGTAAAAAGCCGCCAAAGAGGCTACAAAGGTTGTGGTGGTATCTCCATGAACCAGGACATAGTCTGGCTGGATTTTTCGCAGGATTTCCTGCAATCCCTCCAGTACCCTGACGGTTATATCGGTAATGCTCTGACCGTGTTTCATAATATTTAAATCTTCATCCGGCGTTATGTCAAACAGCTCCAATACAGCATCCAGCATCTCCCGGTGCTGAGCCGTAACACAAACTACTGACTGGAAACCTTCTTCAGCTTCCAGGGCTTTGACCAGTGGTGCCATTTTCACTGCTTCCGGCCGGGTGCCAAAAACACTGAGAACTTTGATCGGTTTTGTCATTATAAGATGTCCTTTCATTTATGTTTTCTGTCAATTCCATCATTAGAAAGAAACAGTTCTTCACCTATCATACTACTCTAACTGTTTTTGAAAAAAAAATCAAGATAAAACCGCATGATTACTGGAATTGAGAACAAAGGGGTTCAATTGAGAACTGCTGTGTTTCCAGTTATCAGGAAGGGTCCAGAACCACTTTTTCTCCCTCCTGGAGCCCGGATACTATTTCCATTCTTCCGCGACTATTGAGACCGGTTTCAATTTCCCGTTCAACCGCTTCATTTTCCTCCCACACCAGCACATGAGGTCTGGCATCCTTCCAAAATATGGATCGTTCCGGTATGGTTAAAGTGTTTTCCCTCACTTCCCGGATAATTTCCACATCGACTTCATATCCTGGTTTCCATTCATTCACATGATTCTCCAATGCTATTTCGACCTTCACCCTGCGCTGTTCCACTCCCAGCTCGGATACCGTTGCTACGGCCACCGGATCGATTTTTCGTATATGACCCTTTACCGCTTCGGCTTCCAGGTCCCGATGAATAATCCGAACGGGAATTCCGACTTCAATTCCTCTCATTTCCCTGGCCAGTAAGTCCGCCGTTACGTAAAGACTGTTTACGTCCCCCAGCTCATACAGCTCCTGGCCCGGCTGCACATAGGCTCCTTCTTCCACCATTTTATAAAGAATGGTTCCGGAAACCGGCGCCTGAATATAATATGCTTCGCGCTGACTTTCCGTGTGGCTTTTTTCCCGCTCCATCTGTCTGATTCTCGCAAGGTACGCTTCCTGAATAGACGAAGAAACTGCATCCTTTGCTGCCTCTACTGCCAGCTCCGCCTGATGCACTGCGTTTAACAGCCTGGTTTCCTCCATTTCAGCCGAAGTCAGCTCCTGTCGGGTGGCCGCACCGGCTTCATACAATCTTTCAACCCGTTCCTTCTGATCCCGGGCTTCTTCCAGCTGTTTTAACGACAGCTCCAGACCAGAAGCTGCCCTTTCTTCTTCCCTGGCACTTTCGTTAAGCAGCTGCTGATATTCACTGCGCATGGCACTGATTTCATCTGTCAACTGATTGATCTTCAGCCGCCAGTCGCTGCTGTCGATTTCTGCCAGCACCGTTCCGGTTTCTACTTCATCCCCGGTTGTGACAGCAAGAAGTCCAATTTCTCCGGCACGGTTTGCCACCACAAGACGACGGTTTTCTGTATGAATTTCTCCTATTTCTTCTACAAGGCTTTCCAGGTTTTCCCGTTGCACTGCTTCTGTTATTGGCGGTTCTTCCGGACGGTTCATCCAAAAGAAGGCTCCAGCTGCCATTACAGCTAACAGAAGCACACCAATAATTGCTTTCATTGCTTTCCTATTCTTCATCACTGATCCCCCTGCCTGTTTCTTTTAGCACTCACTTGTCCCTATCTTCCGCTGCACTTCCATGCTCTTGGTATCACAGATATTAATCTTCAACTTTCTACCTTCTGCTTTCTGCTTTCTGCTTTCTGCTTTCTGCTTTCTGCTTTCTGCTTTCTGCTTCCTGCTTTATTCTACGTCACCCGATTTTTCAGCGCTTCTATAAAGCTGAGATTTCTTATTTTGACAAAGGTGGCCAGCTGTGCGATAACGACAAAGCTGATGACCGCCACTATTGTCTGTGGAATTACCAAAGCACCAACTTCCATGGGCATGGCATAAACTTCCGTGGCAATGGCTTCCATCATGATTCGAACCAGCATTCTTCCAAAGGGAATTCCAAGAATAATACCCACAACTGTTACCAGGGCGTTTTCCCGGCTAATCATGCGAAAAATTTCCCGGCGATGAAATCCCAGCACTCGCAGGGAAGAAAACTCCATAATACGTTCATTAATGCTGATTAACGTTATATTATAAACAATCGCGAAGCCTATGATTCCACCCAGCATAACCAAAATACCGATGGTAACAACAATAAGTTCCGAAAATTCCTCAAACATTTCTCTCATTTCTCCCACCGACTGAACCTGCCGGACATGTTCCGCATCGTCCATGACCGCATTTATGTCATCTTCAGATTTCAGGGAAACACCAGTAATATGATCCGGAAGGGTTACCAGTTCTTCCATGGTGCTTAGGGTCATATAGCCATTAAACCCAAGATACTGCACCACAGAATCACCGGTTTCAATCCAGAAATCATCCCTGTCCGGCAAAAAATTTCTCACCAGCACCTGGTCTCCTTTTTGGATCCCCATGGATTTTTTTAGACCGTCGGTAATATAAAGAAGCCCATCTTTCATTTCCAGCGGTTCACCGGAAACAGTCCGAAGGTTGTACAGCTGACTGTCCGGCTGGACAGCAATAACGCTGAGGGATTTTCTTTCCCGGTTATGCCGGATTTCCAAAGGCATTTCAACTCTTGGTTCAATGATACTTACCCTGACCATTTGCTGAACTTCCCGCAGTGTTTGGTTGCTTTTCATTCCATCAAAATCTATATTGTAATCCATGGCGTATATTTCACCATATTGCTCATCAAACAAGGTTTGCCAGACGCCGCCCATATTTATGGCTACCATGGTTACACCAAAGGTCAGGGTGATTCCCAGAGCCAGGGTGATATAACGCCGCTTGTTCCGAAAAAGGTTTCTGAGCACCATTTTCCAGCTGAAGGCAATCCGTTTCCACAAGAAGGTTATTCTTTCAATCAGAAGCCGGTGCCCATCCGCTGGTGGCTCCGGCCGCATGGAGTCGGCTGGCTGCACATAAAGAACCTTCCGGGCTCCGGCGAGACCGGCAAATATACAGAAAAAAACCGTGGCCATCAGTGCCAGAAAATAAGATTCCGGTAAAATCCTCATTTCCAGAACAGGGATATTCATGTATTGTATATAAAGTCGGGTAAAAATGTCCGATACCCAGGTGCCGCCTATAATCCCAAATACGCTGCCTCCCAAACCCAGCAGAAGGGAGAACTGGACATAATGTGTCAGAATCTGCCTGTTGGAATATCCCAGAGCCTTCATGATACCGATGCCCATCCGGTCGTTTTTGACAGTACGGGACAAAACAATATAAATAATCAGTGCTGCCACCAGCATAAAGAGAGCAGGAAGAACCTGAGACATAGCCCTGACCTGATTCAGTTCTTCTTGCATCATTTTATAGCTCAGCATATCTTCCCGCTGCATCACCCGCCGCAGACCATACCGGTCCAGTTCATCTTCCAGCAAATCTGCCACTGCTTTGGGATCCGCCCCGGGATTTAAGGTAATTAATATTTCATTATAGCTGTCCCGATATCCCGTAAGGCCTGCCAGCAGTTCTTCCGCCACAAAAAGAACACCATAGCTTTCCGGATCCGGCAGCAGGTTCTGCTCATCTTCCATCAGATATACAAATTCCGGCTGGCCGGCTATTCCCGAAACTTCCAGCGGCACTTCCCGTCCGTTGATATAAGGGGTTATCCGGTGACCTGTTTCAATGCCCCTTCCGGTAGCAAATTGCTCCAGAACCGTAACCGAGGAAGTTTCACGCCGAACCATTCTTCCTTCAATGGGATATAGTGCGTTGATGGTTACCTCCCGGTCCGGAACCGAAACCACTTTAACCCGAACCCTCTCCTCCGGGTCCTCAACAACGAAAGGCACTTCTACGCTGATTCTGCCCTGGGCCCGGTCAACCTCCGGCAGCCTTTCCACATCGTAAACCGCCGCTGCCGGAATTCGGGTAAGCTCCACCTGCAGATCTGCCAGGTTTGTTTCCCGATAATACAACTCCATGGAGTTTTCCAGGTTATCTGCTGTCATATGGGTGGAAATAAGAGACATCAGCGCCAGCGCCATGACCACCACAATGGATATGACCTGACCTTTAATGCTGATCATTAATCGAAACAGTCTGCGTGTCAAAGGACTCATTACCATTCAATCCTTTCCGGATTCACAGGGCTTTCGTTGAGTTTGTTTTCTGTAATTTCACCACTGCGCATTCTGATAACCCGATCCCCGATTGCTCCCACTGGCATATTGTGGGTAATGATGATGACTGTTTTTCCGTAGGTCACATTCACTTCCTTTAATAAAGACAGAATCTTAACCCCGGTTTCAAAATCCAATGCCCCAGTAGGCTCATCACATAAGAGCAGTAACGGATTTTTGGCAACCGCTCTGGCAATGGCAACCCGTTGCTGTTCACCACCACTTAACTGAGATGGAAAATGACCGGCTCTGTCCGCAAGGCCTACCTTTTCCATCACTTCATCCAGAGGAAGAGGGGTGTCACATATTTCCGTAGCCAACTCCACATTCTCTCTGGCGGTCAGATTTGCCATTAAATTATAAAACTGAAAGACAAAACCCACCTGGTTTCTTCGATATCGGGTCAGTCGACGATCCGAAAAGGTAGTGATATCCTCCCCCTGAATGAGGATTTTACCGGATGTGGGACTGTCCATCCCACCCATCACATTTAGCAAGGTACTTTTTCCCGAGCCGCTGGGCCCCAGTATAACCACAAACTCCCCCTCCATAATTTCAAAGGTGGATTCCTTAAGTGCATGAACGTCCACTTCACCCATATGATAGACCTTACTGATGCCTTGCACTTCTATAAGTGCCTCAGAGGTTTTGTTACTTTCAACAGGTTTTTCATTGCCATTAAAAAATCCGAACATACTTTCACCTGCCTTCCGATACCATTAGTCCCTGTCTGATAAACTGAAATAAGCGCCGGTTAAAGCGCAGCATTTCTTCATCTCCGTATTGGGGCATCAGCTGCATCATGCCGGCATTGACAACATCCAGCAAAATGACAACAAATTCCTGGTCTGCCGCCCTTATTTCTCCTTTTTTTGCGCCCTTTTCCAGAATATCCAATAGAATTTTAAGCGTTGTTTCCTTTTTATAAGCAGATAGTTTTTCCAGAAGATAAGGAGCTTCGTATACATCTTTATATAAAGCGGCAGAATATTCTTCTGATGCACGCTGCCCCAGTTGGAAGTATATTTCCAGTTTTTCAAAAGTGTCCCTTGCCTTTGTAAGCGCTTCAACCACATCCATATTAAATCGGCTAATCGTCCTCATGAGAATTTCTTCAACTAAATGCTCCTTTGAGTCGAAATGATTGTATATTGTCATTTTGCTGATTCCTGCTGCGGCTGCAATTTCTTCCATGGTGACGTTCTTGAAACCATTGGTGATAATCAGTCGCTCCGCCTGGTCCATCAACCGCTGGTGTTTTATTTCCGCCTGGGTTGGCATAACACTTCCTCCTATTTTTACTTTTTTACTTTTTTAGTATATTTTTATTATGTGGCAAGGATTTGTTTTTGTCAATAAAAAAAGCCGTCCTCCTTTCACTGCGGAGTCCAGCTCTTTATATGAATCGATGCTTTAAAGGACCATAAATATTCATTCTGATAAACCTGGATAAAAGCAGGATGATCACCGGGAATAAAATATAGGCTTCCAAAAGATTCATTCCCTATGCCTCTTCAAATTTTTCACAAGCGTGTTTATCCGCCCGAACACGACAAAAGGACAAAAGCCGAACGATGATTGCTTTTGCCCCTTTGTATTATTCTTATGAAAGAAAGGAGGAGATTTATTCTTTCTTAATAACTTAGTCGCTGGAAAGAGAGTGAATCGCTTCACCCATAATTCCGGCACTTGCTTCCATTACCGCTTCCGAAAGAGTTGGATGTGCGTGAATAGTATGGGCCAGCTCTTCTGCAGTACATTCCAGCCGAAGGGCTAATACAGCTTCTGCTATCAGCTCTGTAGCTTTTGGCCCCAAAATGTGGACACCAACAATTTCGTTCCATTTCTTCTCTGTAATAATTTTAATAAATCCCTGAGGTTTCCCAATGGTCAATGCTTTTCCGTTCATTTGAAGATCAAAAAAGCTGACGCTAACTTCGTCACGATACTTCTCCCGGGCTTCCTTTTCTGTCAGACCTACAGAGGCGGCCTCCGGCTCAATATACAGGCAGGATGGGACTGGTTGTCCTTTCATGGATACTTTGTGTCCCAGGGCATCTTCCACCGCCACAATTCCCTGATGGGAAGCGGTATGCGCCAGCATGTATTTCCCGGTTACATCACCAATGGCATAGACGTTAGGAATATTGGTTTTCATCTGATGGTCCACCTTGATTCCCGGTCCATCCATTTCCAGCGCCAGAGAATCCAGCCATGCGACTTCCGGTTTTCGGCCTACGGCCATCAGCACTTTTTCCACTTGCATCTCCTGGGAGGATTCATCCATTTGATATTTAAGGTTGTATGCTTCACCTGTTTTTTTAATTTCTGAAACCCGGCATTGAGTTAAGATTTTCATACCTTTTTCTTCCAGAATTTCTGTCAGGCTCTGTGCCAGGTCTTCATCTTCCCTGGGTAAGATTTGTGGCAACATTTCTATTACGGTTACCTCAGTTCCCAGGGAATGATAGATATACCCCAGCTCGATACCAATAACTCCACCGCCGATGATTGCCATGGATTTTGGCACTTCTTCCAGCTCCAGGGTCTCTTTACTGGTCAAAATTCCCTCCAGGTCATGGCCGGGAATCGGAATCATGATAGGTTCCGAACCAGCGGCAATAATGATTTTATCTCCCCGCAGCTCTTCTTTCCCATTCTCCGTGATGATTTCAATGGTATCCTCGCTTTTAAATGCCGCATTTCCTTTAAAGACCGTGACACCATTTTTTTCCAGCAAACTCTCCACGCCTCCGGTCAAAGATTGAACAATTTCTTCCTTGTTTTTCTGAGCCTGTTTCCAGTTCACGGATGCCTCTTTCACTTCAAGGCCAAAAGTCTGGGAGTTTTTCGCAGCATGATAAACCTCTACGGTATGAAGCAAGGCCTTGGTGGGAATGCAACCCCAGTTCAGACAGGTTCCACCAATCTTACCTTTTTCAATCAAAGCCACTTCTTTTCCTTTTTTAGCTGCATGGATGGCTGCCGTATAACCGCCGGGTCCACCGCCAATCACAATGAAATCATAGTTCATATTAATCCTCCCTGTATCTACTGAACATATCATCTAGTCCGTAAATTAAATACACAAAAACTACAACAGTAAGTATGGATTCTGCAACATTTTCTTCACTCGCTGCAGGAACTGTGCTGCCGGCGCCCCATCAATCACTCGGTGATCATAGGTCAAGCTCAATGTCATCATGGGTCGTATGACAATTTCATCCTCCCGAACCACAGGCGTTTTTTCCGTTTTACCCACGGCTAAAATAGCACTTTCCGGTGGGTTTATTATCGCTGTGAAGTCATCGATATCGAACATGCCCAGGTTGGAGATGGTAAAGGTTCCTCCGGTGTAATCTTCTGTATCCAGGTTGTTGGTTTTTGCTTTTTCAACCAATTCTTTGCCCGCAGCGTTGATCTCCTGAAGGGTTAACAGATCCGCATCTTTGATGACGGGCACGATCAGTCCGTTTTCCACTGCAACAGCGATCCCCATGTTGACATACTGGTGTGTTAGGATTCCTTCTTCTGTCAGAGAAGCGTTAACCATGGGATTTTCCATCAAGGCTTTGGAAACAACTTTGACCAGGATATCGTTCACGGAGATTTTTTGTCCGTCTTCTTTAAACATTTCCCTTAGTCGGATCACTTCGCTCATGTCCACTTTGATCCGGTGACTGAGTTGAGCGGAAGTCTGCAGGCTTTCCATCATTCGATCGGCGATAACCTGACGCATGCCTTCGAAGGGAATGAGTTCGGTAGTACGTGCACGCATGGCACCTGTTGCCTGTCCGGAGGCCAGGTATTTTTCCACGTCCTCTTTGGTAACACGGCCATTTTCACCGGTTCCGGTGATGGCCGCCAGGCTGATGCCTTTTTCCCGGGCCATTTTCGCAGCGACGGGGGTTGAACGGTGATCCTGTCGAGATTTTTCAGCAATTGCGAGTATATCTCTTTCAACGATCCAGCCCTGCGGGCTGCTGCCGGTGATGGTCTCATAGTCTACTTCTGCTTCCTGTGCCCGGGTTTTGGCCCGGGGGGTAATATAGACTTTTTCGCCGGGTTGGCGTTTCGGGGCGGCTGGCTCTGCAGGAACTTCCGGGGTTTTCTCTTCTTTTGCTGTTTTCTTTTTGTCTTTCGGTGCCTCTGAAGTGCTTTTGGAAGCTTCTTTTTCTGCTTCTGCCAGCAGGTCGCTTATGTCTTCTCCGGCTTCTCCGATCACGCCTATGATCTGGGTGATGGGAACAACTTCGCCCTCCTGACGGGTTATTTTCAGTAATGTACCGCTGTCAGGGGAGGTGATCTCAATGTTAAGTTTATCCGTTTCGATTTCAAACAGGGGTTCTTCTGCCTTGACGGTTTCCCCTTCTTTTTTCAGCCACTTTCGGATGGTTCCTTTTTTCATTTGAAGCCCTTGTTTGGGCATAATTACTTTTGTCGCCACGTTTCTCCCCCCTTATTGGTGCATGGTTTTACGAATAGCTTGTATAATTTCTTCCTTCTGGGGAACGACTGCATTTTCCAGGCCCAGGTTAAAAGGCAGGGTGCACTGTTTGGCCCCTAACCTTTCAATGGGAGCATCCAGATGGATAAAGGCTTCTTCAGCCATGATGGATGCCAGTTCTGCGCCGACACCTGCAGTTCGGTGCCCTTCATGGACCACCACTGCACGACCGGTTTTTTTAACGGACCGGATCATGGTTTTTGTGTCCAGGGGAACCAGCGTGCGGGGATCAATGACTTCCACATCGATGCCTTCTTCTGCCAGTTCTTCGGCTATTTCCACACCCATACCTACATAGAGATGGGTAGCAACAAGCGTCACATCTTTTCCTTCCCGAACCACGTTGGCTTTCCCAAAAGGAACCATAAATTCCGGATCGTCCGGGACTTCTTCTGTGGATGCATAAAGGGCCTTGTGCTCAATGAACATCACCGGATTATCATCCCGGATAGCTGTTCTGAGGAGCCCTGCTGCATCCGCTGCGCTGGATGGCATGACAACTTTCATCCCCGGAATGTGCATGAAAAATGCTTCCACGGATTGGGAGTGCTGACCGGCATTTCCGCGGCCGATTCCCTGCTGGCCTCGCACGACCATGGGGATGGTAGCCTTTCCACCAAACATATATCGCATTTTCGCTGCCTGGTTCAGCAGCTGATCCATGGCAACATAAGTAAAGTCCATGTACATCAGTTCCACTACCGGGCGCATGCCGCAGGAAGCAGATCCGATACCGGCTCCGACAAAAGCTGCTTCGGATATGGGGGTGTTCCTAACTCGTTTGGCTCCAAATTCGTCAATCAGGCCTCGCGTACAGCCGAAAATTCCGCCTTGTTCTGCCACGTCTTCACCCATGACGAATACATTCTCGTCACTTCGCATTTCTTCCGCCAGTACGTCACGGATGGCTTGTGCATATGATTTAACACTCATGGTTGATCCTCCTATCTTCTTTTAGTAATCTGTAAATACGTCTTCCATTACTTTGGCCGGATCTGGCTCCGGACTATTTAAAGCAAATTCCGTTGCGGCTTCTACATCTTCCTGCGCTTTTTCTTCGATGGCTTCCAGTTCTTCCTGACTGGCGATTTTTTCCTCCATCATGTATTTTTTAAACCTTTTGATAGGGCATTTTTTCTTCCATGCTTCCACTTCTTCCCGGGTTCGATAGACTTGCGGGTCCCCGGTCCAGTGTCCCATCCATCGATAGGTTTTAAATTCCAGCAACGTTGGTCCTTCGCCGGCTTTTGCCCGGGCGATGGCTTCCTGGATTTTTTCATCAACGGCCAATACGTCGTTTCCATCGGCGGTCATACCAGGGATGGAACAGGCACCGCCTCTTACGCCAATGTCCTGAACAGAAGTGCTTTGACTGGCGGGAACCGAGATTCCAAATCCATTATTTTCACAAATGAAGATTACCGGCAGTTTCCACACAGAAGCAAGGTTCAGACTTTCATAGAAGACTCCCTGATTGGAGGCGCCGTCTCCAAAAAAAGTTACAGCAACCTGGTCGGTGCCTTTAAAGTCAGCGGTAAGGCCACCGCCTACGGCGATCGGAATGCCGCCACCTACAATGGCGTTGGCACCCAGATTTCCTTTGGAAAGATCAGCGATGTGCATGGATCCGCCTTTGCCTTTGCAGTAACCAGTGGCTTTGCCCATCAGCTCCGCCATAGCCTTGCCCAGATCGGCGCCTTTTGCGATGCAGTGGCCATGGCCACGGTGGGTGCTGGTAATGTAATCTGTGTCTCTTAAGTGGGAGCAGACGGTAGCGGCGATAGCTTCCTGCCCAATGTACAGGTGAACAGATCCTCGCAGGGCGTCGCTTTCAAAAAGTTCCACCGCTTTTTCTTCAAATTTCCTGATTTCATTCATGGTTTTATAGATCCATAGTGCTCTTTCTTTTTCCATCCTGTTTCTCACTCCTCTTATGTTTTCATTTTATATAACGGTCATTATTCCAGGGTGAAGATTTTTTGCATTGCTTCTTTGGAAATATCAAAGACGGTTTTCGCATCCGGATTTTCTTCGGTGTAGAAAAACTCCGGCAACGTATCGTCGCTATCATTAAGCCCGGCCCGGATGTTAAAGTCTTTTTCCATCCGCAGGGTTTCCCGGCTAATTTCTTTCAGGTCTTCCAGACTACACTCGCTTCCAGCGAAAGCCGTCATCAATTCCACTATCATTTCAAATTTTTTGTTGATGCCGCTGCCAGTGAAGAAACAAAAACCCAGACAATCGATCATAGTATTGATCACCTGTGCATTCCTTGATGCTTCAATCTGCCCTTTTGAGTTTGTGTGTTCCAGTTCTGCCCGTATGGTTTGTCCGGCAGTGTGATCCGCTCCCATGGTGGAGGTGGCATAGGTAACGCCCAGTCCTTTAATGGCTCTGGGATCATAGGCGGCCATGATCTGCTTTTTACAGGCGGGAATTCGCCTGACACCCAATATTTCGCCGGTTCGCTGACCACCAGAGGCAAGTATTTTACCCAGCGGTGTATTATTGCGAACTTCTTCCATCAGTTTCAGGGCACCTTCGCCGTCCCCGAATTCCAACAGACCGGCTTCCATGGCAACGCCGATGGCGCCGCCCATATCAATGGTGTCGATGCCTAAATCGTTGCATGCATAATTCAGCTTTGCGATGATATCCAGGTCTCCGATGCCGCAGTTGGATCCCATCAGGCCGATGGTTTCATACTCCATAGGTGCTACGCTTTCTTTACCGCTGGCATCTGCGTACACATTGGAGCAACGGATCAGGCAGCCTGGCATGCAGGAATGCGAAGTGTTCCCTTCGCCACCGCGTGCTTTAATGGTTTCGTACATTTTTTGACCACTGATTTCGTCAGCTTTTTCGAAGGAGCCTCTGGAAAAATTCCGTGTTGGCAGGGCACCCATACTATTGGTAATGTTCACCATGCCAGGAGTTCCCAGTTTTGTATACGTTTCTGCCACTTGTTCGTTGTTTAATATTTCCTGGGTGATGGCTTTTTGTGCGGTTTTAAATTTTTCTCTATCAGCAATTTCAGGACCTTTAGCGCCAGTATCATCAATGACGACAGCTTTGATACCTTTACTTCCCATGATAGCTCCAATGCCACCTCTGGCTGCAAATCGGGAAGGTCTCCCTTCGTTATCTGTACAGCCAATGCCGGCAGCCATGGATAATTGTTCTCCCGCTGGCCCAATAATGGCCATCCCCACTTTTTTCCCAAATTCTTCCCGCAGCTTATCTGCTGTTTCATAAACCGGCATACTTCGGTATTGACTGGCTGGAACCAGCTCAATTCTGTCTTTCGATACATAGAGTATCTGAAGTTCCTTCGTGGTAGGTATTCCTTCCAGTACAATGCCTCGCAGGTTAAGTTTCCCCATTTTGTAGGCCACATTTCCACCTGCATTACTTTCCTTGATTCCACCAGTCATTGGGCTTTTCCCTCCGACGGAAAGGCGATTGGCACAGGATACAGTCGTTCCGGCAAAAGGGCCGGCTGCAAAGACAAGTTTGTTGTGGGATCCAAAGACATCGCAGGCCGGATCCACTTCTTCTGATATGATTTTACTTGTCAGGGCGCGGCCGCCGATTCTGATTTCTTCATTAGATAGTTTTTCTCTGGTAACGGATCCATCGTCCATTCGAATCCGGATTATTTCGCTCATAATGATTCCTCCTCAAGGTTCTTCGTCTTATCGTGATTTTAGGCTTCAACAAAGGGCAATATTGAGCCCCCTTGCGGTATTACAAGAACCGAAGCTTCAGGCCCATGCTTCTCCAGCGCTTTTTCCAGTGCCTCCCGAATGCTGGAGCAGTGAACAAAATACATCTGCTCTGCATTTTCATGAGACATGGAAGTAACAAACATGACCGTAGCTTTGTTCACCACTTTTGCAATAGCCGCCGCTTTATGGCCTCCCAGCATAAATTCACGCTTAAGACGGTCAATTAAATCCTGAGGGCTCTCAGCCGCCCGGATCCATTCTTCAAAGGTCTCTTCTCCAAAGTCCTCTTTACACTCTCCCACCAGGATAATGATGCCGTCGTCTTTTACAGCATGGCTGGCATTATCCAAAGCTTTCTGAGCCTGATACATGTTCAGGTCTTTTGGGTTCCCACCGGCAGAAACAACAACGATATCCGCCAGCTCCGGAATACAAACACTGTATAAGGAGTCCAGAAATCTACATCCAGCCCGATGTGCCTGATAGGCATCGCCGGCAAAAGCTTTGGCAACCTGCTTTTTCTCATTTAAAACCACGTTTAAAATAAATGTGATTTCCAATACACTGCCAATTTCATCAATATCTTCACGTACCGGATTACCCTCCAGCACTCCGGAAGCCGCACGATCATCCAACTGAAGTTTATGATTATGTCGAATGCTTTCATAATTAGCGGCTCCCGGCATAATGGCTTTGGCACCACCGGAGTATCCGGCAAAATAGTGATATTCTATGTTGCCGGTACAAATCCGAATATCTGCTTCAACAATGGACCGACACAAATGGATTGGTGTACCACGACTGGTATGTCCCAGATCAATATACATTTCTTCATTGCTGTCAACGCATCGAATTCGTTGGTAAAGTTCTTCGCCGACCAGTTTTCTTTTTTCTTCTTCCGTGTGCCGACGATGAATTCCCATCCCAAAGATAATTTTGATATCTTCGTCTTCTATTCCTGCATCAGTAAGCTCTTCCACAAGAGGTGGGATCATTTTATAAGAAGGGGCCGGTCTGGTAATATCACTGGCCATGATGACGATTTTTTGCCCTTTTCGCACCATATCCTTGAGCATTGGTGTTCCCATTGGGTTTTGAAGAGCGTTTTTAATTTCTTCTCTTTCGAAAGCTTCATCAATCTCATGTTCCAGAGGATTGGCCAAAAGCACCTTCATCAGGTTTTTTGCCGGTATTTCCAGATCTATCAATTCTTTACCATATTTCAGCTTTACCTTTTCCATATCAATGATCCTTTCCTGCCTTAGATGGAGGCCAGCTTCTTTGTTCGTTCTTCGATTTCATCTATGTTTATTTCGAGTCTTGCTACCTTGGTTTCCATAGCTGCTTTTGCAACGGCTGCAGCGACACGTGGCGCCACACGGGCGTCCAGTGCATCCGGAATGATATAGTCTTTACGCAATCCATTTGCTGCCGCTATTTCTGCAATAGCATAGGCAGCTGCGATTTTCATTTCTTCATTTATGGTTGAAGCCCGAACATCCAGAGCTCCCCGAAAAATTCCTGGAAAGGCCAAGACATTGTTTATCTGATTGTCGAAATCAGATCTTCCTGTTGCCACAACAGATGCACCGCCGGCAAAAGCGTCTTCCGGCATGATTTCAGGAGTAGGGTTGGACATGGCAAAAATGATGGGTTCCGGTGCCATACTTTTCACCATTTCTTTTGTCATTACGTTACCGGTTGACAGACCCAAGAATACATCCGCATCTTTGACAACCTCTCCAAGATCTCCTTTGACTTTTTTAAGGTTTGTGACTTTCGCCATTTCCTGTTTAGAAGGATCCATGGTTCCCGGCCGGCCTTCATAGATACTCCCTTTCCGGTCGCACATGATAACATGCCGGAGACCCTTACTCATCAGCAGCTTTATGACCGCCACAGAAGCGGCTCCAGCACCATTAACCACCACCTGAAGATCTTCCATTTTTTTACCGGAAATCTTCGCCGCATTAATCAGTCCCGCCAGCGTAACAATGGCTGTTCCGTGTTGGTCATCATGGAAAATGGGGATATCCATGGTTTCTTTTAACCTTTTTTCGATTTCAAAACAAGCCGGAGCGGCTATATCTTCCAGGTTTACACCACCAAAGGTGGGTTCCAATAGTTGTACGGTTTTAATAATCTCATCCACGTCTTTGGTGCCAAGACAAATTGGAAAAGCATCCACCCCTGCAAAGGCTTTAAACAGGATGGATTTCCCTTCCATCACAGGCATCGATGCTTCTGCACCAATGTCACCAAGACCCAGCACGGCTGTTCCATCCGAAACAACAGCCACTAAATTGCCTTTGGCTGTGTATTCATACGCCAACTCTTTGTTTTCATGTATATCTTTACATGGTTCTGCCACACCTGGTGTATAGGCCAGGGACAGATCATGCCTTGTTTTCAATTTTAGTTTGCTTTCCACGCTTATTTTTCCTTTGTTATCTTTGTGAATCTTTAGTGTTTCCTCTCTCAACGACATACCGGTTTCACCATCCTTATTCAAACTCTTTTAATACGTCTGTCTTATCCATGTTTTTACCATTGTTTAGTCTAATTATGTTTTCTTTCGCTTTTAAAATATGTTCCTTCATATGTTTCATTGCCATTTCAGGGTCATTCATTCGTATTGCCTCATATACTTTCACATGGTCCTTTAGCGTGCGTCTTGGTTGTCCTTTGATTTGCAGGGTTGCTTTCTGACTTAGGGTAAGTGAACCTTTAATGAGATTCATCATCATTACGAAGGCCTCATTATGAGTAGCCTGTGCTATAGCCATATGAAATTCGCCGTCTTCTTCCAAGCCTGTCTCTCCTGCTTCAATTGCTTCTCTGGAGTCTTCCAGGGCTTTACCGATCCGCTCAATGTCATCCGATGTTGCAAAAATCGCAGCCCTTTTTGCCATCTCGACCTCAATTACATCCCTTACATCAAGCAAGTCCATAATCATCCCTTTATCCAGAGAAATAGCAGAAGTGACCGGTTCTAACAAGTCATCCATTCTGATTTTTTTAATGTAAACTCCTTCACCAGGTCTTATTTCAACATAATTCATTATTTCAAGAGTTCTCAACGCTTCTCTAAGGGAATTTCGACTAACATTGAGCGCTTCCGACAATTCTCGCTCGGAAGGCAGCTTGTCCCCTGGTATTAATACACCTTTTTTTATTTCCTCTTGTATTTGATTCACAACACTTTCAAATAATCTAGTTTTGTTCAGTGGCACGAATGACATTTAGCACGCCCCCTTCCTTATACTATCAGCCATCTATCTTATTCCTTAGTCGTTTCATTTTTCAATTTTCAACGATTTCACTTATTTATAAATCCATTCTATTTCTTTCGTGACCAAATCACTCAATTTCGATAAAGTAATTATTATCAATGGTATATAAACAATCTCTCATCCCACTTGAATCAGTCCAAACACTAAGTATTACTATCCACATTAATAGCTTCCTACTAAATAGCAAATTTCTATTTTGCTATATCAGTATTTTTAATAATAAAATCAGTTTCTGTATGCATAATTTATGTAGAAATCATTATGGTTTTTTGGTGTGTTTCGCAGTTCACATATATTAATTATCACCTCGACATGTAACCACCATCAACCGGTATGATTGCACCATTAATATAGTTCGAAGCATTAGAAGCTAAAAAAACTGCTGCACCTTTCATATCGGTTGGTGTTCCCCATCGTTTTGCTGGTATACGAGCTAAAATTTCAGATCTTCTTTTAGTATCCTTTATTATATCTACATTCATCTCGGTATCTATATAACCAGGAGCAAGTGCATTAACATTAATTCCCTTTGAAGCCCATTCGTTCGAAAGAGCTTTAGTGAGTTGAGCTACTCCTCCTTTACTCGCCGCATAGGCTGGTACTGTATATCCTCCAAAAAAACTAAGAACAGAAGCAATATTAATGATTTTTCCACAACTATTTTGATTAATAAATTGTTGACCAACTAACTGACATAGCATAAAGACAGCATTTAGGTTAATGTCAATGATAGACAACCAGTCTTCAAATGGAAATTTTTCACTGAGATGCCTTTTCTGAATTCCCGCAGCATTGACAATGATATCGAGATCCCCCCCAAGATTCTTAACTGATTCATCAAAAGCTCTTACAAGTTCACTTTTGTCAGCTAGGTCAGCATTAACACCATGACACTTAAAGCCTCTTCCTCTAAATGTATCCACAGCTTTATTAGTATCTTTTGAAATATCGACTAAAGAAACTTCAACTCCCGCCTCCATCAAACCTTCTGCAATTCCATTTCCCAAACCTTGTGCAGCGCCAGTAACGATAGCTTTCTTCCCTTCAATGTTGAATAAGTTCATTTTAATCCTCCTTCAATCCAGTTTATATATGGATTTTTGCTATAATATCTTGAAAAATCATGGTAATTATTCAGTTTATTTCTTTATTAGAATATCTGTCTAGTTAATTTCAATTATTGAAAGAGTAGGCTATCCATGCTTGCCTAGTTTCCAAATAATTGCGGCAAAGTCATTGATACTTGAGGAAAAACAGTTATTAATAATAATGCTACAATCATACAAATGAAGAAAGGTATTACTCCCTTAACGACATCCTCTAACGAAGAATTGCCTATTCCGCTAGCAACAAATAAGTTTACTCCAAGCGGCGGGGTAATAAATCCTATTGCCAGATTAGTTATCATAATAATACCAAAATGCACAGGATGTATGTCTATCGCCGTAGCGACAGGCAATAATATTGGTGCTAAAATTATAATTGCAGCAGTTGTTTCCATAAAACATCCGACAAATAAGAGTAAAATATTAATTAACAAAAGTACAATATATGGGTTGCTCGAAAAGTTGGTAATTGCTGTGGCTATTTGTACAGGAATTTGTTCGAGAGTTAATATCCTTCCAAAAGTAGTTGCTGTACCAACAATTATCATAACAGTTGCTGTGGTAAGTGCTGAATTAGCCAATACTTCAGGTATCTCTTTGATTTTTAGATCTTTGTGAATAAATGTTCCCACTAAAAAACCATATATAACCGCAACAGCAGCAGCTTCAGTCGGCGTAAACACACCGCCATAAATACCCCCAAGAATTATAACAGGAACAAGCAAAGACCATTTTGCATTCCAAACTGCATCAACTTTGTCTTTCGTTGTGTAGACTTTTTGATCTCCAATATAGCCGTTTTTCTTTGAAGAAATATAACACCAAGTTATAAGAGTAAGACCTATAAGGGCACCTGGCAAAAAACCAGCCAAAAACATCGTACTAATGGATACTCCCGTTGTGACACCATACATTACCATAGGAATACTTGGCGGTATTATAACTCCAACGCTTCCAGCTGTTGCATTAAGACCACAAGCAAATTTCCTGTCGTACCCTTTCTCGACCATGGCAGGTATCATTATTCCACCAATAGCAGCAACAGTGGCTGGTCCTGACCCGGAAATTGCGGCAAAAAACATACACACTGCAATGGATACAATGCCAAGTCCACCTGTATATTTACCAATAAACATGTTAGCTACATTAATTAGTCTCTTTGATATACCGATTAAGTCCGTATAATGGTGTAAAAAGAAAATGAGCCACAAACTCATTTCCTCGGTTAGAATATAAGTGTCAAGCAAATACCAAACCGAGGAGGATGAATCATGGCTCAGTTTAATA